>NZ_CADDZT010000049.1:47173-53827 GCF_902812655.1 Candidatus Frankia meridionalis | reverse complement strand
GACACTAGTACTACAGCAACACCTTCCGGCGTTTCGTCCGCGACACGCCTGCGACGAGTTCGAGCAACACCAAAGATCGACTGCGTCAGTACAGGTCACGAGCACGGCCAAAGTTTTAGATCATGAAAGTGTTACTGTATTATTAGGCCGTCGATAGCGGTTCCAGGGTATCGAGCGGGTTGCGTCCGTTCCACCGTCCTTCTACCGCATACGGTCGAAGCCGCACGAATACCGTCTCGTGGTGAAACACGCGTTCCTCGTGCTTCTTCATCGCTCGTACGTGTCCTCCCGGATAGGACCCGACCGCGTACTGGCGCATCTCTCGGGCGGTCCGCCACAGCGTGAACGTGCTTATCAGGTTGGGCGGGTGCATGAGCGAGGCCCCCTCGAGGAACGCGGGGTGATGAAGTGCCTCCCGCTCAGCCGGTGCCGCGGCTGCCGCGAACGCCCTGATTCGCGTGAGCCGCATCCGCGCCATCGTGAGCACTGCGACCGGCTGGTCCTCTGTGGGTCGCTCCCGCCTCGGCAGGTCGGGCAACCCGGGCCACGCGCCGACGGTGCGGACCGGCTCGAACCGAGCCCGCCATCCCTGCTCGTACGGCTTTGCGAGCGGGTGGGACAGGAACCGGTCGAGCGACTGGTCGTCGTCCCATGCGGCGATCAAGGCGACGCCGCGGATTTCCGGCGAGGGTAACAATCCCTTCCGGAGGGGACTCATCAACCAGGTTTCCGCATAGCGGAGACCGTCGATCGTGTCCGGGTCGGGCCGCGATCGCAGTGCCGCGACTGCCTTTTTGACACCGACGTCAGCAATATGCGCGGAGAGAAACACAACGCGACCCTATTTTGAGGTGTGTCGTGTTGTTAAGCTGCAGCTCGCCCGTTTGTCCGGTATAGCCGTCAGCTTCTCGCGCATGCTCGTCCATTCGTCACGCATGTTGCTCATCTCCCGTCATAGGACAGATCGACTGGTCGCTGGTTTCCCCGGCCCGGCCGTCAGGTGCCCGGGGCCGTCATCGGCGTCGCATGCGATGATTTCGGTCGCGACCCGCTGGCCGGAATAGATCGCCCCGCTCATCGAGCCGAACTCGACGGGCACGCTCTCCGCCCCGGCCCAATGGATGCGGCCGATCGGTTCCTTGAGCGCCGGCCCGTACTCTGTGTAGAGGCCAGGCGGTGCGTAAGCGTGGTAGCAGCCGCGAGTGTAGGGCTCCGCCATCCAGTTCTGCTCGATGATGTCGTACGGCTTACCGGCGCGCGGGCCGAAGTAGCGTACGAATTCGCGTAACAGCAGTTCGCGGCGCTTCCCCTCGCTCAGGCGACCGACAGCGTGGGCCGCCGGACCGGTCACGAAGGCAGTGAGAACCCCAGGCGAGCCGTCGGGCGGACTACCGTCCAGCACCGCCCGGACCGGGCTAGTGTGACTGATCGCCATACCGGTCAGTCCCGCGGCGCGCCAGAACGGCTCGTCATAGAGCGCGAGGTACTTGATTGCCGAACCGAATGTCAAACGCTGGGTGAGCTGGTCGCGGTACGCCGGCAGGACGGGGTCGTACTCGATCCGGCCGGACAGCGGCACTGGCACTGCGACGACCACCCGTCGGCCTACCGCCTCGAACCCGGAGCCGCTTACGCGGACGTGATCGCTGAAGTGGTTGATTCGTCGCACCGCCGCGCCCACGTAGGTCTCTGCCGTCACGCTCTGCGCGAGCCGCAATGCAAGGCCGTGCGAACCGCCGACGAAGCGGTTCTCCAGGGTGCCTCCGGTGACCGTCGTCATCGCCCGGAAGCCGCCAGTGCCGTTCGAGTAGTTCAAGACGTGCAGGACGGATACCTCGGCCGGCGAGGCGGCCATCCCGCTCTCGATCAGCAGCCGCATCAGCGACCGCCCAGCCTTGGTGCGGATGTTGCGCTGAGTCCAGGACCACATCGTTTCGCTGTCCCATTGCACGGCGTGGGGAGCCTGCCAGGGCGCTTCCTGTGGCACCTCACGCCTCATCCGCTCGATGCGGAGCGCCGCCTGCCCGAAGTCCACGAGCGCGGCCGGGCTGACCTTGGGTATCGCGCCCTTCCAGCGGGCAATCCGGCCGCCGTCGTCAATCAGTTTGTATCCGTCGTCGTAGACCTTGTGGGAGCCGATGCCGACCGATCGGGCGGTCCGGGCGCTCACCGAGTCGGACTGGCCGTGGAACTCGCAACCCAGCTCGACGACTTTGCCGTCGCCGATCGGCCGGCTGAGTGAGCGACCGCCGAGGCGCGAGCGGGCCTCGAGCATCGCCACGGATTTGCCGGCCCGCTTCAGTTCGCGCGCGGCGGTGATCCCGGCAAAACCCGCACCGACGACGATGACATCGGCCTCGATCGATGGGTTCTCGCTGATGTCGTGCAATGTCTCTCCTATCTTTCGGGTCACCGTCCGGCGCTCACGTCTAGGAATCGGAGGCAGCGCTTCCCCTTACGCCCCCTCGCGCAGCACGACCTCCGGGCGGACCGCTGCCGAGCGCCCGTTGTTGCGGTCTCGGATCATCTCGGTGAGGAGGTAGCGCCGCGCCTTGACGGTCGCGGTCCGCTGCAACTCGCCGGTCGTGACCTCCAACGGCTCTCCGAGGCCCGTGATACCGGCGGACGCGGCCCGCCAGGCGTCGGCGCCGAGCGACTTCCCGTTGCGCATGCAGACGACGGCGACCGGCTCACCGTGCTCGTCCGGCACGACCACGATCTCCTCCGCGTCGGGGATCCGGTCCAGGAGCACGTCCTCAATCCACAGACAGCTCTCGACGCCCTCGATGCGGTCCGCAACGCGGTCGAGCACCTCGACCTGGTGCCAGCGGCCCCGACGCCCCCAGTCCCCGGTGTCGAACCACTTGCCGTGCCGGCGCTCCGAGAACTTTTCGGGCGTGCCGACGAACGAGAGTGCCCGCGCCCGCGTCCTGGCCTGGATCATCCCTGGCTCGGTCTGGGAACGCCGACGGCGACCCGTCTGCGGATCCGCGATCCGGACGCGTACTCCGGGAACCGGCCATCCGACGCTGCGCGAGTCGCGGCTGCCCAGCCGTTCTGCCGCGCGCTTCGTGTAGGTGCGGACCGACACCACCTGTGTCTCGGTCATTCCGTAGCACTGGATCCACACCGGGAACGCACGCCTCGACGCGGCCAGGAGTCGGCGAATAGTACGCGGGTGGATGGCATCGAAGGTGTTGAAGAAGACGCGAACGCTCGAGAACGGCTGTGAGCGGTCGTCAACCAGCTGTTCCCAGCCAACGAAGGCGTTCGGGTGTGCCTCCACGATCGTAGGGCGGTACCGGCTGAACGTGCGCACGATGGTGTCGTCGTCGGGCTTGCCGATGCCGAGCAGCGGGGTGCCGCGGGAGAACGAAGCCATCTGGGTCACAGCTCCTCGCACGTGCACGTGCGAGATGGCGCTCGCGAACAACTCGTCAGCGGAATGGACGAACGGGAAAATGGACTCCATAAAGGCTGAAAACGTCACGCCTGTCGCGGAGGCTTCGGCGAGCTTCGACACCCCGGTCGTGCTCGAGGTATGGGTGATCATCATCGGCTCGTCATCCTTGAGCGGGCTCGGCGCGGGCACCGGACCGCCCCACAGGTCTTCCACCGGTATCCCGCCATCAATGCGGGCGATGGCCGTGCAGGACAGGGCACGGAGGCGGGCCGCGTCCAGACGGGCATGCTGGGCGACTTCAGGGTCGGTAATGAGGAACCGGGCCTGGAGACGCTCAAGTAAGATGTTGATGATGTCCACGTCCAGGCGTGCCGAGATGAGCGCCGGGATAGCGCCGATGCGGGCCGCCGCCCAGGCGAGGGACTGGACGTCATAGTTCGGCGTTTTGACGATCGCCACGCGGTCCCACCGCTTGACACCGGCTTCCTTGAGCGCCGCCGACATCCGACCCACCAGCGTCGCGCACTCGACATAGTCGAGTTCGACCCGCTGCTCGGGATCCCAGGTGAACGGTTGATCCAGATAGATCGGGACGCGGCCGTGCCGTTCCGCGGCGAGTTCAGCCATCAATCCGACGTTGACCGGCTTGCGCAGCGACACGCGCCGCGGCTGGAACTGGCCGCGGAGCAACTTCGTCGGGTCGGTACGCCTTTCGGTGAGAGGGACCATGGACCTCGCCGTCGGGTCGATTGTGGTCGAACGCATGTGACTCACCTCTTCCATCGGGTTACTGTGCGGACATCCGCGCGATCGGTTGTTGCGTATGTGCGGCGCTCGGCCGCGATGAGCCGCTCGTATTCATTGGGGTCCACCAGCAGGTGGCCCGAGGAACTGTGGAATCGCTTGTCCTGGCGGCGCCGGGCGCGCCTGATCTGTGACCACATCTGCGCGCGCGACGGCAGTCCGACCGCATCTGTGAGCAGGTCACCGACCCATTCCGACTGGAACTCGGCCAGCGGCATGAGTGACATCATCGAGTGGATCAGCCCGATGAAGTAGAGTCCCGGGATCTCCGGCGGCACGACCAGGTGATAAAGTGGCGGCGCGTCTTCTCCGCCACTGACAAGAGCGTCATCGAGGAACGGGAAGGCGATCCGGTAGCCGGTGCAGTGGATGATCGCGTCCGCCTCGACCGCCTGTCCGTCGGCGAAGCGCACCATACGTCCTTCGACGGCCGTGATCGTCGGCTTGGGAGCGATGCGCCCGTGCACGATGGCCGGCAGGAATTCGCTGTTGGAGATCAGCGGACCCTGCCCGGGCTTGTACGGCGGTGCCGGGAGGCCATAAGCCGTCATGTCGCCGTGCACGATCTTGATCATCAGTGTCAGCAGTGGGCGTCGCTGCTCGACCGACAGCTTCTTCATGAACGGGGAGAGCTTGTCGATCGGGTGCCCTTCGAGAATCTTGGGCACGACGTAGTGGCCGGTGCGCACCGAGAGGTGGGTGGCTGCGGCGACCCGCGACACCTCGGTGGCAATGTCTGCTGACGTTGCGCCGAGTCCGAGAATCACGACGCGCTGGCCCGCAAAATCCGCTGGGCCGTCGTAGTCGACGGCATGGATTTCCCGGCCGGTGAAGGTTCCGTCGAACTGCCCGTAGACGGGCACGCCGTGGCGTCCTCCCGATGCCACCATTGCTGCGCGATACCGGTGAACCGTCCCGTCGCCGAGTGTTACCGCCCAGCCGCCGCCGGTCGCGGGCTCGACGCGGGTCACCTCCGTCTCCAACCGGATGTGTTTACGCAGGCCGAAGTGGTCGACGTAATCATCGAAATACCGCGCCACCTGTGTGTGGTGCGGATAGTCCGGATAGCCGTCGGGCATCGGATAGCTTGGGTACTGCATGACCGTCTTCGACGTGTTCGCGAACAGCGACATATACGCGCAAGTGCTGCCGCCTTGTGCGGGATAGCGCCACAGGCCACCGATCTCCGAGCGGCGCTCGTAGCAGTCGAATGGAATATCCCTCAGCGCGAGCGCGCGGCACATCGCGATGCCCGCGGATCCGGCGCCGATGACGCACACCGTGTCTTCGCGGTCCGTCGTCGGCGTAGCGGCCCGGTCGCTTTCCACGTTCGGGGAGACCGTCGTCATCGGGAACGCGCCCCCCTCGCTCGCCGATCCATCATCAGTCCGGCCACGCCGAGCAGCGTCGCGACGATTGAGGCGCCCATGTCGGCCACCACGGCCGAACGCTCCTTTCCCGCGCGGAATCCGAGTAGCCCGGCCGCGATGTCGAGGGCATCGCAGGCGATGCCGGCCTTGTATAAAAGCTGCCGTGCCTCGCCTCTGCTCGCGAGCAGCCCGCCGGCCAAGGCCACGTTGCGCGCGGCGAAGAGGCGGACGAGGTACGTCCCTTCAGCGTCGTCGTTGATGCCGAACTTTTTTGCCCCGAGCGCGGGCGCCAGGAATGCGGCGCCGCCGACGGCACGCAGGGTGCAGAGCAGCAGACTCGGCGTGTCGCTTCTGTTCATGGCTATGCGACCTCTTCTCGCGCCGCCCTCAGTGACATCACGTCGCGATGCTGAGGGCGAGGAATATTTCCGGTAAAGCCGGTCAAACGCACCATAACCCCGGCCTCCCGCAACATTTCGATGTCCGCCGCGGGCTCCGCGTACTGCTCGGGGAACGAGATGCCGGCCGGAAGCCCTGGCCCGAGCACCCGCTCGGCGGCGCAGGCGGCTCCGATGGCGCTCAGGTGTGCCTGCCCTCGGGTGTCGAGCAGATCGACCGACACCGAGCGGGTCGGGCCCTCGGCGGTGACCGTAATGCCGGCGAAATCGCCGGTTCCCGGGCGCTCAAGCAGGGCCGCGCGGATGCGCCGCAGTGCCGGCCGCGCAAGTGCGCGCAGGGCGCCGGAGCGCTTCAGCCCGACGAGTCCGTAGAGCGCGACCGCGCTCTGTAGGGCCATGCGCGTCTCGACCGTCGGTACGCCGAGCGTAAGCGGCAACGTGGTCTGCTCGAGCGTCCCAACGAGTGCCGCCGGACGCTCGCGGCCGTCCGCGCAGCGCACGTGGCGCAGGCCCGTCAGCGGGTGAGCGGGGTGCCGCTTGCCGAGGTGCATCGCGTAGTAAGGCCAGGCGAGCCGGTCGCTGAAACCCCAGGAGTCAGGACCGACACGGTCATCGGACGAGGCCAGGGCCGAGATGTCCACCCGCTCGGCCTGACCGAGCTCGCGGACCGCCGCGGCGG
>NZ_CADDZT010000049.1:44427-46689 GCF_902812655.1 Candidatus Frankia meridionalis | reverse complement strand
CCGCCGCGGACGGGCGTTCACGGGCCGCGGCGACGGCCACGTCGAGGATATTCGCGTGGCCGGCCCGATTGATGTCCGCGATCGGAATCCCGCGCCGCATCGCGTCGACGAGCAGGTGATCACCTGGATCGCTGACCGCCGCGAGCACCGCCGCTGGGTGTTCCGCGAGGGACGCGAGCGGCTGCTTCACCTTGACGTCGATGGCGACGGTTGAGGCCCCGATCGAGGCCGCCAGCCCACGGGCACGCTCAGGATGGCGACCGCCGAGCAGAAGTGGAAGATCCGGATGGCGTCGACGAAGCAGCCGCGACACCTGTTCGCCCACGAGGCCGTATCCGCCGACGACGAGAAGGGGCGGCGCGGACGCGGGGCAACTCGCTTTGCTACCCATGGGCCGCCGCGCCCACGATCGTGGCGCCTGGACCGAGCGCGTTCGCCTCACGTGCGAGCAACTCCTGGGCCACGCGGCGCCCGGAGTCGATGGCGCCGCCCATGGAGCCCATCTGATGGACACCCGTCTCCGTGCCCGCCCAGTGGATGCGCCCGATCGGCGCACGAAGCGCCGGCCCGCAGGCCGTGTACACCCCGGGAGGCGCGAACCCGTGGTAGCAGCCGCGAGTGAACTCCTCGTCCAGCCAGTTCTGCTCGACGAAGTCGGTCGGCTTGCCGGCACGTGGTCCGAGCCCCCGGACCAGCCCGTCGAGCACTGCGACGCGACGTTCCGCGCGTGGGAGGCAGGTCAGCGTCCACGCCGCCGATCCGGTGACGAAGACGGACAAAACACCGGGGCTGCCGTCGGGCGGGGAGGTGTCGAACGCCACGCGGAACGGCCCGTCGTTGATTGTCACCTGGCCGCTGAGCCCCGCGTCGCGCCAGAACGGCTCGTCGTAGATCGCGATGCACTTGATCGCGGCACCCGCCGGCATGCGTTGCGTTAGCTGGTCGCGGTAGCCGGGCAACGCCTCCTCGTAGGTGATCCGCCCGGCCAGGGTCAGCGGTATGGCGACGACGACCCAGCGCGCCTGCGCCTTGAAGCCGGGTCCCGTGACGACGACCGAGTCCGGCCGCTGCTCGATCTTCCGGACGACGGCGCCGAGGCGCACCTCGTCCCTTAGCCGGGCCGCCAACTTCGTGGGAATGCTGTGCGCGCCCCCGTCGAAGCGGTAGCGCTGGATGCCGCCGCTGATCTCTAGGAGGTAGCGGAAGCCACCCGACGCGTTCGCGTAGTACAGGACGTGCAGGAGTGACAAGTCAGCCGGGGACGCACAGTACGCGGCCTCGGTCGCCATGGTGAGAAACGCGCGCGCCGTCGATGTGGCCACGTTGCGCCGGCACCACGACCAGAACGTCTGGCTGTCCAGCTCTTCGGCGTTCCGGGCTTTCCACGGCCCGTCGGGTGGAACCGTGCGTGCGAGCCGCTCAATCTTCAGCACCGCCTGTCCGAGGTCGGCCAGCGTTGCCGGCCCCATCCGCCACGGGAACAGACCCGTGTACTCGAATCGACGTCCGTTGATAAGTGAGACCCGCTTGCCTTTGTCATAGGTTCGGAACCCGTTGACCCCCACTGATCGCGCCACTTCCGCGATCGCGGTGCTCTTGTCGCCGAAGTATTCCCCGCCAAGATCCACGGCCTTGCCGTCGCCTAGCGAGTAGCCCTTGAGTCGTCCGCCCACGCGTTCACGAGCTTCGAGCAGCCGTACGGTCCACCCGGCCTCTTTCAGCTCCCGCGTCGCAGTCAGCCCGGCGAGCCCGGCGCCGATCACGATCGTGTCGGCCTCGAACCGGGCCTCATCTGTCACGTGCCGCACGTCCAGACGTCCGTTGTCCCTCGACCCGTCCACGTCACCGGCTTCCATCGGTGGCCAAGGTCGGCGCGGGGGTCGTGCCTTCGACGGTCCGCGGCCGGTTGGCCGGCGCCGCGGTGATGTCCGAGGCGGCGAGGTCCGGATGGCGGTTGATCCACCGGCGGCGGGGCTCACGGGCCAGGAGCGTCACGGCCTCCTTGACCAGCGGGGCACGCTTGCAGCGCCCGGACAGGAGTAGGCGCCCGGTTGCGACCCCAACGTCACGCAGCGGAAAGACGTCGTAGTAGCGCGAACGGTGGCTGAAGAGGTCGAAGAAACGGTCGAGTTCCCCGCGCTCCTCCAAGCGCCGGAGGGCTTCCGGGACCATCGTCGGGAAGGAGCCGGCCCCGCCGAGGTCGGTCGCGAGCCAGTAATGGCCCTCGAACCGCTTGTCTCTCCACTCGCCCCACCGGCGCAG
>NZ_CADDZT010000049.1:18648-44253 GCF_902812655.1 Candidatus Frankia meridionalis | reverse complement strand
CGACGGGTCCAGGCCGCCGGACCCGTCGAGGCCCGAGCTGATCACGCGTGCGAGTGCCTCCACCTGGATGAAGGCGTCGCCTATCCCTCTGCCGAGAGCGGGATCCTTGAAGTGCCCCGAGTCGCCGGCGAGAACCCAGCCGGGACCCGAAGCCTGCCGGAAGTATCCGTCAAATCTCCTGATGCCGGAGATCTTCGCCGCGAGGCACGCGTCAGCGAGCACTTCCGCCGTGGAGTCGCAGCTTCGCATGTGGGCCATGAGGCCCAGTTCGGTATTGCTCCGGAAATAGTCGCGTTCATGCGCCTCAGGAGAGACTCCGACGAGGTAGAGCCCGCTGTCCGCCGGCCCGGCCCACACCATCCGGTCACCCCACCGATGGAACACGAACCGGTCGGAAGACGACGGGTGGGCGCCCTCGAAGAGGGTGAAGTAGTACGAACGCTCGTTGGGGCGGACGTTGTACTTACGCGAACCGCACATGTAGGCGACGGTTGACGCCCGGCCGTCGGCACCGACGATCAGGGGCGCGTAAAGCCTGGTCTCTGAGGTCTCGTGCTGGACCCGTACACCGGACACGCGCTGGCGATGCCAGAGCACCTCAACGACCTTCGTACCCATCCGGACGTCGGCACCCGCCTCGGCCGCGGCATCGGCGAGGATCGAGTCGAGAAGGTGACGACGGAGGAACGCGGCCCCGCCGACATCGTCGAATCGAAGCGGGAAGCGCGACGCGATCCGGAGGTCGTTGAGCCTCATGTCGACCTGCGTCATGAAGCGCACGCCGGTCTCTCGCACCGACTCGAGCACACCGAGCCGCTTCAGGAACAAGAGCGCGTCCGCCTCCATGAGATGCGAAGAGAGTGTCTCCTTCGGAAACTTCGCCTGCTCGACCACGGCGACTCTCATGCCCTCGCGTGCGAGCAATGTGGCGAGCGACGATCCGGCACAGCGAGCGCCCACGATGATCACGTCGTAGTGCCCGCTGGCCGTGTGCTTTTCCCCCGACGGGATCGCGGCCTGACCGTTAGTCGACATGGCCCTACCCCTGCACCGTCTTGGCGACCGGCACGACCCGCGGATCCAGCGGCCGCGGGTCTCCGTCACCCCACGAAATCCCCTGCATGTGCGTGGTCCGGAGTCCGACGTAGTTGAGCTCTCCGTAAGGACCCCCCGTTCGGCCAGTGCCCCCGTGGGTAGACAGATACGAGATGAACCCGATGTGGGAGTCGTTGATCTTCAGCAGACCACCGTTCATCACGTCCTCGGTGAACCGGTGAGCGATCCGCTCGTCGCCGGTCCAGACCGAGTTGCGGAGCCCGTACTCGTTCCCGTTGAGGAACTCGATCACGTCCTCCAGCAACTTGCCGTCGGAGGCTGGCTCGGGGACGACGATCGGGAGCAGCGGGAAGAACGTCTCCTCGCGGACGCAGGAAAGGCCGTTTGCCCGTTCGAGGCCGCGGATGCGGACCACTGTGGGTTCCAGGAACAGGCCCGTGGTCGACGGCACCCCGTCGACGTCCACCCGCTCGCCCCCGCAGAGAACGTCGCCCCCATTTCCGCGCGCTTCGGCCAGGAAGTCGAAGTAGCGATCGACCTTCAACACCGGGCTCAGTAGGATCTCCGGGTCCTCCGGGTAACCCGGGCGGAGCCTCTTCACACGTGCGAGGAAGAGCTCGAGGAAGCTATCGGCGACGTCTGGATGGACGACCGCGCACTTCGGAACCATGCAGATCTGGCTGGACCCGTAGAAGCATTCCTCGAGGGCGCGTGCCGCGGCGTCGAGATCCGCGTCGCGCCAGACGACGAAGCCGTCATTGCCGGCCAGCTCGAGAATCGCCTTCTTGCCGTTCTTGACGCACTCCTCCCCGAGCTTGAGACCCGCCGCGCTGTCGCCGAAGAACAAGATGTCGTCGACTAGTGGGCTGCGCGTCCAGGTTTGAAGGATGTTTCTCGCGTTGCCACTGATCAGGTTCAGTGTGCCCGGCGGCGCACCGCGCCGCTCGAGGATGGGCGCGAGGATGTCTCGGTAGACGAACATCACGCTCAGCGGTGACGACCGAGGTGCCTTCACGACGAGCGCGTTGCCGGCCAGGATCGCCAGCACTCCCAGCCCGGAGTTTGATCCAGACGCGTTCTGGGGCGGGTTGACGCAGACCACGCCGTCGGGCTTCCTAACCAGCTCGAGCCGGCGGCCGTCCGATTCGAACGACTGGTGAAGTTGACTTTCATACCACCTGATGGTTGGTTCGTCGCAGCCGCGCAACATGCCGCTCACCTCCCACTGGGCGAGCCGGCGGGGATGGCCCTCGGCCATCAGGATCTCGATCAGCTCGTCTGATCGCTCAGCCAGCGTCTCGTTGAACTCGATGACGATCTCGCTGCGGACTTTCTGGGGGAGAAGCCGGAAAGTGCGGCTTGCTCGCCGCGCCGCTTGAAGGGCGCGATCGTTGTCTTCGGGGCTCGCTATCGCGCAGCGACCGACGACGTCCTCGTTCGGCTCGACGGGCTGCCCGAGCTCGAGCGCCCGCTTGTGCTGGAACGCGACTTTAGCATCGTGGAGGAGAGCCGAGGCGCGTACGACGTATGTCCATCGACTACCGTCGATATCCTTGCCGTCTATGTAGAGCGAGTATGACTTCATACCTGCAGCGCTTCCATGCTGGGAGCGGCGAAGTCTTCCTCCTCGACGTCGCGGAGCAGGCCCGCGTTGTAGCGGCTGTAGGCCTCGAGATCGAGCAGTCCGTGTCCGCTGTAGTTGAAGACGATCGTCGCCTCGCGTCCGGTCCGCGTACATTCATTGGCCACGTCGATGACCGCCCGGATGGCGTGCGCGCTCTCGGGAGCCGGCAGGTAGCCGTGGAGTCGCGCGAACGTGGTCCCGGCGTCGAAGACCTCTGTTTGGGGGTAGGCCACGGCATCGAGCAGGCCCTCGTGCCGGATCAAACCCACGAGCGGGGCACAACCGTGGTAGCGCAGCCCGCCGGCGTGGATGGGCGGAGGCACGAAGTCGTGGCCGAGCGTGTAGGTGTACACCCCCGGTCCCCGGCCGCCGGCGTCGGCGAAGTCGAGGCGGTATTCGCCATGCGTCAACGGGGCGCATGCCTCCGGCTCGGCTGCCAGGATGGTGATGTCCGCTCCGTTGAGCTTGTCCTCCAGGAACGGCAGCGCGAAGCCGCCGAGGTTGGAGCCACATCCGACGGAAGCGATCAGGAAGTCGGGAGTCCGGCCGATCTGGGCGAGCTGTTCGCGTAGCTCCTGCCCGATCACCGTGTGATGGAGAAGGCAGTGGTTGGAGAAGGCGCCAACCGAGAGCCGAGCGCCTTCGTCATCATACACACACTCGATGGCCTCGCTGACGGCAGTCGCCTCGCTGCCCGGGTGGTCAGGGCGCTCCGCGAGAATCTTCCGACCGAAATCCGTCGTATTGCTCGGGCTCGGACGGACCTCGGCGCCGTAAGTCTCCATCAGGTATCGGCGGTATGGCTTCTGGTGGTAGCTCGCACGCACCATGAATACGAGAAGATCGAGGCCCATGAGTTTGCAGGCGAGGGAAAGCGCGCTTCCCCACTGCCCCGCACCGGTATCCGTTACCAGGCGCGTATGGCCGTCCCGTTTCGCGTAGTAGGCTTGCGCGAGCGCCGAGTTGAGCTTGTGGCTCCCGGTCGGGGAGGTCGCCTCATACTTGAACCAGATCTGCGCTGGCGTACCGAGTTCCCGTTCGAACGCCACAGCGCGGACCAAGGGAGTCGGGCGCCAGAGCTTATACGCCTCTCGCACCTGCTCGGGGATTGCGACCCAGCGTTCCATCGAGCTTTCCTGCGCGGCCAGTGCCTTGACCAGCAGCCGCTCCATGTACTCTTGCGTCACGGGCTCGCCGGTGGAGTTGTCGATGTAATTCTCAGGAAGGCGGGGTAAGTCCGGAATGACGTTGTACCAGCGGCTCGGAATCCGATCGATAGGAAGATCGATGCGGTCGACAAACCCTGAGTTCTTCATTTTTCCTTTCCCTTACAGAGCGTGGCTACCGAAAGATGCGGTGGCACTCGAATAAACCGCGGACGAATTTCGACCTAGCAGCTTGATTCGCTCCGCGCGGCCAGCACGTTTTCGTGGCGCCCTGCCGCGATCCTGCCCATCTCCCTAAGGCCCGACCCGGAGGTTTGGCGGAATCAAGCGGTCAAGGCGACGCGTGCTTTGCTAGCAAATCTTTGAAGACTTCGACCGGCTTCCACCAGTCCAACATCTGCCACAGCCTCCCATTCAACTGTGCGGCCACACTATCAAGCTCTTCCTGGGAATGCAACGACAGGTCGGTGCCCTTCGGGAAATACTGCCGCAGCAGCCCGTTGGTGTCCTCGTTCGATCCACGCTGCCAAGGTGAATGGGGGTCACAGAAGTACACCGGCATGCCGGTGCGGACGGTGAACTTCGCATGCCGGGCCATCTCCTTGCCCTGATCCCAGATGACGGACTTCTTCTTGAAGTCGGGCAGGGTTTCCATCTTCTGGGCCAGCAGGTAGGCGACCTTCTCGGCGTTCCGGGCGTAGGGAATGCGAACGAGCATGACGAAGCGGGTGGTACGCTCGACCAGCGTGGCGATCTGGGACTTGTTTCCCTTACCCAGAATGGGGTCACCCTCCCAGAAACCGGGAACAACACGGTCATCGGCCTCTTTCGGCCGCTCGTCGATGTTGACCATGTCCACGATCCGGCCCCTGGCCACGGTCGTCCGCGACCGGTTCACCCGCCTCGTCCGGCCCTTGCGCAGCGCGAGCTTCAGCTCGGTCCGCAACTCGCCGCGGGCCTAGAGGTACAGGCACTCGTAGATCGTCTCGTGTGACACCCGCATGCCCTCGTCGTCAGGATGTTCTTTCCGCAGTCTCACGCTGATCCGCTTCGGTGACCACTGTTCTCGCAGGCCGTCGTTCACCGCGTCGTGCAGCCGTGCAGACGCAAGCAGTTTTCTCTCTTTCGGTCGAAGCCGGTTTGTGTCACAACGATGCTGCGCCCCGACCGCCCGGTAGTCCACCGCACCGCCGTTCCGGCAGATCTCCCTGGAAATCGTCGAATGGTGCCGACCGAGAAGCTTCCCAACCTGTCTCACCGACTGGCCCCGGCTTAGCTCGCGAGAGATTAATTCCCGTTCTTCGATACTCAACTGCTCTCGCCGACCCATCCACCGTTCAGTCTCTCGACACTAACACGATCATCCTATCGAGGTGTCGCTACGACCGTTTGACCCCGCCGCCTCGACGGCGACCCGTTGCCCGATCGCACGAAGCCTCGGTGGCGCCCACCAATTCCAGCGGCCGAGCAGTTTCATCAGAGCGGGCACGAGCAAGGGCCTGACCACCAAGGCGTCGATGGCGATCGCGAACGCCGCACCGAGGCCAAGCTCCTTGATGTACTCGATCTTTGAGATCACGAGCGTTCCCAAGGCCACGGACATCAGCAGAGCCGCGGCCGAGACGATGCGTCCGGTGCGTTCAAGTCCATGAGCCACAGCCTCGGTATTGGACATGCCGGTGTCCCTCGCCTCCTTGATACGGCTAAGCAAGAAAACGCCGTAGTCGGTGGTCAGCGCAAAGGCGACAACGAACAGCAGCACCATCGTCTCCGGCTCAAGCACCCCAGAGCTGGTGAAGTCGAGCACGCCCTGGAAGTGCCCGTCCTGAAAGACCAGAACCAGCACCCCGAACATTGCGCTCAGCGTGAGTAGATTCATCACCAGCGCCTTGATAGGCAGCACCACCGAGCCGGTCATGAACAGCAGCGCCACCAACGACGTGACGACGAGCAGGGTCAGCGCCGCCGGTAGCTTGTGGCCGATCGAGGTCTGCTGGTCGACGTAGCGGGCCGGCTCGCCGCTCACCTTCAGCTGCAGGGGCGGGACCGATATCGAACGCAGGCTCCGAACAGCAGTCTGGGCGCTGCTCGACACGGCGTCCCCGCGACTGGTCACGTTGAGCTGCCAGAGCCCCGGGCCGACCTGCTGGGGCGGTTGCACCGCCACGACGCCAGGGAGCCCGCGGACCGATCCAGCGAGTGAGAGAACTTGCGCTGAAGCGTCTGGAGGCGCATGCACGGCGACGACGATCGGAGCGGAGGCATTGGCTCCGAAAGCTGTGTTGATCTGCTCGGAGACCTGGCGAGCACTGGCACCAGCGGGCAGGACCGTCGCGTCGGGTCGTCCGAACTTCGCCCCGAGCGCAGGAAGACCGATCGCGATCAGAAGCAGTGCCGTGGCCACGGCAACCGCCGCCGCCCGACGCATCACGAATGAGGCCAGGCGGTACCACGGACCGCTCTCGTCCGGCTGTGCGCTGCGGCGTGCGGCGCGCTGCAGTTGCGCCGGCGCGAAGGAGTTGACCCGCTCGCCGAGCTTGGCAAGCAACGCCGGCAAGACGATGAGCGAGGCGATGCCCGAGATTGCCGCCACGGCAAGCCCCCCGACGCCCATCGAGCGGATGCTCTGTTGGGGGAAGACCAGCAGGGCGAGGAACGCCAGCGTCACGGTCAGGGAGGAGAATGCGACCGTCCGGCCAGCGCTGGCCAACGTGCGAGCCAGGACCGAGTCGGGCGGCCCCCCGGCCGCTAACTCCTCCCGGTAACGGTTGACGATGAACAGCGAGTAGTCGATCGCCAGTCCCAGTCCGAGCGCGGTAACGAGGTTGACCGCAAATACGGACAGGCTCGTGAACTCCACGACCGTGCGCAGCACCGCGAAGGTGCCCACGACCGAGACCGCGGCGATGACCAGGGGCATTGCGGCCGCAACCATTCCGCGAAAGAAGATGAAGCTGAGAATGAACAGCACGGGGAAGGCGACCAGCTCCGACAGCGTCGCATCGTGCTTGACCTGGTCATTTAGCTGCGAGTACACCAGCAACGGACCACCGGCCTCGACGCCCTGAATGGCGGCCAGCGACTTCTTGATCTGCTTAGCGTCAGTCTGGGCGGTGGTATCGTCGATTGGTCTGAAAAAGGCGGCCACATAGGTCACATGGCCATCGGCGGAGACAGGGGTGCGCAGCGAGTTAGGCGTCCCGAAAGGGGCGGCTAACCGGGCTACCGCACTCTGCGAGGCGATGACATCGACGACACGCTTGACCTGCGCGTTTCCGTCCGAACTGGCGATCCCCCGCGGGTTGCGCACCAGCGCCACGAAGTCAGGCTCCGGGCTCGCTCCGCCGACCCGCTGCAGTTCCTTTTGCGCGACCACACTTTCGGCGTGGGGGGCGTCGAAGGAGTCACGTGCGATGCTCATCTTGCTCTGCACGTTACCGCCCCATGCTCCAGCCAGGATCACGAAGCCCAGGGAGATGGCACCGACCAGATTCCGGCGGCGGTGAAGAAAGTACCCGAGGTTTGCCAGCACGTTTTTAGCTCCCGGGGGTCAGGTTCAACGGTAGCTTATCAGGCAACCCAGGCTCCATCAATCCACGACGATCTGCCGTGCCAGGACCGGCTAACCGCGCATGCGTCGCCAATTTTGTCCCCCAGCTAGATCGTGTCTGGTTAGGCTCTGTGGGTACCCTGTATCCAAGATCTAAGTCAATTGATTCGTATGCGGAGCTTCACCGTCAGTATGCCCCACCGTCGGAGATTCCGCTAATCTTGCAGGTCCGGGCGCCTTTTTGCTTAGCGTATTGCCGCGCTCTGAGGCCCGGCTGCGCCCAGTCGGCGCCGGGGTAAGTCCGACAGACCGCCCAGTCACCGTTGGGCACTACGGCTGCGAGCTCCCGCGGCGGCCTGGTCGACGGGCGCCGCCCGACATCGCACCGTAGAGGTGGTGGTGGGCTGGGGCGAGGTCCGGGGCTCTTCGCAGTAGGCCGGATGTCGTAGTTACCCGGCTATGGGCTGCGGGGTGGCTGGGGTTGCGGATTGTAGCCACCGGGGTCGACCGACCGCGCGTCAAAGCTCACTGTGGCTGTAGTACTAGAACGTCGCCACTATCCCGTCCCACAAAGCCAGCCGTGCCTCAAGGGCTGTGCGCACGGTCTCAGCGGCCTCATCCCACTTCGCCTGATCGTTGCCGCACAGGTCTATCAGCATCTGCGTCGCCATAGGGGTGTGCTGCTCGCCGTCCACCTCGATGTGCCGCACAAGGTAGTTCTTGAAGAGGTCCAAGGTGCCGACGGCGCACTCGATCCTGATGACCTGCTCGAACATCTCCGGAATCAGGTCCTCCCGCCCGAACGCGAACGCCGCCGCTTGGCAGTGCACCGGAGCGGACTCGATGATCTGCCACGTCGTCGCCACGAAATCAGCAGCGGCCTGCGGCACTTCCGCCACCGTCAAGGCCTTCGGTACCAGGGTACCCGCCCGCAGCTGTTCCAGGAATACCTCCACCGGCTTGGTATCCGCGCCCGCCATCGTCATCGCGTCCAGATAGAGCTCGAAGTGGCTAATGTACCCCTCTGCCAACTCGTCGCTCTCCTCCACCAACACGATCTCGTTGATCAACCGACGGCTTGCCATCGGACCACCCGGAATCCACGGCACCTCGACACATGTCAGATTCCGTTGAAGCGTCTTGAGTAGTGACATGAAATCCCACACGGCGAAGGCGTGGTTTCCGAGAAACGAGCGCACCCGCTCCAGGCTGTTCAGCTCTGCGTAGACGCGATGGGCGACCACCCGGGCGCGTATGGGATCTATGGCTCGCTTCAGACTGATGAGGCCTGCGTGGGAACCGTCCCAGTTATATCGGTTGCTCATCGTCCGGCTCCTTCGATCAGGTCAGGGTGATTATCCGACGCCTGTCAGTCGGGAAAAGCAGGCCTTGAACCGGCCTTTGAGGTGTGACGTTTGCCTACTTCGACGCGTTCGTCGTTTCACCGGCACGCGCTACGGATGCCATCGGGGCGCTACGAAGCCGCTCCAGCAACCCTTCGCGCACCACGGGCCACTCCTCAGCAATCACCGAGAACAGCACGCTGTCCCGCACCGTGCCGTCCGTCCTTTTCTGGTAGCGCCGAAGCGTGCCCTCGTAGCGGGCACTGAGCCGGGCGATGGCCAGCTGGGAGCGCCTGTTGCGAACGTCGGTCACGAACTGCACCTGGCCGGCGCCGATTTCATCGAAGGCGTAAGCAAGCAACTGGAGCTTCGCGTCGGTGTTGACGCCGCTTCCCCACACGGCGGGAGTGAAGGCGGTCGCGCCGATCTCGAGCCGGCTATCCGGTACCGAGGCGTTGAGGTACGACGACGTGCCCACCACGGCGCCGGCCTCCCGTCCGGCCACTGGGGCGCGCAGCCTCACCATCCACGGCACCCGGCCTTCCAGCTGACGCTGCCGCCACATGTCGGCGTACGCGGACAGGCCCGGTCGCGCGGCCGGGCAAGTGCTGCCAGACGGCATCGTGGTCCAGGGCCGCGTACAGCTCATCGGTGTCGTGGTCGACGATCAGTGGCCTGAGTTCGACCATCGGTCCCTGGAGGCACGACTCCGGGTCCGGTGGCCAGGACATGTTGCGCCATGCCGTGTTCTGGGGCCGGGAGTCGTCCACGAGCGTAAAGGGATGGCTCTGCATGGTCACAGGCTAGGCGTGCCGACCGCGTCGGTGACGCCCCCCACGCCGTCCGCATCTGGATACCGCGCCGAAACCGGACCCCATAGGAGAACCAGAGGTCCGAGGCCTCGTCCGTGTCGGGCCCGAGCACAAGAAGCCGGCGCGGGGCGGCCCGGTTGGGCAGCGAGAGATCGGCGCCCTGGTCGATGCTCCCAAGAAAGCGTTCCAGGCTTGTGTCGTCGCGGAATATCCGGCTCCGGGAGCCCTGTGTGCCGCTACTGGTACAGATCTTGACCACGTCGGACCGGTCACAGCTAAGCACGTCGCGCCGTTTGAAGACCGTGGCAGGCAGCAAGGGTATCGAGATGACGGCGTCCGGTCCGTCCAGCATGGCGGGCGACCAGCCGTCGACAGCAGCATACCGGCGGTATGCGTCGCAGGCATCCCAGTGGTGCAGCACCGCGTCACGCAGCAAGGAGTATTGAAGGTCCGCCAGTTCGCGGCCCGCCAATTCGAAGACGTCCTCACGCTGGTAAACGACGTCGTCCACCGCGTCCAGCGACGTTAACACGGATACGTTCAAACTTGCAGCAGACATCGACAATCGCCCCTAAGCGTACGACAAGGCCTCGCCCGCGCGTCTCCATCAGATCTCGGATCTACCGGCTCAGATGATGTTGATGCACTTCGACGGGCACTCGAACGCCGCCTGCCGTACGCTCTCCGCCTGCTCGTCCGTGACCTCGACCGTCCGCGCCTCACAATCGGCCGGCTGGTCCTTCTGTGCCAGCTTAACGTACGAGACGTACTCCTCGTCCGTGGCAAACACGGAACCGGCAAGCTCGATGCACAGTTCAGACCCCTGGCACAGTTTGTGGTCGACCCAAACACTCACCGGACAGCCCTTCCTGGCGAATTTTTCCCATTCCCACCCCCAGAGTGTGTCCGTGCGCGAACAGGAACGGCGTCCACGACCGGGACGCCGCCCTCCAACAACCGTACTGCCACGTTGACGCGCTCGGCGTACTCGCTAACTCAAGCCTCCAATGGAATCGAACAGCAAGCGAACTCAAGTCGTTGACAATCTAGAGTGGCGTGCGGAAAACCCGAGCGCTGAAGGTCAGGTTACTATCGGTAACTTAGCATGACCGAGCTGGCCTGTACAGCCGATTCCCTGCCGGTTATCGAGAATTGCGGGCCGTGCAGCATCGGGAGTAATGGCCCAGCCGTCGGGAATATATACAGAGAGCAAGGAAAGCGATCGATGCAGGTGGCACTCCGGTAGGTTCGCTGTTGGGTGGTTGAGCACGACTGACCAGCCCATTTAGCGAGACCGCAAAGTCGGCCGACGAGCGATCCTCCAGGTACGGAGAGTGCCGTAGCGAGCCTGAGATACGCAGGCGGCCCGCTAAGTCTTGTGATGTAAGTCACTACCTTGGCGGGTATGTTGCCAGATCGTCACCGCTGGGACGACCCCCCGGGTGAGCGGCTCCGGTGGGGACACGGCAGAGCTGGGCCAGGTGTTGGATCGGATGGCTGTACCGCTGGGTGTGGAGGCAATGCCGTTTAGGGCTTGCAGATTATTAACACGCTGGTTTGGGTTTCGGGTTCAGATTGATGTCGTGCGCATGGGCGTGCAGGGTGACCCGCAAAGTCGTTTCCGCAGGTCAATGGGCCTTTTCCGTGCCGTCAGGATGGTGGCGGGGGCGCGGTGGGGTGGGTAGCGGTCGGCGACGGGGTGAACCTGGGCCGGCCGAGATCTGGTGACTGTCCGTAAATCTGGACGGCGGTCGGCCAGCAGGTGATCACCACCTCGGGTGGTGACGGTGGGTGATGACAGTCGGGTGAGGGGCCGTGGCTCGGTGGCAGGGTGGGGACGGCGCCTATTCCGGGACGGCTCCGGATGAGAGCGCCGGCTCGCGCGACGCCTCAGACTCCCGTGCCGTGATCGGAACAGTCGGCAGGGCGTGGGTGAAGGCCAGACCGACCAGCGCCATCCCCGCTGCCGCGAGCAGGGCCGCTTTGAGGCCGGCGAGCTGCGCGTCGGCGTAGCCGGCCACGAGCGCGTCCGCCTCGGCCGGGGGAATCGTCGTGTTCGCCAGCGCCGCCCGGACCTCGTCCGTGGACACGAAGCTCACCCCGGACTCGAGGGCCACCCCGGCCTGCGCCCGGACCTGCTCGGAGATCCGCGGGTCGTCGGCGATCCGGGTCGTGAGGGCCGCGGCCAGGCCACTGATCACAATCGCGCCCATCAGCGCGGTACCCACGGCTGAACCGAAGTTCTGCGCGGTGTACTGCAGGCCGCCGACCTGACTGCGGGACGACTCGCCGACCGCGGACTGGACGACGTTGCCCAGTTGGGAGGCCAACAGTCCCATCCCGATTCCGAGCACGGCCATCGCCACGGCGAACCGCACATCGTCGATGTGCGGTTCGACCGTGCCGACGAGGAACAGCGACGCGCCCATCAGCACCAGCAGACCCATCCGTACGATCCGGCGGGGGCCGGTGAACCGACCGAGCAGCGGCCCACTCATGGCGGAAAGGAGCATCGTTGCGGACACCGGCAGCAACCGCAGCCCGGTCTGGAGCGCGTCGAACCCCTGCACGATCTGCAGGTAGAGCGGGATGATGAAGAACACTCCGAGCAGGATGACGTTCTGGACGGCCAGCACGGACAATCCCGACCGCAGCGGTCGGACTTCGAGCAGCGTGAACCGCACCAGCGGGTCCCGGCCGGTCTCCTCGCGGTGCCGCTCCCAGGAATGGAACATCACCAGGACGGCGAACCCGGCCCCGACCACGAACGGGGTGAGGGCGAACCCGAGCGGCTCCACCGGTGAGTTCTTCGGCCGCAGCCACCCCCACGAACTGCTCTGCAGGATCCCGAGGACGACCAGCGCCAACCCGAGCGCCGACAGCACCGCGCCGACGGTGTCGAAAGTCGCGAACCCACCGCCGCTGACCGGCGTGGTGTCCCGGACCCACCGGACGGTGGCCACGATCGCCGCGACCACGACGGCCTCGCCGGCGAACACCACCCGCCAGCTCAGCGCGGTGGTCGCCCAGCCGCCGAGCAGCGGGCCGACGGCGATGCCGGCACCGGCCAGGCCGCCGATGACCGCAAAGGCCACCGCCCGATCCCGCCCGGAGTAGTTGCCGCCCACCAGCGCCACCAACGCCGGCAGCACCAGTGCGGCGCCCAGCCCCTCGATGACCGACCAGCCCAGTGTCAGCACGCCGAGGGTGGGCGCGGTAGCGGTGATCAACGATCCGACCCCGTAGACGATGATGCCGACGGTGAACGCACGCCGTCTGCCCCACAGGTCACCGAGCTTACCGCCAGTGATCGTGAAGGCGGCCATCACCAGGGAGTAAAGGGTGATGACCGCCTGGATCGCGGTCACCTCGGTGTCGAAGTCCTCGACCAGCTGCGTGATCGAGACGTTCATCACCGAGGCGTCCAGCACCATGAGGAACTGCGCGGCGCCGAGGACGACCAGCGCATTCCACCTGCCCACCAGCCCCCCAGTGATTACCGGCGGCGCCACCGCATGTCAGGCGCCACGACACATCAGGTGCCGGACACATCAACGGAGAATCAGGCGAGAACCTTTGCCTTCTGCCGCTGAAACTCCTCATCGGAGATCGTGCCACGCTCCCGCAGTTCGGCGAGTCTGGTGATCTCCTCCGCGGTGTTCGGCGTCCCGGCGGTCGTGCGCACGTAGTCGCGGAACGCCCGGTCCTGGCTTGCCGCCCGCTGCTCGAGCCGTTCATGCATGCTGCCACCACGGACGATCAGGTATGCGAGAATACCGAGCAACGGTAGCACGATGACAAAGACGATCCATGCGGCCTTGACCCAACCGGACAAATCATGACTCGTAAAAACATCGGATATCACGATGAACAGAAGGTAGAACCACACGACGAACAGGAAAATCCACAACATGGTCCAGAAAACGCTGAGAAGCGGATAGCCGGTCTCCATGATGACCTCCTTGGCCGGGCCACTTTTCCGTTCCGGTTGCCCGACCTGCGCCGGTCTGTACAGGGCTGTGTCAGCCGCGATGTCGTGCCGCCGTACCCAACGATGCAGGAAACAGGGGTCGTACTCGTCACCCCCACCGGGTGAGTTCAGGCGGTCGCCACCGTGGCGGCGGGCCCAAGCGAATACCCGGTTCAGTTCACCGTGGACTACCCGGCGGAGGTCCGGAACCGGGTAACGGTTTTCTCCAGATGGAACCTCAACCTACTTCGTTTCGAGAACCGGGTGGTTGCATACCTGCTGGTTCTGCGGGACGACTACCCGTCCACCGACGCCTACCCGCCGTTCCGACTCGAACCGTGACCGCCCACCGGGTCCCGGACCACCATGTGCCGCCTGGGAGCAGGCCCGCTCCCGAGCCACCAACGGTCCGGACGGGTGTCGGGATGGGCGGTCAGGTATCCGGACGGGTAGTCGTGGACCTCTCAGCGTGGTCATGGGACACTTCGGCCCGTGCTTTCCGCGGCCGCACCCCGCGGCGCGGACGATCCGCCCGTGGACGCCCCCTCCATACGCAGGCCTCCACAGCATAAAGATGATCTTCAAGATGACCACCTACGTGAGTTACACGGCCGGCTGGCCGCCGGCGACGCCACAGCGTTGGCCGAGATCCACACCCGTTATGCCCGCTACCTTACGGCCGTGGCCGTAAGGGTCACCGCGGACCGCGACGCCGCCGACGAGGTGGTACAGGACGTCCTGGTTCACCTGTGGGAGCACCCGCTTCGGTTCGACCCCGACCGTGGCAGCCTGCGAGCCTATCTGGTCGTCCTCGCCCGGCGGCGGGCCATCGACTGGGTCCGGCGGGAACGCGCGCGCCGGCCGAGCGAGGCGGTCGCCCGTAAACTCGCGGACGCGCCCGACCACCCGGCGGCCGAAACGGTCGTGGTGAGAGAGGCCACCGCGGCAATGGTGCGCCGCGGCGTGGTGGATCTGCCCCATCCGTTACGGGAAGTAGTGGAACTCGCTTTTTTTGATGGATGTACCTACCGTGAGGTAGCGACACGTCTGACAATTCCGGAAGGTACGGCGAAAACCCGGATCCGGACGGCACTACGGAGGCTGGCCGACCAGCTGGACCGCGAAGGGGTTCACGGATGAGCGTGCGGAAGGCAGGTGCCGGTCCCGGCGACCTTGCCCACCCGCACCCGTCCGTACACCTGTCCGAGGCCCGGTCCGAGGCCCGGTACGGGCAGCACGTCGACGACATCCTCGGCGCATACCTCCTCGGAGCCGTCGACCCCGACGAGACGATCATCGTCGAAACGCATCTCGGCCGGTGCGTGCAGTGCTCCGCGACCGCCGAGACGCTCGGTCTCGGCCTGGTCGGACTGGCCGGTGCACCGCCGGCCACCGCCGCGTTCCCGGACGATCCGGCCCGAGGAGCCGAGCTGACCGGGGCTGCCCGCATGGAAGCGGTCATGGCCGCGGCGCTGGCACGCCGTCCCGCCATGCCCCCTGTATCCGAAATCGCGGACGTGTACGTCACCCAAGTCGCCGCCATCGACCGCCTGCTGGCCGAGCTCACCGCGGACGACTGGGCACTGCCCGTCGTCAACGGGTGGAACCCCCGGGAGCTGGTCGCGCACCTGGCCGCAACCGACGGGCTGGTCGCGGCCGGGATCGGCCTTCCCGTGGACCCGCCCGTCCGCAGCACCGACCTCGACGAGCGGACCGCGGCCGTCCACGCCTACCAGCACGACTGGTCGGCAGAACGCACCTGGCGGGCCTGGCATGACGCAGCGAGCCGTATCGCCGAGCGTCTCGGGCAGGCCGCACGGTCCGGCGCAGCGCCACCGGCTACGGCCGACAAGCGCACCGCCCGCCTGTACGACTATCTGACGGCACGGGCCTTCGAGACCTGGATCCACGGACGTGACATCGCCGAACGGGTCGGTCTGGCCATGCCGCTGCCTCCCGCGGACCACCTGCACCGGATGGCCGACTCGGCGATCCGCATGCTCAACCCGCTGCTACGGGCGGCACTGCCGCCCACGTCAACAGATGTGACCGTCCTGGTGACGCTGTCCGGCGCCGGTGGAGGTCGTTGGCACGTCACCCCGGAAGTTGCGCGGACCATTCCCGGTACCGGGGATGATCCTGCCGTCAGCGCGCGGCTGTCCGCGGACATCGTCGACTTCTGCCTGCTGGTGGCCGACCGCACGCGGGCGCAGGATGTCAATGTCCGGCTGGCGGGGGACACCGATGTCGGCTGGGCGATGCTCGGCCTCGCACCGTCCCTCTCCGGTGCCTGACCCGCCGCGGCGTCCACTGCTGTAGGTGGAAACCGTCAGCACAGCAGCGGTTTCCACCTACAGCCAGCGGGATATCCCATCAGCCCTTCACACAGAGGACGGCGCGCAGTTCCACCGCGACCTCGACCAGATCCCGCTGGTAGGCGATGACCTGCTCGATGTCCTTGTAAGCCGCCGGGATCTCGTCAATCACACCAGCATCCTTTCGGCACTCCACCCCGGCGGTCGCCGCGGCCAGGTCCTCAGTGGTGAACGTCTTCTTCGCCTTCGACCGGCTCATCCGCCGACCCGCCCCGTGCGACGCCGAGTGGAACGACTCCGGATTCCCCAACCCGCGAACGATGTACGACCGGGTGCCCATCGAACCCGGGATGATGCCGTACTCCCCCGCCCGTGCCGAGATCGCGCCCTTACGGGTCACCAGCACGTCCGCGTCGTAGTGATGTTCCTCGGACACGTAGTTGTGGTGGCAGTTCACCTCGGCGAACGCGCGTTCCCCCGCATGTGGGCCCGTCTGCGGCGCGACCGGCGCCCGCAGCCCCGGGAAAAAACCCTGCAGCACATCCCGGTACAGATCGAGCATCCTCACCCGGTTCAGCTTCGCGTACCGCTGTGCCCAGACCAGGTCATGCCGGTACGCTCGCATCTCGTCCGTGCCCGCGAGGAACACCGCCAGGTCCCGGTCACGCAGGTCGGCGTTGTGCGCCAGGCGTTTCGCGATCCCGATATGAACCTCTGCCAGCTCCTTGCCGATGTTGCGGGACCCCGAGTGCAGCATCAGCCACACCTGATCGTCGGTGTCGAGGCACAGTTCCAGGAAGTGGTTGCCCGAGCCGAGGGTTCCCAGTTGCGCCATGGCCCGGTCCAGCCGCCCCGAGACCAACGGGTGCAGGTCGGCGAAGCCGTCCCAGAGATCCCGGTGGGAGCGCACCCGGGCCGAGACCGTCGGATGGCCGAGATGCCCGACCGGGATCGCGGCCTCGACCGCCGCGCGCACCGCACCGAGGTCGTCAGGAAGATCACTGGCGGTGAGGTTCGTACGGACGGCGGCCATCCCGCAGCCGATGTCGACGCCGACGGCCGCCGGTGACACCGCGTCCCGCATGGCCACGACCGAGCCGACGGTCGCGCCCTTGCCCAGGTGGACGTCGGGCATGACCGCAACATGGTGGTGGATGTAGGGGAGGTCCGCGATGGTGCGCAGCTGGTCGAGCGCGCCGCTGTCCACCTCCTGCGGATGCGTCCACATCCAGATAGGAGCCCGCGCACCCCCGAGTTCCGCAACGGCAGCCATGACCCGATCGCTCCTCTTCGTCATCCGATACCCGGGGAGTGGACGCCCGGGATCCCCACGAGGAGAAGAGTGCCCGATTCGTCTGGGTTTTTCGAATGGTTTTCCGCCATCGGACTTTTTCGTCACCGGACGCGAACGGGGCCTGCGGGAATCTCCCACAGGCCCCGTTCTCACGTACTGCTGTTCTCACGTACTACCGGCTCGCGCGTTCCGGCCGGGCTACTCCCGGCCGAACTGCTCCCGAAGACGACGCAGCGCATCCTCGTCGATCGCGGAGGCGGGCTGGTCCGGCTCGGCGGAGGTGTAGGACGACGGGGCGGCCGCGGCGGCCTCGGCCTCCTGGGCGGCCCGGATCTGCGCCTGGTGTGCCTCGTACCGCTGCTGGGCCTCGGCGTACTGCCGCTCCCACTCGGTCTGCTGCTCCTCGAAGCCCGGCAGCCACTCGCCCGTCTCCGGGTCGAAACCCTCGGGGTAGACGTAGTTGCCCGCCTCGTCGTACTTGGCCTCCATCCCGTACTGGGACGGGTCGAACGACTCGCCTTCGGCGACCAATGCGCTGGAGTCGTTGGCCTGCTTGAGGGAGAGGCTGATCCGCCGCCGTTCCAGGTCGATGTCGATGACCTTGACGAGGATCTCGTCGCCGACGTTGACGACCTGCTCGGGGATCTCCACATGCCGCTCGGCAAGTTCGGAGATGTGCACCAGGCCCTCGATGCCCTCGTCCACCCGGACGAACGCGCCGAACGGCACGAGCTTGGTGACCCGGCCGGGGACGACCTGCCCGATCGCGTGGGTACGGGCGAACTGACGCCACGGGTCTTCCTGGGTGGCCTTGAGCGACAGCGATACCCGCTCGCGCTCGAGGTCGACGTCGAGAACCTCGACCGTGACCTCCTGGCCGACCTCGACGACCTCGGACGGGTGGTCGATGTGCTTCCAGGAAAGTTCGGAGACGTGCACGAGACCGTCGACACCACCGAGGTCGACGAACGCACCGAAGTTGACGATGGAGCTGACCACGCCCTTGCGGATCTGGCCCTTGGCGAGCTGGGCAAGGAACTCCGAGCGGACCTCGCTCTGTGTCTGCTCCAGCCATGCGCGACGGGACAGAACCACGTTGTTCCGGTTCTTGTCCAGCTCGATGATCTTGGCTTCGAGCTCGCGGCCCACGTAGGGCTGCAGGTCGCGGACACGCCGCATCTCCACCAGGGACGCGGGCAGGAAGCCGCGCAGCCCGATGTCGAGGATGAGGCCGCCCTTGACGACCTCGATGACGGTGCCGTTGACGACGCCGTCCTCCTCCTTGAGCTTCTCGATCGTGCCCCAGGCGCGCTCGTACTGCGCACGCTTCTTGGACAGGATCAACCGGCCCTCCTTGTCCTCCTTCTGGAGAACAAGAGCCTCGACATGATCGCCGACTGTCACGACCTCGTGCGGGTCGACATCGTGCTTGATCGAAAGCTCCCGCGAGGGGATCACACCTTCGGTCTTGTAGCCGATGTCGAGGAGCACCTCGTCGCGGTCCACCTTGACGATGGTTCCGTCGACGATGTCACCGTCGTTAAAGAATTTGATCGTTTTATCGACGGCGGCGAGGAAATCCTCAGCCGAGCCGATGTCGTTGACCGCGACCTGTGGGGTGGTCGGGGTAGGCGGTGTGGTCACGGTCTCCACGGGTCGTACGTCGGTGGTGCTCGTCAAGGGGTCGGCTCCGGCTGCGGGGTTCGTCGTATACACGAGGGCCGGATCGAACCGCCGGGACGGAGGGACAGGGACCGTGCAAAACGAACACTGTCAGTACCGCGAACGACGCTCGAGCGGATCTGCTAGGTCTGAGATCCACAGACTCTCGTGCCAGACCCCAGTCTAGGGACGGGTGTCCAGGGTGGTCAACGCCATCGCGGGTCGACCTCGCCCCAGATCGAGGTGAATCTCGTCGAACACCGCCACCTCGCCCCGTCCCACGGGTACCGCACGCCCCATGAACGAACCACCCCCCGACCGAAGATCACAAACTACTGCGAGGATCGATGCCGTGAACGGATCAGAATCGGGCGGACCGGTGGCACCCCGACCGGCGCCACCGGCGACGTCCCGACCAGCCGTACCCCGACCGGCCGCGCCGCAGTACCCGGCGGGTCGCTACCATCCGGCGGAGTTCGGGTACAGCGAGGTCGACCATGACACCGCCCGCCGGGCCAACCGTGGCTACTGGGATGCCACCGCCGACGACTACCAGGCCGAACACGGCGAGTTCCTCGGCGACGCCGACTTCCTGTGGTGCCCGGAGGGGCTGCGGGAGGCCGACACCCACCTGCTCGGCGAGATCCGCGGTCGCACCGTGCTGGAGATCGGCTGCGGGGGCGCGCAGTGCGCACGCTGGCTGGTCACCCACGGCGCGGAAGTGGTGGCACTGGACCTGTCCGCGGGTCAGTTGCGGCATGCACGGTCCCTGTCCGCCGCCACCGGCGTGGAGGTTTCCCTGGTCCAGGCGGACGCGGCCCGGCTGCCGCTGACCGACGCGAGCGTGGACGTGGCGTGCTCGGCCTTCGGCGCGATCCCGTTCGTCGCGGACAGTGCCGTTGTCATGCGCGAGGTCGCCCGGGTGCTGCGGCCCGGCGGACGCTGGGTGTTCTCCACCACACATCCGATGATCTGGTCCTTTCCCGACAGCCCGGGAACGGACGGACTCACGGTCGTGCGCAGCTACTTCGACCGGCGGGCCTATGTGGAACGTGACCGGTTCGGGCGGGCGACCTACACCGAGACCCACCGGACGGTCGGTGACCGCGTCCGGGAGCTGGTCGCCGCCGGGCTGCGCGTACTGGACCTGATCGAACCGGAATGGCCGGCCGGCCACGACCGGGTGTGGGGTCAGTGGGGACCGGTGCGGGGCAGGCTCTTCCCGTCAACCTCGATCTTCGTCACCGAGAAACCCGCCCGGTCCGGCTGACGCCACCGGCGCGGCCGTACCCGGGCCGTACTCGGGCCGCGAACTTCCCGATCGCGCTTGTTACATGTAGTAATGGGTATGTCACCTTCGTGGTACGGGAAGACGACAGGACGGCCAGGCGTTCGGGGACGATCGACGCCGTCCCGGCTATCGCACCCACTCATCCGGCGCCCGGTCGCGGCTACAGGCCGACCGCCGGAGCCGGACAGCTCGGCGCCGCGGCCGGCCCGGCCGACCCAGCCGACCGGGCCGACCGGGCCGTCCGAGGCGCCGTGCGCACAGCCTCCCCGCTCGCGGTCGCCGGCATCGTCGCCAACACGGCGAACCTGCTCGTCACGCTGGTCCTCGCCCGGCATCTGGACAGTCGGTCCTACGGCGCGCTGGCCCAGTTGCTCGCGCTGTTCTTCGTGGCCTCGATGCCGGGCAGCGCCCTGCTTGTCGGAGTCGTCCGCAAGGTGACGGCCTGGCAGCAGGCCGGCCGGGCCGCGGTGATCGACCAGTGGGTCACGCGGGTACGCCGGATCGGCATCGCACTGGTGGCCCTGACCGGGATTGTCGGCCTGCTCCTGCGCGACGTCATCGCCGCCGCGCTGTCCCTGCCCGGGCCCGGTGGCGTCGCGGAGATGCTGACAGCGGGCGCCGCCTGGTGTCTGCTGTGCATCGACCGCGGCCTGCTGCAGTCCGCCTGCCGCTACCCCGGGCTCGCGGCCAACCTCCTGATCGAGGGTCTGTCCCGAAGCGTCCTGGCGGTCCTGCTGGTCCTGGCGGGTTTCGGCGAGGCCGGCGTCGCACTGGCGATCCTGCTCGGGGTGCTCATCGGGCTCGGGCACGCACGTCGGGTCCTTGCCCAGGCCACCGGTCGCCACCGGACCGACCCCGGCCCGCTGCTCCACCCGGCGTCCCCGGGCTCGGCGGTCTCGGGCTCGGCGGTCTCGGGCTCGGCGGTCTCGGGCTCGGCGGTCTCGGGCTCGGCGGTCTCGGGGCAGACACACGACGCGCAGTCCGGCGGCCCGCGGTGCCCGGGGACGCCACCGAACCGGCTCGCCGTCGAGTTCGGGGCAGCGCTCACCGCACTGGTGCTGCTGGGCGTCCTGCAGAACGTCGACGTGCTCGTGATCGGCGCACACCGATCCCCGGATGCCGGTTCGTACGCGGCGGTGTCCGTGGCCTGCAAGGCGCTGGTCTTCGCCGCGGTGGTCCTGGGAGGTTTTCTGCTGCCGGAGACCGTGACCCGCCGCCATCACGGACAGCACGCACTCGCGCAGCTGGGCGCGACACTGGCGATCCTCGCCGTGCCGGCACTCGGACTCATCGGGATCGCGCTGACCGCCCCGCGGGCAGGCCTCGCCCTCGCCTTCGGGCAGCGTCTCACCACCTGCGCGGCGGCGCTCGCACCGTTGGCCGGGGCGATGGCCTGCCTCGGGGTGACCGTCCTTTTCACCCACTATCTGCTGGCCGTTGGCGCGCGCGGTGTCCTGCTGGTCCTCGCGGCCGCCACCGCGCTTGCCATCCCGCTCATGCTGTGGGCACACGGCCGTCCGATGACCATCGTCTACGTGGAACTTGCGTTGCACGCCGCGCTGGCAGCCGGTACCGGTCTGCTGGTCCTGTCCACGGCGCGGCCCACCGCACGGCCACGGCCACGGCCACGGCCAGCGGGCCGCCGTGTCCCCTCGACCCGGTGATCCTGCACCGCCGTGACCACCGTTACGGCCGTGAGGTACCGCACGCTGCCATCCGAACCCGCCCGGAGCGGGCCCTGAGGAGATCACTAAAATACTCCGGACGCACCCCACGGGTGCTGTTCGCAGACCCGTGGGGCGGGCGGGCCGTCAACTCCATTCCACACCCACGGCACCAGCGGCCGGGGGCCGAACCAGGATGATGGGGCCAGACCGTTGACCTTGACCGCACCATCGGAACACACGCGGCGAGGTATCGCCCGCCGGTTGACTGGCGTGCCGTCCACCCACACCGGGTCGCCGGGCCGCCGTCGTCGGTGGGTGCCCTCGTGGCCTCCGCTGCTGCTGGCGGCGATCACCTACATCCCGTTGCTGTGCACCGCTCCCGGACGGGTCGGCGTCGACACCAAGGCCTATCTCTACATCGAACCCAGGCGGCTGATCAGCCACGCGGGGATCATGTGGGATCCAAACGCCGGGATGGGTGTGGTCACCCACCAAAACATCGGCTTCCTGCTCCCGCAGGGAGCCTTCTTCCGGCTCCTCGACCTCGTCGGCCTGCCCACCTGGGTCGCCCAGCGGCTGTGGACCGGCTCGGTGCTGTTCCTGGCCGGCGCGGGCGTGCTGTTCCTGATGCGGTCGTTCCGCTGGCCGGACCGATTCGCCTTCGTCGCCGCCGCCGGCTACATGCTGACCCCGTACGTCCTGGAGTACGAGGCCCGGATGTCGGCGATCCTGCTGCCCTACACGGGCCTGGGCTGGCTGGTCGGGATCACCGTCCGTGGCCTGCGTGAGGCCCGGGGCGGGCTGGCGGCATGGTGGCCGGACGGCTGGCGCTGGCCGGCCGCGTTCGGGCTGACCGTCGCGCTGGTCGGCAGCAGCAACGCGTCCAGCCTGATCTTCGTACTGCTGGCACCGATGCTGTGGCTGCCCTTCGCCCTGTGGGGTACCCGCGAGGTCCGACTCATCCCGGCCCTTGGAATGATCATCCGTACCGTGGTCATGGTCGTGCTGTGCTCGGCCTGGTGGATCGCGGGCCTGGTCACCCAGGCCGGCTACGGTGTGGACATCCTCGCCTACAGCGAGACGCTCAAGACCGTCGCGAGCGCCTCTCAGGCGTCCGAGGTGCTGCGAGGCCTCGGCAACTGGTACTTCTACGGCGGGGACGCGCTCGGGACGTGGATCTCCCCGTCACACGCTTACACCCAGACGATGTGGGTAGTTGCGGTCAGCTTCGCCGTGCCGCTGCTCGCACTGGCCGCGGCCGCGCTTTCCCGGTGGGGGTACAAGACCTACTTCGTCCTGCTGGTGCTGGTCGGCACAGCCGTGGCGGTGGGCGTCTACCCCTACGACCGCCCCTCACCGCTGGGCGCGGCGTTCCGCGCGTTCGCCCAGGCGTCCACGGCCGGCTTCGCGCTGCGGTCCATGCCCCGCGCGGTGCCGCTGGTGGCACTCGGCCTGTCGGTGCTGCTCGCCGGTGGGCTCGCCGCGGTCTGCGAACGGCTGGCCGCCCGGCTTGCGGAGGTAGGCGAACGCCGGCGTGCGCGCTCCGGCGGCTCCCCCGGCCGGGACGGCGCCCGGGCGCGGTTGCTCCGCCTGGCTCCCGGCACGGCGTGGATGGTCGTGGTCGTCCTGATCGTGGCGAACCTGAGCCCGCTGTGGCGCGGCCAGTTCGTCCAGGGGGGGCTCGACCGCCCCGAGACGATCCCCGGTTACGAGCGGCAGGTCGCCGCGGCTCTCGACGCGGCCGGGTCCGCCACCCGTGTCCTGGAACTTCCCGGCGCGGATTTCTCCCACTACCGGTGGGGGACCACTCTCGATCCTGTCATGCCCGGGCTGACGGATCGTCCCTACCTGGTCCGCGAACTGATCCCCTTCAGCGCCGCCGCATCCGCCGATCTGCTGCGTGCCCTGGACCGCCGGTTGCAGGAAGGGGTGTTCGAGACCGGCTCGCTCGCCGACATCGCCCGGCTGATGGGAGTCGGCGACATCGTGCTGCGCAGCAACCTGCAGTACGAGCGCTTCCGCACTCCGCGTCCCGCGCTCACCTGGCAGCTGTTCACCGACCCGGTGCCCGCGGGTCTGGACCCGCCACGCCGCTTCGGGCCGCCGGTCGCCGACACGCCGCGGATCCCGTTCGCCGACGAGATGGCCCTGGGGACCCCCGTCGGCGCGGTCGAACCGCCGGCGCTCGCCGTGTTCGGGGTCCAGGACGCGAAGCCGATCGTGCGGACGGCGACCCCGCAGGAGCCGTTGCTGGTCAGCGGAAACGGTGAGGGGCTGGTGGACGCCGCGGCCGCGGGGCTGCTCGCCGGCCCGGTGGCGGCGGACCGGCCCATCCTCTACACCGCGTCGATGGCCGCCGACCCCGCGGCTCTGAACCAGGCTCTGGCCGACGGCGCCGATCTTCTTGTCACTGACAGCAACCGGCTGCGGGCGGAACGCTGGAGCTCGATCCGTGACGGCTACGGCTACGTCGAAAGCCCGGACACGGTCACGCTCACACCCGACCCGAACGACAACCGGCTGCCGGTCTTCCCGGACGAGACAACGGCGGCGCAGACCGTCGCGCAGTTGCACGACCCCGGCCAGCCCGCGGAGATCGCCGGGATCAGCGCGACCGACTACGGCAACGCGTTCTCCTACAGTCCGCCGGAAGGCCCGATGGGCGCGGTCGACGGCAACCTGGACACCATGTGGCGGGTCGGCGCGTTCTCCGACCCGGCCGGGCAGCGCCTGCAAATCGACCTTGCCAGTCCGGTGACCTCGGACCGGGTGCGGCTCGTCCAGCCGCTGGGCGAGTCGAACAACCGGTGGATCACGAAGGCGACGCTGCGCTTCGACGGCGGGTCGCCAGTGACCGTGGACCTCACCGCCGCGTCGCGGGTCGCGTCCGGGCAGGTCGTGACCTTTCCGCAGCGCAGCTTCAGCCGGCTGGACCTCACGATCGACGAGACCGATGTCGGAGTTCGCGCGAACTACGCGGGACTGTCCAGCGTCGGTTTCGCCGAGGTCGACATCGTGCGGCCGGATGGCACCTCACCGCATGCGCAGGAGCTGCTGCGGATGCCCACCGACCTGCTCACCGCGGCGGGCAGCGCATCCCTGGGCCACCGGCTCATCCTTCAGATCACGCGGGACCGCGCCAACCCGGCCGAGCCGTTCAAGTCCGACACGGAGCCGGCCGTGGCACGGACGTTCACGCTGCCGACCGCGCGGACCTTCGCGCTGACCGGGACGGCCCGGGTAGCTGCCAACGCCAATGACCTGGTACTCGGTGCTTCGACCGGCCGGCCGTCGGGTGGGGTGAGCACGGAGTCCTCCGGACGGCTGCCCGGTGCCCTGGCGGACGGCAGCGCGAGTGCCTTCGACGCGGACCCGGCCACGATGTGGAGCCCCGGCTTCGGCGCCCAGCAGGATGCCTGGATCCAGGTCAACTCGCCGAAACCGGTGAGCTTCTCCACCATGACCCTGTCGTTGGCGGCCGACGGGCGCCACTCGGTGCCGACCACGCTGGGCCTCGTCGTGGACGGCAGGCGAGTGGACACGCTCGCCGTTCCGCCGGTCAGCGACAGCGGACGGCCCGGCGACAGCCGGACGGTCACGCTCAGCTTCCCGAAGGTTCGAGGCAGCAACATCCGTCTCGTCATCGACAGTGTCCGCGACGTGGCCACTCGTGACCCGATCAGCGGGAACCCGATCCCGATGCCGGTGGGGCTGACCGATGTCGACATCGCCGGCCTGCGCACACCGCGGCCCGCGGCAGCCGTGTCCGACAAATGCCGCAACGACCTGGTGACGGTCGACGGCAGGCCGGTATCCGTCCGGATCACCGGATCCAGCTCGGACGCGCTCGCCCGC
>NZ_CADDZT010000049.1:11878-18400 GCF_902812655.1 Candidatus Frankia meridionalis | reverse complement strand
GCGGGCGACCATGTGCTGCGCACCGCGGCCGGGATGGGAACCGGGTACGACCTGGACAGGCTCATCCTCGCCTCGGAGCCCGGCGGCAGGCCGTCGCCGGTGACCGCCGACGGGTCGATCGCGACGATGCGGGCCGATACCTCGACGGACACGCCCGCCGGATCACCTGCCGCCACCGCGCCAGCACCGGCCGCGCCAGCACCCACAGTGGCAGTCACCCACAGTGGCGACACCTCGCTCGCCCTGACGATCACCGGCGCGCGCCCCGGCCAGCCGTTCTGGCTGGTGCTCGGGGAGAGCCTGTCCGCCGGATGGAAGGCGACCTCGAACGGCACGGACTTCGGGAAACCACAGCTCCTGGACGGCTACGCCAACGGCTGGCGGATCACCCCCGGGGCCACCGACTTCCGTGTCGACCTCACCTGGGCCCCTCAGCGGCTGGTGTGGCGGGCCCTGGCCGTCTCCGGTACCGCGCTGGTGGCGAGCGTCGCCCTGCTGATCGTGACCGCACGCAGACGCCGGCGGTCGTCAGGTTCCGCCCCGGTCCGGCCGGCCGATCTCCCGAGTTTCTCCGGACCCGCGCCCCGCGGCCCGCACGTTCCAATCATCGTCGCGATGCCGGTGGCGGGGGCCATGGCGCTTGCCGCGTACGCGCTCGTGAACGAGGTCGCGAGCATCACCGTCGGTGTCGCCACGCTCGTCGCGCTGGCGGTCCCACATGGCCGGTTCCTGCTCAGGATGGGCCCGGTGGGCCTGCTGGCCGTCAGCGCGGGCTACGTCATCCAGGTCCAGGTACGTCACCACATACCGATCGACGGGGAGTGGGTCAAGGAGTTCGGACGGGTCGCGACCGTCTCGTGGATCGCGATCCTGTTCCTCGCCACCGACGTGGTGGTAACGGCGGTGCACCGCCGTTACCACCACACCCCCCGCTGACCAGCTGCGCCTGGCTGGGATCGGGCCGCGATCAGGCTCGGGCGCCGGTGCGGTCGTCACGAGCGGCGTCCGCCGGGTCGGTACCGACCGACCCGGCGCTCGTTCGGGCCGGCGGCCGCGAACCGATCACATGCAGAGCATCGCGCAGCGCCTCCTCAGCGGCGCTCAGGGCAGCACTGGCCGGTTGGTCGGCGCCGGTCACCGCACCCCCGACCGCGAACGGCGGCATCGATTCCGCGTCCCAGCCGGCCCGCAACCGCCGGACCATCTCATCGGCCCGGGTGTGACTCCCGCCGGGAAAGGCCACCACGAAGCGCTCCTGCGACCAGCGCGCAACCTCCACCCCGGGGCCGGCGACGGAGCGCAGCTGGCTCGCGAAGCGGGTGAGGATGCGCTCCTCGGTACGGATCCGGGTTCCCTCCCGTTCACAGCCGGGCAGACCGAGCAGACCGAGCAGACACACCACGGTTCCGCTCGGCAGGCCCTGCAGAATGGCCAGGAACCGGTCACGGCTGGTGAGGCCGGTGGTCGGATCGATACCGGCATCCCGGACCCTGACCTGGGCCGTACGCAACCGGGCAAGGGTGTGACCGGCCTGTCCGGCCAACAGTGTGACCGCTCGCAGCCCCGCCCTGTCGGCCCTTTCCCGTCCGGCCGCCCAACGAGCCGCGACGATGCCGATCAGACCGCCCTCGCCGGGAATCGGCACAACCAGGGCGGATGCGACGCGCAACCGCCGCACGGCCTCCGGTGAGAACAGCGGCGAGGCCGAGACGTCGGCGAAGAACACGGGAGCCCGGGTACGCAGGACAGCTCCGATGGCGGTACCGTCCTGCTCGGTGAAACGCATGTTCGGTGAGATCGTTGGCTCCTGGTCCGACTTCACCGCGGACGCGGCCGCGTGAAACACGGTCGATCCCGGCAGGTCCGCGAGCAGCAGGCTGACCGCATCCGCGTCCAGCAGCGCCCGACACACCTCGGCGACCAGTGACACGGCCGAGTCCAGGTTGTCGGGGTACCAGAGCTGATCGAGCACGTCCAGCGCGCTGGTGACCTGGTCGAGCATCCGGTTCGCCCGGCGGGCCTCCAGCAGTTCCATGACCTGCCTGCCCAGCGCGGCAAACGACTCCTTCTGGCCCGAGGTGAGCGTGCGCGGGATGCGGTCGATCACGACGACGTGGCCGATCACCTGGTCGTCGGTAGTGACGATCGGGGCTCCGGCGTAGAAGCGGAACGAAGTGTTCGGCCCGATCACGGACAGACGCATGAACCGTGGGTCCGCGGCGAGGTCCGGGACCTCGAACACCATCGGCCCGGCAAGCGCGTACTGACTGACCGCTTTGTCCCGCGGCAGTTCGGTGAGGGTTGAGCCGTATCGGGCCTTGAACCACTCACGATCGGTGTCGAGGAAGGTGACGAAACCGATGGGGGTGTCGCACAGACGGGCCGCGAGCGCGGCGATCTCATCGAACGCAGCCTCGCCGTCGGAGTCGACGATCTCGTAACGGTGCAACGCGGCGATCCGGGCCGGTTCGTCCGCCGGCATCGACGCCGCAGGTCCAGGCATGACCGACCGTGGCGGAAAGGGACGCGCCGCGGGTCCGGCGCGGTCCGGGTGCCCTTTTCGAGGGGTGGCAGATCGACCAGGTGCTGCTGGCCGACGCCGACCCGAATCCGACAACATGACGGACACACCGGAACTGATCATGACGAGCAGCTCCTGCGACGGCGGCAGGGGACGCGAGATCGCCTCGCCCTGCAGGATGTCGCAGCCCAGTTCCATCAGCATCCGCAGGGCTCGGGAGTCCTCGACGCCCTCTCCGACGACGCTCAGGCCGAGGCGATGCCCGAGATCCAGGACCGAGCGCACGATCGCGACGTCAGGCAGGCTCCCGTGCGCGTCGGACACGAACCCCTTGTCAATCTTCACCTCGTCGAACGGGAGCGCCTTGAGGATCTCCATCGAGCTGTATCCGGTCCCGAAGTCGTCCAGCGACAACTTGACCCCGTGCGTCCGCAGTTCCCGCAGCATGGCGGCAGCCCGGGTCGGCTGGGTGACCAGAGCACTCTCGGTAATCTCCAGAGTAAGGACGTCGGCGGGCAGCCCGTGCCTGGCCAGCGTGTCGGACACCAGTGTGGGCAGGTCGCCACGGACGAGCATGCGGGCCGACAGGTTCACCGACACCGGGACGTGATGCCCCGCGGACGCCCAATCCGCGCACTGCCGCAGTGCCTCGTCCAACACCCATTCGGTCACGTCGATGATCAGCGTGGATCGTTCCGCCATCGGGAGGAAGGCTGCGGGAGCGAGCAGTCCCCGTGTCGGGTGCGCCCAGCGCAAAAGCGCCTCCACCCCGGCGATCCGGCCGGTCCGCGCGGACAGCAGCGGCTGGTAGTGCAGCACCAGCTCCCCATCTACGACCGCGGCGCGCAGCTGGGCGTGCAGGGCCAGCTCCCACGGCCGGACCCCGGCCATGCCCGGGTCCCAGACGCCCACCCGTTCGCCGTCGCGCTTGGCCGCGTGCAGCGCCGCATCCGCGGCTGGCAGCAGCGCGTCGACGCTGGTGCCGTGCATCGGGGCGACGGCGACCCCGGCGCTTGCCTCGACCTCGACGTCGACCCCGTCGATCCGGAACGGACCACGAAGCTCGTTGATCACCGTCCGGCCGATCGCGCGCATCTGGTCGTTCGCGGCATCGGGGCTGTCGGGCAGGTCGACCCCGCACATGACGACCGCGAACTCGTCGCTGCCGAGACGGCCGGCGAAGGCGGAGTTCACGGTGACGCAGCGCAACCGCTCGGCAAGGATCTGGAGCAGCCGGTCTCCGGCGGGGTGCCCCAGGGCGTCGTTGACCTCGCGGAAGCGGTTGATGTCGAGCAGGACGAGAACCGACTGCCGGCCGGCCGCGAGCGCCGAGGCGACCACCGGCTGTGCGCAACGGACAAGCCCGGCCCGATTCGCAAGTGTCGTCAGCGGGTCCCGGTCCACCAGGAGTTCGCTCCAGCGGGCGAACCCGAACACCACCAGGGTAGCGGCCACGACCGTAAAGACGATCATTGCGATCAGCGGCGCCGCACCAACAAGATCACCCTGGACGATGAACCCGATCATCACCGCGGCGCAGATGAGCACCGCGTTGCCGAGCGCGACACGCAACCGGGGGACCATCGCTCCATAGCCCGCCACCCAGGGATACCAGAGGAGGTACACATCGGACGCGCGACCAGGATCACTGTCGGCCAGCGCAGCCGTGACCGCGAGAACCGAGGAGAACACCAGGATGCGGTGCACGGCCGGTCGGATCCGCCTCAGTAACAGGGCCGCGGCCAGGTTCGCCACGCTGATCCCCACCGCGAGCCACGTCCCTGGCCTGTGGTATCCCGCGGACCCCGGAAGCAGCGCGAGCGCGGTGAAAACGAAGACGCCTCCCCCTGCGAGAATAAACAGAAACCGCCGTCGGTCCGTGAAAAGTGGAGCGCTCATCGTGAAGGGTCCCCCTGTCGCCGGGGACGCGGTGCCACGATCCGACGCGACACCGCACCTATGCGAGTTCCCCCGCATCCGCTTGACCCGAAACACTCGATCACGGAAAGGAAACCACCCCGAAAAAGATTCACCTCGAAGTCCAACCGCTAACCCACTACTCGCAGCCGCACGATAGCCCTCCGTAGGACAGCCGCATCCGGTCGGACAGCGGTTCTACGTGGTCAATACCCCGACCCTGCCACCCAGAGCGATCAACCGCCGACTCGATGCCGCAAAAGCAAGTCGGACCGAACATTCAGTTGATATACGAATTACTACCGGGACACGAGGCCGTATCATCACGGTAACCCATGACGGGCATTCCCCGCGGCTCGACCAATGACGACACAGATCATTCCGGCACGAATGACGCCAGAATGATCTGACTGCACAACGTGACAGGGCGCGACAGGGCGACGATTTCCGCCACCGGGAGTCGGCGCGGACCGGCCGACGGATCAGTGCGCGGCGTCATCCCACGTAGGGCCGGATCCCACGCTGACGTCGAGGGGAACCGACATCTGGTAGGCCGTGCCCATCTCGGACCGCACCAGCGCCTCGACCTCGGCGCGTTCACCCGGGGCGATCTCCAGGACGAGCTCGTCATGAACCTGTAGCAGCAGCCGCGACCGTAGCCGGCGCTCCCGCAGCGTCCGGTCGACACCGAGCATCGCGATCTTGATGATGTCGGCCGCGGATCCCTGGATGGGTGCGTTGAGCGCCATCCGCTCGGCCATCTGTCGGCGTTGCGCGTTGTCACTGGTTAGATCTGGAAGGTAGCGACGGCGGCCGAGGATCGTCTCGGTGTAACCGTCCCCACGGGCCCGGTCGACCACACCCCGAAGGAACTCGCGCACCCCGCCGAAACGGGCGAAGTAAGCCTCCATCTGGGCGCGGGCCTCCTCCGGATGGATGCCGAGCTGACCGGCGAGACCGAACGCGGACAGACCGTAGGCAAGGCCGTAGGACATCGCCTTGATCCGCCTACGCAGCTCCGGGTCGACCGCGTCCACCGCAAGACCGAATGCCTGCGCAGCCACGAACGTGTGCAGGTCCTCGCCCGAGGCGAACGCCTCGATCAGGCCCTCGTCGCCGGACAGGTGCGCCATGATGCGCATCTCGATCTGGGAGTAGTCCGCCGTCAGCAGGGACTCGAAGCCGGCGCCGACGATGAACGCCCGGCGGATCTGGCGGCCCTCGGCCGTACGCACCGGGATGTTCTGCAGGTTCGGGTCGGCCGAGGACAACCGACCGGTCGCCGCGATCATCTGGTTGAAGGTCGTGTGGATGCGGCCGGCATCGTCGATCATCGGAATCAGGGAGTCCACCACCGTCCGCAGGCGCGCGACGTCGCGGTGGCGCAGCAGCACAGCCAGCAGCGGATGGTCGGTCTGGGTGGCGAGCCACGCCAGCGCGTCCGCATCGGTGGTATACCCGGTTTTGATCTTCTTGGTCTTCGGCAGCCCCAGCTCGTCGAACAGGATCGCCTGCAGCTGCTTGGGTGAACCGAGGTTGAACGGCCGCCCGACGATCTCATGAGCCTGCGCGGCCACCGCGGTGACCTCGGCGCCATGGTGCTTCTGGAGTTCAAGAAGATGATCGGTATCCGCCGCGATGCCCGCCCGCTCCATCCCGGCCAGCACGGTGACCAGCGGAAGTTCGACGTTGTGCAGGAGCGCGGTGGCACTGCGGTGGACCAGGTCGGCGTCGAGTGCGTCGGCGAGTTCGAGGCAGGCACGGGCCCGCACGACATCGGCGCTGGCCGCGTCCGCCTCGTCCGATCCGTCGATGGTCAGCTGCCCGGACTCGGACGTCTCCGCCCGCAGGTCGCGCCGCAGGTAGCGCAGGACGAGATCGGCCAGGTCGAAGGTGCGCTGCCCGGGCAGCGCCAGATATGCGGCGAGCGCGGTGTCGCTGGTGACCCCGGCGAGCGAGAGACCGCGGGCGGCCAGCGCCAGCATCGGGCCCTTGACATCATGGGCGGCCTTCGGCTGGGCCGGGTCGGCGAACCACGCGGCCAACGCCTTCTCGTCGTCGGCGGTGAGCCCGGTCGGGTCGAT
>NZ_CADDZT010000049.1:9296-11576 GCF_902812655.1 Candidatus Frankia meridionalis | reverse complement strand
CGGTGCCGGTGCCCCGGCCCCAGGTGCCTCGGAGGTGAACGCCGGTGCGTTCGCCGGTGCGGGCGTGTTCGGTCAGCCACTCGGGCACCTCGCCGGGCCCCAGCACCTGCGTGGTCACCTCGAAGCCCTCGTCGGCCTCGGGTTCGACCGTGGCCAGCGCCACGTACAGCCGCTCCCGCAGCGTCCGGAACTGAAGGGTGTCGAAAAGCTGGTGGACGGCCTCACGGTCCCACGGATGCAGCCTGAGGTCATCGGGGCCGACGTCTAGGGGCACATCACGGGCGAGTTCGGTCAGTGCCCGGTTACGGATCACGCTGGCCAGGTGGGCACGCAACGATACGCCGGTCTTGCCACCGACCTCGTCCGCCCGGTCTACGAGGTCGGCCAACGACCCGAACTGCTGGATCCACTTGGTGGCGGTCTTCTCCCCCACCCCCGGCACCGACGGCAGGTTGTCCGACGGGTCGCCGCGCAGCGCCGCGAAGTCCGGGTACTGCACGGGGGTGAGACCGTATTTCGCCTCGACCTCCGCCGGCGTGAACCGGGTCATGTCACTGATCCCACGCCGGGTCATCAACACCGTCACCTGGTCGTTGACGAGCTGCAACGCGTCCCGGTCACCGGTGACGACCAGCACCTGCATGCCCACGGCCGCGCCCTGGGTGGCAAGCGTCGCGATGACGTCGTCGGCCTCGTAGCCCTCGGCGCTGACCCCGGGCACCGCGAGCGAGTCGCACACCTGGTGGATGAGGCTGACCTGCCCGACGAAGTCCGCGGGCGTCTCGGCGCGTCCCGCCTTGTACTCGGCGTACTGGGCGTGCCGGAAGGTGGGCGTCGGCAGATCCCACGCCACCGCGACGTGGGTGGGGCGCTCATCGCGCAGCACATTGATCAACATCGACGTGAAACCGTAGACCGCGTTGGTCGGCTGTCCGGTCGTCGTGGAGAAGTTCTCGACCGGGAGCGCGAAGAACGCCCGATAGGCCAGGGAGTGGCCGTCGAGGAGCAGCAGCCGCGGCTCACCGCCGCCGGCAGCGGCCGGCCGGGCGGCGGGTCCGTGGGCTGGGGCCGGTGCCTTGCCGCCGGTTGAACGTGCGGAACGACCGGGTGCCGGGTTGCCGGGAGCGGCGGTTGTGGCGGACACGACCACGAGTCTATTTGTGCACCGTCCGGGGCCGGCCAAGGCAGCCCGCCGCGGGCCGCCCCGGTGCCCGCGGGCCGCCCCGGTGCCCGCGGGCCGCCCCGGTGCCGCGTCACTCACCGTGGCCGGTAACGCCGACAATTGGTATCAGCTGCCGCTCGCGGAAGAAATTATGCAGACAACAGGCGGATGTCCTCCGCCCGGCGAATTGACGCGACCAGCGGTTACGGCCTAGCGTTCTTACCGGTGGGACCTGGGACGGACGAGTAGAAAACGTCTGGACACGGGGAAGGTGCGGACGGCACCAAAGACCGTCCCGGGATTCACTGTATTCATCCGTAGCTTTCGCCGTCTGGTCGCCGCGTCATTTCCGTCCGCGACAGGGCCATTTTGACGACAGGGCCGTGACGACAGGGCCGTTCAGACGACGTTCTCCCCCAGATACGCCTGCCGGACCCGGTCATCCGCACGAAGAACACCCGATGGACCGGCCAGTACCATCCGGCCGGTCTCCAGCACATAGCCGCGACCGGCAACCGTCAACGCCTGGTGGGCGTTCTGCTCCACCAGCAGCACCGACGCACCGGCACGGTTGATCTCCGTGATCGCTTCGAAGATCCTGGCCACGACCAGGGGCGCAAGCCCCATGGACGGCTCGTCCAACAGCAGCACCCGCGGCCGTGCCAGCAGGGCCCGGCCGATTGCCAGCATCTGCTGTTCACCGCCGGACAACGTCCCGGCCGCCTGCCCGTGACGCTCGGCGAGCCGCGGGAACATGGCGAACACCGTGTCCATGCCGGTCCGCGCGTTGCGGCGGTCCCGATAGGCTCCCATCAGCAGGTTCTCCCGGACCGACATGGCCGGGAACACCCGCCGGCCTTCGGGAACATGACTGATCCCACGCGCGACGATCTCGTGCGCGGGCAGTCCCGCCAGGCTCTCCCCGTCCATCCGGATCTCACCCGACACCGGCCGCAGCAACCCCGAGATCGTGCGCAACGTCGTGGTCTTCCCCGCACCGTTCGCCCCCAGCAGAGTCACCACCTCACCGGCGCCGACCCGCAGGCTCACCCCCCGCAGCGCGGTCACCGAGGCGTACCGGACCTCGACGTCGACGAGTTCGAGAACCATCAGCCGGG
>NZ_CADDZT010000049.1:6475-9239 GCF_902812655.1 Candidatus Frankia meridionalis | reverse complement strand
GGGACTCGCCGCGCAGGTTCCGAGGTAGGCCTCGAGTACGGCCGGGTCCTGCTGGACCTGCGCCGGCGGACCGCCGGCGATGACCCGCCCGAAGTTGAGCACGACCACCGATGATGCGACCGTCATCACCAGGCCCATGTCATGTTCGATCAGCAGGATGGAGATCCCGTCCGCCGCGACGCGACGCAGCAGCCCTGCCATCTCCGCCTTCTCCACGGTGTTGGCGCCGGCGGCCGGCTCGTCCACCAGCAGCAGGCAGGGATCCGTGCCCAGGGCCCGCGCGATCTCCAGGCGGCGTTGCTCACCGTACGCGAGCGCCGCGGCCGGGACGTGCGCACGGTGGGCCAGACCCACGAGGGAGAGCAGTTCCATCGACCGCCGGGCGTTCTCGGCGTCCTGCTGTCGGGTCCCGGGCGTGGCCAGCATCACCCGCAGTGTCTCCGGAACCCGCAGTGTCTCCGGAACCCGCCGTACCCCCGGGCGGGCCCGCGCCTCCACACCGATCTGAACGTTCGCCAGCGCGCTCAACCCGGGGAACAACCGGATGTGCTGGAACGTCCGGGCCACCCCGAGCCGGCTGATCACATGTGGGCGACGGCCGAGCAGGTCGGTCCGCCGGCCGTCACGGCCCCACAGCGTCACGCTGCCGACCTGCGGGCGGCAGACGCCGGTGAGACAGTTGAACAGGGACGTCTTGCCCGCGCCGTTCGGCCCGATCACCGCGAGGATCTCACCCCGTTGCTGACGCAGTGACACCCCGTCCAGGCTCGTGATCCCGCCGAAGCGCAGGACGAGGCCGTGTACGTCGAGGACGGGCCCGGGGCCATCATGCGCGGTACCGCTCCTCTCGCTCGTCCGGCTCATCCGGTCTGCCCCCCGACGGGGAACCGGCCGCCGACACCGCCGACACCACCGACACCCGCGATGCCACCGACACCCGCGGCACCGGCGTCGTCGGACGCGGACACCCCTACCCGCTCACGGCGCCGGGGCGGGAGCAGACCCTGCGGCCGGTAGGTCATCATGATGACCACGACAGCCCCGAAGTAGATGTACCGGTCGGCCGGGGGGACGATGTCACGCAGGATGAACGCCAGGCCCTGAAGAACCGCCGCGCCGAGTACCACCCCGAGCCGGGAACCCATCCCACCGAAGATCACAATGGTGAGCACCAGGATCGACGCCTGCAGGCTGAACGTCTGGGGATTGAAGAACTGCTTGGTGGCGAAGAGCACGCCGGCGAAACCCGAGACGGACGCGCCGATGGAGAATGCCAGCAGTTTCATGCGTACCGTCGCGACCCCGCAGGCCTCGGCGGCGAACTCGTCCTCGCGGATCGCGGCCCATGCCCGACCGATGTGGGACCGTTCCAGCCGGCCGAAGACGGCCATCACCCCGATGATGATGGCCAGCAGCAGATAGTAGTAGGGCAGGGGACGCAGGCCCCAGGCGTAGTGGACCCGCGCGACGTGGAAGGACAGCGGCGGCACACCGAACACCCCACGTGAACCATTCGTCACGCCGTCGGAGTTGTTCGCGAGGAGCTGCACGATCTCGCCGAACCCGAGTGTCACGATGGCCAGGTAGTCGCCGCGCAGGCGCAGCGTGGGCCCGCCGAGAGCCACCCCCGCGGTCATCGCCGCGACCACCGCGATCGGGAACACCACGAACGGGTTGAGGACGACCGGCGAGTGCCAGGGCATGGCCGACTGGGAGGTGAAGTAGGCCGTGGTGTAGGCGCCGATCGCGAAGAACGCGATGAAGCCGAGGTCCAGCAGGCCGGCGTAACCGACCACGACGTTCAGGCCCAGCGCGAGCAGCGCGTAGATCCCGATATCGCTGACCAGGGACTGCGTCGCCGCCGTCGACAACCCCAGCGGCACTACCAGGGCAAGGCCCAGCAGGCCGGCGGTCGTCGCGGCCCTTGCCCGGTCGGTGCTGGCGATACCCGCGACCCGCGCGGACAGCTCGGCGAGCCGGCCACCGGTGCCGCCACCGGTGCCGCCACCGGTGCGCAGCCGCCTGGCGCATCCGATGACCACCCAGGCCCCGGCCGCGAGACCCCAGAACGCAAGGATGCGTGGGGCGAACAGCGATCCCTGTAGACCGGCGAAGGGATGCCCCGCGTCTGCGGACGGTCCGGTGACGACGGCGAGCAGTGCACCGGCGCCCAGCAACAGCGCGAGTTCGCGCGTCCGGCCACGGCTCGGCCTGCCGCCGTCGGTCCTCGCGCCGTCGGTCCTGCCGCCGTCGGTCCTCGCGCCGTCGGCGTTCACGTCCAAGGTGTCCGCATCGCCGGTGTTCATGCGGCTCTCAGCTGCCGTACGCCCATCAACCCGGACGGTCTGACCAGCAGAACTCCGACGAGTACGAGGAAGGCGATCACATCTTTGTAGGACGCCTGGAAGACGTAACCTCCGTAGCTTTCGACAAGGCCGAGGAGCAGTCCGCCGACGACCGCGCCACGGACGTTGCCGATACCGCCGAGCACCGCGGCGGTGAACGCCTTGATACCGGGGACGAATCCCATCGTGTACGAGGCGTTGAACGTCATCGCATACAGGAAGCCGCCGGCGCCTGCGAGCAGACCCCCGATCACGAAGGTGGCTACGATCACCCGCTCCACGTCGACCCCCATCAGACTCGCGGTGTCGGCGTCCTGCGCGACCGCGCGGATCGCCTGGCCCAGCCGGGTCACGGTGACCACCCGGTCGACCAGTACGAGCATCACTGCCGCCACCCCGAAGATGACGAGTGCCTGGGT
>NZ_CADDZT010000049.1:0-6027 GCF_902812655.1 Candidatus Frankia meridionalis | reverse complement strand
CCCGTTGGTGAACAGGTCGGGAACGGGCACACTCTGGCGGCCGAACTCCTTGCCGGCCAGGTTGTAGGCGAACAGGGAGGCGCCGATGGCGCTGATGAGGTAGGCGAGGCGGGGTGCGCCACGTCGGCGCAGCGGACGGTAGGCGCCGCGTTCGAGGGCGAATGCGGCGAGCCCTCCGGATGCCGCGCCGACACCGAGGCCCACCGCCACCAGGGCGACCGACGCGGGCCCCGACGGCGTCGGGCCACCGGACACCAGCGCCCGCGCGGCGAAAAGACCACCGAACGCGCCGAGCATGAAGACCTCGCTATGGGCGAAGTTGATGAGTGTGAGAACCCCGTACACCAGGGTGTAACCGAGCGCTATGACCGCGTAGAGGGAGCCGATGGTCGCCCCGTCGACCGTCAGCTGCCAGAACTCGTGCGCGAAGCCCATTGAGACCGATCCCCGATCGCCGATCGCCGTACCGGTGTGCCTGTGGCCCACGGCCACGCCGGGCACGCCCAGGCAGGCCCGGCGTGCCCGGCCCGAGCTACGGCTTGATCAGTTCCGTGGTGGTTCCGAGCACCTCTCGCCGGCCGCCCCGAACCTGGTAGACGTACACGGTCGAGCCCGTGACCTCGCCGTCGGGCTGGAAGCGGATCTGCTTGGTCACCCCGGTGATGTCGACGGCCCCGAACGCCTGGACCACCGCATCACGGGTGGCGTTCGGCCCGAGCTTGCGCAGCACCGAGATGATCGCGTTCGTGGCGTCGTAGGCCTCACCCGAGTAGGTGCCCGGATTCGCGCCGTTGTTGGACCGTTTGAAGTCCGCGACGAACCCGGCCGCCTTCGGGTCACTGTTCGCGTCACCGCACGGGCAGGTCAGGTACGCGCCCTCGGCCGTGGTGGCGCCCGCCTGCGCGATGAACTGGTCGTCGTTGGCTCCGTCGCCGCTCATGACCGCGCCGGTGAATCCCTTTGCCTTCAACGCCTTGGTCAGCAGCGCGAACTCCGCATAATAACCGGAGTAGAACAGCACGTCCGGCTTCTCCGATATAATCTTCGTGGCTTCGGACGTGTAGTCCTTGGTGGGGTTGATGCCGTCGTGCACGACGTTCACCCCTTCGGCCCGAAGCTCCTTCTCGAAGACCTCGGAAAGGCCCGTTCCGTATTCGCTCTTGTCGTCGAGGGAGAAGATCTTCTTGGCCTTGAGTGCCTTTGCGGCGTAGTTGGCGGCAGCGGCACCCTGCACGGTGTCGGGGGCGATCACTCGGAAGAAGGTCCCGAAGCCGAGCGCGGTGAGCTGTGGGTTTGTCGCGGACGGGCTGACGGACAACAGCTTCGCCTGGGTGTAGAGCGGTTCACTCGCCTTGGTGGCGCCGGAGAAGACCGGGCCGACGACACCGATGACGTCCGGATTATCGATCAGCTTCTGGGCGGCCGTTGGACCCTGTTCCGGCGTACCCTGATCGTCCGCCTCGACCAGGCGGAGGGTGAACGGAAGCTGACCGCTGCTGTTGGCGACGTCGACCGCCGTTCGGACGCCGTCGATCGCGTTGATGCCGAGCTGCTGGTTCTCCCCGGACAGCGGGCCCTGGAACCCGATGAGGTATTCCTTGTGCCCGCTGCCGGAGGACCCTCCCCCGCATCCGCCGGCGGTCAGCGTAACCGCGAGCAGTCCGACGGCGAGACCCGTCGTTGTTCGCCTGGCCATGCCTTTTCCCTTCACCCGTTCCGGTAGGGCATCCCGGACAGTTCCCGCAGGGCATGGCGCGGACGGCGTCCGCTGCCCCCACCAGGAAGGTCGTCCGACCGGCCACGGCCGGTACCGCCGCACCGCGGCACTGCCGCGGTGCGTTGTGCCCGGGTGAGCCGGAGCCGCCGTTTCCACCTGCCGTGCCTGCCCTGCCCGGCTCGTTTACCGGACTGTCGGCAACCTATCCGCTACGGCAAGTAGTCGGAAGCATGAAGTGCCCGTGTCGTCACAGTTTGCAGATCGACGCGGTCCGACCCGGCTCTACGGCCGATACACCCCGACAGGCACGAACAGCTGGACGCGAACGGCGTAGACGGTCACCACCGGCGCCACGGCGTCGCCCCACACGTCGAAACCGACTTCACCGGTCACCCCGGGGAAACGGCCCTCCCCGACAGCGGTGACGATCGCGGCCCTCGTCGCCGCATCCACCTGGCCGCGGCCGGGAAGGACGCCGCCCGCGGCACGCAGCAGCGTCCGCGTCGCATCGTAGGCGTAGGCGGCGACCGGCGGGATCGCGTCGACGTCCGGCGACGGGGACGGGGACGGGAACGGGGACGCCGCAGGATTCGGCCTGTCACTCGCCCGGGGCACCTTGCCGTGTGTCGCCGCCGATGTCGCTGTCCGGTCACCGCCACTGCCGTGACCGCTGCCGTCGCGGTTGGTGTCATGGTTGGTGACGTCACCGCCCCAACGCTGAAGGTAGGCCGCCGCGAACGACCCGGCCTGCGGCAGTTCCGACAGCGGCGCACCGAGGTCCGTGACCACGTCACCCTCGGATGCGCTCTGCGTCCGCCGGGGATAACGGGGGTCGAACAGCCCGTCAGAACCGAGAACGGACACCGACGGGCCGTGCGCGTCCAACTCGTTGCGCAGTTTCGCGGCAAAGGCGTAACCCGTTGCCACGTAGACCAGATCCGGAATCTCATCCCGCAGCTGCCCGGCCACCGCATCCAGCTCGGCCGGGTCGTCCGTGCTGCCGTGCACCTTGTGGATGCCGGTGACGGTGGCACCGAGATCGCGGGCGTCCGACGCGAACCGCTCCGCGAGCGAGACTCCGAAGTCGGGGCCGCCGTCCACCACCGCGATCCGACTGCGGCCCATGGTCCGTACGGCGTACTCGGCACCGGTCCGGGCCTGCAGCGCGTCCGTACCACTCAACCGGAAGTAGGTGCGGTACGGACGCGCACGCGGGGGTGCGGTGTCCAGGCCGGTCAACCCGGGCTGGCTGTTGGACGGTGATACCACCGCTATCCCGGCAGCGCTCAGCGTGGGCATGGCAACCATCGCCACCGTGGAACTCAACGGGCCGACAACGCCGATCACCGTGTCGTCGGCGGCGAGTTCACCCGCCGCCTGGGCGCCTCCGTCCGGCCGGGACAAGTCGTCCTGGACGCTCACCCGGATCTTCCAGCCGGGGCTTGCTCCGTCGGCGTTCGCCTCGTCCACCGCGAGCCGGACCGCGTTGCGCACGGCCGTGCCCACCGACGCGAGATCCCCCGACATCGGAGCCATCAGCCCGATGGTGGCCGTCCGGGTCTGCGATCCGGACGGACCGCCGTCCGGCGAACCCGCGCGCGACACCGCCGTAAGGACCGCCACGGCCGCCACGACCAGCGCCACCGCGCAGGCAAGAAGAACCTGGACCCGCCGCGTCCGCAACAGGATCCGCAGACGTGGCAGCGGGAAAGGCTGGATCCGGGAACGCGACGGCCGGCGAGGCCGGATCCGCCCGGTCACGTTCCCGGTAGTGCCTCGCCGGACAGCACCGTCTCGGCCACCGCTCGCATCGTGCGCCGCTGGTTCATCGAGGTGCGCTGGATCCAGCGGAAGGCGTCCGGCTCGGTCATACCGTGCTCGGTCTGCAGGACACCCTTCGCCCGTTCAATGATCTTTCTTGCCTCGAGGCGGCCCTGTAGGTCCTCGACCTCGGCTTCCAGGCTCACGATCTCGGTGAAACGGCTCATGGCCATCTCGATCGTCGGCAGCAGGTCCTTCTTCTGGAACGGCTTGACGACATAGGCCATCGCCCCGGCCTCACGAGCCCGCTCCACAAGCTCCCGCTGGCTGAAGGCCGTCAGGATCACGACCGGCGCGATGCGCTCCTTGGCGATGTGCGCACCGGCCTCGATCCCGTCCATCCGGGGCATCTTGACATCGAGGATGACCAGGTCGGGACGGAGTTTGGAGGCAAGGCTGACAGCCATCTCGCCATCGCCGGCCTCGCCGACCACCTCGTAGCCCTCCTCCTGCAGCATCTCCCGGAGATCGAGACGGATCAGCGCCTCGTCCTCGGCGATCAGCACCCGGCGGGGGGTCGAGGATGGCTGGCTCATCGAGTCGGACTCCTGGGCTCGCAGGGCTAGGATCACAGTGTCGACCCACCGCGGGACGGGGGTGGGCGGTCGATCCGCACCTTACCCGGCTAGAGTCGGGGAGGAAGCACTACCTGCACATCGACCGGTCCGGTAGCACCTTCAACACCAATACCTACGAACTCGGACGACAGGCCCCTGTACTCCAACGGCAGAGAGACGGTGCTCAAACCACCGACAGTGTGGGTTCGAATCCCACCGGGGGCACATACAGCATCTACACGGGAAACCGGGGTCGCCGCGGCAGCTGTTGTGCCGTACGCAGGGGTGTCGGCGACCGTCTCTGCGAGGTTTGCGATCTGGCCGAACTCGCCAACCGGAATTTTGATCATGATGGCTACCTCCTGCGTGTCGGGGTGGACGTGGACGGTGAGCTGCGTGATCTCGTAGAGGCGTCGCTGCAGCCGTTCAGGTGCGCGGTCGAGGTTGAGCCGCAGATGCGGCATGGCGTCGAGAAGCGCGAGGCTGTCGGGCCCGGGTCGTGCGGGGTCGGACTCGTCAGTCGCGTCAAGCTCGGCGAGGAGGGCGACTGCGGCGCGGTGCTCGGCGTCGAGATCGTTGTAGGTGCGGCGGAGCCCTTGCGTGAACGGGTCGTCCGGGTCGCCGGTCTGGGCTTGGCGCAGAAGGTTGTCCTGTCGCCGGGTCAGATCGGCGATCTTTCGCCGGAGCCGGTCACGTTCGGCGGTGCGTTCGTGGGCGGCCCGGTCGTCGACCGTGGCAAGTTCGGCCGCCAGCAGTGCCATGCGGTCGGGGCCGAAGACCCGCTCGGCATAGAAGGCGGCGACGGCATCGAGCAGGACGTCCTCGCGGATACGGACGGTTTTGGGGTGTCCGACAAGTTTGTCCTCCCTCCCCCGGTTGTTCGCCCGGGGCCAGCATGTGTAGTAGACGATGTTGCCGGGCCGCCGGTACTCACCCCACATCCGCCGTCCACACGCACACAGCGTCATCTCCCGGAACACATAGGTGCGCAGGGTGGCCGGGTGGGTGTTGGGCTCGTTGCCGTCGCGGGAGCCGCGGTGAGCCTGCCGACGGGCGTTCACCTCGTCGAACATCCACCTTGGGATCAGCGGCTCGTGAACGGGTTCGGGTGACCACACCCACTTCTCCGGACCGTTGACCTTGCCACTTCCAGAACGGCTGGCACGCCGGTTGAACACCTGGTAGCCGGTGTATTTGGGGTTGCGCAGCAGGTCGGCCACGGTGGACTTCGACCAGGCGCCCCGCGCCCGGTACCGCCCGCCGACCGGTTCAGGCGGAGGGTGGCGCTCGGGGTCGGCGTTGAGCCGGTCGGCGATGGTGCCGTAACCGAGATTCTCGTGGTAGCGCCAGTGCGCGATCTGGGTGACGGTCTCCCCGCGTGTCCCGTCGGGTTCGAGTCGAGTTTTGGTCATCCCACGGTCCGCCTTGGCCGAGTTGGGATGCCGGTAGTTCTTGGCCCGGTATCCATACGGCGGTTTACCGATGTTCCACCCCTCGCGGACGTGGATGCACAGCCCGCCCCACGAGCTCTCCAGGGTGTTCCACACCTCGTACTCGGCGACGGACTGATTGATCCGCCGCTGGAGGATCTGCGAGGCCCGCGGGCCGTCGATCTTGATCGGTTCGTTCCAGGCAAACAGCGGAACCCCGGCACGTTCGAGCGCCCGCTCGATGGAGAGATTCTCATACATCCGCCGGGCGATCCGGGACATGGACTCGCAGATCACCACGTCGAATCGCCGGTTCGGATGCGCGGCTTCGGCGAGCAGGTCGTCGATCCCGCCGTCGCGGGCGATCGGGATATCGAACCGGGCTACGTCCGCTCCGTGCCCGCGCGCGTCGAGTTCCTTCCGCCCGGATTCGACATCGTAATAATGGCCGACGATCAGCCAGGATTCGGGGAGGACGGACTTGCACCGTTCGAGCTGACGC
>NZ_CADDZT010000048.1:67394-67882 GCF_902812655.1 Candidatus Frankia meridionalis | reverse complement strand
CGGGGACGACGGACTCGTGTTCGGCCGATCGCCTTTCTCGTCGGGAAGATCCCCGCGCGGGCGGGGACGACACTGGGTGAAGCGGAAGGTCGCCTCAGGCGAGCGGAAGATCCCCGCGCGGGCGGGGACGACTGCTTGCCGGGACCTGGCCGGCACACTGGACGAGGAAGATCCCCGCGCGGGCGGGGACGACCATATGGCGGGATCGGAACGTCGGGTGCGGAAAGGAAGATCCCCGCGCGGGCGGGGACGACGAGCAGTTCCCCGGGACGGGACGGCTCGAGCAAGGAAGATCCCCTCGCGGGCGGGGACGACCCCCACCGGTTGGCGCGGTATTCGCGCTCTGTAGGAAGATCCCCGCGCGGGCGGGGACGACCTCTAGCTCGTCGGCCAGTGCGATCATGCGGAGGGAAGATCCCCGCGCGGGCGGGGACGACACCCAGCGTGGCCGCTGGCAACGCCAACTGGCGGGAAGATCCCCGCGCGGG
>NZ_CADDZT010000048.1:65765-66968 GCF_902812655.1 Candidatus Frankia meridionalis | reverse complement strand
GCGGGCGGGGACGACGAGCCATGACATGTCCTCTCGTTACTGTTTCGCGGAAGATCCCCGCGCGGGCGGGGACGACCCGTCCCGGGGAACTGCTCATAGAGCGCGCTCTGGAAGATCCCCGCGCGGGCGGGGACGACACTGGTAATCGCGTCAAACGTGGCCCGCGCCAAGGAAGATCCCCGCGCGGGCGGGGACGACGCTTGCTGACCTGGGCTTTTATCGACGTGGGCGGGCAAAGAGTATCAGTCCGTCGTAGTCGACAGGGTAGCCGCGGTCGCGGCCTGCGGTGCGTACAGCCCAACCCTGTTCATTGTTCGCTGGTTCGATCATAACGGCCTGGCCATCACCGACGCGTTGGGAGAGCACGGTCCAGAGACGGTCGCGGACACGGGCACTGGGGTTGCCGACGAAGACTCCCGCCGTAATTTCGATCATCCAGCGTGTCAGGTGGCCGCGTAAGCCTTCGGCCGCGGCGACGAGGACGACGACGGTCACGAGGGTGGTGGTTGCTGGTCGATGTCGGGTCCGGTGACACCGAGGACGGTGTCACCGTCCCATTGGTCGGCCAGGTCGGCGGCCCAGTTGACGCCGCCGGGTACGTGGCCGTCGAACTCGTCCCACAGGTGCAGGGCATCGTCGTCGTGGTCGGGGGTTCCTTCCTCAAGCAGGAGATCCTTGATGTCGTGGACGACTCTTGCCATCAGATGGCCGTCTGCGACCTTGTCGCGGAACGCTGTGCGGATGTCTCTTTCCTCAAGGTGGCCGGATGCCGCGAGGTCGAACGCGAGGGGGATCGTGTATTCGGCTTTGTACAGGTCGGCGATGTCCAGGACGAAGGAGGTGGCGGCTCCGGTGTGGACGAATCCGAGCGCCGGGCTGGCTCCGATGCCGACGATCGCGGCGTGGCAGATGCCGTAAAGGCAGCTGTGTCCGGCGGACAGAAGCCGGTTGACGTCATCGCCGGCGGCGAAGGCATCACCTGGGGTGTATTCGCGACGATTCCATTCCACGCCTGTCCGTGCAGCGTGCTCACGGTAGATCTTCTTGACACGGGCGCCCTCACGTCCGCGTAGTTGTTGCATGGTCGCCTGTGAGACGTCCTCGTCGGGAAAACGTTTCCCGTACATCCGCCGGGCGACTCCGAGCCGTTCCCTGGTCCGCGTCACCAGGTACGCCTGCCGCATGAGAAGTCCAGCGCCGCGG
>NZ_CADDZT010000048.1:61329-65672 GCF_902812655.1 Candidatus Frankia meridionalis | reverse complement strand
TGACCCGGGTTCCAGGACCGAGAAGGATGGTGGCGACGAAGGCTGCCGGCACGCGCACGGTGCGTTCGCGGTTCACGAGGACGACGGCGTTGTCATCGCGGTCGATGTGGCACTTCTCGACGTAGAGCGTGGAGACTCGGTCTTCGATACGGTGCAGGTCCTGCGGGCCGGACAGCCACCACATGTCAGGTGCCGCCGGGTGAGGTCGTGCTGAGGGGCGCGGGGCCGAGAGGCGCGAGGGTGAACAGGCCGCAGCCGTAGGCTTTGGCCGGGCCGACTCCGTGGAGCAGGGTGTGCCTGGCGCGGTGCGGGTCGGTGACGCGGACGGCACCGTCGAAGGTCGCGGTGCTCAGGACGACGCGGCGGCTGGCGGTCGTGTCGTCCTTCGGTTTCTTGTGGAAGGCGAGGCGTTCGCGGGCGGACAGCCGGAGCGCGGTGCCCGCGTCCTCAACGTCGATCAGCGTAAATCCCCACTGGTCGATGCGGCTTGTGAGCCAGGTGATCTGGTGGCCGGCGGTGCGGTGGGGGACGCGGACACCGCGTGGGTGCGGGCGTGCAAGCTGTTCTTTCTGGCTGGTCGACGGGTTGGTCGGCGTACGGGTCGCGCTGACCGGGTTGGCGCGCAGCCGGAAGCGGAACTCGCGACCGCCAGCGAGGCGGTCGAGCAGCGGCTGGTAGTCGCGTACCAGGACCTGAGGCTCATCGGAGTGCGGCCAGCCGGCCTGCTCGACGAGGTGTTCCCAGGACGGCGTCGACTCGGTCAGGACGAGCAGCTCGGCACGGTGGGGCCGGCCGGTTTCCAGACGCCACAGCACCCGTTCTGTGACCGGCTGGCGGCTGAGCCCGCCGAGCACGGCGGCGTGCGTCTTCTCCGGGCTGCGTAGCAGCGCCTGCGCGCCCCGGCGCAGTGGATTCAGCCAGATCCGTGACAGATAGGTCATGGGATGGTCACCATCCGAGGAAGGCGAAGGGATCGTGGTTCGCCGGGGTGTCGGCTTCGCCTTCCTCTATCTCGTAGGGCGGTGGCAGGTGGACCCACGTCTGGCGGACCCGACGGGTGGTGAATGACCGGTAGCGCGGGTCGAAGGTGTTCGGCAGATCCATGCGGACGTCCTCGCCGTCGAGGTCGTCGAGGGTGACCGGCAGGTCGATGCTGCGGGGGCGCGGGCGTCGCCGTTCCAGTTTGTCGCGGTGAGGTTTGCCCGCCTGCCATGGCACCTGTTCGAGAACTTCCACTGCTGTTCCCGTCCAGACCGGTGCTGTTCCCGTCCAGACGGCGGCCTCCGGGCGGCCGGAAGGGGGGAGCAGGAGTGGCTGGGTCGGCGGGCAGGCGCGACGTCCGAGCGCAAGTGGGAAAGCGGGGTTACGCAGCGCGTCGGCGAGTGTGGCCAGGACGGGGTCGGGCGCGGCGACCGCGACGACGAAGACGGCGTCCTGGAGGTAGAAGCGTTCGGTGACGTGGGTGTACTTCGCCGGCGAGGTCGGCTTCTGCGCGCCCTTCGAGGACACTGACGCCGACGGCAGCGGCACGCCCCGGTAGTCGCTGACCGTGTGGTAGTCGCGCAGCAGGCTGCCGGGCTGATCGGTGCGCACACCGAAGGTGAGGTCAAGCAGGTCCTCGATCGGGTCGGTGCGGCGCCGGCCCTGGGCTGCGGCGAGCAGGCCGACAAGGCCACTCTTCGTCGGTTCAGCGAGGGTCTCGCGACGGTTGAACATGCTGGCGCCGCCCCAGGACTGCACGGGACCGGCCAGGCGCAGCGCCAGGCAACCAGTCGTGGGCAGGCTCATCGGGCGGTGTCCTTGAGTCGGTCGCGTGCGACCGCCACAACGGTGTCGATCACTTCAGGGAACGGTTTCGCCGCGCCGAGTGCCTTGGTGAGAGTCGCGGTGGCCTGCGTGTCGTCCGGGGCGCTGTACGTGGAGGCGACGAGTACGGGCCGGAGCCCCCACAGCGTCGCCGCGGTGGTCATCTCAGCCGCGAACTGCTGGACGGACGCGGCGAGGATGCCCCGGCCGTCGGGGCGGACGGGGTTCTCGAACGCCGAGACGAGGTTGACGGGCTGATCGGTACGGACGGCGACGGTGAGCAGGTTCGGGGTGGTGCGATGGCCGAAGGAGTTGCCATGGCCGCTCGGCATGGAGGTGGTGAACGCGGTGAGGAACACCCGCAGCGCCTCGACGGTCGCCTCCACATCCCCGCCGAGGTTGTCGGCAAGTTGGTGGACGCCCACGGTGGCGAACCGGTACAACGTCGCGGACTGGAACTCCACCGTGCCGATCATTCCGGCGCCGGTTTCGTCTTTCAGGTTCTCGTCGTCGACCGCGGTGTAGTAGTCGAACTCCACATCCACAGCGTGAGTGGACAACGCGTGAGCGACCTGGGTCGCCGCGTCAACATTCAACGAGGCCCGGTCGGCGACCATCCGCCCGAACAGGGCCACGTCAATGGGGTGGCCGGTGCCAAGTGTGTGCAGCACGGGCACATCCTTGACAGCCGCAGCAAGATCGGTGTCGTCGAGACCGGTCAGACGGGGTAGGTCGGCTTCGATGAGATCGATGAGCCGTTCGAGCTGAGGACGGCCGAAGAACAGCAGATAAGCGGTCTCCGCGGCCTTCTTACCCGGCTTGATTCCCAGCTCCGCCAGGACGCTGGTGGCGATACGTGTGCTCGCTTCCGGATCGAGCTGGCATCGGGTCGCGAGGCGCTCAGCGAACAGGGCGGAGATCTTCTTGGTACGTGTGCCGAGCTCGCGCGGATCGACGTGGTCGGCGAACGCGGTCCGTGTCGCCCGCTTCCACGCCTGGGAGGACACGCGGGCGCGTTTGACACCGCCGTAGACGGCCTGTTTCGGGGTGCCCGCGTCGTCGCGGTTGAGGTTGGACGGCGGGACGGTCTGCAAAATGTGGACATCGACATAGCAGCGCATCGGATTTGCTTTCTGCTGGCTGGAACGGGACAAGAAACGGGGAACTGGCCGGTGCGCGGTTCGCGACCGGGGTGTCATGTGGCCTTGGCGCTACTGTCTCCGGGGTCGCTGCCGCTCTCACGGTCACGGCCGGTGAAGTACTGGGCTCCCCATCGGCGCCGTACCCGCCCGATCTCTTCGGGATGCTGCCAATCGACGAGGTCCCACAACAGTCTGGTGTAGTCGAGGCTCTGCGGTACCTGCCGCAGCTGGCGGACCAGCCCGCGCAGATGGTAGGCGGCCTCGTCCAACGAAACTGCGGTCGCCGCCGCGTTGAAGCGGCGATCGACGGCGTCCGGACTGAACTTGTCGCTGCGCCTTAGGGCGAGGATGGCCTCGCCGAGGCCGGTTCCGGAGCGGTGCGCCGGAGATGGCAGAGATTGCTGGTGCGCGGCGTACAGAGTGAGCGCCACGTGCTCCGCCCGCAGCGGGGCCGTGAGCCGACCCTCATGGTCAAGCTTCGTGTAGTAGCGCCACATCGACGGCACGCTGCCCGGCTCACGGCCGATACCGCGTCGCAGCGCGGCCAGGTCGGCCCCGTCCGGCAGGCCGCCGGTATGGTCACGTTCCCAGAACATCGGCCGGCGCGATACTGCCGGGTCCGCGGGTGGCACTGAAGCTACATTGGTCATCGGGCCTCTCCCGGTTTCGGTGGCATCAGGCCGCGGCATCGATAGTGACCGGACCCAGGACGTCATTGAGAGCCCGCCGGAACGACGCCTCGGCAACGGCGAGCCGGGGACCGTAACGGGCGTCGGGGTCACGGCCGAGGAACGTGCCGGGCGCGGCGGTGGACAGGACGGGTTCGGCGGCCTCCCATGCCAGCCGGCGGGCGACGACCCGCCACGCCAGCTCGGCCCGCTCGGCTTCGCCCGGGCTGCGCACAAGCCCGGCCAGCAGCCGGCGCACCACCGGCGTGAAACTGTGGACGAGTATGTCGCCGAGCCGCTGCCCCTTGTCCCACGGCGCCTTCTCCGCCCCAGCCGCAGCACGAAGATCGTCGCCGAGTCGGTTGGCGGCGACACGCAACCGCTCCGCCTGGTGTGCCACCGCCAGCACGGTGTCCCGTACCGCGGAGTCGGTCGCGAGCGCCACGACCGGCAGCGGGATCTCATCCACCATGACGTCGTCGACCACCGCCGACTGGGTGCCATAGCTCACGCCAACGGTCAGGACCCGCAGCGGAAGGTCCTCGGGAACGTAGCCGTTGTCCTGGAACCCTGCGAGCTGGGACAGCAGCGCCGACGCGGAAATCTTGTCACCGGTCGGTGCGGATGTGGCGAGCAGCGCCTCAAGACCCCGCCAGGCTGACCGGCCCGGCTGGTGGCGTACCGCCCGGACCGGCGGCCCGTCCGCGCGGGGACGGTCGACCTGCCG
>NZ_CADDZT010000048.1:59292-60787 GCF_902812655.1 Candidatus Frankia meridionalis | reverse complement strand
CCCGGTCGGGTTCCCTGTCGTCTTGCCAGCCTTGACCCGTGGATCGCCAGCCGCGCCGGTCTTGATCGCCGCAGTGTCCCAGCAGTGCGCCGCCAGCAGCGCCCGCGCAGCGGCCGCGGGAGTCAACGCGGGCGGGTCGTTCTCGATCCGAGCGCTGAACATCGGCACGTTGTTGCCGGTGGCGAGTCGGGGAACGAGCAGCGACACCGGCTTCGTCTCGTCCTTGGCGGTGCGCAGCCCAGCGACCTGCGCGAACGGCGCTGTCGGGTGGAACAGGTCGAAACGGCCGGCGTGCTCATCCAGGTACGCCGTGATCCGCTTGCCGTCGAACCGCCCCGCCTCCCAGCGCCGCGACCACTCCTCATCGGTGCGAGGCGCACCGAACGCGTCCAGCACAGCGGGCAGCAGCACCTGACGCAGCACCGCGACCGCCTCAAGCGGGTCATCGAGAGACAGACCGTCGATCTCCTGTGCGTTGACGAGGGCGTCGAGCAGACCGACCTCGACACGCTTCCCGGCCCTGGCCACCGAAATCCACGGTTGGCCGATCAGGTCAAAACCGGTCATCACGTCCCCTCACGATTGTGCCTCAGACCGACCTCGTCGTTGTAGGTCAGGCGATAGGTACCAAGCACCACCGACAGTTCGTCGTCGAGAACGAGGGCACGCGCCCGTCGCAGCCACGGGTCATGCCCCTTGTGCCTCCAGCCCGGCAAGGGAGCCAGTTCGGCCCGCGCCGCGGCGGTGATCTCCTTGATCGCCGGAAGTCGGATGGTCGCGCCGACAACCTCCTCCAGCACGGAGTCGTCGGACACGGCGGCGTCGCCGTTGGGGCCCAGCGTTCTGCCGCCGAGGGTGAGGTATCCCGCCGGCCCGCGGCGGACGAGCACGACCTCCGCTGACTCCTCACCGTCGCGGACGACCGCGGCGGCCTTCTCCTCGTCGTCCAGCGGGGCGGTCGACCGTTCATGCAGGCCGTCCAGCGTGTTCTTGCCCAGGTCGTCCTCCCCGGACAGCAGGAAACCCGCGGCGTTCGTTTCTCTGCGTTGTTCCCGCTCAGCCCAAACCTGTCGGGCCCGGGCGGCGCTGTCGGCCCATTCCGGTGGTCCGAGCGGCTCTTCGCCGTAACCGGTGGCGACCAGCCCGGGCACGTCCACTGGCACTGACCACCCGGTGCCTGTTGCCGCGTCTGCGACCAGGGCTGCGGAACGCAGAAGCAGGTGGTCCCCGTACACTGCCCGACTCCCACCAGGCCACCCCGGCGCGGCATCCGCCCGCAACAACAGACCACCCACGATCACTTTGGGGCGGCGCAGCCCGGGCGGGCGCTGCGTGGCGGGCCGGTCGTGACGGTGCAACCGCCCGACACGCTGCAGCAACAGGTCGATCGGTGCGAGGTCGGTGACGAGCAGGTCGACATCCACGTCGAACGACTGCTCCGCCACCTGGGTGGCGACCACGACAAGCCGCGGCGGCCGTGCTGCCCCGGCCGAAC
>NZ_CADDZT010000048.1:52546-59207 GCF_902812655.1 Candidatus Frankia meridionalis | reverse complement strand
CAACTGTCGCCGGGGAGAAATCCGGGGTCTCGGTAAGCACTTCCACGTCGACTGTCATTGCGGGACGCCACGAGGACCCGGATGTGACCTCGGCCCATCGCTTCCCGCCCGTCACGCACACCGCGGTGATACTCGGATAGCCCTCCGGCACCGGAAGGTCCGCCACGTCCACGTCGCGTTCCTGCAACGCGCCCTGCAGGTAGGCACGGACGAGCCGTAGGCGCAGTGCCGGCGGCAACGTCGCCGACAGCACGACGACCGGCACACCGGCGTCCGCGAGCCACCGCAGTGCCTCGAACAGGAACTGCGCCATGTACACGTCGTAGGCGTGCACCTCGTCGAGCACGACCACCCGGCCCGCCATGCCAGCGTGCCGCAGCATCACATGCTTTGTCCTCGTCGCCGCATGCAGCAGCTGGTCGACGGTGCCCACCGTGACCGGCGCCAGAAGACCCCGCTTCGCGCCGAGGAACCACTCCGCGGCGGCCGTACCATCGGCCGACGGTCGGTCACCGCCCTTGGGCCCGAAGCTGGTGTCAGCGACGCTGAAGTCGTCGTCCAGTCCGTACTCGTCCTGGTCGTCAGCGATACCGGCAAACGTGACGTCGGAGCGCAGAGCCGCCCATTCCTTGTTGAACCGCGCCCGCCCGTGGAGAAGCCCGATGGGAACGTCGGGATCCACCGACGTCAGCCACGCCCGGACCCGGCTGAACATCGGGTCGCTGGTCGCCTGCGTCGGCATCCCGACGAACACCCCGTCCGCGCCGAACCGTCTGGCCAGCACCTCCGCCGCTACGAGAGCCGCCTCGGTCTTGCCTTCACCCATCGGGGCTTCGAGGATGAGCAGGCCCGGCGCGGGCATGTCCTCCGCGAGGCGTACAGCTTCGACCTGCGCGGGTCGGGCCGCGACACCGAACCTGTACCGCACCAGGTCGGGCTGACCCCGCGGCGCAGGCCGGTCGCCCCGCCACCCGCCGCGCAACCCCAGCTTGTCCCACGCCCGCCGGGCACGGTCCCGCGACTGTTCAAGGGACACGGCGGACAGTTCCGATTGGCCGCCGAAATGCTCTTCGTCACTCGCGATCCAGTCAGCCATGATGATCAGGCCGGACAGGGCGAGCTGACCGCCCCGGCGCGGCGTCGCCACATCCGAGAAGGACCCCAGATCCAGACCCAACTCGCCGGCGATCCGCTCGACGAACCCCGTCTGGACGCCGGGCCACTGGCCTTTGCCGTGAGCTGCGGGGCTGGCGGCCCTGAGACGGTTCGCCCCGGGCACCAGGCCGTGGTGCCCGGCTACCAGCGGCCACACCCAGCTGCAGGCTGACGCGCTCCAGCCCACCTCACGCAGACACGTACGGACGACGACAGCGCCCGCCCGCGCATGGTGCCACCGCGTGGCCTGATCACGCGTGAGCCCCTGCCAGTCGAGGCCGACAGCACGGACGCGTGCCGCCAGCTCGTCGTTCTTCATCTGAAACGCGGGAGTTGCCTTGCCGACGTCGTGAAGGCCGCACAGCAAGGAGAACAGGGAACGACCCCGACCGCCACTGCAATCGTCAAAACGATTCCGCACCGCGGGGGACAGAAAGCGATCCCAGACGAGCTCGCCGACCGCCGCCGTGTCGAGCAGATGGCCCAGCAGCAGATGCATCGAACCCCGAGCATTCGACTTCCCCCACACCACAGCAAAAGCTGCGTCTTCCATAGGACTCCCCCGTGTCCGGCAGATCGGACACGGCATTCAACCACTCCCCAAGCCGACCTCACCCCAACGGGTGACGTGTTGGCCCCAGCGGGCACGTCGCCCACCAAACATCCTGTTCGATTCCCTCACGCTGACAGGATAGGTATGCTTCGTTCGGTTACTGTCACTTCGGGGGTGTTCGTTCGTCATGGTCGATCTGATCCCAAACGTCGGCGCAGGAACCGTCCTCGAACGAGTGCTTCTGAGCGATGACCGGGCGGTTCGAATCGGAGCTGTGCAGCGCATCGATTACGACAGGGCAGTCGTACTCACACACGACCGCTGGAAGGCAGACACGGGCGGCATCCCCCAGTTCAGTTTCCTGCTCGCCACCGCCCGGGAGATCGGAGCAGCCGGCGGTGACGACGACGAGGTGCTTCTGTTTCGGGTGGAGGGCACGGCGCCGCTGGCGCTCGAGTCCGACTTGCAGGGCGTCCGGGAAGAGGCTCTGCGTAACGCCTTGTCCCGCCATGAGAGTCCGGCGCCCTCCGTTGTGCTGGACGTGGAGTTGGACCCCTTCACCCGCAATCGGGTTGCGTTCACCGGTCTGGACTGCCGGATCCTCGGTACGTTCTACGAAGACACCCGCGACGGCACCGTTCGCCTGGATTTCGGGCACGACGTCGACAACTTCTACGCCACGGCCACCTACCGGGTCTTCAAGCCCGTCGGCGAGGGACTGTCGGCTGTGGCGTCGTTCCTCAAGCCGTCGGATGATCCGGTGGAGCTGGTGCGGATCGGAGCGGTCCGCTACTCCTCGACCCGGCGCCGCGCAATGGTCTCCAAGCAGGCCGACGCGGCAGTCGAGGTCAACGTGCACGACTTCATCGGCCACAAGACCGGCATGTTCGGGATGACCCGCATGGGCAAGTCGAACACGATGAAGACAATCGCCGCCCGGGTGTTCGCCGTGTCCGAGTATCGGCGGGTTGCCGGCAGTCCGCCGGTGGGCCAGCTCATCTTCGACCCGCAGGGTGAGTACGCGAACCCGAACACGCAGGACGGCACCGAGCTGGCCGCCATAGGCGAGCGACACGTTCTGATCTACAAGTTCGGGGCCAACGGCGCCGCATCGAACGTACGCCCCCTGGGGGTCAACTTCTTCGACCCTGCGCAGATCGACGCGGTGAAGAGCTTCATCGTCAGTACGCTGGCCGACCAGTCCAGCGACTATATTCGGGCCTTCGTCCAGGCCGACTTCACTGGCCAGCAGGTTCCAGGTGAGGAGCCCCGCGAGTTTCAGCGCCGTCAGGCGCACGCGACTCGAGGGCGGCTGCTCGTGTACGGGGCGCTAGCCAAAGCGGACTTCGGGATTCCTCAGTCCGGCCGTGGCCCCGATGGGCGGGTATGGCCATGGCAGGCGGGGGTCATCATGGCAGGAGACCTCGCGGACGTGTTGGACAAGCAGCTCGGTGATGGACATATCGTGCGCGGCCGGGCAGGAAAAGTCTTCATCGAGCGAGCCTCCCTGATTCCCGTGATTGACTGGATCATTGAGCGGGCGGAGGCCGACGACCTGTCCGGGACCGCCGCCGCGAGCCTGCGTTCGTTCGTCGGCGGGGACCCCTGGAGGTCGGCTCTGCCCATCTATACTCAACAGAGCGGAAACAGGGTCGTCTCGGGCTACATCAAGCTCAAGCCGTTGCGTTCGTTCCACACCCCCCTGTCGCAACGAGACTACCGCGACGAGATCTACCTCGAACTACTCGATGGCCGGATTGTCATCGTCGACCTGCATCTGGGTCCCGATACCGTCATACGTCAGCTCTCCGAGCAGCTCGCGGCCTTCCTGATGGATCGGCAGACCGAACGATTCACCAAAGGCGACGATCCCCCGCACGTCCAGGTCGTGATCGAGGAGGCGCACAACCTCTTCTCGGCGGACAAGTACCGGGACGACCTCGATGTCTGGGTGCGACTGGCGAAGGAAGGCAGCAAGCTGCACCTAGGAATGATCTATGCAACCCAGGAGGTCACCGGCGTCGCCCACCCGGTGCTCGCGAACACGAAGAACTGGGTGGTGGCCCACCTCAACAACAGCAGGGAAGTCAACGAACTTGCCCGCTTCTACGACTTCAGCGCCTTCGGCAACGCCATCATCAGCCATGAGGACCGGGGCCATGTGCGTCTCAAGACGATGTCCTCGCCGTACATCGTCCCCGTCCAGATCGACCGCTACGGCCTCGAGCTCGTGAACGAGGCCCGGGCCGCGGCCGGCGAGACTCCGCTCGTGCCGCCCGTCCCAGTACGCTGATGCCATACACCCAGATGGATGGCCGGTTCGAACGGGCCTCGCGGCTCGGACACTCGAACGCCGTCGTCCGGGCGATGGCCGATCGCTCCTCCTTCTTTGTCCCCGCCGAGCATGTCGGCGACCTCACCTGGCTCAGTGCCCGCATATCCCGACAGGACGATCTGCCCCGGCCCGGCTCGGAGGCGCGACTCACCGGCGTGATCGGCGTCGACGGCTCGGTCATAGTGGTGCCTGTCCGGGACGGGCTTCCCTCGGTCCGCTACGGCTACGCCCAGACGGCCGCGATCTGGCTCGACATCGACGCGATGGATTCCCAACGCTCAGAGCGCTTCGTGGACCCCGTGGCCCTGTCCCGGGCCGTCAACTCGGCGCTCGTCTCGTTCGACTTCCCCACCGCGGGCGCGTACGTCCACGAAGGCATGTCAATCAAGGACTCGTGGCGGGAGTGCATCGATACCCTCTTCCGCGAGAAGAAAATCGAGGTCAACCGGCTCGACCAGAGCTTGCTGCAGCTGCTGTTCCTGCTGCACGGCACACCCGGCCACCCTGCACTCGTCCTGCCGGTCAACTGTCCCACCCGTGGGTGCAGCGCCAAGGACAGCATTCCTGTGAGTCCGGACGGCGCCGACTGCCCGACGTGTGGGCACCGCCTCTGGCCCACCGACACGCTGCGGATTCACGAGGAAGTCGTCGAAGACGGCAGCAACAACACGCCGATGAGCCGCCTTATGCAAGTCGTCGAGCTGCTGGTCACCGTCGGGCTGGCTACCCTGCTGTGGGAACAAGCTCGCGGCACCGTCCTGAACCGGACGCTCTTCGTCACCGACGGTCCTCTTGCTGTATACGGCCCGCCGGCCAAACTGCGGGCGCGGGCGCTCGCCTACTTCCAGAGCATGGGTTCCAGCACCCCCGGCGGTGTCGCACTCTGCGGGGTCGAAAAGACAGGCACTGTGGTCGACTATGCGACCGCGTTGGCTCGGCACGACGCGCTCGCTGCCGGCGACCTGCTCATCGTGGACGCGAAGGTCATCACGGCTATCACCAACGCCCACAATCCCGTCGCTTACGGCTCGGAGACATACTGGGGCCGTAAGTTCATCTACCGTGCCCTCGACGGACGCGTCGTTGTACTCACCGTCGTGCCCGTCAAAGGTACGCCTTACGACGACCACGGAGGGCAACCAGGCCCGGACGCCTACCCGTCGCTCGGCGCCATCCTCGACGTTGTGGACCGCACCGGCTCGTCGATGTACCGCGACGGGCTCATCCCGGTCGCCCTCGCCCACGCCAAGGCCGCCTACCCCATAGGCATCGGCACCGATGTGCTTCGCCTGACCGCGCGCCACAAGCTCGGCCTCGCCCCGGCGCCGAAATCTGACCGATGACTGACGTTCTTCCCGGAGACGACCTTCTCGTCTCCTCACAGACCAACTCGGCGGCACTGGCTGCGACGTCGTCTGCGCCTGCGCATATCGTCGCTCAGCCGCGCGCGCTCGCGGGTTCGGTCGCCCCGCTGGTCGACCCGAGCATGGCGACGATGCGCTACCAGTCCCCGTTGCGCTACCCGGGTGCGAAGGCAGGGCTTGCTCCCATTATCATTGATCTCGTCGAAGCATCGACGAGATCGCTCGGCAGGCCGCAGCTGTTCGTCGAGCCGTTCGCAGGTGGTGCGTCCGCCTCTCTTCGACTCGCAGGAGCCAGCCATGTCGACCGTATTCTTCTCGCCGATGCGGATCCCCTGGTGGCCCGTTTCTGGCAGGTCGCGGCTGCCGACACCGACTGGCTGATCGACCGCATGTACGAGGAGCCTGTGACGCTCGCCCGGTGGGACTACTGGCGTTCCTGGGCTCCTCGGCGCACAGACGACCGGGAGATCGCAGTCAAGTGTCTCTTTCTGAACCGAACTACTTTTTCAGGAATTCTCCATGGCCGGGCCGGCCCGATCGGCGGCCGTGCCCAGACGAGCGAATACGCCATCGACTGCCGGTTCAACAAGGATGCTCTCGAACGCCGCCTGCGCTTTATTGGCGACCTCTACACATCGAACCGACTCGTCGACGTCTGGTGCAAGGACTGGGAGGACACCCTGGCCGATGTCGCCGAGTACTACCCACAACTCCTGCCTAATCGCGTCATCGCTTATCTGGATCCTCCCTACCTGCGCAAGTCCCACAAGCTCTATGGCAAGTCCTTCGACCCCGCTGGGGGCTATACGCCCAAGACAGGGGCCACGACCTCCGGCTGGATGTCCAACGGATGGCAGCACCTACGCCTCGCGGAGTACCTGCGCCGACGGGCCGCCTACCGGTGGATTCTCTCCTACGACAACGAGCCGGAACTCACCTCGTGTCCCGCCCTGTATGCCGCCAATCGAATGACACCTGGCCGCGAAGACGCCGATATCTGTGGCATCAGGCGCTGGCGCATCACCAAACGGTATGTTCACCTGCGCTACACGGTTTCCGGCGCCGCTGTACGCAGCATTAAAGCTGAGCTGCTACTCACCACACTCCCGCCGTCCTGCGTGCCTGTAAACGACCGGCTCCGCGAGCTCGAAAATCTTTGAGTGGTCGAAACATCCGAACGGATCCCCTGTGGTCAGCCCTGCAATTGACAGAGTGCGACCGACTTTTAGATCAGCGGGAAAACACGCTCATGCC
>NZ_CADDZT010000048.1:47276-52196 GCF_902812655.1 Candidatus Frankia meridionalis | reverse complement strand
GCGTGGCACGCGGCTGCCGGACCAGCCGACCCCACCGGGAGACGACGCGATCATCGACTCCGCTCCCCCAGCCGACGATCATCCGACTGAAGTTGCGGAGGCAACATCTGTACATACTCAGCCGTCCGACCTGCACGACCAGACCTACAGGTGGGCCGCCGGCAGCCAGAACGTCCACGACACCCGCAACGACCGGGGCCATGGCGGTTGGGGATGTTCGGAGCGCACCTCCAGTCGTGCACCCAACCCAGCGCCCGCAACCCACCCGACCACACCCGCGACCGCCACAGACAGCAACCACCACGCCGACAGCATGCCGCGGCATGAGCGGATGTTCTGAGAGATCTCGCTGTCCTCGACACAACACGACTATGATCTTCAGATGGAAGCGATAGTCGTTTCATGACCGATTCCTGCTGCGTCTGTGTGTCAGCGGATGGCGGGGTTGCCGCAACATTTCTTGTACTTCCGGGCTGAGCCGCACCAGCATGGCCCGTTGCGCGGCGGTGGCCAGGAGATCGCCAATTTCCGCGCACGCTGGGCTTCGCGATGCCGCCACCGGAGGTCGTTGTCTTCGACCGGCAGTTTCTCTTCGAGGGCCAAAGCGGCGAGCGCGTCGGGATCCGCGGGGACGATCGTCACCCTGGTGGTTCGGGCTTCTGCCGCCACCGCTGTGTATTGAGCTTCCAGGTCCGTCCAGTAGCGGCCGGATTCCACGACCTCCGCAGGTACAAGGGTAGGCCAGCGCCGGGCCACTTCCTCCAGGGCACCGCGTGGCCAGAACAGCCCACGCACTTCTTTCGGGCCGGACCTGGCGTGGCTCGCCGCGAGAGCGTCAAGCTGCTGGGCAAACGCGTCCCGGGCCCGGCTGGTGAGCCGGTCCAGCTCGTCGGGCTCGTACCCAAGCGACGCCCGAAGGCCGGCGCGTATCCCGACTCCGGACATCATCACGGCGAACGGACCCGGATCTCTACTCATGCGCTCGACAGCACCGGCCATACTGCCGGCCCACCCGATGACGGCACGCTCCGCCCACTCCAACGCGGTCTCGTAGTCGCCGTGGGCTTCGAGTAGCTCGGCTGTGAACGTGCTCGCGGCAACCGACGGCCTCGACGCCGACAGACGGGCCAACTCGTCCCGGGCCTGCTCGTCCTTGCCCGCCGCGAGCCAGACTTCGATCAACATCGGCCAGGCGAGTTCGACGGCATCGTCGCCGCTGTGTTCGGCCAGGACACGCCGGATGGTCGCCTCCGCGCGTGTGAAGTTACCGGCGTTCTTCCATGCTTCTGCCGCATCGATGAGGGCTTCGACCACCTCGTCGGGATACATGGTCGCGTCCCGCTCGCATTGTCGGGCTCGTTCGTCCCAGTCGTGCGGCGAATGCGTCCCCGACGCACGATCTCGCACGGAGCCGCCCGCCGGCTCCGACGCAGCCATTTCTTTCTGCCCGTCGTGGTCTGCAGGTGTGCCGAGGGCGTCGGTCGTCTTGTCGTGCGCCATGCCGCGGCATGATACGGGCGGGTGCAGTAGCCTACGACATCAGCCGGACAGACTCCAGGCTCGGCGGTCCGGACAGCGTCGCATCATGCATGGCCGATGAGGATGTTTATACCATGATCGCCGCACTGGCGGAGCCGGAAGCGTTGCTGGTCTTCGGCGCGATCACCACGGCAACCATAGGACCCCGACGCGCGACCCGTTGGTTCTCCGTATGGGCAGGGCAGGCCCTCACCTACCCCCGAGACTCACCGCGACCGCAACCACAACCACCCGCCGGATACGTCTGATCAGGCGATCAGACGCGCCTTCCGTGCGTCGTCGAGCCACTGCGGGTACTCCTCCAGCAGAAGATCGAAGAGCTGCTGGTCGCCGATTGTTTCCGCGTCTTCCGATTCGATGAAGTGCGCGTTGTCGACTGGGCGGCCACGCAGGTCATCCAAGCGTCGCAGAAAGTCGAACGGGCCTTCACCCACCCCGAGGAACTTGTAGAAGATGTTCCGCTGCGACGCGGCAACCAACTCTGCCTTGGCCGCGCTACGGCTGTCCGGGGCACCATCGGTGACGAACAGGACGTACACCGGCAGTCCATCGGCCGGAAAGTGTTCGCGGACGAGCTTCATCGCTGCGGCGTAGTCGGTCCTGCCCAGCCGCCGACCGGCGCGCAGCCGATCCACTCCGCCAGCGTGGTCCTCGATTCGCAACTCACCGGCATAGATCGCGCCGGTGTCGAAGATGAACACGTCGATCGCACCGTCGTCGTCGAACTGCGTCGCCAGTGCAAGTGCCCGCTCGGCCAGCCCCTGCACGACCCCCTTGGCGTACAGCGCCCGCATCGACCCACTGTGATCCAGACACAGAGCGACCTTCGCCCGCTCACCCTCCAGGCCACGTTTCGACAGCCCGAACTGCGCCTTCTTCACCAGAGTCAGCAGTCCCGGCGCGTGCGATTGAATCTTTGTCATCGATACCGGCATGACCGGCACGGTACGGGTCGCCCGTTGCTCCCGGACAGGAGCACCTGCCTGATCGGCGGAGAGAAATGGACACGGCAGCCGCGATGGTAGCCAAGCCGGCCGATGACCACGAACGTCGGCGAACGTCCACGGACGAGACCGAGCCCGTGACCTGCATCGACGGACGTCGGCGGACTGAAATCCTCTTCCGTGTGGACCCGCGCGCTTACTGTTTCTCCCCGGTCAGCAGCTGCTCCACATCACGCCAGAACTTGTCGAACGAAGGCGAGTTCTCCCTGGCCATCCGGAGGTCGAAGAGCGCGGCCAGCGCAGCCTGGTCACTCGCTGGCTTGTAGGAACGCCCATCGGTACGGTGCGCGCTCAGCCATCCCTTGCAATCGCGCGGTTTCTCCCCATCAACGGGGCGCTCAAGGCCCTGGGCCAAACCCCGCTGGCCGCTGAGCGACGGTGCCGCCGCCAGGAACCACGCCTCGAACTCGCGGTTGGCCAGGACAACGAAGACCGGCCGACCCGGTACGGGCATGGCAGGTCCACCCATGATTCCGGGGCCAGTTTGGCGGCCATCCGGCGTAACAGCACCGGCAGGGCGGCGACCTCGCCCTTTACCACCATGGCGATCGTGGTCGGCGTCATCCCCGCTCCCGCCTCACTGCCGCCCACCCGCTTGGCGATCATATCCTGGAGGAACAACATCGATCCGTCGCTGATCCAGAGCAGGCCGGCACCGAAGCGGCCGTTGAAGCCGCAGTCGTATGCATCGCGCAGGGTACGGATGAAAAAATCAACCCGATCCTGATGTGTCACCAGGTTCTCCACCACGGCCACAACCGAACGCGCCGACTGCTCGTCGAGCCGGAACACGACGATCCCGCAATGGGATCCAGGCGGGTACGACTAGATGTTGCCGAACCCGCGGTCCAACGTGAAAACGATGCGACCCTCACGACCCGCGACGGCAAGAACCTCCGGATCGGTACAGCCAGTGAGCTTCTCGTCGAACACCGTGTCAGCGTCGACCCCGAGCGCGGCCAGCCTTCCGGCCAACGAGACCGGAAGCCCCTCGTCGAGCTTGACCTTCACGCAGCGATGCTCAGCGGAACCAACCCATCCCGAGCCAACCGAGCCCCGTAGGCCGCAGCCGCCCGCACACCCGACTCGTCGATAGACCGATACTCGGCCACGATCTCGCTGACCGACAGTCAAACCGACGAACGACCACGGATACCAGCGGAAGCTTGCGGACGCCCGCCCTACGATCGTCGGACGGTCCGTACAACGATGGACGTCAGTGGACATTCATGGATAGATCGCCGAGGACTACCTGTCAGAGATCGGTGCCGACCTCGTCCGACCCCTGCTCCTGGTTCGGCCTCCGCTCCGGCTCCGCTTCGGGTGGCGGGCGCAGCAGGACGACGGCAACCCCGTAGACGGCCAGGTAACTCCCGACCGCGGCGAACGCGAGAGCGTCCAATGACCCGGCAAGGCCGAGGACCACGAGCAGGAAGACACCACTGGCCAATCCCACCAGAACGGACCGCGATACGCTGGACACAATCCACTCACCACGTCCGGGTACCATTTCATGCCGTTCCTGGAGCAAAGCCGTCTCCGGTCAATTCACTGGGATACACATAGCTGGATCTACCCACCCGCCCCGCCGATAATCCTGGCATCCGAGTGATCTGGGGCAGGCAGGAACCTCACTGAAGCGGCAGCCCGACCGTGGCACGAAGCATACCGCAGGACGGTGGAACCTCTCCGCCTCCTGGAAACCGGCACGGCATTTCAGGTACCGACACAGCATTCATTCCCAACCGGGAAACCGGCGGGAAAGCTCGGTCAGGAGGGATCGCGATAAACGCGGATCCAGTCGATGCGAATGGTGACAAACTGCGGCGCGTCCACGTTCCGGCGGGACCATGAACAGATCAACACACGTCGGGCTTCCGGGCCACCCTGTAACCGGAACAGTCGTTGACCACGGCGATGGGCATCCGCACGGGCTCGAGGACCCGGCCGTCGACGATCCGCAGTTCAACAGCGGCGTCGGGGTGCATCGGGTGGGCCGGCGCGCCGACACGGCCATCGGCCGCTTCCTACGGCTGTGCACCCGTAACCTCGCCGGCCTACGGATCCCGGCCGGAATGGATCTGCATCATCGTCGCAGACACACCTGCCACGCCATTCCTACGCGGCTATACGAACAACCACGAGCACAGGGTGCCGTCAGCCTGGAAGTAGACCTGCCACGTAAACATTCAGCCGCTGCGCTCGTGGCCCACATAAAATCACGCTAACCCCCTATCCTTTCTGCGGGGTCGGCGATGGCGTCGCCGTGGGCGACTTTGTGGTGGCCACAGCAGTCGGCGTTGCGGTCGCAGACGGGGATGTCGTCGCCGTGGGCTGAGGTTCTGGCTTTTGCGTCGATGGTGCCGGCGCCGGCGAC
>NZ_CADDZT010000048.1:42897-46943 GCF_902812655.1 Candidatus Frankia meridionalis | reverse complement strand
TCGCCGGGCTGCCGGTGGCGGCAGGTTGACCGGCCTGCACGGCCGGGCTATCGGACTGCGACGGCAATACGGCGACGGTGACCGGTACCAGGCCGTCCACCGAGGCTGTGACGTCGGGCACGGCATCAGCCGAGGCCTTCGAATCCGGCGATACACCGGTCACCGTAGCGGTGATGCCCGCATCCAACTGGGCAGCGTCGCTGTCGCTCGCGGTGAGATAGCTGACCGTCCCGCCCAGGACCGCTCCGACGACGGCCGTCGCCGCGAAAACGGTTCCCAGTTGCCGGCCGGTTCGTCCACCTGAGGTGGAAGCGGGACGAGTCGCCACGGTGCTCTCCTCGAACGATGACAGCCGGTCGCGGCGTGGCTGGCATCCGCCCGGATGCCGGCCACGCGGCGTATTCCTCGAGCCTACCGGTACTAGATTCGGAGATCTTGGCGTGGTGGGTCTCCGTGGCATCGACAGTGGATGATCATCTATGCGCACCGCGGACATCGTCCGCAGCCAGGTCGCCGAACAGGCGGATTTTCCCTGGAAGACCCGCTTGAGCAAGCGCCATAATGGAAATCCTCGAACGAACAACGACGCGTAGCCGGCCACGCGGCTACCCCGGCGTCATCAAGAAAGGGAACAGGAAGAGTCGGTTGACGACGAGGGAACGGCCGGTTCGGATTCTTCTTCGGTGAACGGGTCAGTCGAGGCCGGACAGCGCCCGCCGAGCGTAGTCCGCCATCAACAGATCGGATATCTCCTCCCGCGGCACCCAGCGGACGTCGTCCGTGGAACCCTCGGTCTCCGCTCGCGGCTCCCCACCGGACAGACCGACAAGATAGATCAACCGGACCGTGTGCACCCGCACCTGGCTCGGGAGCAGCGAGACGTCCGACAGGACGGTGTGCAGCGCGGCGGACCGCACCCGAAGACCCGTCTCCTCGACGAATTCGCGGGCGAGACCCTCCTGCGGAGTTTCACCGAAACCAAGCCCACCCCCGGGCAGAAACCACTGGCCGGACAGGTGCGTGCTCGGCGCGGCCCGTACGAGCAGGATGCGACCGCCTGCGTCCCGGCAGATGCCGTAGGCGGCGATCCGCTGCCGCCCGACGGTCTCGGCGGCATGAACACCGGCGTTCGGAATGACCGTCACCGGCCGAGGTGGCGGTGGTGGTAGCGGTGGTGGCGGGGAGGACAGGGGACGCGGGAACGGTCACGGACCTGCACGCCCTCAATGGTATTTGCCCGCCGACCACCATTGGTCCTCGCGGGCAGGCCGGACCTGTGCTTTAGGCCATGCGGGTCGGGCGGGTCGGGCGGGTCGGGATCGGACCCGCAGGGCCGTCCGCAGCCGCCACCCGTCAGACGGGTGGCTCGGGCTTCGGATCCCCGAACGACGGATCCTCGAACGGCGGGGTCGTCCACCATGGGTAGAACCCGGGCAGATCACGCCCGGGACGCAGCGTGAAGGCGGGTGGCCGTTTCTCCCGGAACGCCGCGACCCCCTCCGCGACGTCGGCCATCCGGCCGAGCGCGAGCAGTGCCTGGGACTCCAACCGGTTCGCCTCGATGGGATGGTCAGCGTCAAGGAGCTTCCACATCAGCTGGCGGGTGAGAGCGACCGACACCGCCGAGGTGTTGCGTGCGATCTCGATGGCGATCTCCCGCGCCCGGGGCAGCACGTCGGCCGCGGGCAGGAGCTGGTGCACGAGGCCCGCGTCCAGCGCCTCCGACGCTTCGAAGATCCGACCGGTGACCGCCCATTCGACCGCCCGTGAGATCCCGACGATCCGCGGCAGGAAGAAGCTCGCGCACGACTCCGGGATGATCCCCCTCCGGGCGAAGGGCAGACCGAAGCGGGCGTCGTCCGCGGCGATGCGCACGTCCATCGGCAGGATCATGGTGATGCCGATCCCGACCGCGGTCCCGTTCACCGCGGCGATCACCGGCTTGGGCAGGTCGTAGATCAGCAGGGCCAGCTCCCCGCCGACGTCCCTGGTGCCGCCGCGCAGTGGTTTGAAGCCCGCCGAGGCGGCGTTGAACCCGTCGCCGCTGGACAAGTCGGTGCCGGCCGAGAAGAAACGCCCGCTGCCACCGGTGACCACGACCGCGCGGACGTCGTCGTCCGCCCCGGCCCGGGTGAAGGCGTCGATCAGTTCGTCGAGGACCCGGTAGGTGACGGTGTTGCGCTGTTCAGGACGGTTGAGTGTGATCGTGGCGACGTTCTCGTCGACGGTGTAGAGGATCTGTTCGTAGCGGCTGGGGTCGTGTTCCACGGGCGTCACTCTCCAGTGAAGACGGGCGGGCGCTTTTCGATGAACGCCTGCATGGCCTCGGCGGAATCCGCCGTCATGGAGGCAAGGATCTGGGTCCGGTTCTCCAGCTCGATGGCCGCGTCGAATCCCGCCTCGAGGTTCGCCCACATGATTTTCTTGGTCATCGCCACGGCGAAGGGGCTGTTGGAGCAGATGGCCTCGGCGGTGTCCAGCGTACGGTCGAGCAGGTCGGCGTCGTCGACCACCCGGGAGACCAGGCCGATCCGGTCCGCCTCGGCGCCGTCCACCGGCCGTCCGGTGAGCATGATCTCGAAGGCCCGCGACGAGCCGACGTAGCGGGGCAGGTGGTAACTGATACCGCACTCCCCCGCGGACAGTCCGATCTTGACTGCGGCGACGTGGAAACGTGCGGAGGCGGCAGCTACCCGCACGTCCGCGGCGAGGGCGAGGGCCATGCCGGCGCCGGCTGCCGCGCCGTTGACCGCGGCGACGACAGGCTGCGGGATCGCGCGGATGGTCCGCACCATGGCGGCGAAACGCTCCTGCCCACGCAGGCGCTCCGCCGGCCCACGACGCCGGGTCATCGTGCTCTGGACGTGTCCGGCGAGGTCCAGACCCGCGCAGAAGGCGCGGCCGGCCCCGGTGAGCACGATCACGCGCGCCCGTCCGCCGGTACCGAGCCGCGCGAACGTGTCGGAGAGTTCCTCGACCATCGCGAAGGTGAGGGCGTTGAGCCGCCCGGGCCGGGACAGGGTGACCTGCGCCACCGACGGCCGGGGCCAGCTCACGACGACAGACTCGTCGGCGTCGCCCGTTGCCGTGGCGCCTGGTGGTGTATCGGCCGGTTCCGTACTCATCGCGCCTCCTGGGTCACCGCGGGACCGGCGACACCGTACATCACTATCATTGAGATAAGTCAGCCATAAGGCGGGGCCACTGTGACGAGGAGACGCGCATGACCGGTCCACTCGCGGGCGTGCGGGTGTTGGAGATGGCGGGGCTCGGGCCGGCGCCGTTCGGGGCGATGCTGCTCGCCGACATGGGCGCGGACGTCGTGCGGGTGGACCGGCTCGTCCGTACCCCCGCCGGCGGGGACTACGAGGCCAGCAGACGACAGGCCGACCCGCGCCGCTACGCGATGGACCGCGGTCGGCGGTCGGTCGCCCTCGACCTGAAGAATCCCGCCGGCCAGGACACGCTCCTGCGGCTGGTGGAGTCCGCGGACGTTCTGGTCGAAGGGTTCCGTCCGGGAGCGATGGAACGGTTGGGCCTCGGGCCGGACGTGTGCCTCGCCCGCAACGCCCGGCTGGTCTACGCCCGGATGACCGGGTGGGGGCAGGACGGTCCGCTCGCGCGGACCGCCGGCCATGACATCAACTACATCGCGCTCGCCGGGGCGCTGAACAACTTCCGCCGCGGCGGGGACCGGCCGGTTCCACCGCTGAGCCTCGTCGGTGACTTCGGCGGCGGCGGGATGCTGCTTGCCTTCGGGGTCGTCTGCGCCCTGCTGGAGGCGCGCACGTCCGGGAAAGGCCAGGTCGTGGACGCGGCCATGGTGGACGGCACCGCGCTGCTCACGACCCTGTTCCACGGCCTGCTCGCCCAGGGACGCTGGCGCGACGAGCCCGGCACGAACTTCGCCGACACCGGCGCCCCCTACTACGAGGTGTACGAAACCTCGGACGGCCGGTTTGTCGCAGTCGGCGCGTTGGAGGGGCCGTTCTACGACGAGCTGGTCCACCGCCTGGGCCTGTCCACCGACGACCTGCCGTCGCGGG
>NZ_CADDZT010000048.1:36693-42320 GCF_902812655.1 Candidatus Frankia meridionalis | reverse complement strand
CCCGCGACGAATGGGCCGATCTGCTGCTGGCCACGGACTCCTGCGTCGCGCCAGTGCTGTCGTTCACCGAGGCCCCGCGGCATCCGCACATCCAGGCGCGGGGAACCTTCGTCGAGCGGGATGGCGTGGTGCAGCCGGCGCCGGCACCGCGCTTCAGCCGCACCCCGGCGGAGCTCGGCGCGGTGCCGCCGCTGCCCGGTGAGCAGACCGCCGAGGTGCTCGCCGGCTGGGGCTTCTCACCGGACGAGGTGACGAAGCTGCGCGACGCCGGCGTCGTCGGCGGGTCGACCCGGGTCAACCCGCGCTGACCTGCGCTGACCCGCGCTGACATCGAGAGACCCTCCTGCACGAGAAGATCGAGGACGAGACCACTGATCACCATGACTTTGTTTCCGTGTACGCAGAGTCGTGATTTTTGCGTACTGAATGACAAATTCACAGCGATCAACAAATGCCGACCAACGCCGGACCGTTCGTCGGCGGCGATGCATCCGGATATCGGTAACGATCATTCCAGGTTCGGCGGCGGTAGCCACAGCCTTTGACGATGGCCAGTCCGTGGCGGTGTCGAACCCGGATGTGAACAGATGGCGTACGGCCGGCGCGTCAGGCGCGCAGGGTTGTGACGTCGTAGGCCTGCAGCTGAGTATCGGCGGTGACCAGCGGGATGTCCAGTGTCTGGGCCTGCGCGACCAGCAGCCGGTCGAACGGATCCCGGTGATGGTCCGGTAGCTCCGCCACGCGCAGCACGTGGTCATGCTCGATGGCGAGCGGAGTCGTACCTGAGCGCCGCATCCGGTCCGGCACGTAGCTGCGTGGCGGTTCGGGGAGGACCAGCTTGCCCAGCCGGTATTTGATGGAGATCTCCCAGCTGCTGGCGGCGGACAGCAGGATCTCGTTCGCGGCGTCGGCCAGCAGGTCACAGACGTCGTCACGCAGGCGCCGTGGTTCGGCAAGCAGCCAGAGCCACACCTGCGTGTCGAGCAGGTAACGGCTCACCGGTAGAAGGAGTCCTCCACCTCGGCAGGCAGCGGGGCGTCGAAATCGTCTGGGACGGTGAACCGCCCCTCGTCGAAACCGACGGCGCGCAGGTTCCGCGGTGCGAAAGGAACGATTTTGGCTACCGGTTCACCGCTGCGCAGGATGTCGACCTCCTGGCCTCCGGCCACCGCGCGCAGGAGCTCGGACAACCGGGTCTTCGCCTCGTGCACGCCGACCCGGATCGCGGGCTTAGTCATGGACTTAGTCTACTTCATCAGAATGAGCCCGACAACCACCGGCAGCCCGATCGCGACGCCCAAGGCACCATCATGGTGCGGGTTGAGAAACGTCGGGTCGGCCGCGCCGTAAGAGCTCCCGATGTCGGAGAGTCGATGGAACGGGTCCGGTGCCGACAGGTTGCCGGTGCCGACAGGTTGCGAATGGTGACGACTTGCGGATGTTGAGGGCGTTGCAGGACACGCGGCCACGGTCGGGCCTGTTCCCGGCGGTGGCGCTCGCGGCGCTGGTCACAGTGATCTGGACGGTCTACATCGCGCCGCTCCCCCACTACGACGTCGAGGTGTTCCTGCGTGCGGGCGCCGCCGTCGGGCATGGGCACGACCCCTACCCGCCGCCCGGCTCCGCCGAGGTCTACTCCGGATTCGCCTACGTCTACCCGTACCTGATGGCCTTCGGATTCGTCCCGCTCGCCTGGCTCGGCCGGCTCGGCGCATCGGTGTTCATCGCGCTTTCGACAGGTGCGCTGTTCGGAGGCACCCGGCTGGCCGGCGCGCGCGACGGACGGACGTATGCGCTGGTGGCGATGGCGTCGTGCACCATCACCGGGCTGCAGATGGGGACGCTCAACGCCGTGCTGTTCCTCGGTCTTGCCGCGCTGTGGCGCTACCGGGAGAGGCCGGTAGCCGCGGGGCTGCTCGCGGCCGCCGTCATCTACGCGAAGCTGTTCCTCGCGCCGATCTGGCTGTGGCTGGTCCTGACCCGGCGGATGCGGGCCGGCGCGGTCGCGGCGGCCGGCATCGTGGTGCTGTTCGGCGTCGCCGAAGCGACGAGCCCGGTCGGCACCCACACCTATCTGAGCATGCTGACGGTGCTCGCCCGCAAGGAGGCCCCGCTCGGGCTCAGCCTCACCGGTCTGTTGGTCAACACCGGTGTCGGTTTCGGTGTGGCGACCTGGGCCGCCCGGACGGTGGCCGCGGGCCTGCTCGCCGCATGCTGGCTGCGTTTTCGCCGCACCGCGGACGAGCGGGTGCTGTATGCGGGCACGCTCGCCGCCGCGCTCGTGGCCTCACCCATCGTGTGGAGCCACTATCTGCTGTTGCTCATCGTTCCGCTGCTGGTCAGCGCACCCGGACCCGGCACGTCGCTCACCGCCTTCACCGTGTTGAGCTGGTTTGTCGTCACCCCGCACCGGACCGACCTGACCGGTTTCGTTGTCGGTGGGGTGGTGGTGGGGCTGCTCGCCGCTCCCAGCCTGGTGCGTGTCGTGCGGGGGCCGGCACGGCGCGGGTCGCCGGCGGGCGGACCCGTGCCCCCGAGAAGTTCGATGACCACCGCCGCGTTCGCCATGACCACCGCCGCGTTCGGCATTGCCGCCCTTGCCACCGGCGTCGCGGTGAAGCTGCTCGCGACGGCCCACGGCGACCCGGGCCGGGTGGTCGGCGCCTACTGTGCTCTGCTGGGGGTGCTGACCGTCTCGTGGTGGTCACTGGCGCAGGGACGTCGCCCGACGCCGGCCGCCGTACCGTTGGACACGGATCATTCGACGAGGCCGGTTCCCACCGGCGGGACGGCCACCTGAACGGGGCGGTCAGCTGAACGGAGGACGATGCCCGTACGACCGGACCCGGCCTCGGGCAGCGACACGGAACTGCGACGCGGGCTGCGGCGGATGCGGACGATCGCGACCGGGCTGCTGGTTTTCGTGGTAGCCGTCTACATCGTCTTCTGGCGGTGGGAGTCCGGTGGCGGGCCGGTGTGGGCGGGCTATGTCCGGGCCGCCGCGGAGGCGGGAACGGTGGGCGCGCTGGCCGACTGGTTCGCCGTGACCGCACTGTTCCGCCGGCCGTTGGGGCTGCCCATCCCGCATACGGCGGTCATCCCGAACCGCAAGGACGATCTCGGCCGCAGTCTCGAACGGTTCGTCGCCGAGAACTTCCTGGCCGAGCCGGTGATCCGGGAGAAGGTCGCGAGCCTCGGCGTGGCCGTACGGCTCGGTACCTGGCTCGGTGAGCGCCGCCACGCCGAACGGGTCACCGCGCAGGCGTCCACCCGGCTGGTCGGCGCGATCTCCGGCATCCGGGACGAGGTGATGCTGGAGGTGGTGGAGAAGACGATTCTCAGTCGGGTCATCGACCGCCCGTGGGCGCCGGCCGCCGGCACTGCGCTGGGCCGGATAGTGGACGGCCGTCTGCACCACCGCCTCGTGGACCTGATCGTGGTCCAGGCGGAGACCTGGCTGCACGACAACCCGCACATGGTGCTACGGATCGTGACCCATCAGGCGCCGTCATGGTCGCCGAAGTTCCTGGATGAGGCCATCGCGGCCCGAGCCTACGCCGAGGCGCTGCGGTTCGTCGGCGAGATCCGCGCGGATCCGGACCACCGAGTGCGCCGGGCGCTGGACGACTTCCTCTCCCGGTTCGCCGAGCAGCTGCGCACCGACCCTGCGACGGCGGAACGGCTGGAGAAGTTCAAGGAGCGGATCCGCGACCATCCGGAGGTCCACCAGGCGGTGGCAACCATGTGGAACGCCACCAGGTCGATTCTGACCGACATCGCCGGCGACCCCGACAGCGCCCTACGGGCGCGGATCACCGACGAGGTGGCGGCGCTCGGCGGGCGTCTGACCACCGAACCGCAGTTGCAGGCAACCGTGGACGGCGCGGCCACCGAGATCATCGCGTGGCTGGTCAACCGGTACCGGTCCGACATCACAGGCGTGATCAGCGACACGGTCACGAGCTGGGAACCGACCGAGACCGCCGTCAAGGTCGAGCTCCACGTAGGTCGCGACCTGCAGTACATCAGGATCAACGGGACGGTCGTCGGCGCGCTCGCCGGGCTCGTCATCCAGTTGTTGACCAACCTGCTGCTGTGACCATGTCACGACCAGCGGCCCGCTCGTAGGAGGCGGTACGGGCGCAGGATCGACGGCACGGGCGCAGGATCGGCGGCGTGCCCGACGTCTCACCGCTGGTGGGTGCGCCGGCCGGCACCCGTGGTCGTGATCGGTGTACCCTGAAACCGCTGGCGGCCCCAGGCCGTCCATGGTGTGTGGTTTCCGAACCGCACACTCGAGGTCCGTGTGACAGCAGGTTGGTGTGAGTCCGGGGGTCTGCCTCGCTCATGCTCTGGTGACGCGGCCCTGCCCGGACGCATGACCGCTGCCACATGATCGCCGACGCATCCACGCGGCGACCTCCACACGACGGACGGAAGAACCCTGTCTCAGCACGGTGACACTCAGCCCTCCCCTGCCCGCCGCCGTTCCCGGCCCGCACGAGGCGCCGCCTACCGCGGTCGCAACGGAAATCGTCCGAGCGGCAAGCAGAACGGACCGAGCCGGTCCGGTGCACCCGCCCGCCCGGCACTGCCGACCCGCGAACCACGCCCGCCGGTCAGCTCCTTCGCGGAAGCGGGCCTGCCCTCCTCCCTCGTCTCCGCCCTTGCCCGGCAGGGGATCATGGCCCCGTTCCCGGTACAGGCCGCGACCCTGCCCGACGTTCTCGCCGGTGAGAACGTGCTCGGCCGTGCAAGCACCGGATCCGGCAAGACCCTCGGTTTCGGCCTGCCGATGCTCGCGGAGCTTTCAAAGAACCGCGCGGTCACACCGGGATGCCCCCGCGGTCTGATCCTCGTTCCGACCCGGGAGCTCGCCCAGCAGGTCCACGACGCGCTCGACCCGCTTGCCAAGCCGCTGGGCCTGCGCCTGCGCGCGGTGTACGGCGGAACGTCCATCTCCCGCCAGATCAACTCGCTGCGGCGTGGAGTGCACATCGTCGTGGCCACGCCCGGACGCCTCACCGACCTGATCGAACGTGGCGCCTGTTCCCTGGCGGACGTCGCGATCACAGTGCTGGACGAGGCCGACTACATGTGCGACCTCGGATTCCTGCCGGCGGTGCGGGCGCTGCTGGACGCAACCCCCGCGGGCGGCCAGCGGCTGCTGTTCTCGGCGACCCTCGACCGTGAGGTCGAGGTGCTGGTCCGCCAGTACCTGCCGGAGCCGGTGCTCGTCGCCGTCGACTCGGAGACCGCGCAGGTCTCGACGCTGTCCCGGCACGCTCTTGAGGCCGCCGACCCGGCAGCCCATACCCGCCTGGTCACCGCCCTTGCCGGCGGCTCCGGTCGGACCCTGGTGTTCGCGCGTACCCAGCGGGGCGCCGACCGGCTCGCCGAGCAGCTCACCCGCTCCGGTGTCCCGGCCCAGCCGCTGCACGGCGGGATGGCGCAGAACGCCCGTACCCGGGCGCTCGCCGGATTCGCCGACGGTATCCACCGGGTCCTGGTCGCCACAGACGTGGCGGCGCGGGGCATCCACGTCGACGGGGTCGACATCGTCGTGCACGCCGGGCTGCCCACCGACTCGAAGACCTACCAGCACCGCGGCGGGCGTACCGCGCGGG
>NZ_CADDZT010000048.1:20447-36668 GCF_902812655.1 Candidatus Frankia meridionalis | reverse complement strand
CCGCGCGCTGCTGCGTGCCGCCGGTAGCGACGCCCAGCCGGAGCGCGTCGACGCGGACGACGAGGTCGTGACGCGCCTTGCCGGACCTCCCGCACCCCGGATCCCCCCGCAGCAGCAACGCTCCGCAGTCTCGGCACCGACCGCGTCGACCCGGGTGCCGTTCCAGGGACGTTCGGCCGGCGGTTCCCGCCGGACTCCGGACAAGCAGTGGGGCGACAGGCAGTGGGGTTCGCCCGGGTCCCGCGGTGGTTCGTCCGCCCGCGGGTCGGACCAGCCGCGCCGTGGGACCCGCCGCTCGGCTGCGCCGCAGGGTTCCCCGTCCGACTCCTCGTCGGGTCCTGCCTCCACCGAACCGACACCCAGCGCAACGACCGCGTAGGGGAGTTCCACCGCAGCGTTGAAGGCCGTGGCACCGACTGGTTCGGTGCCACGGCCTTCTGTCTGCCGCGCGAGGCTTGCCCTGGCCCGGTTCCGAACCGGGCGGAACCGGGTCAGGCTCCCACGGTCACACCGGTCGACTCCGCACCCTGCGCCGTTCCGAGCCGCAGGCGGGACGGGTTTGCCACCGAACGCACGATCGTCCACGACTCGACCGTGGCGTCCACCTGATCGTCGATCTCCCCGCCCGATGCTGCCCACTGACCTGAGCGCAGCCCCGGCGACTTCGAGCGAACCGGCTCATCCTGCTCCGACATCCGTCGTGCTCCCCTCCAGAACAACAAAGATGCGCACGCCACCGACCTGTAAGGGCACATGACGGGCATGTCACCAAAAGATATCGAGTCTGCGTTCGGGGCAATCAGCCGGCAGTAGGTGACAATGCTCATGCGTATCGACATTGACCCTGACTTGGGCCGGCCGTGTGCTGCGCCGGTGCCCGTCGATACCTGGTTGACGGTCCGGCCGGCCGTGATCCGAGCCGAGCCCCTACGTGTACGCACGGTCGGTCACCCCGGGCTGACACAACCGTGGCCGTCCGAGACCTGTCGGACGACCGGGCTAGGCTCGGCGGACAGGCCCTGAAACTTCACCGACGCGACAGGCGTGCCGCGCACGCGGGAAGGTCCGACGGCGTGTCCGACTCCTTTGTTCACCTGCACGTTCACACCGAATACTCGATGCTCGACGGCGCCGCACGGTTGAAGGACCTGTTCAGGGAATGCGGTCGTCACAACATGTCGGCCGTGGCCATCACTGACCATGGCTACATGTACGGCGCCTACGACTTCTACAAACAGGCGACCGCGGCGGGGATCACACCCGTCATCGGGGTGGAGGCGTATGTGGCGCCCGCGTCCCGGCTGCTCAAGCAACGCGTACGCTGGGGCGAGCCCCACCAGAAGAGCGACGACGTCTCCGGTGGCGGCTCCTACACCCACATGACGATGTGGGCACGCAACGCCGAAGGCCTGCACAATCTGTTCAAACTCGACTCCCGCGCGTCCATCGAGGGCCACTACATCAAATGGCCTCGCATGGACCGCGAAATCATAGCCGAGCACGCAGATGGTCTCATGGCCACCACCGGATGTCCTTCGGGCGAGGTCCAGACCCGGCTCCGGCTCGGCCAGTTCGATGCCGCCCTCGAAGCGGCTGCGGAATACCAGGACATCTTTGGTCAGGACAATTTTTTCTGCGAGATCATGGACCACGGCATCGAGATCGAACGCCGGGTCCGTGACGGGCTGGTGGACATCGCCCGCAAACTCGGCATGCGGTTCGTGGTGACGAACGACTCGCATTACACCTACGAATCCGAACGCGACACGCATGCCGCCCTGCTGTGCGTGCAGACCGCCTCGACGGTGACCTCGCCCGCCTTCCAGTTCGAAGGTTCCGGATATTATCTGAAGAGCACCCAGGAAATGCATGCCATCGATACCAGCGACGTCTGGCGGGAAGGCTGCGAGACCACTCTTCTCATTGCCGAGCGGGTCGACACCGCCGGAATGTTCGACAAACGGAACCTCATGCCACGCTTTCCCGTCCCCGCGGGTGAGACCGAGGAGTCGTGGTTCCGTAAGGAGGTCTGGGCCGGTATGGCCCGCCGGTTCCCGGACGGGCTCACCGATGAACACCGCGAGCGTGTCGAGTACGAGATCGGCATCATTCTCACGATGGGTTTCCCGTCCTATTTCCTCGTTGTCGCCGATTTCATCATGTGGGCGAAGAGCCAGGGAATCCCGGTCGGCCCCGGCCGGGGCAGCGCCGCAGGTTCCATGGTCGCCTACGCGCTCGGCATCACCGACCTCGACCCGATCCCGCACGGGCTGCTGTTCGAACGGTTCCTCAATCCCGACCGCGTCTCCATGCCCGACATCGACATCGACTTCGACGAACGCCGGCGGGGTGACGTCATCCGGTACGTCACCGAGAAGTGGGGCGAGGACCGCATCGCCCAGATCGTCACCTACGGCACCATCAAGGCGAAGGCCGCCATCAAGGACTCCAGCCGGGTGCTGGGCTACCCGTACGCGCTGGGTGACCGTATCACCAAGGCGATGCCACCCGCGGTCATGGGCAAGGACATCCCGCTGTCCGGGATCTTCGACCCGGCCCACCCGCGGTACAGCGAGGCCGGGGAGATCCGGGGACTGTACGAATCGGACGCGGAGATCCGTAAGATCATCGACACCGCCAAGGGCCTCGAGGGGCTGATCCGTCAGGCCGGGGTGCATGCGGCTGGGGTGATCATGTCGGCCGAGCCGATCGTCGAGCACATCCCGGTCTGGCGTCGCGACGCCGACGGCGCGATCATCACGCAGTTCGACTACCCGACCTGCGAAACCCTCGGCCTGCTGAAAATGGACTTTCTCGGCCTGCGCAACCTGACCGTCATCGACGACGCGGTGCGCGGTATCGAGGCGAACAGGGAGACAAAGGTCGATCTGCTCGCTCTGTCCCTGGACGACAAGGCCGCCTACGAACTACTCGCCCGCGGTGACACTCTGGGAGTGTTCCAGCTCGACGGCGGGCCGATGCGCTCGCTGCTCCGCCTGATGCGCCCGGACAACTTCGAGGACATCTCCGCCGTCCTCGCGCTGTACCGGCCCGGGCCCATGGGCGCGAACTCCCACATCAACTACGCGATGCGCAAGAACGGCCAGCAGGAGGTCACCCCGATCCATCCGGAACTGGCCGCGCCACTCGCGGACGTCCTGGACACGACCTACGGCCTGATCGTCTACCAGGAACAGGTCATGGCCATCGCCCAGCGCGTCGCCGGCTACAGCCTCGGTGGCGCCGACCTGCTACGCCGCGCCATGGGCAAGAAGAAGAAGGAGATCCTCGACAAGGAGTTCGTGCCGTTCTCCGCGGGGATGAAGGAGAACGGGTACTCCGACGCGGCAATCCGGATGCTGTGGGACATCCTCGTCCCGTTCTCCGACTACGCGTTCAACAAGGCCCACACCGCCGGCTACGGCCTGGTCTCCTACTGGACGGCCTACCTCAAGGCGAACTACCCCGCCGAGTACATGGCGGCGCTGCTGACCTCCGTGCGGGACGACAAGGACAAGAGCGCGATCTACCTGAACGAATGCCGACGGATGGGCATCCGGGTTCTTCCACCGGACGTCAACGAATCCGATGCCGGCTACACCGCCCGCGGCGACCGTGAGATCAGGGTCGGGCTCGGCGCCATCCGCAATGTCGGCGCGAACGTCGTGGAGTCAGTCATTCGGACCCGACGGTCGAAGCCGCGCTTCGTGTCGTTCCCCGACTTCCTGGACAAGGTCGACGCGGTCGTCTGCAACAAGCGGACCATCGAGTCACTGATCAAATCCGGCGCGTTCGACGCGCTCGGGCACACCCGCCGAGGTCTGGCCGAACGCCACGAACAGGCCGTCGAGGCGGTCATCGCGGTCAAGCGCAAGACCGCGGAAGGCCAGTTCGACCTGTTCGCGATGGACGACGGGCCGTCCACCCCCGTGTTCGGGGTGCAGGAGTTCTCCGACCAGGAGTGGGACAAGGCCATGCTGCTGTCCCACGAACGGGACATGCTCGGTCTCTATGTCTCCGACCACCCGCTGGCCGGCGTCGAGCACATCCTCGCGGCCAAGGCCGACTGCGGCATCGCGTCGCTGGTCGGCGACGACTACCCCGACGGCGCGGTGCTGACCATCGGCGGGATCATCTCCAGTCTGACCCGGAAGGTCACCAAGCAGGGCAAGCTGTGGGCACTGGCCACCGTCGAGGACCTTGAGGGCGGCCTGGAGGTGATGTTCTTCCCGGCGACCTATGAGTCCTGCGCCACCCAGCTCGCCGAGGACGCGGTCGTGTTCGTCAAGGGCCGGTTGGACAAGCGGGAGGACGCCCCGCGGCTGGTCGCGTCCGAGCTGACCATCCCGGATCTCAGCGAGCATGCGCTCAGCCCGCCGATAGTGATCACCCTGCCGACGTCCCGGGTGAACCCGCCCACCGTCGACCGGCTGCGGGAGGTCCTCGGCACCCATCCGGGTACCACCGAGGTGCACCTGCGTCTGCAGTCCCCCACCCGTACGACGCTGCTGCGCCTGGACGATGCCTACAAGGTCCAGCGCACCCCCGCGCTCATGGGCGACCTCAAGGCCCTGCTCGGCGCGTCCGCCGTCGCCTGACCCGAGTACCTGGCCGACAGCCTGGAGCGGCGGGACCGGTACAGCACCGGATCCAGCGCACATTACGAGTTAGCATGTGCGTCATGGTGGTGCGCGTCGGAGTACGAGAACTGCAGCACAACGCCTCGCGGGTGATCGAGAGAATCAAGGAGGGGCAGACTGTCGAGATCACCGAGCGGGGGCGGCTGGTTGCTCTTCTCATCCCTCCTGGACCCTCGCAGCAGGCCCGGGAGGAACTGATCGCCACGGGTGCTCTGCATCCGGGTCGGGGCGGTCTGGCCGGATGGCGGCCGTTGCCACCGCGCCCGGATGTTCCGCCGCTGTCCGAGGTCCTGGCAGAGATGCGCGGCGAGGACGATCGATGATCTATCTTGACTCCTGCGCGCTGGTGAAGTTACTCCTCACCGAGACAGAGACCCCGGCACTCCAGGCATTCCTCGCCGCGCACGCCGCCTATCCGTATGTGACCGCCGCCCTGACCCGGACCGAGGTGATGCGGGTCGTGCGCCGTGCGGCGCCGAAGGACTCCCAGTTGCACGCTTCGGCCGTCGAACTGGTCGACCAGCTGGATCAGGTCGAGCTGGAGCGGCCGTTGCTCGACCATGCCGGTATCGTCGCCGATCCACAGGTCCGCTCCCTCGACGCGATCCATCTCGCTGCCGCGCTACGCCTCGCGGAGGCGCTGACCGCTTTCGTCACCTACGACCACCGCCTGGCCTCCGCCGCCCGGGACGCAGGCCTTCCCGTCCGCTCGCCGGGTGACCCCGGCTGAGCCTCTCGGCGACCGGCTGGCCCCTTCAGGGAGGCGGGAGGCGGAAGGTGAGGTCGGCGGCGGGGATCGCCGTGTCCATCTGCGCCTTCTGCAGGTGGCCGGAGTAGTCCCAGTTGACCGCCTGCCACCGGGTGACCTGGTCGAGCACCCAACGTCCCGACTGACGGCTGCCGTTGCCGGACCGGCCGTTGCCCCCGAACGGCAGATGCGCCTCAGCCCCAGACGTCGAGTTGTTCACGCTGACCATGCCGGCACTGATCCCCCGGCGGAACCGGAACACCGTCCGCGGGTCACTGGTGTAGATCGACGAGGACAGTCCGTAGCCGGGGGCGTTCGCGAGCTCGATCGCCTCGTCCAGATGCCGGTAGGTGGTCACGCCGACGATCGGGCCGAACGTCTCCTCGTCGAACACCTCGTCACCGGGCCGCACACCGTCAAGGATCACCGGATGGTAGTAGAGCCCGGTCTCGGCAACCCCGGCGAACCCGTCACGTGGACGGGCCGCGTCCACCCGCCCGACCGCCGAGGACCCCGCAACCCGGTGATGATCACGGATGAGCCCGAGGGTGCGCTCGAAACCGTCGGCGAACCGCAGGTCCAGTAGCGGTCCGTACAGGACGTCCGCGAACGGGTCACCGATCCTCGCCGCCTCGACCGCGGCCGTGAACCGTTCGACGAACTGGTCGTGCACCGAGGCGTGCACGATCACCGTCCCGAGTGAGGTGCACCGCTGCCCGGCCGTGCCGAACCCGGAGAACACCGCCCCGGCGACGGCCGCGTCGAGGTCCGCGTCGGGCGCGACCACCATCGGGTTCTTCCCGCCCAGTTCCAGGCAGGGGGTCTGCAGGTGCCGGCCGCACAACTCACCGATCATCCGCCCGACCTCGGTGGAGCCGGTGAAGCCGACCTTGTCGACGAGGCGTGCGTCCAGCGCCCGCTCCAGGCCGGTGAACGTCTCCACGCCCTCGGCAGGTACCAGGCCCGCCACCCCGGCGGGCACCCCGGCGTGGCGGATCAGTTCGGTGAACGCCTGCGCGCACGCGGCCGCATAGACCGCCGGCTTCCACACCACGGTGTTGCCGCACAGCAGCGCCGGGACGATGTACCAGGACGGCACCGCCACCGGGAAGTTCCCCGCGGTGATCACCGCCATGACCCCGACGGGCTCCCGGAAGGTGAACAGCTGCTTGTCGGGCATTTCCGACGGCACGGTCTCACCGTAGAGGCGGCGGCCCTCACCGAGAAAGAAGCGGCAGGTATCGATGACCTCCGCCACCTCACCACGGGCCTCGGCGATGGGTTTGCCGACCTCACGGGTCACCAACCGGGCCAACGCCTCGGCGTTCTCCTCGACGAGGCGGCACAGGTTCGCGATCACGGTTCCGCGGACCGGAGCGGGCACGTCCGCCCAGCCGGGCTGGGCGTCGCGCGCGAGAGCGCAGGCGTCGCGCAGCTCGGCTGGACCGGCAAGGACGACCTCGGCGACCACCTCGTCGAGGCACGCCGGGTTGGTCGAAAGGATCACTGGGCGCTCGGAGTCGGGCGCCCGTCCGGCAGGCTCCACCCGGTAGCTCGACGACCTCACCACAGTCACAATGACCTCACCGTAGTCACGATTCACGCCAGCTCGGCCACAACCAGCTCGGCCACAACCGCCTCGTCACCTGGTCGGGATACGAGACAGCACCCGCCCGAGTGCGTCCACGCCGAGGGAGAGCTCGGCCGCGGACACCGTGAGCGCGGGCCGGAACCGCAACGCCCGCGAACCCGAGGGCAGGACGAGGGTGTGCTCCTCGGTGCGCAACCGGCGTACGACCTCGTCGCGGATCGCGGACGAAGGCAGGTCGATCGCGCACAGCAGACCGCGTCCCCGGGGGTTTGACACCAGCGACGGATACCGACGGGCAAGCTCCCACAGGCCGGTCAGCAGAGCGCGGCCGAGTTCACCGGCCCGAGCGAACAGCCCGGCCGACTCCATGACCTCCAGCATCCGCCGGGACCGGACCATGTCGACCAGCCCGCCTCCCCAGGTCGAGTTGATCCGCCCTGCGACCCGAAAGACGTTACCCGCCACCTCGTCCACCCGCCGGCCTGCCATCACCCCGCCGACCTGCACCTTCTTACCGAACGCGACAACATCGGGGTGCAACCCCAGCTGCTGGTACGCCCAGGCCGAGCCGGTGATCCCAACCCCTGTCTGCACCTCGTCGAGGACGAACAGCGCGTCGTGATCGTGGCAGAGGCGTTCCATCACGGCGAGGAACTGCGCCCGCAGATGGTTGTCACCGCCCTCGCTCTGGATCGGCTCGGCCAGGAAACAGGCGATGTCATGAGGATGACGGGCGAACGCGGCCTGCGCCTGCGCCAGTGCCCGTGCCTCTGCATCCGCCAGGTCGGCGAGCCCGCGGGCGTCCAGCGGGAACATGACCGACGGCGTGTCGATCCGCGGCCAGTCGAAGATGGGAAAACGGTCGGTCTTGACCGGGTCGGTGTTGGTGACGGACAGCGTGTAACCGCTGCGGCCGTGGAAGGCGTGCCGCAGGTGCAGGACCCGCGTGCCGAGCGCACCGGACCGGCCGGCCTGCTCGTTATGGCGGCTCTTCCAGTCGAAGGCGCATTTCAGCGCGTTCTCGACGGCGAGCGCCCCGCCTTCGACGAAGAACAGGTGGGGCAGTTGCGGGTCGCCGAGGACCCGGGCGAAGATCTCGACGAATCCCGCGTAGGCGGCGGTGGCGATGTCGGGGTTGGCCGGTTTGTTGACGGCCGCCGTGGTGAGTTCAGCGAGGAAGTCGGGGTCGCCGACCAGCTCCGGCGGGTTGATCCCCAGCGGCGCCGACGCGAAGAAGCTGTAGAGGTCCAGATAGCGCCGGCCGTCGCGGGCGTCCACCAGCCAACTGCCGCGGCTGCGTTCGAGGTCTAGGACCAGGTCGAACCCGTCGGTGAGGACATGGCGGCCGAGTACCTCCAGCACGTCATGCGGGGGGACCGGAGTGTAGGTCGGGACGGCGGTGACCGGATTCCGGGCGCTCGGACCGGTCTGGCCGGTCCCAGCGGTCTGGCCGGTCCGCGGCCACGCGGCCACCGTCGCAGGCGTGCTCGACATCCTGCTCCCCTTTCCGTGCATCCCTGCCGGAACCCCAGCCAAGAGCCGTGAAATATGACGTCGATTCCCTCCAACGAGAAAGATACGACACCCATAGCTCGGACTTCAAGAAAATATTTTCGTCCAAACCGGAAGCTGTCGAATACCCGACCGCGATCGGCGATGTGCCGCCACCCACCGGCAGGGCATCGGGGACAATCGAGGGCGCCGTCCGCCGATCCGCGATGCGGGCGGCGCGGAGGGGGAAGACGTGCTCCAACCACTGTCCACCGACGACCCGGATCGGGTCGGCCCGTACCGGCTACAGAGCCGGATCGGCGCCGGCGGCATGGGCACGGTCTACCTGGGGTTCACCGCCGACAACAAACCGGTGGCGGTCAAGGTGCCCTCCCCCGGGCTCGCCGACGACCCGGAGTTCCGCAACCGGTTCCGCACCGAGGTGGCCGCCGCCCAGCGGGTACGCGGCGGGTCGGTCGCCACGGTCCTCGACGCCGACGTCGACGGCCCGCGCCCGTGGATGGCCACCGAGTACGTCGAAGGGCGCAGCCTGACGGAGGCAGTGGCCCAGCGTGGTCCCTTCACCGGACGCCTGCTCGACGGGCTGGCAGTCGGGCTCGCCGACGCCCTCGTCGCGATCCACGCGGCCGGCGTCGTCCACCGCGACCTCAAACCGTCCAACATCCTGGTCACCTGGGACGGCCCGAAGGTCATCGACTTCGGCATCGCGCGGGCGGTCGATTCCGCCAACCACACCCGCACCGGCACGCTGATCGGCACCCTGATCTGGATGGCCCCCGAACAGCTGCGGGGCGAGCGGGCCGGGCCGCCCGCCGACATCTTCGCCTGGGGGGCCTGCACGGTGTTCGCCGCCACCGGCCGCCAACCGTTCCGAGGCGACCGGCCCCAGGCGATCGCCATCCAGATCATGTCCGCCGAACCCGACCTGACCGACGTCCCGTCCGCCCTGGCCGCGGTACTGGCCCGGGCGCTGGACAAGGACCCGGCGCGGCGACCGGCCGCCGCGCAACTCGTCGCCCAGCTTGTCGGACATGACGTGGCCGACGCGGGCGAGTCCGACCGGGCGGCCGAAACCGCGCTTGCCCGATGGTGGTCGCTGTCACCGACCCCGCCGCAGCCGCAGTCACCCGCCCCGGCACCGTCCGGCGTTCATGGCGGGACGGGCGGCTATGACAGGACGGGCGGCTATGACGACCTGCACGGCAGGCGACCCGCTGATCGCGGCCGAGACGCCTACACCCGCGACGCATACCTGACACAGGCTGCCGCGCAGCATCCGATGCCGGCCCCCGACCGGGTCCGTGACGAGCCGGACCGGGCGCCGACCCCACCGCGACCGCGCCGGCGCGGCACACTCACCGCGGTGCTTGCGGCGGTCCTGGCGGTGGCGGTCCTCGGCGGTGTGGTCACCGCCATGGCGCTGCGCAACCGGGACTCCCTGCTCACCGGCCGGGGCTCGACAGGGTCGTCGGCCGACCTGGCAGTGGCCGCACAGACCGGGACGCCGACCGCCCGTCGCAGTTCCACGGCGAGCCCGACGCCGTCCGTCCGATCGGCGGCCTCCGCGTCCGGTACACCGCGGACAAGCCCGTCGGTGTCGCCGACATCCGGGTACCTCACCCTTGCCGAGGCGAAGAACACCGTGAACCAGTCGGGCTACACCGTGATCGACAGCGCCGGCTTCGTCCAGGGCCGTACCCTCAACGTCCTCATCGGCAAGGACGCGGGCTCCCCGACCCCCCGGGAGTTCGGGTTCTTCTTCGTCGGCACCGAGATGATCGGCAAGGACTTCAGCGAGCCGAGTGCCGGTATCAGATTCGTGTCCGCGACGCAGAACACGGTCGTGCTGCGCTACGACCTGTACGAACCCTCGGACAAGGTGTGCTGCCCGTCCGGCGGGACAGCCGACCTGACGTTTCGGTGGAACGGCACGAAACTCGGCGTGGACCAGGCGACGATCCCGCCGACAGACCCGAACGCCCATCACAGCCGCCGCTGAACCTGTGCAACAACTGCCGCTGTGTCTCCCGGCCGCGACCGCCGCCAGCCGAACCGGGTGAAGGTGCGCGTGTAGCAGGCCGAGCGCGGCAGGTAGCCCGAACGCGGTCATGCCGGTCTACACGGATGCGGCAGGCCGGTCTATGCGTGTCGGGGCGCGTCGAGGTAACTGTTGAGCAGTGCGTCGCACTCGGGTCTGAGCACCTCGGGGATGACTTCAACGAAGTGGTTCAGGCGGCGGTCGCGGACGAGGTCCCACTGGGAGCAGACCGCGCCGTTGTGGGTGTCCCAGGAACCGACGACCAGGCGTGGCACGCGGGCGAGAACGAGGGCTCCAGCGGACATGACACCTGGCTCGAGTGTCGTGACGAGGGTGCAGCCTTCGAGGTGCCAGGTGCCGAGTGCGTGGCCGGCCTGGCGTAGCGCGAGGATTTCGGCGTAGGCGGTGGGGTCGGCGGTGCGCTCGCGGTCGTGGTGGGCCGCGGCGAGTTCGGTCCCGTCCGGGCCGTAGACCACCGCGCCGACCGGCGGGTCGTCGGCGCCGGGGTCGGGGAGCGCACGCGCCACCTCCAGCGCCCGCCGCATCCAGGGCTCGTACTTCGCGGTGGGGATCGTGGCCACGGCACAACCCCTCCCTCGATGGCCTCGTCCCTGGCACCGGCCAGCACCACTTCAAACATCATCTGCATGGACGGCGAGGGCGTGCGGATCATATGCCGTCACATCCGCGCCGGAACTTCTATACCGAGGACACCAAGGCCATGTTTCAAAGTGTCTCCCGCGCACCGGATGACCCGAATTGGGGTAGGCGGCGCCGCTCCGTCACGCAACACCTGTTCAGCTGCATAAAAATGGTTCACTGCCCTCGCAAGCCTTAGCAGGTAGTCACATACAAGGCTGGGCTGCAGCCGGTCAGCGCTCTTAGCCAGCACCACCGGATACTCGTCAAGAGTCGACGCCACCGACCACAATGCGTCCGAAATCTCCCTTTCCGGCGCCACGTCAGCGGAGGCCGCCTTACTGAGCAGCGCATTACAACGGGCGGCGGAATACTGCAGATATGGCCCCGTTGCCCCTTCGAATCGGGTGGCCTCGGCCAGATCGAACACGACCGGACTGCTGGGAGCCGACTTCAGCAGAGAGAAGCGTACTGCCGCTGCGGATACGGACTCGGCAACGTTGGATACCTCATCGGAAGACATACTCGGGTTCGACTGCCGGACTCGGTCCAGCGCCAGCTGGAGCGCCAGATCAACAACGTTTTCGAGCAGCACGACGTTTCCACGGCGAGTTGACATCTTTCCGTCTCGCAGTGCTACATACGAGTAGTAGACCTGCTCGGGAGGAACCACACCGAGAACCTCCAGAAGGAGGGAAACCTGTTCCATGTACAACTTGTGGTCTTCACCGAGCACGACCACGTTGCGGCCACCCTCGCTCAGTTCGTATTTTCTCACGTTGTAGACGAGATCCCGGAGCAGGTACATTGAGCTGCCGTTTCCTCTACGAAGGACAACATAACGTCCTTCGTCCCTTGCGAAGCCGAGCTTCGCAAGGTCGGCTACGAGCCTCCCATGCTCATCCCGGAAAGTCACTCCAGCTTTGTGAAGCTCTTCCTCGACCCTTTTTATATCAGCCGAGTCGAGAAGTTCGGTTTCGAAGTCGAACGTATCGAATTCGATGTCAAGGCGAGAAAGAATCCTTAGCTGTCCGTCCAGGCTGTGACGGGCTATCTTGCGAAGCTCGTCGAGTACAGCAAGATCTCCCTGCTCGGCTCTGCCGAGAAAAGAAAGGGCCTGATCCGCTACCCGCGGATCCGCTTTCGCCCTGTCGTTAATTTCCACATACCTGTGCAGAATGTCATCAAAAGGGATGTTCGCGACACCGCCCGGCCCGAGAGCGACCAAAAGCAAGGCGATCTGCTTCCCGAAGTCATTGACGAAGTAGTGCCGACTCACACAATTTCCGGTAGCGCTCAGGATTCGCGCGATGGCATCGCCGAGGATAGCATTCCTGGCCCGACCGACGTGAGGGGCTGCATTCGGGTTTATGCTCGTGTGCTCCATTAGTACGCGAGCGTTCGATTCTTTCCATGAAGCCGGAACGAGTGAGCGGGAGAGTATCTCCTCGATACCACGATCTCGCCTGAGCTTCACATTAAGGAACTGACCGGTCAATTTTACGTCGTCCACGAAAGGCAGCTCGCGGAGCGATTTGATCAGTGCAGGATGATCCACCTTGGAGGCGTCGACCGTATGGAGCGGAACTCCGATCTCCCCGCCCTGGATTATTTTCACCGGATTATACCGAGCCTCGATCGGCGTCCCGGCGTGGCCTGCCACGACCGCGGACACCCTCAGCGGCAGTGTCTCAACGTCCATCATGAAGCGAAAATACTACAAAATTACGCCCCGGGCAACAATGTTATAACGGTGGATAGAAGCCGTCACTACTTTATTAGAGGGCAGCGTCAAATGGTCATAGCGACGCTCCGATAGGATGATCTCGGTAGCGTCGACAGACTGGATGGTGGATGGCCCGGCACGAGCTGTTGAAGATCGAGGAGCGGGAAGCCATCTCCCGGGCGCTGAGCCTGGACAGGTCGGCGCGGTATATCGAGAAGATGCTCGGCCGGCATCACTCGACGATATCCCGGGAGATCGACCGAAACGGCGGGGCGACGGCATATCGTGCGGTCGAGGCGCAGCGACGCTGAAGAACTGGCACATATTCAACCGGTTCCGTGGCTGCCCCCGCAAGGTCGGATCATTCGCTCAGACCGTGTTCCTCCTGGAGAACGAAGGCCGCTAAAAATCAAAATGGAAAAGGCTCATCATTTGGCTTGATTTCACGTTGGTGGTCTGGCGGCGTACGGGGCTTTATGATCGTCTGGCTGGTCATGGTTATCTGTGTATGGTCGTTAAGGTCGTACCGTGCGGTGGTGCCCGAAGCTCCGCCCGCGCCGTCGGTGCGCTGGCTGCGAACGCCCGCATCGCCGGACCCGAACGCATGTGAACCCGAAGCCTGTAGCGGCCGGACGATGGCTCGGGTTTCCAGGCGGATGAGCAGGTTACGGACCTGATCGAGAACGACGTGTAGTGCACCGGTCACCGGGTACGCCGACGCGCGGCCGGAGTCGACGCGGGCGAGACCTGATCGGCGGTGGCTGGCCCCAGCTCACTCCAGTATGTGGATGGCAGGCTGGAGCAATGGAAGACGCGACCTCGGTGGGCAGTCCCGAACTCCGGCCCGCAGCGGAGGCTGCGTTCCTCGCCGATCCCGAGTCCCGCCCGGGACTGGCTATCAAACGGGCCGAGCAGGCTCTCATGCGAGAGAAGACCCGGGCACTGCGAGCGTTCGACCTGACCGTGCCGCAGTACGCGACAATGCTGGCGCTGTTCCAGGTCCCCGGCTCGTCAGGGGCCCAACTGGCCCGCCGCTGCAACGTCACACCGCAGGCGATGGCGAGCCTGCTGGCCACGCTGGAGAGCAAGGCTCTGGTATCGCGGGTCGGCTCGCCCGTACACGCGAAGGTCTACCTGGCCCGTCTCACCGACGCCGGCAACGATCTGTTGGCGGCCGCCGACCCCCGGATCGCACTGTCCGTACACGACCCCGACCAGCCGTACCGGTACCTCGAAGTACGTGGCGAGGTCGAGGCGATCGAGCCGGACCCGAACGGCGAGTTCTTCGACGTTCTCGCCAAGCGCTACAACCTGGCCTACGACGACCTCCCTGACGCAGCCCGCCGGGTCGTGCTCGTAATCGCCCCGCGCACCGCCTCCTGGCAGTAGCGACCAGGCACCGGTCCGCCGCACCAAATCTCCGGGTCGCCGGTTTCACAACGACGCATATCAGCGGCGTCGGCGGCGTCCAACTCGCCGATGACGGTGACCGGATCGCGCAGCCGCTTCCAGCGCAGCCCGGTCGCAATCGATTCGACGGCCCGCACCGCGCTGGTCGTGTCGCTGTTGCCGTGGACGTAGAGGGCGCACGGGCGCTCACCGCGGCTTCCAGGCACAGATAAGTAAACGGTGTCAAAAAAGTGACGCGAACACTGGTCACCGAAGTCTCATTATCGGCGACATCAGGCGGCTCGAAACGGTCAGTAAGGCGCGCCGGGGGCGGCCACCGTCAGATCGGCGGCGCGGGCCGCTTCCACGAGAACCTTGTCGTAGGTGAGCATGACGTCCAGCGAGTCACCGAGATCCAAGGCCGTGGCCAGGTGAATCGCGTCCAGGGTGCGCAACTGCGGCGGCGCCAGGCGGGTCGCGTCACTGAGGACCGGCGGTGTGATCTCGACGATGTCGACGTATGCGGCGAGAAACGACTCTGCCGCGCCGACCATTGTCGGGTTCACCAGGGTGAGCAACCGGACCAACTCGACGCCCAGCAACGCGGAGGAGACCAGCAGCGGCGGGTCCGCCCGACTCGCCAGCCACCGCCGCAGGTCGGGCGTTTCCTTCTCAGCGAGGAACAGCTTCGCAACCGCCGACGTGTCAAGGTAGATCCGCGTTGCCATCAGCCTTCGCCACGCAGATCAGCGAGCCACTCCTCAGATGTCCGGTCGGTCGGATTGAGCGCCGGCTCCGGCAGGTGCGCCACGTCAAACGGACGCCGGGCCTCGCGGATCACCCCCGCCGCCACCAACTGCGCGTAGCGGTCGTCGGCGGCCGGGACAATCCGTGCCACCGTCTTCCCGCGGTCGGTGACCTCGACTGTTTCCCCGGCCCGGACCAACGCCAGAACGCGCGCAGTCCGCTGGGAAAGCTCACGCATGCCCACACGTACCGGCTCGCGGCCGGCTGCCGCTATCATAGGCTGTACGTTACCACATGTACAGCGTTGACCGGGAGACGACGTCGGGCGATGGCTCGTCCTGCGATGGCTCGTCCGGCGCCAGCAGCGTCCAACGCAGGCCGGTCTCCTGCCCGACGGGCTCGAGGTCGAAGCGGATGATGTCGTCCGGGTAGGCGGCCCTGCTCGACGAGCCTGTCGAGGTGGCCCTGAGTCAGGGGTTGAGATCGAGAATGCGAACCGGCTGGTCCCTCCATCGGTCCGGGGCGGCGGTAGCAATGACTGCGCCATCGGGACGATCGGATGTCGGCTCGGCGACATACCGACTGTGCGCAAGAGCCCACGTGGCGTCCTGAGCGACCGCGAAGGCGGCAGGTAGATCCAGGTCGACGACGGTGATGGCGGGCAGGGCTGCGACGTGTTCGGCCGTGCCGGGGCGGGCCCGGTCAGCTTCGACCAGCGCACACGCCGCGGTATAGAGGAACCAGCCCGACTCCACGTGTGCCCGGTGGATGAGGCGAGAAGCCAGGACGTTGCCGTGGCCAGCGGCAACCAGAGCGGCGTCGTCGAGAACGATGTGCAATGTACTGGTCACCGGGCGCGCATCTCCGTCAACCGAAGATCAAGTTTGGTGTCCGCCCGCGCCGCATCCGCCTCGGTGAGGTTGTAGCCGTTCCACTTCCGCAGCTCCGCGCGGGCCTGCTCGGCACGCGCCGCGCGCTCGGCCGGCGTCAGGACCATCTCCGCGAGGCGGGCGAGATAGGCACGCAGAGACATACCTTCAGCGGCCGCCACTTCGGCGAGGCGGTCGCGCGCGCCAGCGGGAATACGGATGTTGGCATCAGACACGAGAAGCTCCCTTCACCCGGCCCAGGGCATGGGTACGTACCCGTAGCGGGCAAGTGTGCCGCGGCATGCCGAGTACGGTGACCCGG
>NZ_CADDZT010000048.1:18495-19925 GCF_902812655.1 Candidatus Frankia meridionalis | reverse complement strand
GGACGGCCGACCGTCACGTCCAGACACGGATAGTCAACAGTGTCGCAGAAATGTCCTGAACACTGGTCACGGCAACCTCGCCCTTGATGACGTTCCCGTCAGGCTCCCGCGCCGGTCGCGTCGCATCCGCCCGTTATCCCATCAGGGGTAGGCCGCCCGGCAGACAGACCCTCCATGAACTAGAATTCTGGTCTATGCAGACACTGCCGCTGTCCGACGTCAAAGTTCGGCTGTCCGAGATCGCCGATGAGGTCGACCGCACCCACGAAAGGGTCCACATCACCCGCAACGGTCGCGAGTACGTCGTACTCCTCTCGGCCGAGGACCTGGAGTCGTTGGAGGCCACCCTCGAGCTGCTCTCCGATCCACGTGCGATGGCCAGGATCCGAGAGGCCGACGAAGCCATCGCCGGTGGCGAGGTCACGACCGGCGATGAGATGGCAGCAATCATGCAACGACGCCGCGAGCAGGGCGATGACTGACACGCCCGAGCCCCCCGCACCGCCACCGTACCGACTCGTTCTCTCACCCGGTGCCCGCCGGGCTCTGAGCCAGAAACTGCCGGAGACGGCGGCCTTCGCGGCATGGGAGTTCATCTCCGGTCCCCTACTGGAACGCCCACGGATGGTCGGCGCTCCGCTGCGCAAACCTTTCGAAGGACTCTGGCGGGCACGGCGCGGCGAATACCGTGTGCGTTACCGGATCGTAGAGGATCGTCGGGAGATAGAGGTTCTCGATATCGACCATCGCCGTGACGCCTACCGTCTTTGACGGTCGTAAAAACCCCACGTGTTGGGCTGTTTACCGCCTCATCTTGCTGGCGATTTTCGCCACACGAAACCCAATGTCGGTTCTCGCGCTCGGGGGCTACACCATCAGACCGGCGGCCGCCATGCCGCCGAGTTCCCAGCACGCTTCGCAGGCCGCGGTGTTCGGCGCACCGATGACGGTGACCGGGTCGCGCAGGCGCTTCCACTTCAGGCCGGTGGTGATCGTTTCCACGCCCCGGACAGCGCCGGTCGTGTCGCTGTTGCCGTGGACGTAGAGCGCGTACGGTCGGCCGACCGTCGCCTCGAGCACAGGATAGTAGATCTGGTCGCAGCACCCTGGCTAACGTAGGGGTTCGCGGCCGGTCAGGGGCCGACTTCCCACAGCCGACGACAGAAGGCGGTCCGATCATCGTCTGGCGCGACACCGTACGCATCCAGCAAGATCGTCTCCCAGCCGGGACCACAGTCCCACACGGCGCATCGCAGGGACGCTGAGGGGTGGCTAGTGCAGCGCCTCATTAGTTCGTTTGCGGTGTTTGGCTACGGTCCGTGGCCCCGTCAGGCGGCTTGGGCGAGGCTGTCGGGGCTGGGGTCGGGCGTGGGGTGGCGTTCGAGGTAGCGGGCGTGCTCGGCGTCGGCGTCGTAGCTCCAGCGGTAGGG
>NZ_CADDZT010000048.1:16590-18237 GCF_902812655.1 Candidatus Frankia meridionalis | reverse complement strand
GGATAGCGGCGCGCCTTGGCCTAGATAGCCGGTCTTCTCGTCGATGCTGACCAGCACGGTTCCCGGCGGCGGGTCCAGGTAGAGGCGGCAGGCCGCGCCGGCCTGGGCCCAGAACGCCTGGTCGTCGGCGCGGTTGAGCCAGCCACGCACCCGGTGCGGTCGCACGGCCGCCTCGGTGAGCACGCGGCCGACCGTGGCCGGCGAGACCTGCAGGCCGCGGGCGGCCGGTGGCGGGCGATCGTGACGTGCGACCAGCACGACTCCCCCTGCGGCGGGACACCGGTCGCGGTCGCCAGCACCGCCAGGCGTGCGGACGGCCCGTGCACCGGCGGCCGCCCCGACCGAGGCTGATCGAAGATCCCCGGGATGCCGCGTACCGCGAACCGGTCCCCCCACGTGCGGGCCGTGGTCACCGAGCAGCCCACCTGCGCGGCGATCCGCGCCAGTGGGATCTCCTCCGCCGCCGCGAGCACGATCCTCGCGCGCGTCACCAGACGCTGCTCGCTGCTACCCGCGGCAATGATCTAGTTGAGCTTGCGGCGCCGTTTGAGGGTCACCCGCACCCCCACCGGCCGGGCACGTCCCGCCATCCTCGTCTCCCCGAACCGCGGCGGTCCCCGTCCTCACCGGGCCGCGGGCCGGCGAGGTGCCACGGGGACCTCCAAGCGCCGCGGCCACCCCGCAACCGCCCCGGGCAGGCGACACTGACGGACATGCCGGTAGCGCCCAAGCGCCTCAAGGACCTCGTCGAGGGCACGGTCGACCACCACCCGTCGATCACCCACCCGGCCCTGCAGAAGATCACCATCCGCTGGCGCGGCTCGTACGGCCACCTCGACGCCTGGGCAGGACAGGGCGACGACAACGACGAGCGGATCCCCCTGTGCCGCCTCGAGTACCTCGGCGACAAGGACAACTGGGCGTTCGCGATCTACGACCCGGCCGGCGAAACCTACACCGACGCCGTCCTCACCACCGGCCAGCGCACCGGGCACCCGAACGACGCCCACGACACCGCCGCCCTCGCCCACCTCACCGACTACCTGGAGTAACAGACAGGCATGCGTCAGCCAGGCAGGAACTTCTGCGGCGCTGCACTAGGTACCCAGCCAGCCTAGGACGTCGGTGCGCAGCGAGTCGGTCGACGCCAGCGCGGCGAGCGAGTCAAGCAGCCGCGCCAGGCTGGTTTCTCCCAATTGCTCGACCCACCGGGCACGCAGCGCCTGGAAGATGTCGGCGGACGCCGTAATCAGGTCGCCACCACGCGCCGTCGGCCTGACCATCCTGCTGCGGGCGTCAGCAGGGTCGTCGACGCGCTCGACATAGCCCAGGCGCTCAAGGGCCTGGACGTGCTTGGCTGCCGCCTGCTTGCTGACACCCAGCCTTCTGGCCAGCTCGGACGCGGACGCGCCATCCGGCCCCAACGCCTGCAGCGCGAAGGCGTGGACCGGCCGCGCGTCGGGATGACCGACGGTCGCGAGACCAGCATGCAGGTCGTCGATGACGGTCCGGAAGGCGGCCAGCAGACGGACCGGGAGCTCGTAGCCGGCGGGTTCACTTGACGACATCGACAACCCGGTTGACTATATCGACAACCACATTGTCTATTATAGGGATCGACCATGACCGTCGTCCGCAGCGCCGACG
>NZ_CADDZT010000048.1:6325-16066 GCF_902812655.1 Candidatus Frankia meridionalis | reverse complement strand
TGGTGGCGGTGGTGATGCCGGTGCGTTCGTGGATGGGGGGCGCGGCGGGTCGGCGGTCGAAGAGGGCGAGGGTGCCGGTGTCGAGGCCGAGGCGGTCGAGGTAGCCGTCGAGCTGGGCCAGTCCGGCGTCGAGCGGGTCGGCGTCGTGGGCGCCGCGGACCTTGATCTCGAAAGCCTCTCGCTGCTCGGCGCGGGTGCCGTCCGGGCCGGGGTAGGGCCAGCGGACAAGAATGTCGAGCCTGCCTCGACCAACAGCCTCTTCCGGCTGCACCGAGCCCCCACCATTGACGATGCGCTGCAGATAGGCATGGACCAGCAGGTGTGGCGCCGCTTCGTGGTAGATCTGTTGGGACACGAGCCTGTCGCCGTACTGCTTCCAGAACTCCGCGAACTCCGTCAGCAGACGCGTGAAGTCCATCCGGCCATCCGGACGTACATAGGCGCGTGGGCGCGGGGCATCGGTGATGAAGCCAAACACGTCGTCGGTGAGGACCCGGACGATGATCTCGTTGTAGATCGGGTTCGCGGCCCGCACCGGTGCGTCGGGAGCAAGCAGGCCCAGGTCGCGGACGTACCGCAGGTCATCACGGTTCGGCTTCGTGGTTGGCAGCAGACCAGTGATCACGGGCTCGATAATCGCGCGCACACGCGGGTCGTTCAGCTTGTCGACCAGCGAGTCGAAGTGGATCGCCCAGGCGAGCACAAGTCGCTTCCTCGCCTCGTCGATGTGGTCGGTCGTGACCGGTGTGGAGGCGGGCACCGCCATCTTGCGGACGATTTCGTTCGCCAGCGCGTTGACCAGCCACGGCTGCCCACCGGTCAACTCGAAGGCCAGTTCAACCGCCTCGGGAGCGAACTTCTGCCCTGTGTCAGCGGTGTGCTGGCCGTAGAGGTCGCGGACCTCGTCACGGGTGAAGTTTCCCAGGCGCAGCGACTCCACGATGATGTTGAAAGGGCTCGGCCCCCCAAGCCTGGTGGCGTTGCCACCGGCCGCGGTCTTGTAATCACGGAGGTCGCGCAGGCCGCACAACGCCACTGAGGTGGGAAAGTGCGCGGGCCTGTTGTTCGCGCCGGCGCGAAGCTGGCTGAGGAAGCTGACGAGGCTGCGGCCCTCCAACGCGTCGATCTCATCGAGGAACAGCACCACCGGCCGCGGGCAGGCCTCCGACCATGCTTGCAGAGCACTGCCCAGCAGTGCCCCGTCCGGCGCCTCCGGCCACAGAGGCGGGCAGAGTTCTGACGGCAGGAAGACCCTCGCGTCCGCGCGCACCCGGTTGAGGATCGCGCGGGTCGCCTCACCGACGTCATCGGGCCACGGCCGCCCGGGCTCACACGACGTCAGCAGCGCCGCGAACTGGCCGCCAGCCGTCAACTCCTGGGCAAGCGCCCGCAACGTGGTCGTCTTCCCCGTCTGCCGCGGCGCATGGACCACGAAGTAGCCCTCCTGCTCGACCAGCCCGAAGACCTCTGGCAGCCGCGCGGAGGACGAGATCATGTAGTGCTTGCTGGGCACGCACGGCCCAGCGATGTTGAACCAGCGAGCCACCACGCCACCGCCCTCCACGGCCACGGAGCACGGAGCACGGAGCACGGAGCACGGAGCACGGAGCACGGACCGATCATCGCCACTCTACGGACCACCACCGTCAGCGGCCGCCCGCGCACCGGCTCCGAAGGCCAACAGCCGCGGTCATGTTCTCTGCCGACCCGCCACGCGGATGGGCCGCCGTTACCACACGTCGCGGCCGGCGACGAGGCCAGCCCGTCATCGGACCCAGTACTCGACGCCTCAGCCCGCCATCAACGACGCGGCTACGGCGGCCGGTGGCCCCCAGGTTCCAGCAGGCCTCCCGCGCGGCGGCGTCAACCTCGCCGATCACCGCGAGCGGCTCGCGCAGGCGCTTGCGCTTCAGCCCCGTCGCAATGGTCTCGACGCTGCGGAGGTCGCCAGTCGTGTCGCTGTTGCCATGCACGTACAGGGCGTACGGCCGGCCGACGGTCGCCTTGAGACACGGATAGTAGATCTGGTCGAAAAAGTGTTTCAAAGCCCTGACATGTAGCCGATGTTGGCCGGCGTCCCGAGCAGGTAGCCGTCGGCGGCAAGCACATCAATCGCGGTGGCCGCCAAGGCTGGGCGCATCACGACTTCCACGCCCTCGATCGCCTCATCCCTGGCACCGGCGAGCACTGCCTCCAACATCGTCTGCATGGACGGCGACGGGGTATGGTGGACGATCAACAGCTTCGGCATCGACGCCATGGTAGTGGCCCGACCACCCATCGCACCGCCCTCACAACGCCGCACCGGCGCTGCCCAGTTGCTGGACTCGGATCAGCGGCGCGGCAGGCTACCCGGCGGTTAGAGCCGCCGTAATGTTTCGGCGTCGAGCCACAATACGTACAGCTGCCTGCCGTCTGAGTGCAGCTGTACGGGCAGCGGCGTGCCGTCGGGCTCCGTGGGCGTGTACCACTGCCCTCTGGGCAGCCTGCCCGTGTCCAGCGACGTATTCGTCCCGCGCGGCGTCAACGTCAGGAAGAGAACGGTGTACAGGAGTTGGACGTAAAACGATCTTGGAAAGGTGTCGAGGAACTGTGGATGGTATTCGTACGCGAAGGGCTCGAGGAGGAACACCTGCCCCACCGGCTGGGTCGGCGGGACGGCCGACGCGGAGGAGCCGATGGTGCCGTCAGCGTCGGCGGCAGTCGACAGTATTTCGTCGATGACGCGCGCCTGGTCCTGCCCGGACCCACCACATGCTAGGCAGGAAAACTTTCCCTGAATGCAACCGAAACTGCTACACGGAATCTGTTCGGAGTAGTACTCCACCGACCCATCCCATCGGGTGCGGGTGCCGTTTTGATTGTGATAACCGTAACCCTGACACGCGGAGCAGGTAACTTTTCCGACGCCGGAACATGTCATGCATTGGTTGGTCGCCATGGCAGCCTCCCGAGACGTATCGGTCTCCATGCTCCTGCGGAACTGACGTTCTTTCGCAATGTACCTCCGCGGTCGCGGCCAGGGCTGCAGGGCGTAATGCAGAGTCCCGTTTCCGCAGGTCAGGCACCATGTTCGGGCGGTGGGGCGGATCCGGACGCAACGTGTCCGGGGCTGGCACTGGCGCAGGGCGCGCGGTGGGGTGAGCCCGAAGAGCACGGCCGTCTGTCACGTTGCGTAGAACATCGCAGTGGCGGGTGGGCGGGACTGCCACACCAACCGAGGAGCGCACCCACGGCCGGCACGAGAAACGCACGATCCAGCTCGCCAGGGCCGGCGAGGCGGTCCGCGCCCGCTACCCGCACGCCCGCACCGTCGCAAGGGTCCGCCACCACGTCACGCGCACCGTCACGAAGGGCCAGGGAAAGCGGCGGGTCACGAAGAAGATCCCAACTGTGGTCACCGTCTATGTGATCACCAGCCTGGCGCTCGAGACTAGGGTTCACTGGGTCCGGGATATGACGTTCCGTGAGGACACTTCCAAAGTCCGGACCGGCCCCCCGCCCCGCGTCATGGCCACGCTCCGTAACTTCGCAATCGGGCTGATCCGTCTCGCGGGCTACACCAGAATCGGTCCCACCATCCGCAAGATCCGACGCGACACCGCCCTACTCCTGACCGTCCTCGGCCTCAAAGACCCGGCCTGACCAGCATCAACAACTTTGCAGCACGCCCTGGCCAAGCTCACCCGCCCACACTCCGCATCCACACACTCAACCCCCGTACATCATGATCAACTTATGCTACGAGTCTGCCGGAAAATAACCCGTAGGTTCCGATGATGGGGCATGATCCTCTGGTAGGGGCGAGGTTGCGGTCACTCGGGAGCTGCTCGCGGCGAAGTTCGAGACGATCTTTCCGCATCTCGACGAGCGGCAGCGACGGCTGCTGATGGCCGCGGAGGCGCGGGCGTTCGGGCGTGGCGGGATCCGGCCGGTGGCCGCCGCTGCGGGTGTCCGGGAAGCCACGGTGTCGGTGGGTGTCGACGAGCTGGACGCGGGCGGGGAGCCGTTGGGCCGGGCCACAGGAACACCTTTTCCATGGCACCGGGCGTGCGCTGGTACTCCCGAAGGCGGTCCTGCGCCCAGAAGCGGCGGGTCGCCTCCTTGTCCCACGCCACGCAGGGCAGCCCAGCCCGACGGAAGAAATCGGGGATCTGGTAGCCCTTGCGGTAGAGCGGACCCTCATCTCCACAGATCAACTCCGCGATCCCCATGAGGATCTCGTCGTCGAAGGACTTCATGGGCGTCTCGGTTCTTCGTGGTCAAGGCACGGCTCCGAGCTGGGAGCGTGCGGACAGTGGTGTCGTGACCACGCTACCGACCAGAACCGATACTCAGCCGGCCGCGCAACAGGCTGTTGGGCGAGTGGCCAGCCAAAACGACCTCTTGCGCAAGATCAGTCACGTCTGTCATATCTGGCACAGGGTTCGCGCTACTTCTGGTCGCAAAAGTAGCGCGAATGGCGGCGCGTAGGGCCGCGAGCACGCGGTGCGCGCCGTCGCGGTCCTGGATGGTCGCGGGCGTCACGACGACGGCGAGCAGCAGGCCGAGCGTGTCGGTGGCGATGTGCCGTTTGCGGCCTTTGGTCTTCTTGCCCGCGTCGTAGCCGGCGGTCGAGGAGGGCACGGTTTCGGCGGCGCGCACGGTCTGGGAGTCCACGATCGCGGCGGTCGGCAGCGGCTGGCGTCCGGCGTAGACGCGGACCAGGTCGCGCAGGGCGTCGTGGACCCGCGGCCACACGTCTGCCTGTGTCCAGCGGCGGAAGATGTCGTAGACGGTCATGGCGGGCGGTAAGTCACGGGGAAGCTGACGCCAGGCGATCCCGCCGCGGACGACGTAGAAGATCGCGTCGAGGGTGGTCCGGCGCGGGTGCTTCTCCGGCCGGCCGCCCTTACCAGCGGTGTTGCCCGGTGGCGGCGGCAGCGGTTCCAGGACGGCCCACTGGGCGTCGGTCATCGACGACGTCGGGTAGAACGGGCACGGCGTTGGTGTGGTGGATGCCGCACGGCGGTGGGCCGGGCATGACGGACACAGGCAGATCGGGGACACTGGCACGTGGGCTCCTGGCGGACCGGTTGGCGTCGAGAACCACCAGTCCTACCGGGAGCCCGCCTACTTTCGATCAAGAAACACCCATCGCCCGCACAGTTCTCAGACGCACTCTAAGTGGCTGACCGGCACTCGGAGGGTGATGAGCAGGAAGCGCCTCGACCGCCCGGTGTCGACACCAGCACCAGCGGCCACCGATGCCCGGCACGCCACCCTTGGCCTCCTCGTCCCGCTCCTGACCGACCGTCGCCATTGCCCCGTCAACGAAGGCGCACACTGGGTGATCAACTCGGCCCCAGGCGGCCACCAGCGCAACCAGAATAGCGACCGGTCCATATAATGGCCTTCATGGAGACCATACCGATCACGGAGGCGAAGGCCCGGATCGCCGAACTGGCGGAGCGGGTCGCACGAGAGCATGATCACTTCACGATCACCCGCAACGGACGGGCGGACGTCATGCTGATCTCCGTTGCCGAGTATGAGTCGATGCGCGAGACCCTCGACCTTCTGTCGGACGGCGAGGCTCTCGCGGATCTGCGGCAGTCGAGGGACGACTTCGCCACGGGCGACACCTTCGCCCTGGACGAGGTCGTGGCCGAACTGAACGAGCGGCGGGCCAGGGACGAGTGACGGCCGCCAGCGACGCGCCCTACGAGGTCGCGCTGTCGCGCAGAGCACGGAGAAACCTCCACGAGGACCTGCCCCTGGAGGTCGCGGCCGCCGCACTGGAGACGATCCAGCGAGCGATCGCCATAAATCCCCACCGAGTCGGAAAGCCGTTGGACGAGCCCTTCGATGGCTTCTACTCGGCGCGCAGAGGAACCTACCGCATCATCTATCGGATCGACGCGGCCAAGCATCTTGTAGAGATCCACTCCATCCGGCATCGGCGGGACGTCTATCACCTGTAATCACTGAGGAGCAATTGCGCTTCGCCTCGGCCTCCGCACGTCGAGATCGCGCTGCCGTCGCGCAGGCACGGAGAAACCTCCACGAGGACCTGCCCCTGGAGGTCGCGGCCGCCGCCCTGAAGAAGACCAGCGAACGATCGCCAGGTCGGGAAACTCGCGGCGACCGTCGCCCCCAACTCCCGGCGGGCGCCGTGGTCGCGGCGCTGGTCGCGTCGCTCCTCCTGTGGCGAGTAGTCGCGGGCGACGGTGCGACGACCGACCGGGCGGCACTCTCACGGCGACTTGCGGTCGCCGCCTCCGGCGCGGCGAAGAACAATGCGGAACTCGCCCGCCGGCTGGCCGTCGCCGCCTATCGCACCGCGCCCACCACCGAGGCCCGCGCCGGCGTGTTGCGGTTGTTCGCCTCCACCGACCGTCCCCTGACCACCTTCGAGGGCCACGGAGACACCGTCAGGCACGTCATCTTCAGCCCGGACGGAAAACTGCTCGCTTCCGGAGAAGATAGCGGCGCCATCTGCCTGTGGGACGCCGCTGCTCGCGGTCAGGCCGCACCGGTGGCCGCCTTTCTTGGTCACGTGGGCAGCCCAAACGGCAAGCTCCTCGCGACCGGCAGCAGAGACAAGACCGCCAAGCTCTGGGACACCAGCGTCCGCGGCACGATCTTCCAGCCGCTCGCCACCTTTGCCGGCCATTCGGCGTGGCTTTCCAGTCTCGCCATCAACCCTGCGGGCACGCTTCTTGCCACCAGCAGCGACGACAAGAAGGTGATGCTGTGGAATCTCGACGCGGCACGTCTGGCGGCAGACGCCTGCGCTGCCGGCCATCGACTCACCCGCGACGAGTGGACAACCACCGTCCCCAACACGTCCTATCTCCCGCCTTGCCCCTGATACGCCGCGAACGTGGCGACGAGTTCCCAGCGGGCCTCGCGTGCAGCGGCCTCCACCTCGCCGACGATCGCAGCGGCTCCCACAAGCGCTTCCACCTCAGCCCGGTGGCGATGGTCTCGACTCCGCAGACCTCTCCGGTCGTGTCTAGAGTTCCCGTGCACGTACACGGCATATGGCCGACCGGCGGTGGCATCGAGTCCGGAGTAGTAGATCCGGTCAGAAAGGAACCGACCCCTGGTCACGGGAACGATGCTCCCCGTAACCCCATCTGGCCGAAATGGATGCCCGGCCCACGAGGCGGGACGCCGGTCGGCTACGGCATCAAGCTCGCAGCGACCGTCGCCCCCAACTCCCAGCACGCCTCTCGATCTTTCGCGTCCGGGGTACCGAGCACCGTCACCGGCTCGCGCAACCGCTTCCACTTCAAGCCCGTGGCGATGGTCTCCACGCTGCGGATCGCGCCCGTGGTATCGGAGCCACCGTGGACATACAGGGCGTAGGGGCGACCTACCGTCGCCTCCAAACAGGGGTAATAGGCTTGATCGAAGAAATGCTTCATGGCGCCGCTCATATAGCCGATGTTCGCCGTCGTGCCCAAAAGATAACCATCAGCCGCCAGCACATCTGAGGCGGAAGCCGACAGCGCCGGGCGCACCTCCACTGCCACGCCCTCGATAGCCTCATCACGGGCACCGGATAAGACGGACTCTAGTATCGCCTGCATCGTGGGCGACGGTGTGTGGTGGACTACTAGGAGCGTGGGCACAACCGATATTCTAGCGCGCGGTTTCCAGGCGATCATCTCGCTTATGTCACCGAAATGACCTATGCCTCGCGATGGGGACTCCGATCTACTCCCGTTACAGACGTTCGCTCTGGTCTACACGGAGAAAACACGCCGCCCTGGACCCGCGTGGACCCGCGTGGACCCGCGTGGACCCGCGTGGACCCGCGTGGACCCGGCCAGATTCATCTTCCGAAGGGGCGGGACGCCACGGCGGCCTTGAGTCGATCGGCGAGGGCGGCGACTTCCGCACGTAGGGCGTCGGGCTTGTCGATGGTAAAGGACCAGCCGAGTCCGGCGAGCATCTGGGCCATACCGTCGAGCCTTTCGACTCGGGCTTTCAACAAGACCCCGTCGGACCGTTCGGTCAGTATGCCGATGGTTGGTGGCAGCCGTCGTTTCGCCTCGTCGGGCGTGGTGTGTAGTACCACGGCGACCTCATGCTTCCAGTCCACGGCCGCTATTCCCGCCAGCACGTGTTCGGCGGGGTCGAAGCCAGACGGTACGTCGTAACTGCCGTCAGCAGGACGGACCTGGGCGATGCGGTCGAGTCGGAATGTGCGGACCTCACCTCGGAGATGGTCACGCCCCGTCACGTACCAGCGGCCAGCATGGAAGACGAGCCCATACGCGTCGAGCGAGCGTTGACCGCTGCGCCCATCCCATGCGGTGTAGTCAATGGTGACGGTGCGCCGCTGGTGGGCGGCTTCGGCGAGTTCAAGCAGGACGGGTGCCCCGGGCGGAACACCTACTCGGCTGGGCGCGGTGAACCATGTGGTGGACAGCAACGAGCCCAAGCGGTTCGCCAGTGCGCCCGGCAGGACGCGTTGCAACTTCGCCATCGCGCTATCGGCCGCGGCGACCTCGGTGGTCAGCAGCCCGGAGCGACGGCCGGCAGTGAGGCCGAGCATGACCGCGATCGCCTCGTCGTCGGTCAGCATGAGTGGCGGGAGCTTGTAGCTACGCGCCAGCCGGTAGCCGCCGTAGCGGCCGCGACGGGCCTCAATCGGGATGCCGAGGTCGGCAAGGTGCTCGGCGTAACGGCGCACGGTCCGCTCATCGACGCCGAGACGCTCAGCGAGCTCACCGACCGTGTGCTGGCCGCCAGCCTGCAACAACCCGAGCAGAGCGAGCACGCGCGCCGTGGGCCGGGCCAAGATTCTCCGCCAATCCGGTCGGATGTTGTCCGATATCAACTCTACGTTGACCACATGGCGGCCTACGTACTCGTTCCCGGATTCTGGCTCGGCGCATGGGCCTGGCGCCCCGTTGCCCAACCACTGCGTGAGCGCGGGCACAATGTGCATCCGGTCTCCCTGACCGGCATGGCCGAGCGGGCCGGTCAGGCGCGGCCCGATACCGACCTGGAAACCCACATCAACGACGTGGTGAACCTGCTGGCCTCGCGGGACCTTCACGACGTGATCCTCGTCGGACACAGCTACGCCGGCCTGGTGATCACCGGTGCCGCCGACCGGCTCCCCGAGCGCATTGAGCAACTCGTCTACCTCGACACCGGCCCTCTGCCCGACGGCATGTCGCAAAACGAATTCGCACCGCCCGAGCAGCAGACGACCAATGCGGAACTCGTCGCGAACTACGGGGACGGCTGGCAGCTACCGCCGCCCCCGTGGGCGACGCTCGCCGCCCCCGTCCCCGACGTCGACGAAGCGGCCATTGAAGCGCTCACCACCAACTCGGTCCCGCAGCCTTGGGCGACCGCCACCTCACCAGCACGGCTGACCGGCAGGTGGGAAAAGCTGCCCCGACTGGCGATCCTCTGCACCTTCACGACCGAACAGGTCCGCGCCATGGCGGCAACCGTGCCGGCCTTCCGGCACATGGCCGGCGACATCTGGCGGTACGCCGAGCTACCTACCTGGCACTGGCCAATGTTCAGCCGCCCCGCCGAGCTCGCCGAGATCCTTGACGGTGCCACCCGGTAGGTCTCGCATCGGCTCAGCGGTTTCCCGGCGAACGCACCGAGGTTTTGGTCGAAGAAGTTGCGCCAAGGTAGATGCGTGAACTGGTAACGCCACGTCATCAGGGAGCGGCCATGGTGGCTCCAAGCTCCCGCATGACCTGAAACGGGACCGCCGCTGCG
>NZ_CADDZT010000048.1:4864-5727 GCF_902812655.1 Candidatus Frankia meridionalis | reverse complement strand
CGCAGCGGCCGCGTCCGGAGCGCCGAACATCAAGGTGCGATCAGCTCGACCTTCGGAAAGTACGTCCGGTACCGGACGGCGTCGCGAGTAAGCAGCCGATAGCCGGCGACGGCGGCGTGTGCGCCGATCAAGAAGTCGGGGAGGGGCGACGTCCTTGTCCCACCCCGTCGGCGGTAGTGCGTATAGGTCTTGCCGGCAAGGAAGGCCGCCGGGTACGGAAGGCTGTCTCGTCGAAACAGCTCTGGCCGGAGCGTGTCATCGAGATCCTCAATCCGCGGATAGCGGACGGAGACCTCCGCGTAGATCACCGGATTGATTACGAGCTGCGCCTCATCCGCGGCCGCCGCGACCGCTGCGGCGGACCAATCGCCCCACCGGGGATCGTCACCAAGCAGGTCGAGCAGCACGTTGCTGTCAACCAGGACGGAAGTCATTCGCCGCGGGTAAGCGCCATGATCTCATCGGTGGACATGCCCGGCGGAGCCGTGCCGCGAAGTCGGCGCACAATGCGCTGGCCGCGCCCATCGCCCCGACCTGGCTCCACGCGCACGATATGGACGCCGTCGTCATCGAAAATGATCTTTATCTCACTGCCCGGGAGGAGGCCGGCCTTCTCTCGGATCTCTACCGGGATCGTCACCTGACCCTTGGATGTGATCCGCATCGACGCCTCCTACTTCTCAAAGTAAGAGTATTACACTGCCCGCTAGGGCGCGTATCGGGTTGTGATCGATCTGTGGGGTTCGTTCGTGTGGCAGGTCTGATCGGGTAGACCGTCGTGTATGACGCGGACGCAACTGACAGACGAGGAGTGGGAGTTCATCGAGCCCTACCTGCCGATCGGCAGGTTCGGCCCGTACCCG
>NZ_CADDZT010000048.1:0-4546 GCF_902812655.1 Candidatus Frankia meridionalis | reverse complement strand
GTCATCACCGCCCTGGAGAAAGCCGTCGCGGAGGAGGAGAAGGAGGCCCGGAAAAAGGAGGCGGCCCGGACGGACAAGACGGGCAGAACCCCGGAGGCGATCGGGCGAGGGAGGAACAGCGACGCAGCCGGCGCCGGCACCCGACCCGTCGCCGTCGCCGTCGCCGTCGCCGTCGCCGTCGCCGCAGACAAGGCCTACTCGTCCCGCGGCAACCGCGCCTATCTGCGTAGACGCCACATCACGGCGGTCATCCCGGAGAAGGCCGACCAGAGCAGCCGGGTGAACACCTCGCCCTCGCGAATGTTGGCCGCCACCAGGTTCCACAGCCTGCAGACCTCGTGCTGTCCGATGCGGTGGATGCGGCCGAAGCGCTGCTCGATGCGGTTGGGGTTCCACGGCAGGTCGTAGTTGACCATCAGGTGCGCGGTCTGCAGGTTCAGGCCCTCCCCGGCGGTGTCGGTGGCAATAAGGATCTGGCAGTCGCGGTTCTTGGCGAACTCCTCGGTAATCTGCCGCCGCTCCGCGCGGCGCACGCCGCCGTGGATCGCTCTGACCGCATCGGGCTTGCCCAGCAGGGACCGGATCCGTGCGGTGAGGTAGTCGAGTGTGTCGCGGTGCTCGGTGAAGATGATCAGTTTGCGCGGCCAGCCGTCGGCGTCGGTCGTCAGCACGTGGTCCTGCAGGATCTGGCTCAGCTCGGTCCACTTGCGATCGGTACCGATGTCACGCACCCGCTCCGCGACCTTGACCAGTTCATCCAACTCACTCAGCTCGGCGTTCAGCTCCTCGACCGTCCGCGCGGCGGTGGCCGCGTCGAGGAGCTCATCCTCAAGCGTCTCGATCTCTTCGGCGCTGTACTCGTCGTCGTCCAGGATCCCGAGATCAACTTCGATCTCCCGCTCGACGTACTTGCCCGACAGGATGTCCCGCTTCTTGCGCTCGAGCCGTGCGGTGCGGCGTACCAGGGACTTGTAGATCGCTTCCGGGCCGGAGGCCAGGCGTCGCTGCAGCACCGTGAGGGCGAAGCCGACGGTGTTGCGCCGCTTGCCACCGAGTCGTTCGGCGCGGTCCATGCCCTCCCGCACATAGGCGGTGACCTGTTCGTACAGGTCGTACTCCAGCGCGGTCAGCTCGTACGGGACGGTCTCGGCGATCCGTTCGGGGAACAGCTTCTTGCCCTCGAACGTGAGCAAGTCTTCCTTGACCATGCGGCGCATGATCCCGGTCGTGTCGGCGGGCGACGAGGCCGCGAGCTGATTCGTCAGCTGGGCATCAGGCTGGCGGCTGCCGTGGTGCCGAGGTGCCGAGGTGCCAGCAGGCCTCGCGGGCGCCGGCGTCGGCCTCGCCGATCACGGTGAGCGGGCCGCGCGGGCGAGCGTCGGTCGTACCCAGGGACGCTGCCCGACTTTCGGTTATCCACGTAGCAAGGTGATTCGGCGGCCAGCGGGGCTTGTGGTCGTCGTGATGGCGGTGCGCTCGTCGATGGCGGGGGCAGCGGGGCGCTGGTCGAAGATGGCGAGGGTGCCGGTGTCGAGCTGGAGACGATCGAGGTAGCGGTCAAGCTGCTTGAGGCCCTGGCGAAGCGGGTCCGCCTTGGTCGGACGCCAGGTCTTGATCTCCAACGCCTCACGCTGGACGCGGCGGGAGCCATCGGGAGTCGTGTAGGGCCAGCGGATATGCAGGTCGATACGGCCCGAACCGACCGCGTACTCACGCTCGACAAACCCACCGCCGTTCACAACGCGCTGGAGGTAGCCCATGAGGATCAGCTGGGGGGCCGCCTCGTGGTAGAAGCCTGTCTTGATAAGAAAGTCACCGTTCTCCATCCACCAGTCCGCGAACTCGTCGAGCACCTTGGGGAAATCGAAGCCGCCGTCCGAGCGGACGAACGAGCGGGGGTCGGCGGTGACGCTCTCCTGGATGCTTGACGACAGAACCCGGGCGATGACCTCCCGGTAGATCGGGTTCGCGACGCGGACAGGAGCCATGGGGGCGATCAGGCCGAGGTCACGAACGTAGACGAGGTCATCGTCATAGGGCTCAAGAGTGAGCGGGTCACCGGCTAGCAGCGGACCGACAACCCGCCGCACCCGCGGCTCGGCGAGCCTGGCCGCAAGCGAGTCCAGGTGAGTGACCCGGGCGAGGATAAACCGCTCCTTCGCCGCATCGAGGTGATCGACGGTGATCGGTTCGGGCGCGGGCACAGCTAGTTTCTCGACGACCTCACGGGCGAGCGCGTTCACCAGCCAGGGCTGGCCGCCGGTCAGCTCGTAGGCGTGCTCGACGGCGCCCGGGGCGAACTGCTGCCCGGTATCGGTGGTGTGCTGGCCGTAAAGCTCGGCGACCTCGTCCGGCGTGAAGTCCCCAAGCCGAAGGGACTCCAGTTTGACATTGAAGGGGCTCGCGGTCCCGAGACGGGTGGCATTACTACCGGACATGATCTTATAGTCGCGGACGTCACGCAGACCGCAAAGGGTCACTGACCAGGGAAAGTCCCCGGTCTCGCGCTCGGGAAAGCCAGCCCGCAACTGGCGGAGCACGCTGATCAGACTCTCGCCGCGTACCGCGTCGATCTCGTCGAAGAAGAGCACCAGTGGACGTGGGCAGACCCTCGACCACAGGGTGAGTGCCTCACGCAGAAGCGAGGCATCCGGCGCCCCGGGCCAGACCGGTGGTTGGAGGGCTGCCGGCAGCGCGGTGATCGCGCGGGTGCGGATCTCTTGCAGGATGGCGAGCTGCGCCTGCGCGTAGTCGTCTCCGGCGGCCTGTGCGGCCTCACACGTGAAGTGCAGAGCCGCATACTGCCCACCGGCGGTCAGCTCGCGGGCAAGCGCGCGCAGCGCCGTCGTCTTCCCCGTCTGCCGAGGGGCGTGCACCACGAAATACGCCCGCTGGTCGACGAGTCCTGGCCCCTCTGGCAGTCGCTCCAGAGCCGGGATCATGTAATGGTTCGCGGGCACACACGGACCGGCCGTGTTGAACCGGCGAGGCATCGATCCTCCCTCCGCGGACCTGCCAGCAGGGTTGCTCCGTGACCACCCTACGCGTGATCGACGATCTAGCCAGGGCTCGATGCCGACACACCTCGGGTCCAGGGTTCGCACTACTTCTGGTCGCAGCACCCTGGCTAACGTAGGGGTTCGGCGGCCCGTCAGGGGGGCCAACTTCCCAGAGCCGACGACAGAAGGCGGTCCGGTCGTCGTCAGGCGCGATACCGTACGCATCCAGCAAACCGTGCTCCCAGCCGGGGCCGCAGTTCCACAGGGTGCGTCGCAGGGTCAGGCACAATCGGCTAAGAGGAGGTGGCATGCATCCGCTGGTCGAGGTCAGGCGGGCAGAGATCCAGGGACTCTGCCGTCGGCTCGGCATCCGCCGCCTCGACCTCTTCGGCTCGGCGACCAGCGAAGCCTTCGACCCCGACAGCAGCGACGTCGACGTCCTCGTCGAGTTCGACACAGACCGCGCCGGATTCGACTACTACGGCAGCTACTTCGGCCTCAAGGAGGAACTCGAGCGCCTGCTGGGCCGCGCTGTTGACGTCGTCAGCATCACCAGCATCCGCAACCCCTACTTCCGGGACCAGGTCATGCGCACCAGGCAGCTCCTGTATGCCGCCTGACCCGCGTAAATATCTCTGGGACGCCGCGAAAGCGGCCGAACTCGCCCGAGGCTTCGCCCACGGCCAGACCTTCGCCGACTATCAGGCGAACGCGATGCTCCGCGCCGCTGTCGAACGCGAGTTCGAGATCATCGGGGAGGCGTTCAACCAGCTCTCCAAGGTCGCCCCAGACCTCGCCGCCGCGGTCCCCGAGCTCCCTCGCATAGTCGCTTTCCGGAACATCCTCATCCACGGCTACGCCACCGTCGACGACGCCCTCGTCTGGCAGGTACTCCAGGAAAAACTCCCCGAACTCGAACACGTGGTCCGCAGAATGCTGGCGGAAGACTGACCCGGCTGCGCCAAGATCGGCCTACCGGCCAGGTGAAGCGGGCGCCGCTGCGGAGAGCGGTCTCGGCGGTCACCCGCGACCCAGATGCTTACCTTCTGTGTGCGTACGAGCACCCTGGTTCGCGCCAGCTTCTGGTCGCAGCACCCTCGCTAACGTAGGGGTGCGGCCCCCACCGTGGCGACGATTCCTATCAATGCGAACCAGAACGCGCGACGCGGAAACCAACGTCGTCGACCTGGAAGGTCGGATGGCTACGGCGCCGCACCGACGCCCGGCAGCTCCAGTGCTCGTCGAACCACCCGCCGCCTCGCAGCACCCGATAGGTGCCGTAGACCTCGGCGTCGTATGTGTCCCAACACCAGTCCCAGACATTGCCGAGCATATCGTATAGTCCCCACCGGTTAGGCTTCTTGCCGCCCACCTCGTGGATTCGCTCGCGCGAGTTGGCTCGATACCACGCAATCTCGTCTAGTTGTCCGTACCGCGGACCTGTCGTGCCGGCACGACAGGCGTATTCCCATTCGGCCTCGGTTGGCAAGCGGTACCCGTCTGCGCGGACGTCCCATTCGACGTCGTCACCGGCGATGCTGTAGGCC
>NZ_CADDZT010000047.1:2654-3458 GCF_902812655.1 Candidatus Frankia meridionalis | reverse complement strand
CCCCCTGTTGAGCAGGATGTCGGTCAGGTGCCAGCTGTCCCCGCGGTCCTCACGCGCCGACAGCGCGTTGTAGACCTCGACCGCGTCGGCCGCGTCCAGACTCTCGGCGTCGGCGAGGGTGAGCAGTGAGGCCGCGGGGTGGGCCATGCCGATGAACGCACCCGCGCCACGCGCCCGGCGGGCCACCTCCGGCCCGGTCTCACCGGGCTCGGGAGGCGCGAAACCCAGGGGTAGCCCCACGGCGATGATGTGCCACTCCGAGGAGAACTCGGTGCGCGGAGCGTGTAGCTCGGCGCCCAACAGCGTGGTGAACCCAGGGGTGCGCAGCGATCGGGTGTCGGTCAGCGGGAACCCGAACTTCTCCTTGAAGTGATCCGTGATGGCCAGGAAGTCGTAGCCGGCTTCCTGGTAGATGCGGGCGACCTCCTCAGGGGGCAGTGCCCCGTCGGACCGGTCGGAATGCGTGTGCAGATTTCCCCGCCAGAAACGGCCAGGCCGACTGAACGGCAGGTCAATCATGAGCATCTCCGATGAACCAGCGAGGCGGAGGTTGGCTGTCTGCGCGATCATAGAACTCCAGGAAGGACGCAGACGGCGCGATCCTCCTGGAGGATCCGCAGCCGCGGCGGGTGCCAGAGTGGACGCGGCGCCTGCTCGGTCTGCTGGCGGCCGGACGGAAGATCCCCGCGCGGGCGGGGACGACGGTCAGGACGAAATTAACAAAAAGATGGCCTCGGGAAGATCCCCGCGCGGGCGGGGACGACGTCGGCGGGTGTTCCCGCATCCGAAGCCATGGAGGAAGAT
>NZ_CADDZT010000047.1:700-2039 GCF_902812655.1 Candidatus Frankia meridionalis | reverse complement strand
CGGGGACGACTGGCTCGGGACCGAGCATCAGCACGAAGCAGCAGGAAGATCCCCGCGCGGGCGGGGACGACATGTCCCTCGGCGCGTAGCCGCTCGGAGAGTGCGGAAGATCCCCGCGCGGGCGGGGACGACTCAGCGGGGGGCTGTGCCATCAGGCGCTCTCCCGGAAGATCCCCGCGCGGGCGGGGACGACATACTCGTTGAATGTGTCGAGCAGGTCCTCGGCGGAAGATCCCCGCGCGGGCGGGGACGACGCCGCGGCGGGTGTTTGTCACCAGCATGTCCAAGGAAGATCCCCGCGCGGGCGGGGACGACGGCGGGATGATCGCCGCATATCTGGGAATTGAGGGAAGATCCCCGCGCGGGCGGGGACGACCGCGTCCCAGATCCGCGCCGTCCCGTCGCCGCTGGAAGATCCCCGCGCGGGCGGGGACGACCGATCGGGGGGAACTTCACCGACCAATACCTGCGGAAGATCCCCGCGCGGGCGGGGACGACATTTCTCTCAAATTGGATCATTCCGGATACCGGGGAAGATCCCCGTGCGGGCGGGGACGACTCGACTCAACTAGAGCGGCCCTCGGCCGGTGTCGGAAGATCCCCGCGCGGGCGGGGACGACGCCTACGGAACGTCCCCGTGGTCCGGACTCGCGGGAAGATCCCCGCGCGGGCGGGGACGACTGTTATTTTCGTAATGCAGCGGCCCGATCTTGCGGAAGATCCCCGCACGGGCGGGGACGACGGTTCCGGTGGTTCTGGGGGTTCTGGGGATGCCGGAAGATCCCCGCGCGGGCGGGGACGACTGGCGCGCTCACCGAGACCGGTAACCAGGTCGAGGAAGATCCCCGCGCGGGCGGGGACGACGACCGGTGAGTCGGGCTGGGTGCTTGCTCTGTTCTTCGACGGCGAGCCACCCTCCGCGGACACCGTCGAAGGCCACCGGGTTCTTCTCCGCGACGCCGTTGAGCGGTTTGGCCTCAGCCTCGTCGAGGTCATCCCGGCCGCGGACGCGGGCGAGGTCCACGTCGTGCCCTCGGCGGCCCTCGGCGCTCTGGGGCCGTCCACTGGCACGTCCTGGGATCTCCCCTATGACGACCTGGGCCAGATGCGGCAGCACCTCGGCCTGCGCAAGGACGCGCCCCGGGATGTGAAGGAGGTAAAGCTCCGCGAGGTGATGCGCACTCCGGCCTGGTCTGCCGCCCCTGCGGGACTCCGCCGCCAGGCCGAGGACTTCCTCCGTGGCGTCTGACCTCGCATGCTCGGAGCGAGCTGCTACTCGCCCACAAACGTCTGGTTGAGCAGTTCCCGGGCCAGGTCCGTGGCAAGGAGCGCGAGTTCC
>NZ_CADDZT010000047.1:0-508 GCF_902812655.1 Candidatus Frankia meridionalis | reverse complement strand
CGCGTCGAGCGTCCTTGCCGCGGCCTCGCGCAGGAGTGCGTACTCGGCTCGGACCGCGTCATCACTTCGCGACATTCGTCTCCAGCCTTCCCGGCCAGCGGCTGTGCAGGTCGCATGCCCCTGCCTGCCGCGCCTTCACGGCAGAGGACACATCAGGCCCGACGCGGTTGCGCCACTGACGACCCTCGATGAACATGTTTGGGCGTTTCCACTTCTATCAGGATGTGTCCAGTTTCCGCCGCCTGGCAGGCGGCAGGGAGGATCCTCGTGCCTGATCCCGAGAGCAGAAGGACGGCCTACTTTCGTGCGCGCGAGCTGCTGCTGGACGGCTACCTGCGGCGCTTGGCCGAAGCGCACCCCGCCGCCCACGAGGCAGTCTGGCGGGAGGGAAGATCCCCGCGCGGGCGGGGACGACCGCGCTCGACCACGACGGACCGGAAGACACTGCGGAAGATCCCCGCGCGGGCGGGGACGACTACCTCGCGCTCGAAGCTCCGGATGCAGTGGC
>NZ_CADDZT010000046.1:32375-36166 GCF_902812655.1 Candidatus Frankia meridionalis | reverse complement strand
GCCTTATCAGGATGTGTCGTCTCCGCGCCGGAGAGACCATCCCTGCGACGCGGTCTACATCGTCGTATGCGAACAGCAGATGGTGGCAGGGGCTACTGAGGAAATGCGCCGTCGCTGTGCTGCGTACCCCCCGGCCGAGCGGGAGCCGGCGGGTATCCAGACTCAGACGGTGGACGAACCCGGCCTGGCAGAGCCATCGGTGTCTGCGGGGTGACCGTTTGCCAGATCGCCGATCAGGTCTGCCAGAACGAGTTCCTCGTCCACCCGAACGCCATGGTGTTCCAGGGCCGGCCGCAGATCGGCGTCCCAGGTCGCGTCGACCGGGCGACCGGCCAACTCGCCGCCGGTGACACAGGCCAGCACAGCCCGGTAGGCCCGCACGTCGAATCGCCACGGCCGCCACGGGAGACGCTCGCGCAGCCCGTTGCCGATACGGATTCCGCCCCAGTCGAAGTCGCCGTGATAGGTGAAGTGCGCGCCCCCGATGGCGAGCAGGTCGAGTAGGCGGACCACCGCGGCCGACGGCTGCCCGTTCACACACACCAGTGGCGGACAGCGGTGCGCCAACTCGTCGGCGGCGCTGGCAAGCACGATCGGGTTCTCGCACACCCACACCAGCCCGTCGCCGACACCGAGGTCCGCTCGGTCCCGGCCGAGCTGACGCAGGGTCAACACACACGGCTCCCCGGCCTCGCGGGCCACCGCCAGGATGCGACCGGTCGCGGTGGCCACGCCCCCCGGTAGACCGAGGCACAGCACCGAGGAGGACAGCTCGTCGCGGTGGACACCGACCGCGGCCCACGCGGTGCGGCGTTCGGCGGCGGAGCCGTCGCCGGCGGGCGGTGCTCCCCGCAGCACCCTGGCCGCCGCGAGGGACAGCGTCGCCAGCGGCCGGGCGTCATCCAGCGCGTGTGCATCCCCCGCGGTCGCCGCGGCCAGCCTGCCCAGTGCCACGCCGGCCGAGGGCAGTACGTCAAGAACCCGCACCAGATCGGCGACGAGCGCCACCGCCGCGTCGGGGTTCGTGGCCACGCGGCGCAGCATGCCGGTGGAGTTCAGCCAGGACCGCCAGGTAGCGAGTTCAGGACGCCGAGTCACGAGCGCGTCCAGCGGTGCGTGCACGTCCGACCACACAGCCGCCTCGGCGGCGGCCTGCGCCACCCGGTCCGAGACGTCGCCGACGAGGAGCCGCACCGCCGCGTCCAGTCCGTCCGGCGACGCGCCGCTTGTCCGCAGCATCGCGTCGATCTCGTCAAGTGAGACCGTCAGTGACATGCCCGCGCCGGCCCGCCGTCCTAGTAACCGTTCGACGGCCCGCCGCTGGTCCTGGCTGGCGTCGGTGAGGGTAACCGTTCCGGCCAGCGGCTTACCGAGCTCCATCCTGCGACGCGCTCGGTCCAGCAGCCAGGCGGTGTGCTCGCCACCAAGCAGCCGTTGCAGCCGTTGAACATCCCCGGCTCGATCCATGCGCGCCCCACTCAACCGAACGGCAGGGCATCGCCGTCGGCTGGGCCGTCCACCGGCGTCGGCTGGGGAAGGAACGGAACCGGCCGTTCGACCCGCACGCGCTCGTGCCCGTCCCACCTCCATGGCGTGACAAGTACGGCGTCGATGTCCTCCCTGCGCGAGAGCTGCGCAATCGCCAGGCCCGGGACCTGCGGGTAACAACCCCACTCACGTTCGCTGGTCATCACCACATCCAGGTCGAACGCGGCGAGCAGGCCGAGGCACTTGGCCCGCGAGTCATCGTCCACCCCGGCGAACGCCTCATCGAGCGCGACCAGGCGTGGGGCGTTCGGGTTACCCGAGGAGCTGTAGAATGACGACGCGGCGGCGAACAGTGGCACCGACGCGGCAAGCACCCGCTCACCGCCGGACGCCGGTCCGGTGGCCGACCGCCACTGGCCGTCCTGGTGGCGCTGGATGGCGAATTCGTGCCACGTCCGGTAGTCCAGGGCGCGGGTCAACTGCTCGGCCCAGCCACCGGAGGTGTCATCGGCATGCATCCGGTTGATCTCCTCTTGGAGGAAGGCGCCGACCGCGACCCGGTCCGCCGCGCTCCACGCGTCGGCGGTCTGTCGCAGTAGCCGGTCGCGCACCCGGCCAAGCCCTTCGGGGGCGCTGCGGGCAGCCCGCCACTGCAGCCGCAGCCGCATCCCGGTCGATGTGGGCCGGTCCGCCAGGTCGACGTTGATCGCCCTGACCTGCTCCTCCGCGCCGGTGATCAATTCCTGTAGGGTCCCCGCCACCTCGTTGACGAGGTGGTTCTCCAGAATCTCGCGTTCCTTCGCGGACAACAGCGTCGCCCGCTGCCCGGTCTCCGTCTCCAGTGCGGCGACCAGCGTCGGAATGTCCTGCTTGTGGCCCTGGAACAGCACGTCCACGACGATGACGCCGTCCCGCACGGTCATCCCGACCGAATGGCCGTGCCGGGACAACGCGTCGGTGAGCACCTTGTGTTCGCTCGAGACGCGTTGCTGCACCAGCTCCCACCGACGGTCGGCGTCGTCGATCCCGTCAAGGGCGGTGTTGATGGCGCGCGCGAGCGCGACGGCCGGTGTCGGCGCCCACTGCCCGGTCGGGTCCGGAATCTCCAGGTCGGGAACGGCGATGTCGAGCAGCCCGGTGGTGGCGAAGGCCCGCAGCTCGGCGATTGCCCGGTCGCGTTCGGCGGCGGCAGCGGCGATCCCTCCGCGGAGGGCCTCGCGCAGACCCTCAGCTTTGCCGCGCTCACCGATCGCGTCCTTTTCCGCGGTGCGTGCCGATTGCTCGTGCTCCTCGCACCGGGCCAGTTCGGCGGCGACCGCGTCGAGCCTGCGGTACAGCTCCTCGACTCCGGCGCCCGCCGTCTCGACCAGTACACGGTGGCGTTCGGCCGCGGCATCGGCTTGGGCGCGGGCCAGAGTCGACACCCGCCGGGTCCGATCGCAGCGTTCGACCGCGCCCTCGAGCTCCCGTGCGGCCTCGTCCGCGGCGCGGCGGGCCCGGTCCAACGCCTGCGCCGCCGGCCACAGCCCGGCCAGGGCCACCCGGTAGTCGCCCACCGCCTCCCGCACGGCCGCGAGCGCGACAGGGTCCGCGGGCAGGCCGACATCGGCGGCGAACTCGCCCGCCGCCGCCCGCACCGTGCGTGCCCGGGCCTGCAGGGCGGCCATTGTCGCGACCGCCTCGTCATGACGTGCGGTCACGCGTTGCCCGGCCTCGTGTTCGGCGGCAAGTTTGACGTGGGCCTCGCGCAGCTCGCTGTCGGTCGGCATGGCCCGGTGCTCGGCGGCCAGTGAGCGCTGGCGACCGACCAGCTCGGCGGCACTCGCCGCGAGCTCGCGCAGCTGTCGTTCGATCCGTGCCAGCTCGGCCTGCAACATCTCCAGACGGACACGCCGGGCCGCTTCGCGGGCGCCTTCGCCGATGTAGCCGGCGGATTCCTTGTGCCAGGAGCCGGTCAGCACCCCGTTGCAGAAACGGCCGTCGACGGCGACCCATGTTCCGGCGCCTGGTCCGGCGCCTGTTCCGGCGCCGTCACCCATTGGGCCGCCGGATTCGGGAGGCCCGAATCCCTGGGCCACCAGAGCGATCGTCGCCAGCACGGTGGCGACCGCGGCGTCGGTGAGCGTGGCCGCGAGGGGATCGGCGCGGTCGATCGCCGGGGCGAGCACCGCGGTGAGCCCGCCGACTGGTGCGGGCCGTCCGGGGGAGACCAGGACGTCATCGGTCACGGCGTCGCGCAACCGGCCGTCCGGGGTGATCCACCCGTCGAGGATCCCGGCCGCCTCCAACGCCGCCTCGACGCC
>NZ_CADDZT010000046.1:31458-31972 GCF_902812655.1 Candidatus Frankia meridionalis | reverse complement strand
CCGTACGCAGGGCCGTCTCGGCCGTTGTCGCCGCTGCCAACAGCCCGTCGAGGCGGGCGACGGCGCTGCCCTGCTTCTCAACGAGCGCGGCGCCCGACCGGCTGGCGATCGGGTAGGGCGGCTGATCGCTGTCCAGGTCGGCCAGGACCGCGACATGCCGGTCGGAGATCCGGGCGACCTCGGCGGCCTGCCCTGCCGTGGACCGCACGGCTCCGAAAGCCGCCGCATCCGTATCGGCCGTCCGCCGGGCGCCGGCGAGCCGGGTTTCCCGATGGTGGACAGTCTCGTCGGCGGACAGGCTGTCGGCTTTTCGTTCCGCTGCGAACCGGCCGAGCCGGTCGGCATCCTCGCCCGCGGTCCGCAACGCCTCGGCATCGCGCATCTCCGGGCTGTCCTGCAACGCCGCCCGCCGCGTCCCCAACGCGGCCCTGGTCTCGGTCAGCTCCTCGAGACGTCGCTGCGCGGCGGCGAGCGCCTCGGTTGCCTTCCCGTGTGCGGCGTCGGCCTCGCCGAG
>NZ_CADDZT010000046.1:26023-31384 GCF_902812655.1 Candidatus Frankia meridionalis | reverse complement strand
CCTCGGCGAGGCCGCGCAACGCCTCCCGTTCCTCGTCCAGACCACGGAAAGCCTCGGCCACGCTGGCCACCAGCGCGGGATCCAACGGCGGTAACGCCTCGGTGAGCGCACGGGAGAGCAGTTTCTCGTCGGGCTTCTTGGACAACTGCGGCTGACGCAGTTGGATCAGAAGGTTGACCAGTGCCTCGTACCGGTGTCCACCGAGCCCGAACAGTGCCTCGTCCACGGCGCGGCGATAGTCCGACGCCGTGTCGTACACCGTGCCGTACCCGTCGACGGCATCTTTGAGCTTGTCCCGGCTCAGCGCCACCCGGGCCGGACCGATCAGGGACAGCTCTGGGCCGATCCGCTGCCTGGTGACGAAAAACCAGTGTCGAGCGATCCCACGCCCGGCCACCGCTTTGAGAGCGGCGCCGATCGTCCGGTACTCGACGATGCCGTCCGCACGCACCCGGCCGAACTCCAACCAGGTGTACCCGAGTCGCTCGGAATGCGGATGCTTGCCACCGAGCAGCAGGTTCCACTCCATCCGCTTGTTGCGGTCGCCGTCCGGTTCGACGCGGTGCGCGGCCAGTTCGCCGTCCAGCAGGAACGGCAGGGTCAGTGCGAGCACCTTCGACTTGCCGGTGCCGTTGTTGCCCCGCAACAGCAGCCGGCCGTCGTGGAAGTGGAACTCCTCAACGTCGTAGTAGAACAGGTCCACCAGTCCGGCGCGCAACGGTTGCCACCGCTCCCGGTGCGGTACCGGCATCCCGGCGCTCATGTGCGGGTCGCCTTTCTGGTCCCCGGGCCGGTGCGGATCGTCGGCGCCTCGACCGCGTAACGCGCGATCGCGGGCCGGGCGATCACCATCGGTGGCTCGCCGGGCACGTCGCTGACCATCCGCAGCGCACGCAGTTTGTTCAGTGCCACGGTGAGAAGCTCGGCATCGGCTCCCGGCCCGGTGACGCCACGCCGCCAGTAGGCGGCATGTTCGATCGCCATCTTCCGGATGTGGGCGCGCAGCCGGGCGACCGGCACGGGTTCGCCGCGGTCCGCCCGCGCCGCGAGGTACTCGGCGACCAGCAGGGTGACATGGCCGTCGGTGCGCTGTTCCGGCATCCGCACGTCGGTCAACTCGTCATCGGGGTCGACCATGGCGATGCCCTCGGCCCGCATCTCGGCGACCAGACCGGTGGCCTCCTCGATCCGCCGGGTGATCGCGTGGCGCTGGTTCACCAGGTAGACGCGCTCGTCCTCGGCGAGCTCGTCGTAGTAGACGACCGGATCATCCAGCAACCGGCGGGTCAACCGGTGGCGCAGTGCCCGGTTGCGCAGATCGTCGGTGTCCGCGACCGGCTCGTGGATCAGCTCAGCCAACCGCCGGTCGAAGTCGGTGGCGTCGATGGTGGACGGGCCCCGGGCGCCGGTCAGCATCGACGCCAGTATCCGGCGACGCACGTCGTAGAGCACGTCGCCGGTGTCGGTCAGGTAGGCGTCCTCGTCGCCGGCGACTCGTTCCAGCACCCCGAGGGTGAGCAGCAACCGGACCACCCCGACCAGATCGGAGCGTTCGTCCCGGCGGCCGAGGGTGAACGTGACGCCGGCATCCGCCAGTTCCGGTTCGCTGGCCGCGACGATGATCCCCTCGGCCAGCCGGCCGAGGGTGATCTGCGCGTCGGCAGTCTCCAGCACCGACAGCGCGAGGCCGAGCAGCACATAACGGCGCCGCCCGAAAGGCGCCCTGCCCCTGCCCTCCCGCGCCGGGTGCGTGCCGTCCAGGCCGGTCGGTGCCGTTTTGAACAGCCGCGCCGACTCGGCATCCACGACCAGCCGCCAGCCGGTCTCCACGGCGAGCCATTCCCGCAGCTCCGAGGAGTGCCGGCGGGCCAGCCGCAGCGCGTCGTCGTCCGTGCCCGCGGTCAGCAGAGGCTTGGCCAGCAGTGCGCGCAGCGCCTTACGTCGCTGCACCCTGTTCTCCTCGGCGCGGGGGTCCGCACTCACGCAGGTACCCGCACGCCGTGTCGCGCCGCGGTCAGATCAATGATCTCGACGAGATGTTCCGGACCGTGCAGCACCCCACCGTCGGTCTCGATCCGCACGACACCGCCGTCGGGGACGGGTGCCAGCCGGATCTCCATGGTGCCGTCGCTGGTGGTGGTCCTCACCTCGATGTCGCCCGGCAGTCGCGCCGCGAGCGCGTCTGAAAGCACGCCGAGGAACAGCCTGAACGCGTGCCGGTCGAGCACGCCGAGCTCGGACAGCAGGACCGGCCGTTGGGTGGCCAGCCGTTCCCGGGCGGCCGCGACCTGTTCGGCCTCCCGGGCGGCCCGCTCCGCGAGGAACCGACGCTGCTCGGCGCGGTCGGCGACCCGGTTGGGCTGCCCGCGTCGCTCGTAGGACCCGGTCTTACGTAACTGCGGACTGATCCGCACCGGCGGCGCCTGCCGCCACGGCGTGCTCGGCGCCGGCTCGTGCTCCTGCCACGCGGCCACGGTTTCGGGGGTGACCGTCAGATGCCGGGCCGGGGTGAGGCCGAACGCGGCCCGCCACAGCCGGTGGGCTGCCGCGTCGTCCGGCGCTTCGGCGAACCAGCGGGCCAGCGTCCGGAAGTCCGCCGATCGGTCCGAACGCCCGGACCGGCGCTCGTTGAGCGTGGCCACCGTATCGATGAGCTGGGTGATCGCCGTGATGGCCGCGCCGCGCAGCAACCGTGCCTGTGACGGGTGCCGTGAGTCGGCCGACAGGAACCAGTCCCGCAGGCCGCGCCACCGGTTGCGCCAGGCATCGAGAGACACGGTGATCGCGGCGTCGTACGCGACAGGTGTGTCCGCGCTGTCCGCGGGGAGTTCCCCGGTATCCCCGGTACCGCTGTCGGTGTCGGCGGGCAGACCCGGCACGATGTCGGCGGCTTCCCTGCGGGCAGCGATCACCAGCAGGCGGTCCACACCGGCCGCCTCGATCTGACCGAGCAGGGTGGCGATCTCCGCGCCTCGGTTGGCCAGATCGGCGATGAACCTGTTGATGTAGTCGATGAGCCGCTGCTTATAGGCGACGAACGCGGCCACGTCCCCGTCGGAGAAATCAATCACCCGACGCAGCGACGCCATGAACGCCTGCGCGTTGTCCGCGAGCCCGGTGAAGCGCTCGGCCAACGCCAGCAACAACAGGTGCACCTTCGCCGGGTCGATATGGGCCGCGTCGGCCGTGACCATCTCCGCCAAGGCGCGCAACTGAGCGGCGATGTCCTCCAACGCCACCGACTGAAGAGCGCCCCTGCGGCCGATCGCCTCCTCGTAGACGGCGATCGCCTCCTCTGCCGCCTGCCCGGCGGCAGTCAACTGGTACAGGTACCGGGCCCGATGGAAGTCCTCCACCGTGGTCACCCGACCGGTGTCCGGATCGGCCCGCAGGTTTCCCCACTCGACCAGTTTTTCCAACGCCGCGACCACCGGCTCGGTCTCTCCCGGCCATCCCAGATCGGCGCTCACGTCCTCGGGCCGCATGTGGACGATGAACCGGTCCCGCGCCCGCGCGAACGTCATCAACACATCCCGGTAAAAGGGAGCGTTCGGCGCGCTCAGGTGCGCGAACGGCTGCCTTGGCACCCCGTTGCCGCCCGCCGGGGTCTTGTCGGTCAGCCTGCTGGTCGTCACAGGGACCAGTATTGCGAATCATGTGATGCTTGCAAAAAGCGGGTGTGTCAATACGGAAAGTAGTACGAAACATGTCGTTCCGGCGGGGGCTCTGGATCAGACCGTCACCGACCCGTGTGGGGGTGGCGCCGACACACCATCCCGAACCCGAACCCGGTACTCCGACCGGGTAGGCAGCCTGCGACGCACCGCAGCCCGCGACTATCCGTGGCGGGTGTGGGGATGTGCGGTGGCCGGTAACCCGACGATGTCGAGTTCCTCGCCGAGGACCTGACGCTGTCTTGAGGGGCTCCAGTAGCCGGGGTCGAACAGCGCCTGGGTGCCGATGCCGTGCACGAGGAGCAGCAGACGACGCGCCGCCCGCTCACTGTCGGGTGGCGGCAGGCCGCGGCCGCCGGGCGTTTCCTGTTCGAGGAGGTGCCTGATGCGGGCACTGGCGGTTCGGACCCGGTCGCGCTGCTCCGCGGCGAGCGTGGGGTCGAAGACTGCGATGCCCCAGAAGGCGAACCACAGGCTCCAGTCCTTCCTGCGCTTCTCGTCCAGGGGGAGCAGCGATTCGAGACAGGCCCGCACCCGGTCGGAGTCACCCTCTCCGTCGCCGTTCGCGGCCGCGATGAAGCGGTCCAGCGACCGGGAGGACGCTGTCCGGTAGGTGGATAGCAGTAGGTCCCTTTTGTCGGCGAAGTAGTGGCTCACGATCGCTGTGCTGCAGCCCGCGGCTTCAGCTACCTGACGGAAAGTGAGGGCTTCTGCGCCGAATGTGGCGACCAGGTCGGCGGCGATCAACGCGACCTGCTCGCGGCGCGCATCGTGATCAACATATCGAGGCATTGACATCAAGTGTACCGGTAGATAAAACAGTCGTCACATAACATCCGTCATATAAAGGCTGGTGACAACGACATGCCGGCTTCGCAGTACGGCGATCAGTGTTGGCCGCTGGCAGCCGATGGAGGAGATACATGCCGCGCGAGGTGACCGACTCGACCTGGCTCACGGATACGGCACCAAGCGACCGGTTCCCCGTCTACACGCGGTTGAACGCCAGCGACGTGCTGCCCGATCCGATCACGCCACTCGGCGCGACCCGACGGATACCCACTGGCGTACTTGTCGAGGTCGACGGCTCCAGCGGAACTGTGGCCGTGCTCGAACTCTGAGAACGACCACTGAGGACAGGGGCAGTCTTCGAGTCACTACAAGGGAGAGCGATCCAAGCATGGAAGTCTTCGATGTCGTCGTGCTGGGCACGGGCGCGGCAGGATTGACCGCGGCTTTGACGGCCCACGACGGTGGGGCGAGCGTGGGCCTGTTCGAGAAAGCCTCCCAGGTCGGCGGGACATCGGCGTGGTCCGGGGGAATGGTCTGGATACCCGGCAATCCCCATATGGCTGCACTCGGCCTGCACGACAGCCGCGAGGAGGCTCTGACCTATCTGGAATCGCTGTCACACGGGCTGATCGAACCTGAGCTCGCGGCCGTCTACGTCGACGCCGGACCCGAAGTCATCTCGTGGCTGGAGGCGAGGACACCGGCCGAATTCAGGATCATCAAGAACTTCCCCGATTACCATCCGGAACATCCGGGGGCGATGGCGGGTGGGGGGCGCTCGATGGAGTGCCCGTTGTTTCCCTTCGATCAGCTCGGTTCGTGGGCCGCGAAGGTGACGGTCGGTTACCAGATCAGCGGCAACATCATGATGAGTGAGACCACGCTCGGCCGCGGC
>NZ_CADDZT010000046.1:15511-25363 GCF_902812655.1 Candidatus Frankia meridionalis | reverse complement strand
CCTTCCTGCGCGGTCCACTCGAACGCTCCGTCTCCGTCCCGAGCAACACCGGTGACGGTCTGCGGATGGCCATGCGCGTCGGCGCGGACTTGAACAACATGCGGGAAGCCTGGTGGGTGCCGACCATCGACGTCGCGCACCCGCTGGTTGGAGTTGTACCCTGGCAGATCAACGGCGAGCGTTCCAGACCGCATTGCATCATGGTCAACCGCAGTGGGCGGCGTTTCACCAACGAGGCGGCGAATTACAACGCGTTCGGGGCGGCGTTTCACGTGCTTGACGTCTCTTCCTTCACATATGTCAACCACCCCGCATGGATGATATTCGACCAGCATTACCTCACCCGTTACGGTCTCGCCGGTCACCGCCCGGACTGCCCCGCACCGGACTGCCCCGCACCGGACTGGATGGTCCGGGCGTCGACCGTCGCCGAACTCGCCGACACCGTGGGCATCCCCGCCGAGGTGTTGAAGGAGACCGTCTCCCGTTGGAACCGGCACGCTGCCGAAAGCTGCGATCCCGACTTCGGTCGGGGCGACAGCGTATTCGACCGGTGGTGGGGTGATCCGGATTTCGGTGACAGCGCCGCATCGACGATCGGCCCACTCGATACCCCGCCGTTCTACGCGGTGGAGGTTCGCAGCGGAACTCTCGGGACCAAGGGCGGCCCGCGCACGGATCCGGACGGTTGCGTGCTCGATGTCGACGGCCGGGTCATTCCCGGTCTGTACGCCGCGGGGAATGCCATGGCGTCCGTCATGGGCATGACCTACGGGGGGGCCGGTGGCACACTCGGGCCGGCCCTGGTCTTCGGGTATCTTGCCGGGCGGCATTCCGCTGGCAGGGTGCCGACCGACCACAACGGCGCAGGCGGGAAGCTGTGACGTGCGGGTGGGACTTCCACGGCAGAACGGTCCTGGTCACGGGAGCGGCCAGCGGGATGGGCCGGGCGACCGCATTGGCCTTCGCCGAGGCGGGTGCGAATGTAGCGGTTGCGGATGTAGCGGTTACCGGCGGCCGGGAAACGGTGAAGACCATCGAGCGGGCCGGCGGCCAAGCGCGTTTCTTCCCCGCGGACGTCAGCGACACGGCCGATGTGGCAAACATGATCGATGCCACGGTGACCGCGTTTGGTCGGCTGGACAGCGCCGTCAACGGTGCGGGAATCGAGATCGAAACCACCCCGCTCGCCGAGTGCGACGAGGAGACGTTCGACCGACTGGTACGCGTCAATCTGAGGTCGGTCTTCCTCTGCCTGAAGCACGAGATCCGCCAAATGATCGCGCAGGAAGGCGGTGGCACGATCGTGAACATCGCCTCTGTCAACTCGTTCCGGCCGCAGCCACACCAAGCTGCCTACACCGCGACGAAACACGGCGTGCTCGGGCTCACCCGAACCGCGGCCGTCGAGTACGCTCCGGCCGGGATCCGGATCAACGCCGTCTGTCCCGGCGCCATCGCCACACCGATGCTGGAGAACGCGATGAAAGCCCGTGGCAGGGATCCCGCCGACGTGGCCGGACGCCTGAGCCTGCTTGGACGCTTCGGTCAACCGTCCGAGATCGCGAACGCCGTCCTCTGGCTCTGCTCGGACGAGTCATCGTTCACGATGGGTCATGCACTCGCCGTCGACGGCGGCTATCTGGCCCGCTGACATGGACCATCAGAAAACGGGTGGCCAGTGATGGCACCGGGTTTTGGTTGCCCACCGCGCCGCGGAGCCGTCAACGAAGGGCATAGTTTTTGAGACAAGATGATGTTCAAGTTGTGGGTTGATCCTCCTGACTCTCGATCGTGGACAGGGGTCGGTTGATCCACACCCGGCTGGGTAGCTCCGGTGCTCGGGGCGGCCCGCGGTGGAACCGTTCCGGGTGTGCGGCATATGCCGCGTCCAGGACGAGCTGGCGTCCGTCCCGAACATATTTCCAGGTTCCGTCGTGGACCGACCCCGGCGTGTACAGCCCGATTCCCGAATGCCGATGCTCAGTGTTGTAGTAGCCGAAGAAGATCCTCATGAAGTCACGGGCATCGTGGATACTCGTAAATTCACTCGGGAACGCCGGACAGTACTTCAGCGTCTTAAACACCCCCCATTTTCGTTGAAGGAGGCGATTACGACGGCGACTTTGCTTTTCTTCGAAATGACGGCACGGCGCGATCATCAACGTCAGTTCGGACGCCGCGCACCAGCCGGGGGAAGATCCCTATGCCAGCACCGAAGGTCCGGTGATGGCCGCCTACGGCACCAGCAAGGCCGCCCTGGAGCACCTCACCCGGTGCGTCGCCTACGAACTTCAGAGATACGGGGTGAGCGTCAATGCACTGCTGCCATCGCTGGCCATCCGCACGCCTGGTCTGATCGCGACGGCCGGGGAACCGGACGAGCAGCCGACTCCCCGAGTCGTTCGGGGAGTCGGTGGTCCGCCTGGCCCTCGCCGACGCGACCCGGATGACCGGTCAGGTGCTCTACAGCGAAGATGTGCTGCACCCCGAGCTCGGGCGACGCGGTTGGTCGGGGACATCGCCCGATAAATGATCGCCCGATGGTTGATTGTCCGGAATCCGTACATCAGGCACCAAGCACCAAGCACCAGGCAGCCGCTGCCGTGGTCTACAGGGGCTGCCCGGCCACGAGCTTTCGGAGGGTGGACAGTGACGGAGTGAAACCGTAAATGCTGCCCTCGGTACGGATGAACCGGTTGAACGTGAGCTCGGCAGTGGTCACGGCGTCCGCATGCAGGGTGTTCCGTGGGTCGGGCGGGTTCGGGGCGGCAGGCGCACCCGGCGGGCTCGGGAACGCGACCGGGGTACCGATGACGGGGTCGGGCCCGTCGCTCGGCGCCGGGAAGGTGACATTATCCGCCCAGAACTGCTGGAGAAACTCGAACTGATCGGCCAGACTCGTCTGATAACAGGCGAAGACCAGGCCGCGCCGTGCGTCGATACCCTCGCCGCGACCCGACGTCGGATCGAAGGGCAGACCGAAGGGAATGCCACGACGCAGGATTCTGCGCTGGTTGACCGCGTCCTCACCGGGCGAAGGGGGAGGCGCGCTGCGCGGGTACATCTTACGAATGTGGGCGAAACGTGGGCAGCGCAGGCCCTCAGCATCGTCCGCGAAGTCAAAGTCATTGTCCAGCATCGGGTCACTGCCGAAACGGTCGTCGGCCTTCGGTGCCTGGTCGACGGGGGTTCCGCTCCGCCACCGTCCGACCGCCTTGGCCGCAAGCGCCTCCGCGCTGATCTCGGTCTTGACCGCGTCGGTGAGGGTGACGTGCTGGGACTCGATCTGCGCCCACCAGCCCGGAACGTCCTGGGCGAGTCGGCGAACCACCAGGAAGCTGCCGTCCCACATCCAGCGGGGCACGGCCCGACCGGTTGCGTTGACGCCGCCGGGCTGCCCCACATAACCGAGGACGAACTCTCCCGGGGCGATCAGGTCCGTTCCCGGCTTGCCGGCCACCTCGTCGGTATGCCCAGGGACTGTGCTGGGCTTGTCATAACCGGAAACGCCCGGCTGACTGATGCCGTCTTTGAAGCCGAAGTGCTCGTGCCCTGCAGCAATCCCGGGCAGAGTCGCCCCCGGCTGCTCGAACACAACCAGGACGTCATGCACGCTTGCCAACTCACGCTGGCGCTGGACCGCATGGTCCAGGTCGTGCCGGTCGTCCGTGGCCACGACGAGCAGCACGTCGATCGTCTGATCGTCGCGTCCGAACAGCCAGTTCGCCGGCGCGTCGTCCCCGGAGTCGCCCAGTTGGGCGGCATGCGCGGCGGTGCCCTGCACGAATGCCGTGACGCCCCGGTCGATCCCGGCGGCGCCGAGCCCGGCCGCCGCGGCCGGATCGAGCCGGGCCAGACCCGACGTGGTCAGCGACAGGTTCAACCACACCGCCTTCAGCGCCTCCGGGTCGGACCCGGTGGCATTCCGCATGGCTGCGAACTTGGTGTTGAACTGGGTCACGGCATCGTTGCGGGCCACCTGCGGCACAACAGCTGCCAGCCAACCCCGTGCTGCCACCGGATCCGCCGGTAGACGCAGAAACAGAATCACCTGGTGATCCTTGTTGAAGCCGGCAAGAATATTACCTTGAATGTTGGCGTCGGTGCGGAGTTTAGGATACTTGGGGACCGGTCTCCTATCGGGAAAGACGGGCGGTGTCGTTGGCGCGGACGACACTGTGCTGGACGTGAGATCTGTGGGCATTCGCCCCTCCCAGAGTTTACCGCCGCGGCGGTGAGACCAAAGTTCCCTGCTCGCCTCGATTTCACGGCGATCGTCTACCCGCCCGTCGGGGAAGTCAACATCATATATGTGGCTGTCGTATAGACGACTACGGAAATAATCCGTGGGCAACAGCCCACCGGAGATCACTTTTATCTGTGTTGTCGACCGCTGCGGACGGCGGTTCCCACAGCGAACTTTCACCAACCCGCAGGTGCCAATCGTGGTTCCGGAAGTACCTTGCCGCCGCACTGGATTTCAGCCCTTGACCGACGGCTTATGCATCCCCAGGCCGGTGCTGTCGTGGTCCCGCGGCTGTCGTGGTCCCGCAACAGCACCGGCCTGCGGGTCGGCAACCTGTGCCGAGGGTCAGACCGTGTGGGTGGCAGCGGTGTCCCGGGCCGGGCGGGCCGCCGGGATCAGTCCGGGGGCGGGCCGGAACTCGGGGTCGATCTGGCCGGCCAGATCGACCCCGGTGGCGTCGTTGGCCCAGGCGGTGGCGTTGCGCAGGTGGATGTCATGCATCTGCGTGACGAAGCGGTCCCAGTCCCGGTCGGTGGTGTCGACCGCGGAGTGGACCTTCGCCAGCGCGGCCAGGTTCGCCGGTTCGAGGTCGCCGATACCGAACGGCCGGCCCTGTTCCATCGCCCGGACCGGCGCCGACTGGGTGAAGCAGACGAGCAGGTCCTCGCCGACCTCCCGGCGCAGGAACGCGACATCGTCCGGGTCGGTGATTTTGTTCCCGAGTACGGACAGGGTGATGTCGAAGTCGGCGGCGTAGTCGCGGTACTGGCGGTGCACCGCGACCCCCTTGCGGGTGGGCTCGCAGACCAGGAATGTGTGGTCGAAGCGGGTGAACAGCCCGGAGGCGAACGCGTCGGCGCCCGCGGTCATGTCGACCACGACGTACTCGTCCGCGGTGTCGAGGAGGTGGTTGAGCAGCAGCTCGACCGATCCGAGCTTGGAGTGGAAGCAGGCCACGCCGAGGTCGTCCTCGGTGAACGCGCCGGTGGCCAGCAGCGTCACGCCGGCGACGTCGACGCCGAAGCGTGCCCACAGCGGGTTGCTACCGGTTACCGACAGCAGCCGTGATCCGGAGCCGGGTGGCGTCGTCTTCACCATCAACGCTGCCGAGGGGATGCGCGGGTTGTCTCCTCGCAGGTAGTTCTTGATCTCGTCGAGGTGCTCGCCCATCGGTGGCGGTGCGGTGTCCTCGTCGAGGCCGAGCGCGGCGCCGAGGTGCTGGTTGATGTCGGCGTCGATGGCCAGTACGGGGTGGCCGAGGGCGGCCAGGTGGCGGCAGAACAGCGCGGACAGCGTGGTCTTCCCGCTGCCGCCCTTACCGACAAATGCGATCTTCATGGTGGTGTGCTCCGAGGTCGTGGCGGCACTGCCGTGATCGGGACAGGATACCGGGATCGTAATCGTTTTCGTTAAGGCGATACCTGTCGCCTGTCGCCTGTCGCGTCCGGTGCGTCCGGTGCGTCCGGTGCGTCCGGTGCGTCGGCCGTCGTGTCGGCCACTGGTGTGCACGCCTTCGGCGGATACCGTCCCGCTGTCGGTGCTCGATCTCGCACCGCTGAGCTCCGGGTCGACGGCAGTCGATGCGCTGCGTAACACAATCGACCTTGCGCGCCACGCGGAATGCTTCGGCTATGCCCGATACTGGCTCGCCGAGCACCATCTAACCCCCGGCGTCGCTTCTGCCTTCAACGAGCCCTATGAGGTCGCGCGGCAGTTCGCCAGCCTCGATCATCTTTCCGGCGGCCGGGCCGCGTGGAACGTCGTCATCTCGTGGGACGCGTTCACCGGTGAGAACTTCCGGCGGGGCGGGTTCCTGCGCGCCGAGCAGAGTTACGAGCGGGCCGAGCGGTTCCTGCGCACGGCCTGGGAGCTGTATCACGTCCGGCGGCCTGGACGAGTTCGCGGACACGGTCGTACCGCTGCTGCGGGAACCCGGCGTTTTCCGGAGCGAATACGGGGGCGCGACCCTACGCGACCATCTCGGGTTTGCAGCCGTCGACGCGGGGAGCGCCACTGCGATGCCCGTGAATCACTCCTGTACAGCGCGCACCGCGATCATCTGTTCGGCGCCTCTCGTCGCTGGATCATCCGCACCCATCTCTGGAACAAGGTCTTCCCGACGATCGGGGTGACCACCGCCAACGCCGCCGCCCTGCTGGCCGTGCAGTCGCTGTCGTTCCTCGGTGTCGGCGTGCGGCCGCCCGCCCTACCTGGGGCGGGATGCTCTCCAGCGACCTGGGGTTTCTTGCCCAGCAGCCGTGGCCCCGTTTATCCCCGCCGCGGTAATCATGATCACGGTGGCTGCGCTGAATGCCATCGTCGACGCGACGACACCGACCAGGCACGCGACGGGGACCTGGCGGACAAGGTGACCCGGTACCGGAGCACCGACGAGTTCCTCGACGTGCTGCGCCGCGAATGGGAATCGACCGAGCCGTTCGACTACGACGGCGAGTTCGACACGATCCACGGCGCCCGGTCCTCGGTGCGGCCGGACGGACGCATCCCGATCTACTTCGGCGGGGCGTCCACGGACGCGGTGCGGGTGGGCGGTAAGCACGCCGACGTGTACGCGTTCTGGGGTGAGCCGATCGCCGGCATCATCGAGCGGACCGGCGAGGTGCGCGCGGCGGAGATCCTGGAGTTGACCAGACAACGGGTCGGCGAGCTGAAGAAGACCTTCAACATCGACGGCTCCGCGCAGGCCGGCGGCCACGGTGGTCAGGCCTCAGGGATGACACGCCAGCGTGAGAAGTGCCGTTCCACGGCCAGGAGTAACTGGTTGATGCCGATTCCGATCACGGAGATGGTGATGATCCCGGCGTACATCTCGGGGATGGCGAAGTTCGACTGCGCATAGTTGATCAGGTAGCCGAGACCCGCTTTCGCGCCGACCAGCTCCGCGGCGATGAGTACCAGGATCGCGTACGCCCCGGCGAGGCGAATGCCGGTGAAAACCGTCGGCACGGCGGCAGGAAGAATGACCTTCTGGAACAACCGCGGGGACGACAGACCCATCGACCGCGCCGACTTGATCAGCAGCGGATCGACATTCCTGACACCGCTGACGGTGTTCAGCAGGATGGGCCATACACAGGAGTAGGTAACGATTCCGATCTTCGATGCCTCGCCCAGCCCGAGAATCAGGACGAACACCGGCAGTAGGGCCAGCGCGGCCGTGTTACGGAACAGCTCCAACAGCGGGTTCAGGAACTCGGCAAGCCCGCGGAACCAACCGATCAGCAGCCCCAGAGGCAGTGCGATTGCGATGGCGAGAGTGAAACCGGCGCTGGCGCGTTTCAGACTCGCCTCCGTGTGCGCCCAGATTTCGCCGCTGCCGACCATGGCCCACCACTCCTTGATCACCTCCGAAAAAGGCGGCAGGAACACCCGGTCGACAACACCCCACCGGGGTAGCAGTTCCCACGCGGACAGGAGGACGACGATCGCCACGCTACGGCGGAGAACAGCGGCCGTGACCCGTAGCGGCGCGACCCACCATCGCCGACCGGGCGGCCTGGCGGGCTCAGCGGTGTCGAGCACGGGTTCGGTCACGATCACGGTCGATCCGATGCTGTCATCGATGGTTGCCGACACGGGTCACCTCTTTCCGGGCATACTTGTCCGTCCCGGCCGTCTCGATTTCCCCGACAACGCTGTTCCTGGCGGTTTCGGGTGACCTCACGCCGACCGGTACCGGGTCCGGTGCTGCATGCGGTGGCTGGACCGGCGCGTCCCGCCCGCGCGGGACGTCGATCCGGCGTTCGGCCTGCTGTGCCTTGGCGACCTCGTCGTGGAGTAGCTCCCAGACCAGGTGCCGGTAGTGCACGAACTCCGGGTCGGATCGGGGGTCGTCGCTGGCCGCACCGACGGGAGGGATGTCGATGATCTCTTTGATGCGGCCGGGTCGTGACGTCATCACGGCGACCCGTTGACCGAGGTATACGGCTTCGTCGATTGAGTGTGTGATGAAAAGGATGGTCTTGTACGTTTTCGCCCAGATTCGTAGTAGTTCGTCCTGTAGTGTTTCCCGGGTCTGGGCGTCGAGCGCGGCGAACGGCTCGTCCATGAGCAGCACCGCGGGGTCGTAGGCGAGGCTGCGCGCGATCGCCACCCGTTGTTTCATGCCTCCGGACAGTTCATGCGGATAGCGACGTTCGAATCCGGTCAGCCCGACGAGGTCCAGGTAGCTTCTGGCCCGGGCCGAACGTTCGGATCTCGGGACGCGTTTGGCTTCGAGGCCGAACGCGATGTTCCCGAGCGCGGTCCGCCATGGGAAGAGTGCATATTGCTGGAAGACGATCCCGCGGTCGAGACCCGGCCCCGAGACCGGGACACCATCAACGAGAACGCGTCCGCTGCTGGGTCTGGTCAGCCCGCCGAGGAGATCGAGCAGGGTGGACTTGCCGCACCCGCTCGGCCCGACCAGGACGAGGAACTCGCCGCTGCGAATGTCCAGGTCCACACCGGAGATCGCGGTGAACTCGCTGCTTGTGCCGCGTGGTCGGGTGTCGGCCCGGACGGTGAACTTCTTGGTGACGGATTGGAATGCGATCGTACTCACGTTCATTCACCCTCACTGCGGAGCCGGGGTGGTTCCCAGCACGGCTCAGCGCACCGGAAACCACCCGCCTTCTGCCGGGGTCAGGAGCCGGTGGCAGCTCGGAACGGGTTGAACTCGTTGGTGTAGAGGTCGGTCAGTGCGACGTTCTTCTTGAGCTCGCCGCGGTCCCGCAGGAAATCGATCCAGCGGGTGAACTCCTGGTCCTGGATGCGTCCGCCCTGCCCGGCTATCCCGTAGCTCTTCCAGAACTTGATCGCGGTTTTGTCCTCATTGCGGCCCCGCTTTTCGATGATCTGCTCGAACCGTGCGACCACGACGTCGCGCGGTTGTGTCTTGGACCACTCAATTGCCTTGGCGACGCCGTCGACGAATTGTCTGGTCGTCTTCGGGTTCTTCTTGATGAAGTCATTCCGTAGCACGATGCTGCCTGCGGAGAAAGTCCCGAAGAGCTCGTAGTCGCTGAACAGCTGGCGGAGGCCCCCTCGTTCCAGGGCTTTGTCCCGGAGGATTCCGCCGAGCGCGGCGACGTCGATCTGCCCGGCACGCAGTGTCTGTTCGGTGTTGACCGGCGGAACCACCGTGGGAACGACCTGCTTGATTTCCTCGGTGCTGAGGCCCTGCTTCTTGAGGTAGGCGTCCAGGACGGCTTCGAGATGTGCGCCGAGCGTGTTCACTCCGATCTTCTTGCCGATCAGGTCGCGGGCGGAAGAGATCGGGCTTTTCTCCGGCACGAAATAGCCGATATAGGAATCCTTGTCGACCCCGTAATAGCTGATCACCGATTTGATCGGAGCGCCGGCTGCTATCAGTTTGATGATGGCGCCGTTGAAGGCACCACCGAAGTCGGTGTCACCGGTGGTGGTGGCCTGGATGTCCTGCGGACCGCTGATGGTGTTCCCGATCCACTTGAGCGTGATCGGGCCGAGATAGCCGAGGTCGGCGGCGAGCTCGGCAGGGGTGACCTGGCCGACCGAGCCCTGGTAGCGCAGCTCGGTCTGCTCGGCACCCGAACCCGAACCCGAACCACTGCCGCCGCCGC
>NZ_CADDZT010000046.1:5486-15486 GCF_902812655.1 Candidatus Frankia meridionalis | reverse complement strand
TGCGGCGACTCCGAGGGCCTTGGATTTCCTGCGGATGGGGCAAAACATGGTGAATCCTTTGTGTGAGGGCGGTTAAACTATCGGTGCGGGTCGCCGGCCGTGCCTGGGGCGGGCGGTTTGAGCGGTTTGAACGGAACCGGTCGCGACGAGGTCGCATCTGCATGTGTGAAACAAAAGCGGCCGGCGCCGTCAGCGTGCTCAGCACGCAGGAGAACCTGCAGAGAGAAGCAGAAAAGGGCGACGAGAATGGGTCAGTTCTCGGTCGCTGACAACACAGCCGCTGGTAACACGACGGCATCGCCACGGCAGGAAAAGACCGTGGTGTGTTCGGCTGCGGATGGGTTAATATCACTACCGCCTGAAACAGCCGGGTCGCCGTTCACAGCCGTGAGCGGCTGTCGGACCGGATGCACCGTCGGCACTGACGGGCAGCAGACGCCTCCGGCTAGGTGGCTACTGGCGTGTCACCACGAACGCCGGAGAGCGGCAGACCGCGTCAGGGGCAACACAGATCACTGGCGACGTGGACATGGTCCACCGTCCGCCGGATCGAGAATCGCCTGGCCTGCACGTTGGCGACTATGTAGGCCAAAATGGTGGGTTGTCAAGGTGGGTCGTCAGCCGACCTGATCGACGGCCCTGGCCGGGGGGCGGTTATCCGACATAGTGACGGGGAGGTAACTCCGGCTGCTCCGGCGCCAGGAGTCCGTCACCCCGGCGGTGGCCCAATTATTTTCACCGCACTGCTAAACGTTGACCCGCTCCGCAGGGGGAGCTGACCATGGCGCCATGGCCGGAACGGACTGTGCGCCACCCGGACGCCTGGCACATAGTCGTGCATGCACGACTATGTGCCACCACCGGTCCGACACCACCGCAGGGAGTGCACGGCGATGTCGGGCGGCGGACCTCCCGCCCTGTTCCGCCACCGTGCCCGCGCCGCCAGGCAGACACGGTCGGTAGCGACAGGCGGCCGTAGCCGGTTCCATCACCACGGCGGCCTCCCGTCCGCTTGGCAGTGACGTTGTGATGTCCGCGTTCTCGGGGCTGTTCGACCTGTCCGGGGCGGTGCCGCGGTCCAAGGGGCCGTCCCGGACCGGACTCCCAGGTTCCGTGGCCGTCCCGGTCAACGTGAACGAACGGTCCGTCACGGCTGGCAGCGGCGCTCTGCCTACTTTCCACCCACCATTCCACCAGTCCATCTCGACCCTGGAGCACCTGACGATGACACACGTCGTGCACGAACTGGGGATCGACGTCCGACCTCTCTCCGGCTATACCGGGGCTGAGGTTCATGGTGTCGATCTGAGCCGGGATCTCGACGACCAGACGGTCGCCGAGATCCGGTCCGCCCTACTGCGCTGGAAGGTCGTCTTCTTCCGCGGCCAGTCGATCGGTCACGCTGAGCAGATCGCCTTCGCGGCGAAGTTCGGTGAGCTCACGGCTGCCCATCCCTACGAGGACGCGCCGCCGGACGGCTTCCCGCAGATCCTGCCTATTGACAGCCGGCGCTACGAGGCGAAGTTCGGCACGCGGAAGGTGACGTATGACAACGGCTGGCACACCGACGTCACAGCGTTGGTGAACCCACCGGCCGGATCCATCCTGCGTGCCGACATAGTCCCGCCGTACGGCGGTGACACCGCCTGGACCAACCTCGTCGCAGCCTACGAGGGCCTGCCAGCTCCGCTGCGGAGCCTGGCCGACCAGCTGCGGGCCAGGCACAGTTTCGGTGGAAACCGCCGGCTGTTCGCCGCCGACTCGGACTATGCGAGGAGAGTCGCCGCCGAGCCACTGGTGGCGATCCACCCGGTGGTCCGCGTCCATCCCGAGACAGGCGAGCGGGCCCTGTTCGTCAGCCCGAGCTTCACCGCGGGCGAGAACGAGATCATCGGATTTTCGTCCCGCCAGAGCCGCAGGCTGCTCGAACTTTTCTACGAGGAGGTGTCCCGACCGCAGTACACGGTGCGGTTCCGGTGGCAGCCGGGAGACGTCGCGTTCTGGGACAACCGGGCTACCGCGCACCTCGGGCCGTCCGATCTCAATCATCTCGACTTCGACCGGGTGCTGTACCGGGTCACGCTCGTCGGTGACATTCCCGTCGGCGTCGACGGAAAGCAGTCCGAACTCGTCACCGGGCAGCCGTTCCTCGCCGGCGGGGACCACTGAGCATCCCGGACGATCGACCAAGGAGAATCATGACCGTCACAGGTACGGATTTCGACCTCCGGAGGGTTGCCGGACGGATCGGCGCCGAAGTGGTCGGCGTGGACCTTCGCGAGAATCTCGACGACGACACGATCGCTTCGATCCGGGCGGCGTTGCTGGAGTACAAGGCACTGTTCTTCCGCGGTCAGAAGCTGGACGACACCGGCCAGCAGCGTTTCGCCGCGCGCTTCGGTGAGCTCACCACGGCGCATCCCACCGTCCCGTCACTGGACGGCAGTCCGAACGTGCTGCGGGTCGATTCGGCTGAGGGCCGGGCCAACAACTGGCATACCGACGTCACCTTCGTCGTCAGCCCCCCCTCCGCGAGCACGCTGCGCAGCATCGTGGTCCCTCCCTATGGCGGCGACACTCTCATCGCGAACTCCGCGGCCGCCTACCGGGACCTGCCCGGTGAACTCCGCGAACTGGCCGACCGGATCTGGGCGGAGCACACCAACGACTACGACTACGCGATACCGCCGGCGGACTCGGAGAAGACGAAGGCCTTCCGTGAGATATTCGTCTCCCGGAAATACCGGACCGCTCACCCGGTGGTCCGCGTACATCCCGAAACGGGGGAGAGGGGCCTGTTCATCGGCGGCTTCGCGCAGCGAATCGTCGATTTGTCCACGACAGAGTCCCGCGACATCCTCCGTCTTCTACAGGCCTATGTCACCCGCCCGGAGAACACTGTCCGCTGGCGGTGGGCACCTGGCGACCTCGCCTTCTTCGACAACCGGATCACCCAGCACTACGCGGTTGACGACTACGGTGACCTCCCGCGACTGTTGCACCGGGTGACCGTGGCCGGTGGTGTGCCGGTGGGGGCGGACGGGCGGCGCAGCTACACCATCGAAGGTGACGACGCTTCGCATTACACACCGCTCGCGGCGTAACCGGCCCGCGCCCGTCAGGTAGTTCGTCCGCCCCGTTGCCGGTTCGTTTCGGCGACGGGGCGGATTCGTATGCCCGGTCCGGGAGCAGCCGGTTTCCGCCGTCGGCTCATCTGCCGCCATGTGTGACAGGCATATCCACTGCGCGTGAGCATATTTTCCTACCAAGTCGGTTGACAATATTTGTGGACCTCCTTACCATCACCGATATGAGGGGGTGCACCTATCTGGTCTGTCGCGTCCACATCGACCTGCGTCGAGTGGCGAGTGCGCTCTGTTCGTCGGCCTGATCCGACCCGGTCACTCCATCCGGGCGTGACCAACCGTTGACATTCGTGAAGACCTTCACCCGTTCCGGACATTTCCGCACCGGACTCTGCCGTTTCTGGAATGCGGACGGAGCGAGGAGTGTCCGGGTGCCCGTCCGCGCGTGGACCCGTGACCGCAGCGCCGTGGCTCCGCCGCGTCTGCGCGCGCCACCGCGGCGCAAGGAGGACACCCCGTGCCGGTGCACAGACACAGCCAGGCTCCGACGCAGCCCACCGTCGCGGGTCACCCCGACACCACCGGTTCCGCCGCGGCGGTTCTGCGTGCCGTGCTCGACCACGGGCCGGTGGCCCGCACCCTCGTCGGCCGGGCGACCGGGCTCAGCCCGGCAGCCGTGTCGAGGCAGACCGCGGATCTGATCTCGCTCGGGTTGTTGCGGGAACTACCGCCTCCCAGTACCCCACCCCGCGCCGGCCGGCCCTTCATTCCCCTAGACATCGACACCCGGCACCACGTCGCCTGCGGTGTGCACATCGCGGTGCCGTTCATCACGTTCAGCCTGGTGGACCTGCGCGGCCGGGTACTGGCCCAGGAAAACATCCCCCATCAGGGCGTCGCCGTCGAGGTGCTCCGACAGATCGGCGGGCACCTGCCCGGTTTCATGGCGCGGCACGCCCGGGGAAACCGCCCGATCGGCCTTGGCGTGGTCACCGGTGGCCGGGTGGATCCGCAGCGCGGTGTCATCGTCGAACACGGCCTGCTGGGTTGGCGTGACGTCCCGGTCTGCCAGGCGCTCGCCGCGGTGACGACCCTGCCGGTCTACGTGGACGGCCACGCCCGTGCCCTCGCCCAGGCCGAGATCCTGTTCGGGGATCCACGGGCACGACGAAGCCTGGTGCACCTGTTCGTCGGTAACGTCGTCGACGCGGCGATCGCCACGGGTGGTACGGTGCACCGCGGTCCGCACTCCGGCGCGGGGGACGTTGCCCACCTGTCGTTATCGGACGTGCCGGTGACCTGCCCCTGCGGCCGGTCCGGCTGCGTACAGGCTGCGATTTCCGAACAGACCCTGGTGAAGCGGGCGGTCCGGGACGGAATGATCCCAACACCGGACCTGGGAAGCCTGACGGAGGCGGTCCGGGGAGGCGACCCCCGCGCACGGACGCTCCTGCGGGACCGTCTTCGTCTCATCGGCCGTGTGGTGGCCATGCTCCTGGACATGATCGACCCTGAGGTGCTCGTATTCACCGAATACACCACGATCTTCCTGCCGGAGCTGCTGGCCGACCTGTATGAGGAGATCGCCGCGCATTCACGGGTGTGTACCGACCCCGAGCGTACAGTGCTGTCCAGCCGTTTCGGCCCGCAGGCACTCGCGGTCGCGGCGGGCGCAACGGTGCTCGATGCCGTCCATCGCAGCCCACGGAGCCTGTATCCGGTGTTGCCCGTCCCGATGCGTCCTGGGCCGTCCACGCGTGGGAGTGCCCGGTAATAAGAGCGACAGCAGGCGGGGATCTGGGCGGATGAGATCCAGCTCAGAGGCGCCGGATCAAAGGAGCATGAGGGTCTACATGACCGGAATTATTGTTCGCGATCGCCATATCGATGCCGGCGGCCCGGTGTTCCACTGGTTCCTGCCGACCGGCGGGGACAGCCGTACTCTCGGTGGCCGGGCACACGGGCTCGGTATCGGTGAGCGTGCGCCGGGTTCGGTCGCCGCGCCCGGCAACCGCCCAGCGTCGATGGACTACCTCGCGCAGCTCGCTCGGGCCGTCGACACGCTCGGTTACGCCGGAGTCCTCACGCCGACCGGTGCGCACTGCGAGGACGCATGGGTGGTCACCGCGGCGCTCATCCCGCACACTCGCCGCCTGCGGTTCCTGGTGGCGTTCCGGCCCGGACTGATCGCACCGGCGCTGGCCGCGCACATGGCGGCGACCTTCCAGCGGCTGTCGGCCGGCCGGCTGATGCTCAACGTCGTGACCGGCAGCAGCGGCGCCGAGCAGCGCGGGTACGGCGACCGGCTCGACCACGACGAGCGTTACGCGCGGGCCGAGGAGTTCCTCACGGTGGTGCGCGCGGCGTGGCGCGGGGAGACGTTCGACCACCACGGCCGCCACTTCGACGTCGAGGGGGGTCTGTTGCGCGAGCCGCCCGATCCACTGCCGCGCGTCTACCTCGGTGGGTCGTCCGATGCGGCGGTCGGTGTCGCGGCGCGTCACGCCGATGTCTATCTCACCTGGGGTGAGCCGGTAGCCCAGGTGGCGGAGAAGATCGACCGGGTCCGCGAAGCGGCCGAGCGGTGCGGGCGCGCGATCCGGTTCGGTATCCGGCTGCACGTAATCACTCGGGACACTGCCGCACAGGCGTGGGCCGACGCGGAACGCCTCATCGCGGGACTTGACGCGACTGCCGTCGCGGCCGGTCAGCGCCACCTTCGGGCGCTGGAGTCGATCGGTCAGCACCGGATGCTCGATCTGCACGGCGGCGATCGTTCCCGGCTGCTCGTCGCGCCCAACCTGTGGGCGGGTATCGGGCTGGTTCGCGGTGGCGCGGGTACGGCGCTGGTGGGCAGCCACGAGGAGGTGGCGGAACGGATCGCGGATTACCGACGGGTCGGGATCGAGGAGTTCGTGCTGTCCGGCTATCCCCACCTGGAGGAGGCGTACGCCTTCGCCGAGGGCGTGCTCCCGTTGGTCCGCCAGTCGGTGGATTCGAGCGACCGGGCACCCGCCCGTTCAACCGGTGGCTGACTACTTCCGGGCGAGGTGGGTTTTGTGCTGCTCAACTTTCTCCACTGTATTTATCGACTATGGACAGGGGGGTGTGTCGCGTGTTCTACTATGTATATGAGCAGGGGAGTCGACCTCACAGTGCGGCTGTTTGTGGATCTGGCCCTGGTGTCCGGCGCGGCCTGTCGCTGAACCGGCGGTGATATCACGGGGCCGTTGCCCGGTCGGCCCGCTTTTCTCTTTTCGCGTTCCGTAATTAGCCTTCGCGCCTGGCTTGCGGTGAACGTATGTGAACTCTTTTTCCGCTACTTACCACGTCGTCGATACCTGTAAGGTCGCAGACGGGCGAGCCGTGCGGATGAATCACGTTGTCGGAAATCATGGAAAGGAACCTACGTGACTGCTGTCGCTCACATCAATCCATTTCAGGTCGATGACCTGACCGTCCGGCCGTTGCAGCCGACCATAGGCGCGGAGATCACGGGCATCGATCTCCGCTATCCGTTGACCGATGAGGTGCGTGACGAGATAAAGGCCGCGATCCTGCGGCACAAGGTTGTCTTCTTCCGTGACCAGGAGCTGACCCGTTCCGAGCACGAGGCGTTCGCGCGGCGCTTCGGTCCGCTGTACAGTCACCCCGGCGTGAGCAGGACCAGCACGGACGGCATCACGGCGATCCAGCCGATCGCGGCGGAAAACTTCAAGGAGTACGAAAAGATATATGCCACCCTGGACGCCGACGACGTCTGGGACGGCTACCACTCCGACACCAGTTGGCGGCTGGTGCCGACCTGGGGCGCGGTGCTGCGTGCGGTGACCGTGCCGGAGGTGGGCGGTGACACGATCTGGGTCGACGCTGGGCTCGCCTACAACGGGCTGCCCGACGAGGTGAAGGAACGTCTGGCCGAGCTCCACGTCGTCCACGACTACCGCGCCGCGCTGAACGCCTCCGGTCACGACTACCCGATCGTCGCGCACCCGATCGTACGGGTGCACCGCGAGACCGGTGAGAAGATTCTCTGGGTGAACTTCACGCAACGGCCGTCGCTCATCGGGCTCGACCGGGCCGAGAGCAAGGAATTGCTGACGGTTGTCATCGACCAGTACCGGAAGCCGGAGAACCAGGTCCGGTTCTCCTGGCAACCCGGCTCGATCGCCTTCTGGGACAACCGCGCCGTGGTGCACTACGCGGTACGCAATTACGGCGACTTTCCCCGGGTGCTGGAGCGCATCCTGATCGCCGACGAACCTTTGCACACCGACCTCTGATCGCTACCTGGCGGGTCCGCTGTTACTGGTCGAGCCCGGGCTCGGGCGTAGGCGGGTGGCGTTGGAGGAGCGCCGCCCGATGGGAGCCGAAGACCCGTGCATCCACCTCCCACCAGGGCGCGGTGTGTTCCGGCGCGGTGGGGCCCCGGTCTGATGGCCGGTCGAATCCGGCTGCGCCGGCCCGGTGTGAGCGGTGTGGGCGGTGTGATCGAGCCGGCTTCCGCCCAGTCGGGCAACCCATGCCGGGGCGAGAGTGGGAAGTGCCGCACGGGCGAGCGCCGCGGGCCGGCCGACGGCGAGAAACACAGGCGTGACCAGGAAGAGCCCGAGGATCTGGCCGATGTAGGCCCAGAACAGAACGTGGACGTGGACGTGGACACCGGGCCAGCCCATCGTCAGCACGAGGAGGCTGGTCAGACCTGGCCCGAGGAAGGCGACCGTCCGGACTGCCGGCCATCGACCGCCGCCGGAGTGGACACGTGCCACGCCGCACAGGTAGCCCGCGGCAGCCATCGTGATCAGAGCGAGCGCGACCGGGTCCAGCCTCCGCATGGTCCACACCTGCCCCAGGGATGGGCGCACCGGCCCGTGGTAGCTCCCGACCGTCAGCGGCGCTGCGCCTGCGAGAAGCTGGATCACGCTCGTCACCTGCCCTCCGCAGTGCTTGCACGCCACGCCTCTACCATTACCACAGCCACTGACCGATCGGCTGCCGAAGTTGGTGCATCGGCTTGGGCGCCCTTTCTCTTCTCCGATTCCCGGGACCGCTCCAAACTTGACCGGCGTTCCGGTGTCCGCGGTTTCTGCCGCTCCACGATATGCACCGCCTACGATCACTCCCGGCGCAGGATCGTACCCTCGGCTCCGTCGACCCGGTCCGGTTTGTCAACATCGGGTTCCTGCCCACCGGTAAGGGCACGCACGGCCTGTACCCGACCCGGGACGCGACCGGGATGTACGTAGAGGGGTCACGCGCTACTGTCCTGTTCGGAGGGTCTAAGCCGTGATCCCGACGGCGGGTCAGTGCAAGGAGGAGAATTCACTGTGGGCTTATACCGCCGTGTGGGAAAACGGTTTGTGCCGCTACTCGTCGGAGCCGCGGTAGTGGTTGCGGGTGGGCTCGTCGGCTGTAAGCCGACGCTGGGTTCCGGGGCGACACCGACACCGACACCGACACCGTCGGCCTCCGCCGGTGTGACGCCGGCGCCGAGTGGGCAGCCGGCCGTCGCCGCCACGTTCCCGAACGCCGCCACCACCGGTGTTCCCGCCGGTATCCGTCTTACCCCGTACACGGGCCCTATGATCATCACGCAGGATGGTGCGGTCATAGACGGCCAGCTTATCGATCGCAACACGGGCAGCGGCTACGACGACATGCTGATCATCCGGGCGAAGAATGTACTGATAAAGAACTGTCGTTTCACCAACGCCGGTACAAACCAGGTGAGTGTGGACGACAGCTACCCTGATGCCGGTGTCACCGTTCAGGATTCCGAATTTGCGCCGCCCGCGCCCCCTGACGCCGCTGTTCGAGGCCAGCATTGGACCCTTTTACGTGACAATCTCCACGGCTTCCTCGATGGTGTTCATCCGGACGGTGATAATCGTATCCAGGACAGTTACATCCATGACTTTGTCCAGCCTGCTGCCGGTGAACATGTCGACGGGTCTCAGACGCTGGGCGGAACCGGTAACATCACCTTCGAGCATAACACCATCATTTTTGAGCCGACGCACGACATGGCTGGCGCCATTCAGTTCGGTACCGAGTACGGCAGCACCCATGATGTGACGATCGACGACAATCTGCTGGCCGGTGGAGCCTTCACCATCTATTCCAGTTACGGCCACGCGGGATCCTTCAACATCAGGGTTACCAACAATCATTTTTCCAGCCGCGTCTTCCCAGACTATGGGGCCGATGGGTATCTGTATCCCGGATGGACGAAGACGAGTAACGCCCCCGGCGGTGTCTGGAGCGGCAATGTTGATGCCGATACCGGTGTGGTGATCCCGCTGCCCGACTGAGGGTGAACGTTCGGACTGATCGTGGTCGAGGGCTCACCCGATTGTGGCGATGACGGTGTTGTGAAGGTCGGATCGTACGGGACGCATGCGTCCTGCCGAACGTTGCCCGCAGAAATCCCGGATCCCCCCGTATGGGGCAGAACACGACGAAACCCGTCCCCCACCCCGCCGGTGGTGGATGTGCGACACGAACACCGCGCATCCACCACGCAAAAATCGGAAGCGCAACATTCTCGTGCCGGTGTCGTTCGATGCCGCGGTGGGACGGAACAGGCCGGTGGTGCGGTCGAGCCACCAGCCGATGAGTGCCTCGGTCTGTTCACGAACCGCCGCTCGATGCCTCAGCCTGGGGGTGGATGCCGACTGGTTGGCCGTCCTTGCTGGTCGTGCCGGTCTGTGGGGAGTCGCCGGTTACCGCTGGTGTTGTGGGGGAGTCGCCGGGCGGGTCGTCGCGCAATCCGTGGATCTCCGCCTTGAAGATTCTCAGTGACCGTCCCAGTGAGCGGGCCGCGTCGGGAAGTTTCCGGGAGCCGAACAGGAGCACGAAGACCACCGCGACGATCAGTAGATGCCATGGACCGAACTCGCCCAATCCCATGGGAA
>NZ_CADDZT010000046.1:2186-4890 GCF_902812655.1 Candidatus Frankia meridionalis | reverse complement strand
TGCGTGAGTTGTCCGGTCTGTCTTCGGAGGGGGAGGTCTGGTTCGCGTAGGCTCTGTTCGTGGTGTCAGGTAGGCGTCTTTTGGAACGGATCGTGGACTTCGGGCGTGGCTGCTGCCTTCCTTCACCCGACGGAATCGGTATGGGTGTTGTGGGCGGCCGTGGAAGTTTCCCTCTTACCGCCGGGAGTACCGTCGCGTGACCGGCGGGCGGTCCGAGCAGACCCGGGATGTCGGTATCTCGCGGCGCGGCATGCTTGCGTGGGCGGCGTCCGGTGTGGTGGGGGTGGCTGCGGGCGGACTCGTTGGATGTTCCAGTCCCGCGCACGCGACACCCCTCCCGGGTCCTTCCGAGGGGCAACGCTCCGATTCCTTCTCCCCGAACGCCGCCACCGACCCCGACGGGATGGCGACCCTTCCGGGTCTGCCGGCGGTATCTGCGGTGCCGGTGCGCGCCAGGCCCGTGTACAAGGTGCATGACCTGCTCCCGAACGCTCCTTCGAACGCGGTGGCCCTGACCATCGACGACGGTCCGGACCCACACTGGACACCCCAGGTCCTCGACCTGCTCCGCCGCCACGGCGCGCAGGCCACGTTCTCCCTGGTCGGTATCGAGGCGCACGCGCAACGTAGCCTGGTCCGGCGGATCATCGTCGAGGGGCATAGCCTCTGCAACCACACCATGACCCACCCCCAGCCGTTCTCCCGTCGCCTTCCCGCGCAGATCGACAAGGAGATCGTTCAAGCCCAGTCCGTCATCGTGGACGCCGCGGCTACCACGCCACAGCTGTTCCGCGCCCCCGGCGGGGACTGGTCGCCCACCGTGCTGGCCACCGTCGCACGCTACGGTATGACCCCGATCGACTGGGACATCGACCCGAAGGACTGGGCCCGTCCCGGCCCCACGCCGATCATCCAGCGTCTCCTCGCGGCGCGTCCCGGTGACATCCTGCTCTGTCACGACGGCGGGGGGAATCGTGCCCAGACCGTCGAGGCCCTGCGCACCGTCCTACCCCGGCTGAAAACCAACGGCCTTACCTTCATCACCCTGTGATCCCGAACTGTCGCTGGTCGCTGGTCGCTGGTCGCTGGTCACTTCTGCCCGACCTGGAAGCGTCGGAGACCGCCCGGCGGCTGCCTCATGTGAGTTCCTCAATGGACGTCCCAGCATAGAGTTCCAGGTCAGCACCGGTTTCTGGGCGTCCGTGGTGGTCGGTACGCACGGTCGGGAGGTACTTGCGGCAGGGTCTTTCTAGTCTTTCCGTTCATGACCACTCTGCTGGCGATCAATCCGCTCGACGCCTCGTCGCTGGTGTCCACGTTTGGTACGGCCGGCATCATTGCCGTCATTTTTGCAGAGACCGGGCTCCTTGTCGGGTTCTTCCTCCCAGGCGACTCGCTGCTGTTCCTCGCCGGGGCATTCTGCGCCACGGATGTGGGGTCGGGCAACCCCCACCTGTCACTTGGACCCGTGCTTGCTGGTATGAGCGTGGCCGCGGTCCTCGGTGCCCAGACGGGATACCTGATCGGCCGGCACGTTGGACCAGTCCTGTTCGACCGCCCGAACTCGCGGATGTTCAGGAGGGAGAACGTCGACCGGGCTCATGAGGTCCTGGAACGATACGGGGTCGGGAAGGCCATCGTGCTGGCGAGGTTCATTCCAGTGGTACGCACCTTCATGAACCCGGTGGTTGGAGTAACCGGAGTCGGCTTTGCGGTGTTCGCAGTATGGAACGCAGTCGGTGGGCTCCTGTGGGCGCTCGGGGTGACTCTGCTGGGTTACGCGCTCGGCAGCTCCAGCCATATTGACGCCTACATCATCCCGATCACGGTGGGAATCGTCGTGGCCTCGGCGGTCCCGGTCGTGCTGGAGTACCGCAGGCAGAAGGGATGCCAGGCGCAGGTTTCTGCCGATCATGTGTGAGGGCATTCGATTCCGATCGATTCACATGATTCTCACATCATCGGAACCCTAGGCTCCGGGCCGTGCGTGTTCTTGTGGTGGAGGACGAACTCCGGATGGCGGCGTTGTTGAAGCGTGGCCTGGAGGAGGAGGGCTATGCCGTCGACGTGGTGAGGCAGGGGCCTGATGCGGTCTGGCAGGCAACCGAGATCCCCTACGACGCGATCGTGCTGGACCTGATGCTGCCGGGCATCGACGGCTTCGAGGTCTGCCGGCAGGTGCGGGCGGCAGGGCGCTGGTCGCCGGTGCTGATGCTGACCGCCCGCGGTGACATCTCCGACCGGATCAGGGGACTGGACGCCGGTGCCGACGACTACGTCCCGAAGCCGTTCAGTTTCGCTGAACTGTCCGCGCGACTCCGGGCACTGATCCGTCGCGGTATGGCGGAACGTCCGACCGAGCTGCGCGCCGGTGACCTCCGCCTGGATCCGGCCGCGCGCCGGGCCAGCCACGGCGATACCGAGCTGGACCTGTCTCCCAAGGAGTTCGCGGTTCTCGAGCTGTTCATGCGTCACCCGGGCGAGGTCCTGACCCGCACGCGCATCCTCGAGCACGTCTGGGACTTCGCCTATGACGGGATGTCGAACGTGGTCGACCAGTACGTCGCGTACCTCAGGCGTAAAATCGATCGGCCGTTCGGAGTCGAACAGCTGGAGACGGTACGCGGTGCCGGTTACCGGCTGCGCCTGCCCGTGGGGACAGGCCGCTGCTGACCGCGGAACAGATCGCCGCGACCCGGGCCGG
>NZ_CADDZT010000046.1:0-1878 GCF_902812655.1 Candidatus Frankia meridionalis | reverse complement strand
CCGGCCCGGTGATCGCCGTCGTAGGTATGGGTACCGACATCACCGACACCGCTGAGGACCACGCGCGGGATGTACTGATCGTCGGTGCGCCGCCCGCGATACTGCTCGCAGGCCTGGGCGCTGGCGGGAGCGGCGCTGCGACCGGTGGAACGGATGCGCCGGCAGGTTGTCGAGATCAGTGAGCACGATACGGCGGCCACTTTGGAGATTCCCGCGACCCGCGACGAGATCGCGGCGTTGGCAACCACCCTCAACGGACTGCTCATGCGCTTGCAGGCGGGGCTCTTACCCGGGAACGCGGGTTCGTCGCCGAGGCCGGCAAGGAGACCGACCGCCTGATCCGGCTCGCCGAGGGCATGCTCCTGCTCGCCCGGGTGGGCGGAGGCTCCGCCGTACTGCGCCCCGCGGCGTTGTCCGTGAGTGACCTGTTGGCGCCTCGGTCCATCGGGCGGACCTGCTCAACGGCGTGGGTACGGTGGGCGCCATCACGGTGTCGGTACGCCTTGACGTACCGGGCGATCTCGTGGTGGTCGCGGACCGTGACCGGTTCCGCCGCGCCGATACAGCGCGTACCCGCGACCGTGGCGGAGCCGGGCCTCGGGCTCCCGATCGTCCGTTCCCTCATGACTGCTCACGGTGGCACCGCGACCGCCTTGAACCATCCCGACGGCGGCGCCGTCATCCGGCTCGTGCTCCCAGTCGTGGCCTGCCATCAGGTCGTTGTCTGAGGCGGAGGGTCGAACACTGCGGTCAGGACCGTGACAAGCACGCTGCTGAGCAGCGCGCCCGACGCCGCGACGAGCAGTAGCGCGAAACCCAGCTCGACGCGGGAGATGCCGGCGAGGTCGACGGCGGTGAGACTGGAACCGACCGTCTGTCTCGTACCGGTGATGTCGGTGACGACAGCATCCGGTCCTGCTACGTCCCGTAGCCAGGACGCGAGCCGTGGCGCAGCGGTGTTGTTGCCGGTGACCAGGAAGGCGCCGACCGCCGGGTTGGAGTCGTCCGGGCGACGTGGTCGGCGTTCGCGACGAAGAAGCTGTCCTTGGGCGCGGTCGGGAACTCCTTGACGATTCCGCCGTAGTGGAAGCTGACCTTCGTCAGGGACTGGGTCCGTTCGTCGCGCAGGTTTTGTATGACGACGGGCGCGTGATTGCCTGTATCGGCACGGGTAGCGCATCCGCGTCCCGAGTATCACGTAGATCCCGGTGGTCCGGGCGCATACGCTGAAATGCCCGGACCGGTAGTTCCGTTGACCTTTTTGTTTCGGGAAACGGGTGCAGGACCCACCTGTTGACCGGTGGGGCGTGTGACGGAGGGGTCACCGGGTACCACTCGGACGGACGCCGTTACGCTTCTTGCCGCCGGTCTCGTCCGAAATCGGAGCGTGCCTGTGTGGACCAACGATGATGCTCGACTGCCCCGGGTGTTGCGCCTGGCAGTCGTTGTCGCCCTGTGGGCCACGGTGGTAGCGGCCTGCGCTGAAGGATCCGGCTCGTCCATACGTGCCGCGGTGCCGGCACGATCTCACGTATCGGCGAACGGGAATCCGGCGGCACTATCGGCTCCCCCGGGAGACGGCGATGGCTCACAACCGGTCGATGTGTATGCCTTTGACGGGGCGAACCGGTTCAGTCCGGCTGTTCGTCACGCGAAGCACCTCGTCTACGTTCCGAACAGCGACAGCAACACCGTCGATGTGATCGATCCGGCGACCTTCAAGGTGATCGACCAATACGTGACCGGCCGCAATCCCCAGCATGTCGTTCCGGCCTGGGATCTGTCGACGCTGTACGTGACCAACGACATGGCCAACAGTCTCACCCCGATCGACCCCACCACCGGCAGGATCAAAGGGTCGAACATTCCGGTCGCGGA
>NZ_CADDZT010000045.1 GCF_902812655.1 Candidatus Frankia meridionalis | reverse complement strand
CCCTCCGCCGCGGCCCGCCCGTCGTCCGCGGCCCGGCCGCACAACCGATCGAACTCGGCCTCGAACCGGCGCCGCTTGGCGAGCCCGGTGAGCGGATCGGTGTCGGCGAGCCGGCGGTAGAGGCGGACCCACTCCAGCCGGTAACGCCTTCGCGTTACCAGCTCCGGCCCCACGATGGGCCTGCTCACGTAGTCGTCCGCCCCGGACGGCGCCGCGAGCCTCACAGAGTGGGAGGTCGCGGTCAGCGGCGGCAGCGGTTACTGCCGGCGTAGGGTCCGGGTGAGGCCGGTGGCGATGGTGGTTGCGAGGATCCAGCCGGCGGCGATGAGGCCGTAGGCCAGCCACGCTTGTGCGCCGTGCGGGTTGAACGCGCTTTCCTGCCCGAAGTCGATGACGGGGATCAGCAGGTCGAGGGTGTAGATCACGGGATTGAAATCGGGCTGGTTGGTGTCCGTGACTGCCGGTGGGTGGTGTAGGCCGAAGGTGACGCTGCCCACCACGACGAGTGCGGCGAGCCATGCCGCTGCGCGGGTCGGGAGGTATCCGTAGCCGACGGCGGCATCTTGGAGGTATCCCCACGACCGGGCCGCTGGCCGGAGGGACTCCCGTCGGTGCCGGTGCCTGGCAAGGAGGATTGCCCGGGCGTCCTCTTCCCGCCCCTGCCGTCGGTACGCGTCCGCGAGTTGCTCGTAGCTTCGGGGAAGGTATCCGGCCGGGTCGAGCCGGATCCAACGCAATCGGTGCACGCGAGGGATGTCGGCAAGCGCGTCATAGGTCAGCCCGTCCAGGTGAAGCGCATTCGGCCAGCTGGCGGCATCGTCGCGCAACAGGCTGACGCGGGCATGGCGCAGATCTACCTCGCCGTCGATCGGTGCGCTGGTAAGCAGCACCAGTTCGGGGGCTTCGAGGTGGTCGCACGCCAGCGCCGTGCCGGTCGGGTTGCGCAGCGTTCCCCGTTCGAAGGAGACGTGGCTACCGACGCTCCCGTAGGAAAGGTCGACCGTGCCCTCGGCGCAGAAACCCACGCGGCAGTCCAAGACCGCGCCCACGACGATGTTCTTTGCGGACAACGCTGGCCCGCCTGGATTGGCCAGGTGCGCGCCCTCGAACCGTATCGAGCCGCCGATGTCGGCATTGCTGAAGTCCACCTTGCCCCGGCAGACCAGACCGTCTCGTCCGAGCACATCGTTGCCGACCGCGAGCCTGGTCGCGGTCAAGGCGCTGTCGGTGTCTTCGAGTCGCGCGGCGTTCAGCAGCAGGGTTCCCGCTATCCGGGAGCCGACCAGCCGGATCTCCGCTGTCGAGCGGCAGCCGGTCAGCCGCAGGCTGCCGTCGATCATCGCATGCGACGCCAGGAGGCCGGGAAGAGTCGAGCCGGCAAAGTCGAGTTGGCGGGTCCGGGCTCCGTACAGTTCCGGCCGTTGATCGAAGTCGCACTGCCGGAGCCGTACCGGGTACGGCACCTCGGCCTGGGACAGATCGAGTGTCTCGGCGATCTGCGCTCCCATCAGGTTCAGCATGGGGAGGTGGCCGGGCGCGGCCTGCTGGGCGCTGAGCAGGAGCGCGCGCAGAACGCTCGCGCGAACCGTTCGGTCCGCCGCCCCACGCAGATCGACGAGGTCGCCCCGCGGAAACGCGTCCCACACCCCCTGCTCGGGGGATCGGAGGTCTCGACCCGTCACGTGATCAGTTTGGCAGGCGACTGCGGCACGTTAGCCGGCGGCCCAATAACCCGGTGACGACGTCAGGCTGCCGGGAACCCCTTGGTGGAGTGGCGTCGGTCAGCGGCCCGCACCTGGTCACTTTCGTCCGCGCCGGCACGGCCTTCGCGGCCGGCAAGCTCGTCGAACGACCTGCAGACACTGACCAACCAACCGGAGACTAAACGATCTCCATCCACAGACCTCCGATTTTGCTAACGACTTGGTGCACGGTTGAGATCGCGACGTGCCGGCCTGACGGATCGACCAATGGATGATCAGCAGGCGGCCGGTCGGACGGGCACGAGCGTGGTACTCGCCCGCCGGACCGTGGCCCGCCGGGCGGCCCGGTCGGAGACCAGACCCACGATCGCGGCATGAGTGTCCGGGTAGGACTCCCGCCGGCCGAGATAACGCTGTAACGGCCGCCACTGCTTCTGCTCGGCGAGAGCGTGTTCCACGCAGATCTGCCGGGCCGACTGCCGGTGCCGCGCCTGCCGCCAGGCATGCTGCTCACCCGGGCCGGCGGTGTCCGCCGGTTTCCGC
>NZ_CADDZT010000044.1:3021-4891 GCF_902812655.1 Candidatus Frankia meridionalis | reverse complement strand
CTCGACGCCGGCCGACGGGCGGCGGACGTGTCGGGGGTGGGTCTGCGACCGGCGGAGCATCCGTTGCTGGGGGCCGCACTGGAGCGGGCGGATGACGGTGGGCTGATCATGTCGGGGCGGCTGTCGACGCGCGCGCAGCCGTGGCTGGCTGATCATGTGGTTGCGGGTGTGACCCTGTTGCCGGGGACGGTGTTCGTCGAGTTCGCCCTGCGTGCCGGTGCCGAGGTGGGGTGTGGCCGGCTGGAGGAGCTGGCGTTGGCCGTTCCGCTGGTGCTTGCCGCCGACAGCGGTGGCGTGGTCGTGCAGGTCGTGGTGTCGGGGCCGGACGAGCGTGGCGGCCGGGAGGTCACGATCTACTCCCGCCCCGCGGACGCGCCGCGCGGTGGCGCCGGCGAATCCCATGCCGGCGTCGACCTCGTGGGCGGGCGCGGTGGGGTGGACGGCCCGGACGACAGTGGGTGGACCCGGCACGCGACCGGCCTGCTGACCACGTCCGGCCAGACCGCCCCGGAGATCTCGACCGGTCTTGACGTGTGGCCGCCGGCCGACGTCGCCGAAGTCGACGTCGCCGCCGTGTACGACGAGCTCGCCGACAGCGGTTACCGGTACGGGCCGGCGTTCCAGGGACTGCGACGCATGTGGCGTCACGGCGATGGAAGTGTCTACGCCGAGGTTTCCGTTGGCACCGCCGCCGACGGCGTGGCGGCACCTGAAGCCACCACGACGGGCGCCGAAGCCGCGGGTGCGCGCGGTCATGTCGATTCGTGGGGCTACGTGATTCACCCGGCGTTGTTCGACGCCGCGCTGCATCCGTTGTTGGCGGCAGGTGGCGCGCGCCAGATGTCCGTGCCGTTCCACTGGTCAGGTGTCTCGGTCGCCGCGCCGGAGGGACTTCGGACCATACCCCTGTCGGCTCCGGCGGCGACGCCGACTCTGCGGGTCCACTGCCGGTGGATCGACGGGGACAGGACCCGTGTCGAGCTCGCGACCTCCGCCGGAGTGCCCGTCGCCGTGGTCGAGTCGCTGACGTGGCGGCCGCTCTCCGCCGTCGCGTCCGCCGTCGGCGACGCGGCGGTCGACAGATCCCTGTTCGCACTGACCTGGCTGCCCGTCGAGACCGAGCCGGCCGCACCGGAGACGACCGAGCTGGCGGTGGCGCCGTACGCCGACTCCGCCCGTCCTGAGTATCTGACGCCCTGGGACGCCCGCCATGTCGGAGGCCAGGCGCCGTCCACGGTCGTCCTGGACCTGCGCCCGGCCGACGACCACGCGGACCGTTCCCAGATGCCGTCGGCGGAGTCGGTCCGGGCGTTGACCGGGCTCGCGCTCGAGGCGCTGCGGCAGTGGCTGGCCGACGAGCGGTTCGCGTCGTCCCTGCTCGTGGTCATCACAGGTCAGGACGACGACCTCGTAACCTCTGGCGCCCGGGGCCTGCTCCGCTCGGCTCAGACGGAGAATCCCGGCCGGCTTGTCGTCGTCGAGATGGCCCTCGACGACCGCTCGTGGGCCGCGATTCCGGCGGCGATCGCTACGGGCGAGCCGCGTGTGGCCGTGCGGGACGGACAGATCGTTGCGCCTCGCCTCGTCCGCCGCCCCCGTGACACTTGCCCGACGTTGACGACGAGTCCCACGGCGGGGTCGAGGACTGGCACCATGGCCGCCGGCGCCACAACAGTCGGGCTCACGACCGCTGAGCCTGCCACCGGGTCCGCGTCGGGAGGTGAGGCGCGGGCCGCGACGGAACCCGCGCCGTTCGGCGGGGACGGAACCGTGCTGATCACCGGCGCGAGCGGCGCGCTCGGCGGCCTGTTCGCGCGCCACATGGTGACCGAGCACCACGTGCGCAGCCTCCTGCTGCTCAGCCGCCGCG
>NZ_CADDZT010000044.1:941-2575 GCF_902812655.1 Candidatus Frankia meridionalis | reverse complement strand
CGCGGCGGACCGGGACGAGCTGTCCGCCGCACTCGCGACGGTGCCACTCGCGCACCCGCTGATGGCGGTCGTGCACGCCGCCGGCGTTCTCGACGACGGCGTCACGACGTCGTTGACGCCGGACCGCGTCGACACCGTCATGCGTCCGAAGACCGACGCGGCGTGGAACCTCCACGAGTTGACGGCGGATCTCGATCTGCACGCCTTCGTGCTCTTCTCGTCGATCGCCGGCCTGATCGGGGCGGCGGGGCAGGCGAACTACGCGGCGGCCAACACCAGTCTGGACGCGCTCGCCGCGTACCGGCGAGCGCGCGGCCTGCCGGCCCTGTCTCTCGCGTGGGGTCTGTGGTCGCCGAGCGGCGGGATGGGTTCGACGCTGTCCCGGACGGACCTGGACCGCATGGCGCGGGTTGGGGTGGTGCCGCTCGACCGCGAGCTCGGCCTTGCTCTGTTCGATACCGCCATCGCGATCTCCAATCGTTCCGTCGAGGAAGCGAGCGAAACCGTCGAGGCCGGCGAGCCTGGTGAGGCTACGGCCGGAACCGACGTCGGGGCGGCCCTGATCGTCCCGATGCGATACCAGGCCGCCGCCGTGTACGCGGAGCCCGACGACAATTCCCCCGCGGGCGCGTTCACGCGCCTCCTGTGCGAGGGTCGGCGTCGGTCCGCCGCGGCGGACCGGCCCGGGAGCGCCACCGTCCAGACCACCGGGTCGGATGCGGCTGGTCGCGTCGCGCACAGCGGCCCGCGGGCCGACCGTGGCGTGTCCCCGCTCGCCGAGGAGCTGCGCGGACTATCGGCCGCCGACCGGGCCGCCGCCATGGTCGACCTCGTGCGGCGCCAGGTCGCGGCGGTGCTCGGCCACGCCCGCCCCGAGGCGATCGCGGGCGATCGCGCGTTCAAGGACATCGGGTTCGACTCGTTGACCGCCGTGGAGCTGCGGAACCAGCTCGTCCGCGCGACGGGTCTGCGTCCGTCGCCGACGGTGGTGTTCGACTACCCGTCGGTCGACGCGCTGGCCGGCCGTCTCCTCGAGGAGATGTTCGGCGAGGACGCGCTGGTCGGCGGGGACGGGGGGCCGTCCCCACGGCGCTCCGCGGCGCGGACGTCGGCCGGCGGCGGCGACCCGCTCGAGCCGATCGCCATTGTGGGGATGGCGTGTCGCTATCCGGGCGGGGTCGGGTCGCCGGAGGACCTGTGGCGGCTCGTGTCCGAGGGTCGCGACGCCATCTCAGGTTTTCCGACGGACCGCGACTGGGACGACGACCTTTACGACCCGGAGCCTGACGCTCCCGGCCGGACGTACGCCCGCGAGGGCGGCTTCCTGTACGACGCCGCCGAGTTCGACGCCGCCTTCTTCGGCATCTCGCCGCGCGAGGCGCTCGCGATGGACCCGCAGCAGCGGCTGCTGCTGGAGGTCGCGTGGGAGACGTTCGAACGCGCGGGGATCAACCCGTTGACAGTGCGCGGCAGCGACACCGGCGTCTTCGCCGGGATGATGTACCACGACTACGCGCCACCGGTAGGTGACATGCCCGAGGACCTTGAGGGCATCCTGCTGACCGGAAACACCGCGAGCGTCATCGCGGGGCGGGTGGCGTACACGCTGGGGTTGACGGGCCCTGCTCTGACGC
>NZ_CADDZT010000044.1:0-768 GCF_902812655.1 Candidatus Frankia meridionalis | reverse complement strand
TGGACACGGCGTGTTCGTCGTCGTTGGTGGCGTTGCATCTGGCGGCTCAGGCGCTTCGGGCGGGGGAGTGTTCGATGGCGCTGGCGGGTGGGGTCACGGTGATGTCGTCGCCCGGAATGTTTGTGGAGTTGAGTCGGCAGCGTGCGTTGGCGCCGGATGGTCGGTGCAAGGCGTTCGCCGCCGCGGCGGACGGGACGGGTTGGGGCGAGGGTGTGGGCATGCTGCTCGTCGAGCGGCTGTCGGATGCCCGGCGTAATGGTCACCGGGTGTTGGCGGTGATGCGGGGTTCGGCGGTGAATCAGGATGGGGCGTCGAACGGGTTGACGGCGCCGAATGGTCCGTCGCAGGTGCGGGTGATTCGGCGGGCGTTGGCGGGCGCGGGTCTGTCTCCGGCGGATGTGGATGTGGTGGAGGCGCATGGGACGGGGACGCGGCTGGGTGATCCGATCGAGGCCGAGGCGTTGCTGGCGGTGTATGGGCGGGGTCGTGGGGTGGACCGGCCGCTGTTGCTGGGGTCGGTGAAGTCGAACATCGGGCATGCGCAGGCGGCGGCGGGTGTGGCCGGTGTGATCAAGATGGTGATGGCGATGCGGCACGGTGTGGTGCCGCGGACGTTGCATGTGGATGCGCCGTCGCCGTTTGTGGACTGGTCGTCGGGTGCGGTGGAGTTGTTGACCGAGGCGCGGGACTGGCCGGAGGTGGGTGACCGGCCGTGGCGGGCGGGTGTGTCGTCGTTCGGGATCAGCGGCACCAACGCCCACGTCATCC
>NZ_CADDZT010000043.1:6633-9139 GCF_902812655.1 Candidatus Frankia meridionalis | reverse complement strand
GTCGAGGCGCCTCCCGCCAAGGACGCCTCCCAGGCCGCCGGCGGCACGAGGCCTGCGTCCGGTGAACCCGGCGGGTCCGGCGCGTCCGGTGTGGCCGGTGACGTCGATGGCGCCTCGGGACGCGTGATGCCCGTGGTGCTGTCCGCCCGAGCCGCGTCGCCGCGAGCGCAGGCCGAGCGGCTGCGGGCGTTCCTCGACGCGGACGACGGCGTTCGCCTCGCCGACCTCGGCTTCTCGCTCGCCACCACGCGGGCGGTGTTCGAGAACCGGGCGGTGCTGCTCGCCAGGGACATCGACGGTCTTCGCTCGGATCTCGAGCCGCTGGCGTCGGGACGGCCGACGCCGACCGTCGTCGAGGGCGTCGCGGCCACCGAACGGCCGTCCGTCGTCTTCGTCTTCCCCGGTCAGGGCGCCCAGTGGGAGGGCATGGCGACCGAGTTGTTGGAGACCGCGCCCGTGTTCGCGGCCGCCATGGCCGAGTGCGAGCGGGAGCTGTCCGCGTACGTCGACTGGTCGCTGACCGATGTGCTGTGCGGCGTGGCCGGGGCGCCCACGCTCGACCGGATCGACGTCGTCCAGCCGGTCCTGTTCGCCGTGATGGTCTCGCTGGCCGCGATGTGGCGGTCGTACGGCGTCGAGCCGGCGGCGGTCGTCGGCCACTCGCAGGGCGAGGTCGCCGCCGCGTACGTCGCGGGAGCGCTGTCCCTGGCCGACGCCGCGCGGATCATCGCGCTGCGGAGCAAGGTGCTGCTGGAGATCGTCGGGCAGGGCGGCATGATGTCCGTCCCGCTGCCGCTTGACGCGGTCGTCCAGCGGCTGGAGGCGTCGTGGTCCGGGCGCCTGTCGGTCGCGGCGGTCAACGGCCCGTCGTCGACGGTCGTCTCCGGTGATACGCCGGCGCTGGAGGAGCTGCGCGCCGAACTGCTCGCCGAGCGGGTCGACGCCCGTGTGATCGGCGCCTCCTGCGCCGGCCATTCGGCGCACGTCGAGCCCCTACAGGAGACGGTCACCACGCTGCTCGGCCCGATCGCGCCGGTCGCGTCGTCGGTGCCCTTCTTCTCGACGATCACGGGGGGCTGGATCGACACCAACGAGCTCGACGCCGGCTACTGGTACCGCAATCTTCGTGAGACGGTGCGCCTGTCCGACGCGGTCCGCGGCCTGCTCGACGAGGGACATCGCGTGTTCGTCGAGATGAGTCCCCACCCGGTCCTCGCTGTCGGAATCAGCGAGACGGTCGAGGCCTGGTCGGAGTCGGTCTCGGAATCAGCGCCCTTGGAGGCCGACCACGTCCGCGTCGCCGAGGGCGCCACGACGAACGTGGCGACAAAGGCGGCCGCTGAGGGTGGCGTGGCCCGCGACGGCGAGGTACTGGTCGTCGGATCGCTGCGGCGCGACCAGGGCGGTCTCGACCAGCTCCTCGCTTCGATCGCGAAGGTCTTCGTGTTCGGCGTCCCGGTGGACTGGGCGGCGAGCTTCGTGGGAACCGGAGCACGCCGCATCGACGTCCCGACCTATTCCTTCCAGCACCGCCACTTCTGGCTGACGCACGGGTCCGGGACGGCCGACGTCGCCGCCGCCGGCCTGAGCGCCGCGGACCATCCGATACTTGGCGCGGCGTTGGAGCTCGCCGGAGGCGACGGCGTCATCCTGACGGGACGAGTGTCGCTCCGGACTCACCCGTGGCTCGCCGATCATCGCGTGTTCGGCACGGTCATGCTGCCCGGCACGGCCTTCGTCGAACTGGCCGTCCGCGCGGGCGACCAGGTTGGCTGCGATCTCGTCGAGCAGCTCACGCTCACCGTGCCGATCGTCATTCCGCCCCAGGGAGCGGTGCGGCTTCAGGTGTCCGTCAGCCAGCCCGGACCCGACGGCCGGCGCGAGCTGACCATCCACTCCCGGCCCGAAGACGCGCCGGGTGACGGATCGGCGACCGGCGACGGATTCGGCGCCGAAGGAGCCTGGACGGAGCACGCCACCGGCGTCCTCGTCGACACCGCGGAGGATGCCGACGCCACCGCGGTCGCGGGCGCCCGGGCGACCGGCGGCCCGCCCGAGGGGGTGGCCGATCTCGCAGGCGTGTGGCCGCCACCCGGGGCGAGCGCGGTCGACCTCGACGGCGTCTACGACCGACTCGCCGCGCGCGGCTACGGCTACGGCGCCGCGTTCCAGGGACTGCGGCGGGCGTGGACGCGCGACGGGGTGATCTTCGCCGACGTCGTGCTCGGCGGGGACCAGCGGTCCGACGCGGGTCGGTTCCTCCTGCATCCCGCGCTGCTCGACGCTGCCCTCCACACCCTCCTGCTCGGAGTGGTACGTACCGACGGCGAGGTCGGACTGCCGTTCGCCTGGTCCGGGGTGACGATCCGCGCCTCGGGCGCGTCCACCGTCCGCGCGCGGCTTGCCCCAGGCACGACGCGTGACGGGTCGGCGAGCGCCTCGCTCGTCGTCGCAGACCCGTCCGGCGCGCTCGTCGCCGTTGCCGACGAGTTGACGCTGCGGCCGG
>NZ_CADDZT010000043.1:2451-6325 GCF_902812655.1 Candidatus Frankia meridionalis | reverse complement strand
GCCGCCGCGGGAGGGCACGCCCGCGAGATGGGCGCTCATCGGCGCCGGTCGTCTCGCCGGAGGCGAGGGGAACCGCTGGTCAGGGCTCTGGCCGGACGTCGACGCGTTCCTGGACGCGATCGGTCGTGGCGCCGTTGACGTGCCGGAGGTCGCGGTGCTTGCCGTCGCGACGGAGGGCATGGACGGATGGCCGGACACCATCGCGCGGGCTGACGAGGACGCGCGGGCTGACGACGGGGGCGGCTCGCCGCAGCCGTCGGCCGACGTCGCGCGGTCCGCGCACGCCGCCGCCTGTCGCGCGCTCGCCGCGGTCCAGCGGTGGCTCGCGGATGAGCGCCTCACCGCGTCTCGCCTCGTCGTCGTCACCCGTGACGCGGTCGCGCTGCCCGGACAGCGCGCCGTCGATCTGGCGCGGGCGGGAGTCTGGGGTCTGGTCCGGGCGGCGCGGACGGAGAACCCCGGCCGTTTCCTGCTCGTCGACCTCGACAGTTCCGCGGCCGGCGACGTCGAGGAAACGCTGGTGAGGGCTGTCGCCACGGCACTCGCCGCCGACGAGCCGGAGCTCGCGGTGCGCGCCGGCGAGTTGTTCGTGCCTCGCCTCGGTCGCGTCGGACGGGGCGACGCGCCGCTTCCGATGGTCGACGACCCGGACTATCGACTCGTCGTCACAGAGCCGGGGACGTTGGGCAACCTTGCCTTCGTGCCTGCCCCGGAGGTACGGGCGCCGCTGGCCGCCGGGCAGGTCCGGGTCTCGGTGCGGGCCGGCGGGCTGAACTTCCGCGACGTGCTGATCACGTTGGGAATGGTGACCCAGGACAACGCCATCATGGGCGCGGAAGGCGCGGGCGTCGTTGTCGAGGCCGGTCCAGGCGTGACGGACCTGCGGCCGGGCGACCGGGTGATGGGCTACTTCCCAGGCGCGTTCGGGCCCACCGCCGTCGCCGACCGGCGGTTGCTCGCCCGCGTGCCGGACGGGTGGACCTTCGCCCAGGCGGCCACCGTTCCGGTCGTGTTCCTCACCGCGTACTACGGCCTCGTCGACCTCGGCGCGGTCGGGCCAGGCGACAGGGTCCTGATCCACGCGGCGGCAGGAGGCGTCGGTATTGCCGCCGTCCAGATCGCCTGCCACCTCGGCGCGGAGGTCTTCGGCACGGCCAGTCCGTCCAAATGGGGCACCTTGCGCGTACTCGGCCTGGACGACGACCACATCGCCAGCTCGCGCACCCTCGACTTCGCCGAACGGTTCCGGGCCGCGACCGGCGGCCGGGGCGTGGACGTCGTGCTTAACTCCCTCGCCGACGAGTTCATCGACGCGTCGCTGGGCCTGCTCGCGCCGAACGGCCAGTTCCTGGAAATGGGCAAGACGGACATCCGCGACCACGCCGAGGTGGCGGCTGCTCATCCGGGCGTGCGCTACCAGGTCTACGACCTGGTAGCGCTGGCTCGGACTGATCGCGCCGCCGACGGCAGCGTCCCCTCGGGCGCCGTTCCAGAGCGTCTCCAGGAGATCCTGGCAGTCGTCCTCGACCTGTTCGAGCGGGGCGTGCTGACGCCCCTGCCGCTGACGTCGTGGGACGTCCGCCGGGCGCCGGAGGCCTTCCGGTACCTGTCACAGGCGCGCGGTGTCGGCAAGATCGCGCTCACGGTGCCGCGCACGCCGGACCCGGACGGCACGGTTCTGATCACGGGCGCCACGGGCACGCTCGGCACGCTCGCCACTCGGCATCTCGTCACCGCGCACGGCGCGCGTCACCTGCTGCTGGTATCGCGTCGCGGGCTCGACGCGCCCGGCGCCGCGCGGCTGCGAGACGAGCTCGTCGGCCTCGGAGCCGAGGTGACCGTCGCGGCCTGCGACGTGGCCGACCGCCGCGCGCTCGCGGCGCTGCTGGACACCGTCCCGGCGTGCCACCCGCTCACCGCCGTGATCCACACAGCCGGCGTGTTGGACGACGGGGTCGTCGCGACGATGACGCCCGAGCAGCTCGTCGTCGTCCTCCGGCCCAAGATCGACGCCGCCTACAACCTCCACGAGCTGACCCGGGACGCCGACCTTGCAGCGTTTGTGCTCTACTCGTCCGTCGCCGGCCTGCTCGGCGCGGCCGGTCAGGCGAACTACGCGGCGGCGAACGCCTTCCTCGATGCGCTCGCCTGGCACCGACGGACGCTGGGCCTGCCCGCACTCTCCCTGGCATGGGGCCTGTGGGGTGAGGCCAGTGGCATGACCAGCCACCTCGTCGAAGCCGACCTGCGCAGGATGGCCCGCTCGGGCCTGCTGCCGCTGTCGGCGGAGGACGGCATGGCGCTGTTCGACGCGGCGGACGGCGTCGCCGAGCCCGTCGTCGTCCCGACCCGACTGGACGTCGCGGTTGTCCGCCGCGGTCCGTTCGGGTCCTCCCCACTGCCGCGGGGTCTGGCGCGGCCCGCTTCGCGACGGGCGGGCGTTGCGGGTGACGCGGTGGACGGCGCGGGCGGGGCCGACAGGACGACATCCCTGTCCCTCGTCGACCGCCTCACGCCCATGACCGAGGTGGAGAGGCGGCGCACTCTCATCGACCTGGTGGTCTTCGAGGTCGCGGCGGTTCTCGGGCACGCCGATCCCGACGCGGTCGACCGTGACCGGGCCTTCAGGGAGATCGGCTTCGACTCGCTGACTGCCGTCGAGCTGCGCAACCGCTTGGTCTCGCTCAGTGGACAGCGGCTGCCGGCGACGCTCGTCTTCGATTATCCGACGCCGCTGGAGCTCGCCGAGTTCCTGCGCGAGCGGTTGCCGCTGCCCGAGTACTCCGCCGATCGCGCGTTGCTGGACCGGATGGATCTCCTCGAGGTCGAGACGCGGTCCGTCGTCAACGGGCGCGAACCCGTCGCAGGCGCCGACGACGAGGTGACGTCGCTGGTGGCCGCTATTCCTCCCGCGCGCTTCCGGGACGCGGGCCTGTTGGACACCCTGCGCCGGCTCGCCGGCAGGAACGGCGACGCCGGCGGTTCCGGTGGCGCGCATGGCGGGGACGGCGGGGACGGCGGGGACGGCGACGGGCAGCGGCCCGAGATCGACTCCATGGGCGTCGACGACCTGGTCCGAAGGGCGCTAGGAGACGACTGAATCAGCCGACATCTCCGGTCCGCCGGACTGCGATGCGAAGGGGTCACGATGGCCGTGTCGACTGACGAGATAGTGGCAGCGTTGCGCGCCTCTCTCCGGGAAAACGAGCGTATGCGCCGCCGGCTGCATGAGCTGGAGGCGGTTGATCCGATCGCCATTGTCGGAATGGCCTGCCGCTATCCGGGAGGCGCCAGCACGCCAGAGGAACTGTGGCGTCTGGTGTCGGAGGGCCGGGACGCGATCTCGGGGTTTCCGACGGATCGCGGCTGGAATCTGGCTGCCCTTTATGACCCCGACCCGGAGCGTCCCGGGACGAGCTACGTGCGTGAGGGGGGATTTCTCTACGACGCGGCGGAGTTCGACGCCGAGTTCTTCGGCGTCTCGCCGCGTGAGGCGTTGGCGATGGATCCGCAGCAGCGGTTGTTGCTGGAGACGTCGTGGGAGGCCATTGAACGAGCTGGAATAGACCGAAAGTGGCTGCGGGGCAGTCGGACCGGTGTTTTCATCGGCTTCACCAACCAGGACTACCTGGCCATGCACGACGCCCCGGAAGGTTTCGAGGGATACCTGCTCGCCGGCAATACCGCGAGCTTCCTTTCAGGGCGGATCGCGTACGTGTTCGGACTGGCGGGACCGGCTATCACGATCGACACCGCCTGTTCGTCCTCACTGGTCGCGCTGCACCTTGGGGTGCGGGCGCTGCGGTCGGGCGAGTGCTCGCTGGCACTGGTCGGGGGCGCCTCCGTGATGTCGCGTCCTGGCGAGTTTCTGGAG
>NZ_CADDZT010000043.1:1728-2217 GCF_902812655.1 Candidatus Frankia meridionalis | reverse complement strand
AGCACCTAACGGTCGTGCGCAACAGCGGGTGATCCGGGAAGCGTTGGCGGCCGGAAACCTGTCCGTCGACGACGTCGACGTGGTGGAAGGCCATGGTACCGGGACCCGGCTGGGGGATCCGATCGAGGTGCAGGCGGTGCTGGCTACCTACGGCCGCCGCGACAGCGGCCGGGTTTTTCTCGGATCGTTGAAGTCGAACATCGGCCACACGCAGGCCGCCGCCGGTGTGGGTGGCGTGATGAAGATGGTGCTGGCGCTGCGCAACGGGACGATCCCGGCGACCCTGCACGCCGACAATCTCACGCCTGCGGTGGACTGGTCGTCGGGTGCGGTCGAGGTGGCGGTTGAGGCGCGGCCGTGGGTGCGTGCCGGTCGGCCGCGTCGGGCTGGCGTGTCGTCGTTCGGCGCGAGCGGCACGAACGCGCACGTGATTATCGAGGAGGCGCCTGAGGTCGAGAACCGCGAGGGGCGTGATTCGGATTCGGGTAC
>NZ_CADDZT010000043.1:0-1289 GCF_902812655.1 Candidatus Frankia meridionalis | reverse complement strand
GGCGTTTCCGGTTGTTGGGTGGGTGGTGTCGGGTCGGTCGGAGGGGGCGTTGCGGGGGCAGGCGGCCCGGTTGTTGGGTTGGTTGGATGGGAATGCTGGGGTGTCGGTGATGGATGTGGGGTGGTCGTTGGCGGCGTGCCGGTCGGTGTTCGAGTATCGGGCGGTTGTTTTGGGGGACGGTCTGGAGGAATTGCGGTCGGGGTTGGCCGCTGTGGCCGGTGGGGTTCCGGCGGCGGGTGTGGTGACCGCCGGTCGGGCGGGTACGCCGGCTGTGGGGGTGATGTTCTCGGGCCAGGGGTCGCAGCGGGTGGGGATGGGTGCGGGGTTGTATTCGCTGCCGGGGGTGTTTCGTCGGGTGGTGGATGAGGTGTGTGGGTTGGTGGATGGGTTGGTTGGTGGATCGTTACGGGAGGTGATGTTCACCGGTCCGGTGGAGCGGGTGGATTCCACTCGATGGGCGCAGCCGGCGTTGTTTGTTTTCGAGCTTGCTTTGTGGCGGCAGTTGGAGGCCTGGGGGGTGCGGGCTGAGGTTGTGATGGGTCATTCGGTGGGTGAGCTCGTCGCTGCTCATGTCGCGGGGGTGTGGTCGCTGGAGGACGCGGTGCGGCTGGTGGTGGCGCGTGGTGAGTTGATGGATGAGGTGACCGAGGCGGGTGCGATGGTGGCGGTCGCGGCGTCCGAGTCGGATGTGGCCGGGTTGTTACCGGAAGGGGTGGAGATCGCGGCGGTGAACGGACCGTCGGCGGTGGTGATTTCTGGGCGGGTGGACGCGGTGGAGTCGGTTGTCGTCGACTGTGACCGGCGTGGGTGGCGGAGTCGGCGGTTGGCGGTCGGTCAGGCGTTTCATTCGGTGTTGATGGACCGGGCGGCCGAGCGGTTTCGTCGGGTAGTCGCCGGTGTCCCCGCCCAGCATCCATCGATACCGGTGGTGTCGACTTTGACTGGCCGGTTTGCCACCGGTGACGAGCTTGCTGATCCTGATTACTGGGCGGCGCAGTTGCGGCGCACGGTGCGGTTCGCTGACGGGGTCCAGACCATGGCCGGTCGGGGGACGGACCTGGCCGTGGAGGTCGGCCCGGACGCGACGTTGGCCAGCGCTGTCAGTGACATCACCGGCCAGCTGAGTGGGATCGGTCTGCAACGCCGTGGCCGGGACGAGGTCCGTGCCCTGCTGACCGGCCTGGCTACCTTGTTCGTTCACGGCGCACCCATCGCCTGGAACACCGTTCTACCTCCCGGTACCCCCGTCGATCTACCGACCTACGCCTTCCAACACGACCGCTACTGGC
>NZ_CADDZT010000042.1:4010-5933 GCF_902812655.1 Candidatus Frankia meridionalis | reverse complement strand
GCGTTCGGTATCAGCGGCACGAACGCTCATGTGATCCTCCGGGACGCGCCCGTGGCCGAGCAGCGAGCGCCCGTGGCCGAGCGGGCTGCGCCTGCGGCCGAATGGACGGCGGGTGGTACGCCGCCGGAGCCCCGGACACACCCTCGGGCCGTACCGCTGCTCGTGTCGGCCAAAAACGAAGAGGCACTGCGCACTCAAGCGCAGCGGCTGCGGTCTCACCTGGACGAACACCCCGGGGCGACCCCCGCCGACCTGGGCCTGGCGTCGGTCACCACCCGTGCCACGTTCGAGCATCGCGCCGTCGTAGTCGGTGCCGACCACGCGGAACTGCGTGACGGGCTGGCGGCGCTGGCTACGGGGGAGAGTGTCGCGAACACCGTGCGCGGCCTTGGGGGTCGCGCTCCCGAGGTGGCGTTCGTATTCCCCGGTCAGGGTGCGCAGTGGGCCGGGATGGGCCGTGACCTGATGAAGGGGTGTCCGGCGTTCCACGAGCAGATGACGACGTGCGCCAAGGCGTTCGAACCGTACCTCGACTGGTCGCTGCTCGACGTGATCAGCGGCGCGGACGGGTCACCGTCGCTGGAACGCATCGACGTGATCCAGCCGGCGCTGCTGGCGATGATGGTGTCCCTCGCCGCGGTCTGGCGTGCGTACGGGGTGACACCCGCCGCGGTGGTCGGCAACAGCCAGGGTGAGATCGCCGCCGCCCACGTGGCCGGGGCGATCTCCATTGATGACGCGGCCCGCATCATCGCCCTGCGCAGCAGGCTCTTAGTCGAACGGATGCTGGGCCGTGGCGCGCTGGCGTCGGTCGCCCTGCCGCCCTTGGAGATGTCCGTACGGCTGGCGCGGTGGGGTGACCGGCTCAGCATCGGCGGGGTCAACGGTCCCCGCCTGGTCACCGTCGCTGGTGACGCCGTGGCGCTGGATGAGCTGGTCGCGGAGCTGACCGCCGACGGTGTCCGGGCCCGGACCCTGGAGTCATCGGTCGCCACCCACTGTGCTCAGGTGGACGGTATCCGTGCGGAGCTGATGGACCTCCTGCGCCCGGTCACGGCCGCCCGAGCGCGGATCCCCTTCTACTCGACGGTCACCGGAGAGTTGCTGGACGCCACCGGCATGGACGCCGAGTACTGGTACGCCAACACCCGCGAGCCGGTGCTGTTCGAGCGGGCCACCCGCGCGTTGCTGGCCGCCGGAATCGGCGTGTTCGTCGAGGTGAGCCCGCACCCGGTAGCAGGGTTCGGGATCCAGGAGACGCTGGACGACACCGGCGGGGACGCCCTGGTCGTGGGCACGCTGCGGCGCGGGCAGGGCGGTCCCGACCGTCTGTTGACCTCCCTCGCCGAGGTTCACGTCCACGGCGTCGCCGTCGACTGGCGGCCGGCCTTCACGGATCTGGACGCCCTCCCGGCCGCGCTGCCCACCTACGCCTTCCAGCACCAGCGGTACTGGCCGGACACCACGGCGGCCTCCCAGCCCGCCGATCTGGCTGCGGCGGGCCAGGACGCGCTGGGGCATCCGGTGCTGAGCGCGGGCGTTCGGCTCGCCGACGGTGACGGCCACCTGTTCACCGGGCGGATCGCCCCGGCGGCCCACCCCTGGTTGGACAGCCAGGCCGTGGCCGGGCTCCGGCTGCTGCCCGCGGCGGTCCTGGTGGACCTGGCGATCCGGGCGGGTGACGAAGTCGGTTGCACGGTGCTGGACGAGCTCACCCTGGCCGAGCCCCTGGTCGTGGCGGACTCCGGCCGCGTCCAGATCCAGGTCCGGATCAATGCACCGGACGCTTCGGGACGCCGCCCGCTCACGGTGCATGCCCGGCCCGAGGAGGCGCCCGCGGAGGCGGCGTGGACCTGCCATGCCACCGCGACACTGGCCGACCGGCCGCCCGCGGCGGCGTTCGAGCTCCACACCTGGCCGCCG
>NZ_CADDZT010000042.1:3000-3565 GCF_902812655.1 Candidatus Frankia meridionalis | reverse complement strand
GCGGCCGTACCGGAGCCCGGCCCGCGGGGGTGGGTGGTGGCGGGACCGGATCCCCTCGGACTGCGCACGGCGCTGGACCGGGCCGGCATCCACGCCCGTGCGTGCCCGGAGCTGACCGAGGCCGCTGGTGAGGGCACCGAGGCGGTGGTGGTGACCTGCGTCCCGAACCCAACTGACGAATCGCCGGCGGCCGTGCGCACGGCTCTGCATCGAGTGCTCGGGCTGGCCCAGTCCTGGCTGGCCGACGATCGGTTCGCTTCCGCCCGGCTGGTCGTAGTCACCCGGGGCGCGGTGCCCGCGGAAGCGCACGACGACGTGCCGGACCTGGTGAACGCCCCGGTGTGGGGGCTGATCGCGTCCGCCCAGTCGGAGAATCCGGACCGGTTCACACTCGTGGACCTCGACGGCGATGAGGCGTCGTATCGGGCATTGCCCGCGGCGGTCGCCTGCGGCGAGCCTCGGCTCGTCATCCGGGCGGGCGTGGTCCTGGGACAACGGCTCACCCGGGCGGCGATCCCGGCCGTCGATCCCGCCGGGTGGGATCCGGACGGCACCGTGCTGATCA
>NZ_CADDZT010000042.1:0-2595 GCF_902812655.1 Candidatus Frankia meridionalis | reverse complement strand
CTGCCGGCGGTATCTCTCGGCTGGGGCTACTGGGCCCAGCGCAGCGGCCTGACCGGGCATCTGGACCAGGCCGACCTGGAGCGGCGGATGACGGGCAACGGCCTGCGGCCGATGTCCGCCGCGGACGGGTTGGCACTGTTCGACGCCGCGCTCGCGGTAGACCGGCCCGTGCTGCTGCCGATGCGCCTGGACCTGCGGGCGCTGCGCGCGACCGGGGTCGTGCCGCCGTTGCTGCGCCTCCTGATCCGCACTCCGATCCGCCGGGTGGTGGACGCGGCTGGCGACATCCAGACGCTTGCCGAACGGCTGGCCGGGTTGACCGGCCCAGAACGGGACCGGGAACTGCTGGAGACCGTGTGCGCCACCGCGGCCGCGGCCCTGGGTCATACGTCCGCGGACGCCGTTGCGCCGCACCGGGCGTTCAAGGATCTCGGGTTCGACTCGCTCGCCTCGGTCCAGCTCCGTAACCGGCTGAGGGCGGCGACCGGCGTACGGCTGCGGGCGACGCTGGTCTTCGACTTCCCGACGCCCGCCGCGATCGCCGGTCACCTGCGGAGCCAGCTGTTTCCCGCCGAGTCCGCCGGCCCGGACGAGCAGCCGGGTAGCACGTTCGACTCGATGGACGTCGAGACACTGGTACGGCTGGCTCTCGACGGCGGCTCCTGAACTGTCGGACGTCCTTGGAACCGCCGGAGGTCCCTGAACGATCGGAGGTCATGGTGGCTTTATCCCCCGAGAAACTCGTCGAGGCGCTGCGCGCGGCGATGAAGGAGAACGAGCGTCTGCGGCGACTGGCCGCCGACCTGACCGAGCCCATCGCGATCATTGGGATGGCGTGCCGCTACCCGGGTGGCCTGCGGTCGCCGGAGGAGCTGTGGCGGTTCGTCGCCGCGGGCGGCGACGCCATCTCCGCCTTCCCCGACGATCGCGGCTGGGACACCGCGGACCTGCCGTACGCCGATGGCGGTTTCCTCCACGACGCCGCCGACTTCGATCCCGCCTTCTTCGAGATGTCGGCGCGTGAGGCCCTGGCCACGGATCCGCAGCAGCGGCTGCTGCTGGAGACCTCGTGGGAGGCGTTCGAGCGAGCGGGGATCGATCCGCTGTCGGTACGGGGTAGCCGCACCGGCGTCTACTTCGGCGTCATCTTCCACGACTACGGCTACCGGCTGCGGCCACCGCCCGCGGGAATCGACGGCTACGCCTACTTCGGCAGCGCGGGCAGTATGGCCTCGGGGCGGGTCTCCTACACGCTCGGCTTGGAAGGGCCCGCCATCACGGTGGACACCGCGTGTGCGTCCTCGCTGGTGGCGCTGCACCTGGCGAGCCAGGCCCTGCGGCGCGGCGAGTGCTCGCTCGCACTGGCCGGCGGCGTGTCCGTGATGTCCACCCCAGAGCTGTGGGGCGAGGTCACCCGGCAGGGACAGGGCCTGGCGGCGGACAGCCGCTGCAAGTCCTTCGCGGCGGCCGCGGACGGAACCGGTATCGCTGAGGGCGTTGGCGTCCTGCTGGTGGAACGGCTCGCGGACGCGCGCAGCAACGGGCATCCGGTCCTCGCGGTGATGCGGGGGAGCGCCGTCGACCAGACCGGCGCGAGCAACGGCTTCACGGCTCCCAGCAGCATCTCGCAGGAGCGACTGATCAGCCGGGCGCTGGCGGACGCCGGGCTGTCGCCGTCCGACGTGGACGCGGTTGAAGGGCACGGCACCGGCACCCCAATTGGAGATCCGATCGAGTTGCAGGCCCTGCTGGCCACGTACGGGCAGGGGCGGCCGTCCGATCGGCCGCTGTGGCTGGGCTCACTGAAGTCCAATCTCGGGCATACTCAGGCGGCCGGCGGGGTTGGCGGGGCGATCAAAATGGTGATGGCGATGCGCCATGGCGTGCTGCCCCCGACGCTGCACGTCGACGCACCGAGCCCGCATGTGGACTGGTCCGAAGGGGCGGTGGCGCTCCTCACCGAACCCGTGCCCTGGCCGGAGACCGGCAGGCCCCGCCGTGTGGGCGTTTCCGCCTTCGGGGTCAACGGCACCATCGCGCACGTGATACTTGAGCAGGACGCGGCGCCCGTGCCCGCCGAGCGGCCCGTGCCCGCCGAGCGGCCCGTGCCCGCCGAGCGGCCCGTGCCCGCCGAGCGCGGCGCGGGCCGTCAGGTGGTGCCGTGGCCGCTGTCGGCCCGATCCGAGGCTGCGCTGCGGGCACAGGCGGAACGGCTTCACGCACATGTGAACGAGCACCCCGACCTGTCGCTGACCGACATCGGGTTCTCGCTGGCGACGACCCGGTCTGCCCTGGAGTACCGCGCGGTGCTGGTCGCCGGTGACCGCGCGGAGTTCCTGCGGGGCCTGGCCGCGCTGGCCGAGGGCCTGACCGCGAGCCACGCGGCCGCGGGCGGCAGGCTCGCGTTCGTCTTTGCCGGTCAGGGATCGTGGGGTCCTGGCACAGGACGGGAACTGGCACGGATATTTCCCGTCTTCTCGGCGGCTCTGGACACGGTCTGCACGGCGTTCGACCAGCATCTCGAGATTCCGGTGCTGGAGATGCTGTGGGCAGGCGAGCGGGTGGACCCGCCGCAGGCCCACATGCGGGCGGCGG
>NZ_CADDZT010000041.1:10968-13736 GCF_902812655.1 Candidatus Frankia meridionalis | reverse complement strand
CCGTCGGGGATCGCCGCCGGCATGACGAGCCTTCCGTCGGCGGTCGCCGAAACCATGACCTTGGTCGACGCGATCGACGTCGCGGAGATCGACGCGCCGATCTGGTGTGTGACGACAGGAGGCGCGCCCGCAGACCCCACGTATCCGGATGATCCCGCCCAAGGGTCCCCACGCCCGGATCAGTCGATGCTCTGGGGCTTCGGCCGGGTCCAGGCTCTGGAACGGCCCGGCGTCTGGGGCGGGCTGATCGACGTTCCGGAGGCACCGTCCGAGGCGGTCGCCGGGCGGCTGGTCCGCGCGCTGACCGGCGGCGAGGAGGAGGTGGCCGTCCGCGAGCCGACCGCCTTCGCTCGCCGGCTGGTTCGGGCCCCGGCCGATGACCCGGCGGCGGGCGGCGCTTCGGGCGTCGGATGGAGGCCGAGCGGCAGCGTGCTGATAACCGGCTTCGCCGATGAGCTGGGTATGCGGGTGGCCCGGTGGGCCGCCGCCAACGGCGCCGAAGAGATCACTCTCGTCAGCCGCCGAGGTCCTGACGCCCCAGGCGCGGGCGCGCTCATCGACGAGCTCGCCGGGGTCGCTGTGCGGGCGACCGCGCTGGCCTGTGATGTAACCGATCGGCCGGCCCTCGCCGACGTCGTTCGCCGACTCACCGCGGACGGGCACCAGCTCGACGCCGTCATCCACCTCGTCGGCGTCGACGGTGCGAGCAACGACGCCGCGGGCATCGACACCGCGTTCACGGCGGTGCTGCGCGGAGCTTCCCACCTCGACGAGCTGATCGACAGCCCGGCCACGGCGTTCGTGTTGTTTTCCTCCCTTGTGGGCGTGCTCGGCTCGCTGGGCCAGAGCGCTCAGGCGATGGCGGACGCCCACCTGGCGAGCCTCGCTGCCCGTCGGCACGGACGCGGCCTAGCGGCGACCGCGATCGCCTGGGGGCCGTGGGACGAGGCCGCCACCCACGGTCCGGGCATCAACCGCCTTGATCCGGACCTCGGACTCGCCGGCCTGCGCCGGGCGGTCGCCGGTGGGGCGCCATTCTCGGTCATCGCCGACATCGAGTGGCCACGTTTCGTCCCGACGTATACCGCGGCGCGCTCGCGCCCTGTGCTCGCCGACCTGCCCGACGCGCGAACCGACCGCCCGACCGCGGGATCGCTGCCCGTGGCCGGCGGCGCCTGGGCGGCGCGGCTCTGGGAACTGGACGGCGACGAGCGGATCGCGATGGCCCTCGACCTGGTACGCGAGCAGGTCGCGATCGTCCTCGGGCACGACTCGGCCGCCGCCGTGCGGGACGACCGTACCTTCCGGGACGCCGGCTTCGACTCGGTGGCCGCGGTCGAGATCCGCAACCGCCTGACGGCCGCGACCGGTCTGACGTTGTCGCCAACCCTCGTCTTCGACCACCCGACGCCGGTCGCGCTCGCGACCCGCCTCGTCGAGACCGCGACCGGGGCGGCCGACGACATTGGGGACGGCGCCGAAAGCGGCGCCGCGGGCGACGGCGCGAGGGCTGTCCCCGCGGCGGTCGACGAACCGGTCGCGGTCGTCGGCATGGCCTGCAGGTACCCCGGCGGGGTCGTGTCACCCGACGACCTGTGGCGTCTGGTCGCGTCCGGGACCGACGCGACCAGCGAGTTCCCCGCCGACCGGGACTGGGATCTCGACGAGCTGTACGACCCGGACCCGGCCGCCCCGGGCAAGAGCTACACGCGCCGAGGGGGCTTCCTCGCGGACGTGTTCGCGTTCGACGCGGATTTCTTCGACATCTCCCCCCGGGAGGCCGCCTCGATGGATCCGCAGCAGCGGCTTCTGCTTGAAACGTCCTGGGAGGCCATCGAGCACGCCGGCATCGACCCGACGGCGCTGCGCGGCAGCCGCACCGGCGTCTTCGTCGGTTCCAGCGGGCAGGACTACCCGGACCTGTTGCCGGGCCGCCCCGAGGACTTCGACGGCTACCTCATGACGGGCAACGCGGCCAGCGTGATGTCGGGCCGCCTGTCGTACACCTTCGGGTTCGAGGGGCCGGCCGTCACCATCGACACCGCCTGTTCGTCGTCCCTGGTGGCTCTGCATCTCGGCGCCCGGGCGCTGCGGGCCGGCGAGTGCGACATGGCGCTCGTCGGCGGCGTGGTCGTGATGACCACGCCGAGCGCCTTCATCGAGTTCAGCCGGCTGCGGGGGCTGTCCACCGACGGCCGTTGCAGGGCGTTCGCCGCGGGCGCGGACGGGACCGGCTGGGCCGAAGGCGTGGGGATGCTGCTGGTCGAGCGGCTGTCCGACGCGAGGCGCAACGGACATCGGGTGCTCGCGGTCGTTCGGGCCAGCGCGGTCAACCAGGACGGCGCTTCCAACGGCCTGACCGCCCCGAACGGCACCTCTCAACGGAAGGTCATCCGTCAGGCGCTCGCTGCCGCCGGGCTGGGCGCGGCGGACGTGGACGTGGTCGAGGCACACGGCACCGGCACTGCCCTCGGAGATCCGATCGAGGCGTCCGCGCTGCTCGCGACCTACGGCAAGGACCGGCCGGCGGACCGGCCGCTGTGGCTCGGGTCGCTGAAGTCCAACATCGGGCACTCCCAAGCTGCCGCCGGTGTCGGCGGTGTGGTCAAGATGGTCATGGCGATGCGGCACGCCACCATGCCGGCCACGTTGCACGTGGACGAACCGACCCCGCGCGTCGACTGGTCGGCGGGAACGGTCAGCCTGCTCGCCGAGGCACGGCCGTGGGACAGCGACGGCCGTCCGCGCCGCGCCGCCATCTCGTCGTT
>NZ_CADDZT010000041.1:9138-10898 GCF_902812655.1 Candidatus Frankia meridionalis | reverse complement strand
TCGCCGGCCAGGCGCGGCGCCTTCTGGCGCATCTCGTCGAGGACGAGGTCGGTGACAGCCGCGGGGACGGCTCCCCGGCCGCGTTGGATGTGGCCTGGTCGCTCGTGTCGTCGCGATCCACCTTCACCCACCGTGCGGTGGTGCTCGGCGGCCCGGACGAGCTGGCCTCCGGTCTGGCCGCGCTCGCGGCCGGGGAGCCGTCCCCGCAGGTGGTGACCGGGGTGGCCGCGGCGTCCCCGCCCCGGGTGGTGTTCGTGTTCCCAGGGCAGGGCGCCCAGTGGCCGGGGATGGCGCTTGCCCTCGCCGACGGCTCGCCCGTGTTCGCCGAGTCGATGGCCGACTGCGCGCGGGCGCTCGACCCGCTGACCGGCTGGTCGCTGCTTGACGCGCTGCGCGGCACCGGCACCGGCGCCGACGTCGAACGGGTGGACGTCGTCCAGCCGCTGCTGTTCGCGGTGATGGTGTCGCTGGCGCGGCTGTGGCGGTCGTTCGGCGTGCGGCCGGCGGCCGTGATCGGGCACTCGCAGGGCGAGATCGCCGCCGCCTGTGTCGCGGGCGGGTTGTCGCTCGACGACGCCGCCCGGGTGGTGGCGCTGCGCAGTAAGACCCTGCTCACACTGGCCGGCGGTGCAGGGATGGCGTCAGTCCCGCTACCGGCCGCCCAGATCGGCGGGCGGTTGGCCGACTGGGGGTCGGACCTGGCGGTCGCGGCGGTGAACGGACCGGCCTCGACGGTGGTGTCCGGGGGCGACGCCGCCTTGGACGCGATGATCGCCGAACTGACCGGGGCGGGGGTGAGGTCCCGCCGCATCCCCGTCGACTACGCCTCGCACTCGGCGCACGTCGAACTGATCCGGTCAGAGCTCCTCGACACGCTGTCCCCGGTGACGCCGAAGGCCGGCTCCGTCCCGATGTACTCCACCGTGACCGGTGGTTTGATCGACACCACCACCCTCGACGCGGAGTACTGGTACCGCAACCTGCGCCAGACCGTCCGGCTCGACGAGGCCGTCCGCGCGCTGTTGGCCGACGGGCACACGATGTTCGTCGAGGTCAGCCCCCACCCGGTCGTCGTCCCGGGGGTTCGGGAGACCATCGAGGACGTCGGTACCCCAGCGGCGACGGCATGGTCGCTGCGGCGCGACGACGGCGGCATGGAGCAGTTCCTGCGCAACGTCGCCGAGCTTCACGTGCGGGGCGTGCCGGTCGCCTGGCGGAACCTGTTCGCGGGCACGGGCGCGCGGACCGTGCCGTTGCCGACCTACGCGTTCGCCCGCCAGCCCTACCGGTTCCGGCAGACGGCGCCGGCGGTCGCGGACGTCGGCTCGGCCGGTTTGCGAGCGACCGGCCATCCCCTGCTGCCCGCCGTCGTCGACCTGGCGGACGGCGACGGCATCGTCCTGACCGCCACCCTGTCCAGGCGGGCGCATCCGTGGCTGGCCGACCACGCGGTCGACGAGACGGCGATCCTGCCGGGCACGGCTTTCGTCGAGTTCGCCGTCGTGGCCGGTGACCAAGTCGGCGCCGCGCGGGTCGAGGAGCTGACGTTGGCGGCGCCCCTGGTCGTCCCCCACGACGGCGGCGTGCGGGTGCAGGTGGTCGTGGGCGGACCTGACCTGTCGGGCCGCCGCGAGTTCGCCGTCTACTCCCGCGTGGACACTGCCGTCTCGAGCGAGGCCGTATCCAGCGAGACCGACGAACCATCCGAACCCTGGACGCGGCACGCGACCGGCGCGCTCGTCCCGACCGCCGGGCCGGCG
>NZ_CADDZT010000041.1:6457-8849 GCF_902812655.1 Candidatus Frankia meridionalis | reverse complement strand
CCGCCGAGGTCGACGTGGCCGACGCCTACGACCTGCTCGAGGAGAGCGGCTATGGCTACGGTCCGTCCTTCCAGGGTCTGCGGCGGCTGTGGACACTTGACGACGAGGTCTTCGTCGAGGTGGCCCTGCCCGACGAGCCGGCGGCTGCGGCGGACTCCTTCATCGCCCACCCCGCCCTGCTCGACGCGGCGCTGCACGGCATGCTGCTCAGGATCCGCGGCCTCACCGGTCCGAACCTCGCCGACGAGGGCGGTGAAGCCCGGGCGCGGCCGGTGCTGCCGTTCTCCTGGTCGGGGGTCAGCATGCACGCGTCCGGAGCGGCTCATCTGCGGGTCCGCTTCCGTCCGGCGGGAGACAGCGCGGTGTCCGTCGTCGCCGCGGACAGCGCGGGGGCGCCGGTCGCAACCGTCGACTCGCTCGCCTGGCGACCGGCGCCCGACAACCTGCCGAACGAGGCTCGGCGCCCGGCACGTCCGGAGGGGCTGTACCGGATCCGCTGGGTCACACCCTCCGCGTGGGCTTCGCTCCCGGCGACTGCGTCAACTGCGTCGACTGATCCTGGCCCCGCGGACACGAGTTCCTGGGTGATGATCGGGGACGGCGTGGCATCCCTCGGCGGCGTCCAGACCGTCCCGAGCCTGCAGGCGCTCACGGCGGCCGTCGACGGCGGCGCGCCCGTTCCGCCTGTCGTCGTCATCCCTTTCGACCCGCCGTTGACCGGCGACGTCGTCGCGGACACGCATGCCACGGCCCGGCAGGTACTGGACATCGCCCAGCGGTGGCTGGCCGACCAGCGCTTCGAAGCGTCGCGGCTTGTCGTCGCGACTCGGGCCGGTGTCGAACAACCCGGTTCGCCCCAGGACCTGGCGCCGATCTCGGCGCTCGGCCTGCTTCGGTCCGCCCAGACCGAGAACACGGATCGGTTCGTTCTTGTGGATCTCGACGGTGCGGATGAGTCGTGGCGCGCGCTGCCGGCGGTCGTCGGCCTCGGCGAGCCACAGGTAGCGGTTCGCGACGGCGCGCCGCTCGTCCCCCGACTGGAACGGGTGCCCGCCGATGACGGGCACGAGGGGAGCGAGCCGCCCAGCCTGGACCCGGACGGGACTGTGCTGATCACCGGCGGGACCGGCGTCCTCGGCGGCCTGCTCGCACGCCACCTGGTTCGGCGGTGGCGGGTACGCCACCTGCTGCTCACCAGCCGCCGTGGGCCCGATGCCCCGGGTGTGGCCGACCTCGTCGACGAGCTGGCCGGCTTGGGCGCCCAGGCGGACGTCGTAGCCTGCGACATGGCCGACCGGGAGGCGGTGGCGGCCATGCTTGCCGCGGTGCCCGCCGGGCGCCCGCTGACCGCCGTCGTGCACGCGGCCGGCCTGTCCGACGATGGCGTGATCACGTCGCTGACCGGCGAGCGAGTGAGCGACGTGCTGAAACCCAAGGTCGACGCGGCCTGGCACCTCCACGAGCTGACGCGGCGGGACAACCTGGCGGCATTCGTGTCGTTCTCGTCGGCCGCGGCCGTGCTCGGTGGGGCGGGCCAGGGCAACTACGCCGCCGCCAACGCGTTCCTCGACGCGCTTGCGGTGTACCGGCGAGCGTCCGGTCTTCCCGCGGTGACGTTGTCGTGGGGCCTGTGGGGACAGGCGACCGGGATAACCGGGCGTCTCGGCGAGGCCGACTTCGAGCGGATGGCCCGCGCGGGAATGGCGGCCCTCGGCACGGACGAGGCGCTGGCCCTGTTCGACGAGGCTCTGGCTGCGGACCTGGCCGAGCCGTGGCTGCTGCCGATGCGGTTGCATCTGCGTCGGCTCCGGGCACAGGGTGACGCGCTGCCTGCTGTCCTGCGCGGCCTCGTCGACATCCGCAGACGGCGGGCGGCAGTCGCCGCGGCGGCTGCCGCCGACCCGGACCTACCGGCTCGGCTGGCGGCCATGAGCGAGGTCGAGCAGCTCAGCCTCCTGCTCGACCTGGTCCGCGTGAACGTCGCTACCGTGCTGGGCAGCGTCGATCGGTCCGCGGTCGACGACGAACGCGCCTTCAGCGACCTTGGCTTCGACTCGCTGACCGCGGTCGACCTGCGTAACCGGCTCAACGCGGCGACCGGACGCCGGCTGCCGGCGACGTTGGTTTTCGACTACCCGACACCTCGGGCGCTGGCGACCTACCTTCGCGGCCGGCTGGTCGAGTCAGCCGCCGCGTCGACGGCCGGATCGCAGGCCGGCCCGGGCGGCGGCGTGGACGTCTCGGTGTTGGCGAGGATCGACCAGCTCGAGGCGGCGATGGCGGCGGGCGCCATCGATGCGGGCGAGCGGGACCAGGCCGGGGCCCGGCTGCGGCAGCTGCTGGCCCGGTGGGACGCGAACGGCTCCGACGCCCCCGACGATGGCGGTGTCCG
>NZ_CADDZT010000041.1:0-6215 GCF_902812655.1 Candidatus Frankia meridionalis | reverse complement strand
AGTTCGTCGGCAAGGAATTCGGCATCGATCTGGACTGACCCGCGGCCGAGAAACGCATGAGAGGCGCGCAGATGGCGGACGACCAGAAGACCCTTTCCTACCTGAAGAGGGTGACGGCGGATCTCTACCAGACCCGCGAAGCCCTTCGGGAGCTCCAGCGCCGTGGTCGGGAACCGATCGCGATCGTCGGCATGGCCTGCCGCTATCCCGGCGGCGTGCGGTCCCCCGAGGATCTGTTGCGGCTGGTGAGAGCCGGCGAGGACGCGGTGACTCCCTTCCCGCGCACCCGCGGCTGGGACGAGGATCTCTACGACCCCGACCCGGACCGCCCGGGTAAAAGCTACGTCCGCGAGGGTGGGTTCCTGCTTGAGGCCGACGAGTTCGACCCGGCGTTCTTCGGGATGAGCCCGCGCGAAGCGCTCGCCGTCGACGTGCAACAACGCTTGCTGCTGGAAATCTCGTGGGAGGCCTTCGAACGCGCCGGGATCCTGCCGCGGTCCGTCGCGGAGCAGCCGGTCGGGGTCTACGCCGGGCTGATGTACAACGACTACGGCTCCCGGCTGCGGCCCGTCCCCGCCGGCTTCGAGGGCTACCTGCTGCACGGCAGCGCCGGCAGTGTCGCCTCCGGCCGCATTGCCTACACCCTGGGCCTGGTGGGCCCCGCGGTCACCGTCGACGCGGCCTGTTCGTCGTCGCTGGTGGCACTGCACCTGGCGACGCGCGCGCTGCGAGCGGGGGAGTGCTCGCTTGCGCTGGCGGGTGGGGTGACCGTGATGGCCACCCCTGGACCGTTCATCGAGTTCAGCCGGCAACGCGGACTTGCCGCTGACGGCCGGTCGAAGTCGTTCTCGGCCTCGGCCGACGGCGCCGGCTGGGGTGAGGGAGCCGGGATTCTCCTGTTGGAGCGGCTGTCGGACGCGCGCCGCAACGGCCATCCTGTGCTCGCCGTCGTGACGGGTAGCGCGATCAACCAGGACGGGGCGTCGAACGGGTTCACCGCGCCGAACGGTCCCTCGCAGCAACGAGTGATCGGCGACGCCCTCGCCGACGCCGGCTTGGCCGCCGCCGACATCGACGCCGTGGAGGCCCATGGGACCGGCACCCCGCTCGGCGACTCGATCGAGGCCGAGGCGTTATTGGCCAGCTACGGCCAGGGCCGCGCGCCCGAACGCCCGCTGTGGCTGGGATCGCTGAAGTCGAACATCGGGCACGCCCAGGCTGCCGCCGGCGTCGGTGGAGTGATCAAGACCGTGATGGCGCTGCGGGCCGGAGTACTCCCGCGCACCCTGCACGTCGACGAGCCGAACCCCCGCATCGAGTGGAGGTCCGGCGCCGTGGAACTGTTGACCGCCGAGCGTCCCTGGCCCCGGCTGGACGGCCGGGCCCGCCGGGCCGGGGTGTCGTCCTTCGGGATCAGCGGGACCAACGCGCACGTGATCCTGGAGGAGGCACCCGAGCCCGAGGCGTCATCGGCGCAGGCGCCGAGCGACGCGCCGGTCGAGGTCGTGGCGGACCCGGTCGCCGACCACCACGTCGTGCCCTGGGTGGTGTCAGCCAGGTCCGAGGCGGGCCTGGCGGCGCAGGCCGCGCGGCTGGCGAGCTGGCTCGACCGGGTGGATGCGCCCTGCGCGCTGGATGTGGGCTGGTCACTGGCGTTCACCCGGACTCTGTTCGAGCATCGCGCGGTCGTCGTCGGGAAACATCGGGAGGAGCTGGTGGCCGGACTCGCCGCGGTCGCGCGTGGCGAACGGTCCGCTGGACGAGGGCGGGCGGCGCCGGGCCGGTTGGCCGTGCTGTTCACCGGTCAGGGTTCGCAGCGCGTGGGCATGGGCCGGGAGCTGGCCGCGGCCTTCCCGGTGTTCGCCCGCACGTTGGACGAGGTGTGCGCGGCGTTCGATCCGCAAATGGACGATCCCCTGGTGAACGGGGCCGCTGCGGCCGGGTCCCTGCGGGACCGGATGTTCACCGGCCCCGCAGGCGCGCTGGATGACACCGCGTCGGCGCAGCCGGCCCTGTTCGCGATCGAGGTCGCGTTGTACCGCCTGATGGAGTTCTGGGGAGTGACACCCGACTTCGTCGCGGGTCATTCGATCGGCGAGTTGGCCGCCGCCCACGTCGCCGGACTCTGGTCGCTCCAGGACGCCGCCCGGGTCGTCCTGCGGCGCGGACAACTCATGAGCGAGCTTCCCGCGGGCGGCGTCATGGCCGCCGTCGAGGCGAGTGAGGCCGAGGTCGCCGAAGCGCTGGCGGAGCGCGGCGCAGGCTCGCCGGTCGGAATCGGCGCGATCAACGGTCCGACGTCGGTGGTCCTCTCCGGTGATCGTGATGCCGTACTCGACGTGATGGCGCGGTTCGCGGCGATGGGCCGGGCCACCAAGCGTCTCGCCGTCAGCCACGCTTTCCACTCGGCGTTGATGGAACCGATGCTGGACGCGTTCCGCGAGACGCTGGCGACGGTCACGTTCCGCGCGCCGCGCATACCGATCGTCTCGAACGTGACCGGGCAGGTCGCCGACCCTGCGCGGATCAGCGATCCCGAGTACTGGGTGTCGCATGCGCGGGAACCGGTCCGGTTCGCCGCCGGCGCGCGGACGCTGGAGGCCGAGGGCGTGACGACGTTCCTCGAGGTCGGCCCGGATGCCGTCGTGTCCGCAATGGTGGCTGACTGCGTCGAGCGGCCGGACCAGGTCGCGGCGATCCCCGCGCTGCGCGCCGGTCGACCCGAGCCGGTCGCCGCCGTCAGCGCGTTCGGCGGGCTGGTCGCGCGCGGCGTCAAGGCCGATCTTGGGCCTCTGCTGGTGGGCGGGCGGCGGGTCGACCTGCCGACCTACGCGTTCGCGCGGGACCGGTACTGGCTGGAGCCCGCATCCGGCGCGGTCGACGTCGCCTCCGCGGGCCTCGGCGTCGCCCGGCACCCGCTGCTGCGCGCCGCCGTGCGGATCGCCGACCGCGATGAGCTGGTGCTGACCGGCCGCCTGTCGCGGGCCGCCCAGCCATGGCTGGCCGACCATGTGATCCTCGGCACGGTCCTGCTGCCGGGTACCGCGTTCGTCGAGTTGGCGACGTACGCCGCGGCCGAGGTCGGGTCGCCGGCTGTCGACGAGCTGACCCTGCGGGCGCCGCTGACGCTGCCTGAGCGGGGCGGGGTGGACGTCCAGATCGTCGTCGGCGCGTCCGGCCGAGACGGTCGCCGATCCTTCGGCGTCTACTCCCGCATCCAGACGGCCGACGCCGGTGATGGCGCCGAGTACGCCGAGGGAGCGTGGTCCCAGCACGTCGACGGTGTGCTCGCGCCCGCGTCGCCCGCCGCAGGGGGCGCCGGCGGCAGGGAACTGGTTGGCTGGCCGCCTCCGGGCGCCGCCGAGGTGGACGTCGACGGAGGCTACGCGCGGCTGGCCCAGGCCGATCACTCCTACGGCCCCGCGTTCCAGAACCTTCGCGCCGCGTGGCGCTCCGGCGACGACGTCTTCGTCGAGGTTACGATGCCCGCCTCGCGGCGGGCGGAGGCGGAGGCGTTCGGCCTGCACCCGGCGTTGCTCGATGCGGTGCTGCACGCCATCGGCATCACCGAGCTGCTCGAAGACGACCAGCCCCGCCTCCCGTTCGCGTTCAGCGGCATCCGTCTGTACGCGTCGGGCGCGTCGGCGGTCCGGGCGCGGCTGTCCCGCACGGGCGCGGAGCGGGTGTCCATCGACGTCGCCGACCATGCCGGTCGGCCGGTCGCCACGATCGACTCGCTGGTGTTGCGGCCGGTGTCGCCCGAGCAGCTGCGCGCCGCGAATGATCCGGTGCGCGACGCGTTGTTCCAGGTCGACTGGGTGCGGGCCGAGCTGACCGATGCGGCGACGCCGGCGGGGGGCTGGGCCGTGCTCGGGTCCGGCCCCTCCGCCCCGGCCGTGGCGGACGCCCTGGGCGCCGCCTGCTACCCGGATCTGGTCGCCGCCCACGACGCGGTGGTCCGATCCGACGATGCCCGCAGCGGCGTTCCCGACGTGGTTGTGGCGCCACTGCCTCCGAGCGGCGACGTGGGGCCGTCCGATGCCCGTGAGGCAGTTGTCGCCGCGCTCGACCTGGCGCGGGCCTGGACGACGGATGACCTGTTCGCCGACTCCCGGCTGGTCGTGCTGACCCGGGGCGCCGTGCCGGCCGAAGGTGACGACGATCTGACTGACCTGCCGCACGCCGCCGCCTGGGGCCTGCTGGCTTCCGCCCAGGCCGAGCATCCCGGACGGATCGTCCTGGTCGACCTCGACGCCGGGGCGCTCGACGGCGCCGCGCTGACCCGGCTGCTCGCCTCGGACGAACCCAGGGCGGCGATCCGGGGCGATGCCGTGCTCGTGCCGCGGCTGGCGCGCCCGGGAGCGTCCGCCGGCGGCGGCGAGGTGACAAGCCCGTTGTCCGCCGCCGGAACGGTCATCATCACGGGCGGCACTGGTGCTCTGGGCGGGCGGATCGCGCGCCATCTGGCGACCGAGCACGGGGTACGCGATCTGGTGCTGCTCAGCCGGCGCGGGATGGCCGTCCCGGGCGCCGAGCGGCTCCGCGACGACCTGGTCGCGCTGGGCGCGGCGGTTCGCGTCGAGGCGTGCGACGCCGCTGACCGGGCGGCGCTGGCGAATCTGCTGGCGACCCTGCCGGTGGCGGCCGACCGGTCGCTTGCGGTGGTGCACGCGGCCGGTGTTCTCGACGACGGGGTCCTGGACGCCCTGACACCAGACCGGATCGACACGGTCCTGCGTCCCAAGACGACGGCGGCGTGGAACCTGCACGAGCTCACGACCGCTCTGAGCAGGGACACCGGGGTGCGGGTGACCGCCTTCGTCCTGTTCTCGTCCGTGGCGGCGACCTTCGGGTCCGCAGGCCAGGCCAGCTACGCCGCTGCCAACGCCTACCTGGACGCGCTGGCATCCTACCGCGTCGCGGCCGGCCTGCCGGCCACGTCTATGGCCTGGGGTTTCTGGGAGCAGGCGGACGGCATGACCGCAGCGTTGGGTGACGCCGACCGCCGGCGCGCGGCCAGGGCGGGCGTCGTCCCGTTGTCGGAGGATGACGGCCTGGCCCTGTTCGATGCCGCCATGCGCCTGGGCACTTCGAGGGTCGTCCCGGCCCGGCTGGCGCTCGGGGAACGCCGCGACCGGACCGCGGTGCCGGCGATCCTGCGCAGCCTCGTCCGCGTGCCGTCCGCACGCCGGACCGTCCAGGCTGACGCCGGCGACGGCGAGGGCAGCGTCGACGCCTTGCGTCGGCGGTTGGTGCGGATGCCCGAGCGGGAGCGGGAGAACGCCATCATGGCCGTCGTGCGCGCCCAGGTCGCGGAGGTGCTGGGCCACGGCTCGCCCGATGCGATCGACCCGGGGCTGGCCTTCAAGGACATGGGGTTCGACTCGCTGACCGCCGTCGAGCTGCGTAACCGGCTTGGCGCCGAGGTCGGCCTGCGACTGCCGGCCACGTTGACGTTCGACTATCCGACGCCGGCCGCCGTCAGCGCGCACCTACTGGCCGAGCTGCTGGGCGCCGTCGACCCTGCCTGGGTCGATGTTGATCGTCCGGTGGCGTCGGCGCCGGCGGCGGTCCTTGCGGACGATCCGATCGCGATCGTGGGGATGGCCTGCCGTTTCCCCGGTGGGGTGGCGTCACCGGAGGAGCTGTGGGACCTGGTTGCCTCCGGCGCGGACGCCATCAGCGAGTTCCCCACCAACCGTGGCTGGGACCTGGACAGCCTCTACGACCCCGATCCGGCCCGCGTCGGCACCTCGTACACCCGCCACGGCGGATTCATCCAAGGGGTCGACCTCTTCGACGCCGGCTTCTTCGGTATTTCGCCGCGTGAGGCACTAGGGCTGGACCCCCAGCAGCGGTTGTTGCTGGAGACGTCGTGGGAGGCGTTGGAGCGGGCCGGGATCGATCCGCGCTTGCTGCGGGGCAGTCGGACCGGTGTCTATGTCGGAGCCAACGGGCAGGACTATGCCGAACTGATCGCGCGGTCTCGGGCCGATTACGAGGGATACCTGCTTACTGGCGGCTCGGCGAGCGTGATCTCCGGTCGTATCGCGTATTCGTTCGGGTTTGAAGGGCCGGCGTTGACGGTGGATACGGCGTGTTCGTCGTCGCTGGTCGCGGTGCACCTGGCCACCCGTGCCCTGCTGGCCGGGGAGTGTTCGCTGGCGCTGGCGTGCGGCGCGGCCCTGATGGCCACCCCTACGTTGTTCTTCGAA
>NZ_CADDZT010000040.1:19641-23248 GCF_902812655.1 Candidatus Frankia meridionalis | reverse complement strand
GGTGCTGGCTCTGCGGAAAAATATAGTTCCGGCCACGCTACATGTGGATATCCCCACTCCGGAGGTCGACTGGTCGTCGGGCGCCGTCGAACTGGCGACTGTCCACCAACCCTGGCCACGGAATGGTCGGCCGCGTCGGGCCGCGGTGTCGTCGTTCGGTATCAGCGGCACCAACGCCCACGTGATTCTGGAGGAGGCGCCCGAGGAGACTCCGGAAGAGGGGCTGTCGGCCGCCGGGCGGGGTGGGGCTTGTGACGGGCGGCCGGTGTGGGACTGGAATGGTCCCGGAGTCACGGTGCCGTGGGTGGTGTCGGGTCGGTCGGAGCGGGTGCTGCGGGGGCAGGCGGGGCGGTTGTCGGGTTGGTTGGACGGGAATGTCGGGGTGTCGGCGGCGGATGTGGCGTGGTCGCTGGCGACTTCGCGGTCGATGTTTGATCATCGGGCGGTTGTGCTGGGTGACGATCTGGCGGGATTGCGGTCGGGGTTGGCTGCCATGGTCGAGGGGAATCCGGCGGTGAATGTGGTTACGGGCGGGGATGGTGGTGGGGTGCCGGCTGGTCCGGGCGTGGTGTTTGTGTTTCCGGGTCAGGGCGGGCAGTGGCGGGGAATGGCCGCGGGGTTGCTGGAGTCGTCGCCGGTGTTTGCGGGGCGGTTGGCGGAGTGCGCCGAGGTGATGGATGGGCTGACCGGCTGGTCGTTGCTGGATGTGGTGCGGGGGGTGGATGGCTGCGCGGATGTGGAGCGGGTGGACGTGGTGCAGCCGGTGCTGTTCGCGGTGATGGTGTCGCTGGCGGCGGTGTGGGAGGCGTGTGGGGTGGCGCCGGCGGCGGTGGTGGGGCATTCCCAGGGGGAGATCGCGGCGGCGTGTGTGGCGGGGGTGTTGTCGCTGCCGGATGCGGTGCGGGTGGTGGTGTGCCGGTCGGCGGCGTTGCGGGAGTTGGCAGGGTCAGGTGGTATGGCGTCGATCGGGCTGCCGGTCGGGGTGGTTGTGGAGCGGTCGCGGGGGATGGGGGTGTCGGTGGCGGCGGTGAACGGGCCGTCGTCGACGGTGATTTCGGGTGACAGCTCGGTGTTGGATCGGGTGTGCGCGGAGTTTGCCGAGGGGGGAGCGCAGGTTCGGCGGATTCCGGTGGATTACGCGTCGCATTCGTCGGCGGTGGAGGTGATGGAGCAGCGGTTGGCTGAGGAGTTGGGGTCGGTGGCGGCGGCGCCGGGTCGGCTACCTGTGTACTCCACGGTGACGGGGGAGCGGCTGGACGGTCGGTTGATGGACGCCGGCTATTGGTATCGCAATCTGCGTGAAACCGTCCGTTTGGAAGAGACTGTTCGAGGGCTGGTAGCGGACGGGTTTCGGGTGTTCGTGGAAGCCAGCCCGCATCCGGTGCTGACAGCCCCGGTCGGGGAGACCGCGGAGGCATCCGGTGTGGAAGTGGTCACCGTCGGGTCCCTTCGCCGGGACGACGGGGGAATGGATCGGTTCCTCACCAGCCTGGCCGAGGTGTTCATCCAGGGTGTGCCAGTGGACTGGCCTGCGGTCCATGCTGGGTCCGGCGGCCGGTTCGTCGACCTGCCCACCTACGCCTTCGACCGGCAACGGTACTGGGCCGATTCGCGCGAGAAGGACACGACCGCCGACAGCAGCGACCCGGCCGAAGCGGAGTTCTGGCGGGCGGTCACCGACGGCGACGCCGAAGCCCTCGCAGGCGTCCTGGCCGGACCGGGCGCCGACCCGGTCATCGAGCGGGACCGGCTGGCCGACCTGCTGCCGGCCCTGTCCGCGTGGCGCGAGCGCCGCCGTGATGCGACAACGCTGGACCGCTGGCGTTACCAGGCGACATGGCGTCGCGTCGACGACCCGCCGTTGGGCGCCTTCGCCGGCCACTGGCTCGTCGTCCGGGCGGCGGACTCGCCTGGGCAGAGGCAGTGGGCGGACATGATCAGCGGCTTGTTCGCAGCCCGAGGCGTGACTGTCAGTCACGTCGCCGTCGCTGCCGCCGATCGCGACCGCGGCCCCATGGCGGAACTGCTGAGCGCGGCGGCGGCACCCGAGCCCGCCACCGGATTGATCTCTCTGCTCGCGCTGGCGGACGGCGAAGCGGCGGCACCGGTTCCGGCCCGGCTTACGGACACGTTGACGCTGGTGCAGGCCCTGGGCGACGCCGGGATCGACGCGCCGCTGTGGTGCCTGACCAGCGAGGCGGTTTCGACCGGCCCGACCGATCCGGCGGTTGATCCGGCGTCGGCGCTCGTGTGGGGCCTTGGCCGCGTGGCCGCGCTCGAGTGCTCGGAGCGCTGGGGTGGGCTCGTCGACATCCCCGCGCGGCCCTCCGCTCAGATGACGGACCGGGTGATCGAGCGGATCGGGGCCGTCGTAACCGCCCCGCACGGACAGGACCAGGTCGCGATCCGCGAGTCCGGGGTGTTCACCCGGCGCCTCGTCCGGTGGCCGCGGGGCAGCCGCCAGACTCGCGTCTGGTCGGCGGCGGGGACGGTTCTCATCACGGGCGGAACCGGCGCTCTGGGCACGCGGGTCGCCCACTGGGTCGTCGACCGGGGCGCTGACCACGTGGTGCTGGTCAGCCGGCGCGGCGCGGACGCGCCCTCGGCCGGAGAACTGACGGCGCAGTTGCGCGGCAGGGGAGCGCGGGTCACCGTCGTCGCTGCCGACGTCGCCGACCGCGACGCGGTCGCGCGGCTCGCCTGCGACCTAGCCGAGGCCGGTGACCCGATCACCGCCGTCTTCCACACCGCCGGTGTCGCCGACGAGGCGCCGCTGCGCGAACTCACCGAGCACGAGCTGACGGCCGTTCTCGGCGCGAAGGTCACCGGTGCGCAAAACCTCCACGACTTGCTCGACGATCACCCGATCAGCACCTTCGTCCTGTTCTCCTCGATCGCCGGGATCTGGGGCGGCGGCGGGCAGGCCGCCTATTCCGCCGCCAACGCCTACCTGGACGGACTCGCGGCACACCGCGCCCAGGTCGGCCGCCCGGCGACCGCGATCGCCTGGGGATCATGGGGAGGCGGCATGGTCGACGCCGAGCGTGGCCAGCGTCTGCGCCGCGGTGGCGTGCTCCCGATGGACCCGGACCTGGCCCTCGCCGCGATGGAAGCCGCGCTCGCGGACGACGAGAACACCCTGGTCGTGGCGGACATGGACTGGGAGCTGTTCTTCCCCGCCTTCACGGTTGCCCGCCACGCCGCGCTGCTGGCCGACCTGCCCGAGGTCGAGGCTCTGCTCACGCGGGAGGCCGCCGGCCGATCGGCTGACGAAACGGCGTTCGCCCAGCGGCTTGCGGACCTGCCGGCCCTGGCCCGGACCGGCGTCGTGCTCGACCTGGTGCGCCGGGAGGTCGCGGTCGTTCTCGGGCACGCGTCCGCCGAGGCCGTCGAACCGGACCGGGCATTCCGCGACAGCGGTTTCGACTCCCTGACCACGGTGGAGCTGCGCAGCCGTCTGCGAACCGCCACCGGGTCGCGTCTGCCGGTGACGGCGGTGTTCGACCATCCCACGCCACGAGCGCTGGCCGCCTACCTGGTAGGTGACCTCGTTGGCGAGGCGGCCGACGACGTGGAGGGCGAGCCCCGGGCGGAGCACGCCGACCCG
>NZ_CADDZT010000040.1:15926-19025 GCF_902812655.1 Candidatus Frankia meridionalis | reverse complement strand
GTCAACGACGGTCCCGCTGGTTCGGACGGCGGCGCCGCGGCCGCCACCACCGTGCTGGACGTCGACGACGGGATCGGGGACCTCCTCACCGCCGCGTCGGACGACGAAATCTTCTCCTTTATCGACACGGAACTCGACCAGTCCTAACACGCCCTGGTGCCGGGCGCGGCCGTTGCCGCAAGCGACGAGCACAGCGGAGACCGAAATCCCTCGGACGACAGGGCGGGCGATGTCGAACGAAGCGAAGCTGCGGGGCTACCTCAACCAGGTGACCGCCGATCTGGTGCGGGCGCGCCGACGCATCCGTGAGCTCGAAGCCGCTAGCGTTCGGGAGCGGGAACGGGAGCGCGAACGGGTCGACCCGATCGCGATCGTCGGTATGGCGTGCCGCTTCCCTGGCGGGGTCGCCACGCCGGAGGACCTGTGGCAGCTGCTGGTCGACGGCCGGGACGCCGTGTCCGAGCTGCCCGCCGACCGGGGTTGGGACCTCGACGACCTTTATGATCCGGACCCCGACCGGTGGGGGCACTGTTACTCCCGGGGAGGGGGATTCCTGTCCGGGGCCGGCGACTTCGACGCCGGGTTCTTCGGCATTCCGCCCCGCGAGGCGCTGGCGATGGATCCGCAGCAGCGGCTTCTGCTCGAAACCTCGTGGGAGGCACTGGAACGGGCCGACATCGATCCGACCAGCTTACAGGGCAGCCGCACCGGCGTGTTTATCGGCGGCAGCACCCAGGCCTACGGGGATCTCCTCGTCCGTAACCCCGATGGTCTTGAAGGGTACTTCCTGACCTCGACGGTCGGCAGTGTCATGTCCGGCCGGATCTCCTATGCCCTCGACCTCGCCGGGCCGGCGGCGACGGTCGACACCGCTTGCTCCTCGTCGTTGGTCGCACTCCACCTGGCCGCGCAGGCGTTGCGCGCCGGCGAATGCACGCTCGCGCTCGCGGGTGGCGCCACCGTAATGGCCACACCCGGCATGCTCCAGGTGTTCAGCCGGCAACGCGGGCTGTCACCCGACGGCCGGTGCCGTTCGTTCTCCGAGGACGCCGACGGGACGGGATTCGCCGAGGGCGTGGGCGTCGTCGTGCTCCAACGGCTGGCGGACGCGTGCCACGCCGGGCGCCGGGTACTCGCCCTCGTGCGCGGCTCGGCGGTGAGCTCCGACGGCGCGTCGAACGGGTTGGCGGCGCCCAACGGCCTGGCCCAGCAGCGGGTGATCCGGGAGGCGCTGGCGGTCGCGGGCCTTTCGGTCGACGACGTGGACGTGGTGGAGGGCCACGGGACGGGCACTCGGCTGGGCGATCCGATCGAGGCCCAGGCGGTGCTGGCGACCTACGGTCGGCGGGAACGCGGCCGGGTGCTGCTGGGGTCGTTGAAGTCGAACATCGGACATGCGCAGGCGGCGGCCGGCGTGGGCGGCGTCATGAAGATGGTCCTTGCCCTGCACAACAACCTTGTTCCGCCCACGCTGCACGCCGACGTGCCCACTCCGGCCGTCGACTGGTCGTCCGGCGCCGTGGACATCGCGACGAAAGCCCAGCCCTGGGAGCCGGGAACACGGCCACGCCGAGCCGCGGTGTCGTCGTTCGGCGTCAGCGGCACCAACGCCCACGTCATCCTCGAGGAGGCCCCGCGCTCCGGCGAACCGCCCACGCCGCGACCCCCCACGGCCGGTGCCGTGCACGAGGCGCCCGTGCCCTGGGCGATCTCGGCCCGATCCGCCTCGGCGCTACGGGTTCAGGCTTCCCGCCTGCGCGATCTTCTGGACGCAGGTGACGCCGACGTCGTCGACATCGGCCGGTCGCTGCTCAACCGATCCCGGCTGAAGCATCGGGCCGTCGTCCTCGGTGCCGCCCGCGACGACCTGCGCGCCGGTCTGAGCGCCGTGGTGGACGGCCCCCTCGACGGCCCCCTCGACGGCGTCGTGACGGCGACGACGATGTCCGGTGGCCTCGCGGCCTTGTTCAGCGGCCAGGGACTCGCGGGTCTGGGGGTGGCCCGCGATCTTGCCGCTACCTTCCCGGCGTTCGCCTCGGCGCTGGACGAGGTGTGCGTGGCCTTCGACGGCCTGGTCGACACCGACCTGCGCGCCATGCTCCTGGCCGACGCCGACGCCGACGCGTGGGCGGAGACGACGTATGCGCAGCCGGCGCTGTTCGCCCTCGAGATCGCCATGGCGCGGCTCCTGGAGTGGTTCGGTGTCCGCCCGGACGCCGTCGCCGGCCACTCGCTCGGCGAGTACGCCGCCGCGTGCGTGGCCGGCGTCTGGTCACTCGACGACGCGGCCCGGGTGGTCGCCACGCGTGGCCGGCTCATGGGCGCGCTTCCCGCCGGCGGTGCGATGGTCGCTGTCTCGGTCGACGAGAACCAGGCCCGCGCGGCGCTGCCAGGGGACGGTCGGGTCAGCATCGCCGCAGTGAACGGGCCGACCTCGGTGGTGCTGTCGGGGCCCGTGGCGCTGGTCACGGCCATTGCCGCCGAGTTCGCGGGCCGTGGTGCCCGGACGAGGCAGCTCGCCGTCAGTCACGCCTTCCACTCGGCGCTGATGGAACCGATACTGGACCAGTTCCGCCGCGTCCTGCGGACCGTCTCCTTCGCTTCGCCCACCGTCCCGCTCGTGTCCACGCTGACTGGGCGGATGATCACCCCCCAGCAGAGCGGCGATCCCGACTACTGGGCGCGTCACGTCCGCCAGCCGGTCCGCTTCCACGACGCCGTCACCACCTTGCGCGATCACGGCATCGGCGCGTTCGTCGAGATCGGTCCAGGCGCAGTGCTCGCACCGATGACCCGCGAGTGCCTTCCTTCGGCGAACGTCGATTCGGTGCCGCTGATACGCCCAGGGCGCCCACCGACGCGGTCCGCTCTTCTCGCACTGGCGGCCCTGCACGCCCGCGGTGTGCCCGTCGACTGGCGGCCGTTCTTCGACGCGCGCGGCGCCCAGACCGTCGATCTCCCGACGTATCCGTTTGAGCGCCGTCGGTACTGGATCACGGATGGCTCGCCGACTGGTCCCGGTGGCGAAGCGAACGGCGCCCGGCCCGCAGGCTCCGAGCACGATGGGCCGCCTGGTGCGGTCCGCACTCGCCTGATCGA
>NZ_CADDZT010000040.1:0-15696 GCF_902812655.1 Candidatus Frankia meridionalis | reverse complement strand
ACGGCGGCCGTCCTCGGCTACGCCGCCGCCGATGACACCGATCCCGACCGTCCGTTCGCCGAGCTGGGATTCGATTCGCTGACCGCGGTCGAGTTCGCCCACCGCCTCGGCAAGGCCACGGGAATCGCGGTGCCCGCAACGCTCATCCTGGACCACGTGACCCCGCGAGCGGCGGCCACCGCGCTGCTCACCGAGCTCGCGTCGGCGGTCGAGCGCGACGCTCCCACGCTGCCCGCCGAGGTGACCCGGACGCGAGACGGGGTGGCCCCGCCACCGGCAACCCCGTCTCGTCACAGCCAGGCGGTACGACCACCGCGCACGTTCGACCTTCTGCCCCGGTTCGCGAGCGCCTGTTCGGACGGGCGGCTCGACGAGGGCTTCGCGTTGCTGGCCGACGCCGCGAACCTGCGACCCGCCGTCGGCGACACCGCACCCATCGATCCCGTCGTTTTCTGCCGTGACGGCGCGCCACCTGCGCTGATCTGCCTGCCGTCGGTTGTCGCGCCGTCGAACGCCTACCAGTACGCGCGGTTCGCGATGCCGTTTCGGGGGATCCAGCCGCTGTTTGTCCTGCCGTATCCCGGCTTCACCTTGTCGAGCCCGCTGCCGGCCACCCGTGCCGACATCATCACCGAACGCGCCGACGCGGTTCTGCGTGCTGCCGCCGGCATGCCGTTCGTCCTGGTCGGCTACTCCTCCGGGGGGTGGATCGCGCACGCGGTCGCGGAACGTCTGGTCGAGACCGGCTACCGGCCAGCCGGGCTGGTGCTACTGGACTGTCACCTGCCGGGAAGTGCCAGCCTCGCCCACATCCAGTCCGTGATCTTCGGCCAGATGTACCAGCGGGGCCAGACGGCCGAGGTTCGGGCCGACGATGCCGAGCTCACCGCGATGGTCCGCTACCTGCTGCTCTTCGAGGGTTGGCGACCCGCTCCGACGGATGTCCCAACGCTGTGCGTCACCGCGACCGCAGATGTCAGCGACCCGTCGACGGAGTCGGTGTCCGGCGGCTCGTCGGACCTGCGATGGCGGGCGGACTGGCCGTTGGCCCACAGCGCCGTCGAGGTGCCGGCGGACCATCTGACCCTTATCGAGCGTTCCGCCGCGTCGACGGCCGATCACGTCCGGCGCTGGCTGGACGACCAGCCGCACAAGGTGGCTGACCGGGCGGCTGAGCCGCTTGACCGGCTTGAGTGAGGAGCTGCCATGCACACCGGAATGCCCATCACCCCCGACTTGCTGAGCCGGGAGTTCACCCAGAATCCGTACCCGATCTATCGAGACATGCGAACGAACGCGCCCGCGCAGAAGGTCGTCGTGAAGACGCTGACGACCGAGCTGCGCGCCTGGGTGGTCACCCGTTACGACGAGGCCCGCAGCCTGCTGGCCGACCGTCGGTTGTCGAAGAACGCCGACGGCCTGCCGCGCATCATTATGCGCAGCAAGGTGCACGCCGACACCGACGTCGAGCTCGCGAACTTCAAGAGTATGCTGTTCAGCGACCCGCCGGACCATACCCGGCTGCGGCGCATCATTGGCCGGGCGTTCACGATGCGCCGGGCGCAGCAGCTGCGCCCGTGGATCGCGGAAGTCACAAACAGCCTCCTCGACGAGATCGCTCCCGGAGAACCGACCGACGTCGTCGACGCGCTGGCGATGCCCCTGCCCCTGTCGGTCATCAGCCACCTGCTTGGCGTCGCCCCGGAGCGGCAACAGGACTTCCGAGCCTGGAACGCGTTGCTTACCAGCATCGACGCCGACATGCGGGCCAAGCAGCAGGCGCATCTGGCGTCCATCGCCTACCTGCGGCAGCTCATCGAGGAGAAGCGAGCGGAGCCGGGGGAGGACCTGGTCAGTGCCCTCGTCACACCGTCCGAGGGCGATCCCGCCCTCGACGAGATCGAGCTGCTGTCCACGATCTTCCTGGTGATGAACGCTGGCTACGAGACGACCGCCAGCATGATCGGCAACACGGTACGCGCGCTTCTCGCCGCTCCAGACCTCCAACAGCGGCTGCGCGCGGACCCGACCGTCATTCCGGCCGCCTTGGAGGAGTTCCTGCGCTACGAAAGCCCGCTCAACCTTGCGACCGTCCGCTACACCCTGGAGACGGTCAACCTCGGTGACGTCTCGATCCCACCCGGCGAGGTCGTGTTCATCTCGTTGGCCGCCGCGAACCGCGACGCCAACCGTTTTCAGACGCCGGACCACGCCGACCTTGACCGGCCCGACAACGCCCACCTCTCCTTCGGCCACGGCATTCACCACTGCGTCGGCGCCCCGCTGGCACGGCTTGAAGGCGAGATCGCCATGGGTGCCCTTCTGAGCCGATTCCCGACCTGGGAACTGGCGATTCCCGTGGAGGATCTCCGCTGGCGCAACAGCCTTCAGTTCAGAGCGCTCGAACACCTCCCCGTCCGCTTCAGCTGACCAGCTCGACAGAACGCACCAAGAGAAACACGCCGACAAGACAGGAGCAGGGACATATGGGGAAGACGGCGATACACGACTTCTTCGAACTCGGAGCCAAGGAGGACATCGACGGCGCCTGGGACTGCTTCGGCCCGGACGCGGTGTGGATCGACGCTCAGGGCGACGAGCCTGGCACCACCTACGCCAAGGCGCAGATCCGCGACCACCTCGTACGGCTCAACGACATCGCCAAGCAGATCCGCTCCCAGGGCATGGACGGCGTCTTCGAGGAGCCGGTGTTCCTGGCGGGCGGCGAGCAGGCCATCGTCGAATGGTCGGTCCGCAAGGGCACCGGTGAGATAGTCGAGCGCGGCATCGACCTGTTCACCCTCAAGGACGGCAAGATCGCCGTAAAGGACGTCTTCCGAAAGGCCTGAAAAGTCGGAACGAGCACGAGACCGGTCCGAAGATTTTCGGATCGTCCGCGTGCTCGTTCCGTCACCGTCGGGACCGGACCCGGGCTCGACTCCATAGCCTGTCACACCACGAGTTCAACGTCGGTAAATCTCAGTAGCTGGCGTTCGTCGGGGGAGTGAAACTGTCCACGATCAGGCTGGAAAGAGCCTGCCGGTTCCGGATGTTAAGCTTCCGGTACGCCCGGGTGAGATGCTGTTCCACCGTACTGACGGTTATGTAGAGTTTATTGGCTATTTCGCGATTGGTATAGTGCTCCGCGGCCAGTGCCACTACTCGCCGCTCCGCGTCGCTTAATTTGGCGGCATAGGAAAAGGGAACAGCAGTGATGGAGCTGTGATGACTGTCGGACCTCCCCAACAACCGTCGGCGTAGTGCCTCGGCATGACAGTGACTGGCGTAGCGCCAAGCACGATCTCTCGTCCGTTTCGCAAGGCCTCGTTCCCCGAGTATTTGGTAAACTCGACCGAGCTCGGCAAGAGTGTAGGCAAGCTCTAGCAGGTCGCCGTCGGCCTCCAGTAGCCCAGCCGACTCTCGCAGCAGTTCTGGCCGGTGCTTAGGCTCGACGGCAGCCGACAGTATCCGGAGTGAGATGGCCCGATGGCGGGACGCTCCGGAGCCGAGCAGGTCCAGCTGGTTCTCGACCAAGTCCTTGGCCGTGGTCCGCTCACCAAGCCCGAGGTAGGCCTCGGCGGCGTCAGTTCGCCATGGCAAGTAGGTTAGGTCCATATTCCATTCATTCATCCATCCATCCAGGGTCTCCCCGTACGCGAGAAAGTCACTAAGCGCAGCGTGGAACCGACCGCCCGAAAGGTGGTAGCGGCCGCGGGCCCGCAGATAGAGCAGGCCGAATCGGGTCCCGTAGATCGCCTCCGGCACTGGCCGGACCAGCAATTCGGCCGCCTCCGACTGCCTGCCCATCTCTGTCAGCGTATGCAGAAGGATGCTCAGTGGCTCCCCCACCGCCAGACCCCAGCCCGTCTGCGGCATGTGCGCGAGGGCGGCAGAAGCGAACTCGTGCGCGCCCAACAAGTCACCGCGGCGGAGCGCAGATTTCGCCCTGATCAGGGCACCCGATGCCCGCGAGATTGGGCTCAGTGGCCGGTCGCCCTCGTCGGAGAGCCGCGTGAGTAGCGCAGCGGTCCGCTTGGCGGCGTCAGCCATGTCCAGCGCGGCGATGACAAGCTCTGTAGCCTCGGTCTCCATGCGGTCGCCGACCGAGCCTCCGATAATCTTCTCCACGACCGCGAGAACCTCCTCCCGCCTTTGTCGGGCGAGTAACGCCGGAAGTTGAACCGCCGCCTGCACCCATGGGCGATTGTGTGCCCCAGCGGCCAGGGCCTCGAAACCTCCGGCCGGTGCGAGCAATGCCTTAGCGGGCACCAGCGCCGGGCAGAAGAAGAAGAGCCATAGCAACGTCGCTGGAAGGTCGGATACCGAGTCCGGCTCCCTTTGAACAATATTTGAAAGCAGCCGGAGCACTTCGTCCGCCTCGGCCATGCGACCATGCAACACGAGCCGGCGGACGAGGCTGGCTGCGGCATGAGTACTTAGGTGCCCTTCTCGCGCATGCGCGAGAAGTTCGGTAAAATGTCGGCAGGCTTCAGCTGGATCGCGTTGCCAGACAACGTCCACAAGCCGTGCCTTGACTGCGGCGCCTTGCGGCCCGCTCATGTTTGAGCGATCAGCAAGTTCGAAGAGCCTGCCAGCTAGTTCCAGCCGGTGATTGGTCAAGGCGTCTTCGGCTGCCTCCTGCAATTTCATTACCGCCCATGATCCCTCGGCGTGGCCCGCCGCGAGGATGTAGTTTCCCACGACCGGCGCAGGCGTACCGTTCTCCTGCAATGCGCGGGCGGCTCGTAGCTGCATGTCCGCCAGGTCAACAAAGGCTGGATCCCGCAGCAGGGCCTTTTGTATTGCCGAATGCCGGATGCGGCCGTCTGCAACGACTCCGATCTCCTCCAAGGTGTCGACGATGTAACTGGCGGATCTGATGTCGAAGTCGATCAACCGGCCAAGTAGCCTCGCCGAGCCGATGTCACCCAGAACGGCGAGCGCCCGGGCACCCTGCCGAATCGGGTCGGGCATCTTGGTGACAATAGCCAGCACAGCTTCCCTGAACTCCTCGCCGGGGCATGGCGATGCTGCCGGCTGCTGCCTCGCACTGGCCGAGGCCGTGATAATGCAGTCCTCGATCAATGCCGTCGCCAGGAAGGGGTTGCCGCCGCTTGTTGCGTGCACCGCCGCTGCCAGCCGATGCGCTGTTGGCTTGTCGAATCGCCGCCTGAGGAGGCTGGCGACACCGTCGAGTGTAAGACGGCCCAGCCGCAGGTGATCCGCATATGGTTGACGGAGAAACTCAACACAGAAACCTTGGTAAATGCTATCCTCGAATGGTTGAGCGGTGCAGACAAAAAGTGCGCGGATTCCTCTGAGGTGGCGGGCGAGATGGGCCAGGAAGTGCAGCGACGGCCAATCAGCATGCTGCACATCGTTAATCCCGATCAGTACTGGCCGCCGCCGCGCGAGCCCGAGCAGCTCTACGCACAGCTCGTCGACCACAGCTGACGGAAGCTGCCAGGAAGGAAGCGACTGGTCGTTTGGACCGGAAATCAGAGAACTGGGTCGGCCGGGCGGCCTGGCGGATCCAGTGGACCGCGCCCTCGCCAGCTGGAGATCTTTGACTGCTGATTCGGAAGTTGGACCCGGCGCGTGGGTACGCCCGGACCTTCTCGGTCCGGATGCATCGAATGACAGCTTGAGGCTCGTAGCCGTGTCCACACTCATTGCCGGGCTGCCGAGCAACCGGCGCAGGACGTTCAATGGAAGATCCTGATCGAGGAAGGAAGAGGTTACCAACAGGACCAAGAACCCGGACTTCTCCGCGGTCGCGACGAAGGCATTGAGTAGCGCCGTCTTACCGACTCTGGTGGCGCCGGTAATGAGCAGAGAACTAGTACTACAGCAACAGTCACGATGATCAATCAATGTGCTGACGCGGTGACCTGCGCTTACGTAAACGATCTTTGGTTCGCGTCGAGCGTGCCGTCGGCGTGTTGCCGCCGATACGCCGACAGGTGTTGCTGTAGTACTAGGCCTTCCACGGGTGCAGCCGTCGAACATTCTCTCCATCGTCTGCAATGCCTCGTCGCGGTCTACGAGGGTCATAAAAAGATCCTCCTCGGGAATTATCAGACAAGATCTCCGCGGGGCTCTGAAACTACTACTTGCAGCGCCAGGAAGATGGGCCGTCGAGGCATCCACCCGGAGGCATCCGATCACTCCGACCACATCGCGAGGATCTGTCACGCCGACTGGCACGTGATCATAGTTACGCTAGTACCCTTAATAACCCTGCCGCTACCTCCAGTTGTTGGCGAGTAGTTTCCCGAAGTCGTGGTGCAGCATCCTCACCTGCATGACGATCTCCGCAGGATGGCGGTCCACTGGGAAGGCTCGGCCTCCCTGCTGCACTGGTCGACAGCTTGAGGGTGCCCTGCTGGTGTGGCTGGAGATCGCTCTTGCGCGACAGGTCGGCAATGAAGTTGTGCGAGACGTCGATACTCTCGGTCCGCTTTACGTACTTGGCCGGCTGTCGATTTGACTGGTGGCTCAGCCCTGTCTCCGGCCGTCATGGACTGGCGGCAAGCCGGGCCGAGGAATGTGCTGCAATACCTCGATGCCATGCTGGCGCAGCGGCGGGCCAAAGGCTCACAGTAGGCCGGGAGACGGCCAACAGCCCGGCTGTATCGCGCGCTGGCACTTCTTCATCCCACGAGAGGACCATTCCTGCCCGATCCGCAGTACGCCGCTCGTCAACCGGATTTGTAATCAACGTCATCAGTATTCTTTCTGCTCGTCGGCCAGCACATGTCGCGCTGTTGTCATGCACCGTATGACTCCAGCTGAGGTCCGGTGAAACTGTCTCCATTACGCGACGCCGGGCAGCCTCTAACGTGGCGGACGTTCTCCCCGGTGCTACGGGAATCTCTATGGAAAACAAGATTATCTAGGTGTGGGCTCCCCTGGTGTCGTCGCACGCGCACCTGGTCACAATCACCAGATCCTCATTGTGAATCATTGTCGAGGACAGCGCAAGCTGGTCGCTTCCGCTGGTCCAGGTTCCTGAAGGACGACGGGATCAAACAATCAAGGCGACACATGTTCTGTCAGCAAATCGTTGAAAACCTCGACTGGCTTCCGCCGGCCCAACGTCTGCCGTGGCCTCCCGTTCAACTGTACGGTCACGCTATCAAGCTCCTCCTGGGAATGCAAGGACAGGTCGGTGCCCTTCGGGAAATTACTGTCGCAGCAGCTCGTGGGTATTCTCGTTTGATCCACGCTGTCAAGGTGGATGAGGGCCGCGGAAGTACACTGGCATGCCGGTGCGGGCGGTGAACTCGGCCTGTCGGGCCATCTCCTTGCCCTGATCCCAGGTGGCGGACTTTTTCGTGAAGTCGGGCAAGGATTCTATCTTCCGGGCCGGTGGATAGGCAACCCTCTCGGCGTTGCGGTCGTAGGGAATGCACAGGAGCATGACGAACCTCCTGCTACGCTCGATCAGCATCGCGATCTGGGACCGGTTCCCCTTCCCGGAATCCGGCTCTCCGCAGCTGGCTGGAATGTGTAATCACCCGGTCACGCCGTCAACGTGTAGTCGGTGGCGGGGCGTAGCCAGTCCTTGCGGGTGGAGCGGGAGGCTGCCCGGCGGGCGCGACGCTGCTGGTTGGCCACGTTGGTGAGGCCGAACGCGGACCGGTAGACAAGTTTGATCAATCGATTGACGTCCTCGGCGGCTGCGTTGGACAGTCCGTGCAGGAGTGCGGCCGCGATCTCGTTGCGCCACTCCGAGATCGTCTCGGCGAGGGTGACGATCTCGGGGACGGTCGCGCCGGTGGTAGCGCAGTACTCGAGGAACCTGGTCAGGGCACTGTCGATGTCGGTGCGGGTGGTCGCGACGCCGGTCCGTGTCGGGGAGAGCGCGAGCAGGTCGAGCAGGAGGTTCTTCGCGCGCCAGACGGCGCCGATCGCGAAGCCGATCGCGAAGCCGGCCTCGCCGCCGAGCTCGGCGAGGGTGGTGAGGATCTGGTCACGGCGCTTCTTCGAGAGCCTGCACGGGCCGTGGAGCAGCGCGCCTTTGATCGTGTATTCGGGGTCGGTGGCGCGGCCCCGGCGGTGGCGCAGCTCGTGGGTGACCCGCCGGCGGACGTCACCGACTGCCTTGTTCGCCAATTGCGCGACGTGGAACGGATCGATCGCGATCATGGTGTGCGGGAGCGCGCGGCGGGCGGCGGACTAGTAGATGGTGGACATGTCGATCGTGACCGCCTCGATGGCGGCGCGCCAGGGGGCGGGCTGGGCGAGGATCCAGGCGGCCGCCCCGACCGCGGTGCGGCCCTCGACGGCGCCGAGCAGGCCGTGGCCGCCGCGGGAGTCGTAGAAGCCGGTCTGCCAGCGGTCGGCGTCCTCGACCCAGCGGCCGCTGACCGGGTCGCGGTGGTAACGGGGCCGGCCTCGGCGATGGTCGTCCATCCCGAGCACCCGCACGGGTGGCAGTGGCCCGGTCACCGAACGGCGCTCGGGGGTCGTGCCCCGCCCTCCAGCGAACGAACCCTCCCGGCCAGCCGCCGACTCGCCTACCTCCCCGACGCCAGCCTCGACACCGCTGCGGTCGTCGTCGCCGGCGTCGTCGTCGGTCGTGGCCTCGCCGGGTCCGGCCTGGGCGGCGGGGACGGTGACCACGGTCCCCTCCGAGGCGGCCAGTGCGATGAAGCCGCCGTGCGCGGTGTGCCAGCCGATCCCGGCCGCCCGCGTGACGACGTCTACCGGCACGAGCCAGTCGCCGATCAGGTGGCCCATGGTGTCCTTCGCTGAGAGCGACACCGTCCCCCCGCGGGCGGCCAACGGCCCACCCTCGGTGAAAACAACCTGGTCACAGGCATCGTTGTCGCACCAGAACCGGTGCTTGTGCCAGGTCACCGCCACCGGGACGACCGCCAGATGCGCCACCGTCTGCCCGGCGGGCTCCTTCACCCGCCCCGACGGCGCCTCGCACCGCGGGCAGCAGACCACGACCCCCGGAGCCGTCCGCGCGTGCACGCAGAACGATCCGTCCGCCTCCCGCTCGACCAGCTCGACCTCAAGACCGGCCGGCAGCCGCAGCAACCCGCCCAGCACACAACCCATACCCTGGAACACGCGCATCCGTTCACTTGATGATCTTTTCCTTGGTAAGAGCGATCATTTCAGCGAGCGGGTGCGCCTCTTCGTCCGGACCCAGAGTAGCTACGTTCCGTCACCGATGAATGTTACGGAATGTGGTCGGTCAGAGACGGCTTCCAGCCAACAGCGGAGAGCCGGAAAAGGACGTGTCGCGACAGTGGAGACGTCGCCCGCACCCAGCGGTGGTGAAAGCCAAGAAAATCCAGGCCGTCACCGCCTTCGGCCAGGTGAACGATACGAGTCTTGGCCGCCTTCGGCTCCAGACCGAGATCGGCCAAGATCGCTGTCAGCACAACCAGAGCCCGTTCAGCGTCCCGCCGGGACCGACACAGCACTACCAGGTCATCGCAATAACGGACCAAAACCCCCTCATGGCCGCCGTCTCTCCACACCCGGTCCAACCGATGCAGGTAGACGTTAGCCAAAAGCGGCGAAACTGCACCACTCTGGGGCGTTCCAGTCACCTCACGACGGACCGACCCGTCCTCCATCGCTCCCGCGCGCAACATGCTCCGCAACAGCATCAGGACGTGCCGGTCACTCACCCGCTCCTCGACCGCATCCATCAACCGGTCATGCGGAATCGCCGAAAAACAGTTAGCGATATCCGTCTCTACCACCCACCGCCGGCCCCGCAGCACTCATCAATGAGCACCTGCAAGGCATCATGCACACCCCGCCCAGGCCGGAACCCGAACGAACACGACAGAAAATCAGCCTCGAAAACCGGCTCAAGGATCATCTTTGCCGCTGTCTGCACAATCCGGTCGCGGACCGTCGGGATCGACAACGCCCTTTGCTCGGTCGAGCCGGGCTTCGGTATGAATACCCGGCGCGCCGGCATCGGGCGCCACCGCCCCGCTTTCAGGTCCGCGCTCAGCTCATCGAACATCCGGGTCACCCCGTACCTCTAGACGTCAGCGATCGTGGCCCGGTCAATACCAGGCGCGCCGCCGTTGCGACGCACCCGAACCAACGCGCGCTCCAACACGTCGCCGCGATAGACCTTGTCATAGAGCGCATGGAACCGTCGCCCGGGATCAGCCTTGGCCGCCCGGTACAGCGTCCGCTGCAAGGCTTGAACCTTGTCTTGCTCGGTGGAGCTAGCCACGAGGGCACTCACCAGCTCTTCCTCACATCGAAACGCACCGACGAAGCAGCGGCCCTTCCCATCACCGGTGGTTCTGTTGTCCACTCGGCTCAACCGGTACTATGGCCGCCTTCGACTCCCCACCCGACACGACGCCCACTTCCCGAGGTCATCGGTTATAGGACACCGCATGCTTCCGGCGACCGCATCGCGGCGCCGCCAGGCCGGGCAGGGTCTCCCCAGTTCCCGCCGCCACTATCTGAACGTTCCGCGCCCCATACCCCGAGGAGTCCTTCACGGCTGCACATCCAGGATCTACACCGCTTCCGTGGCCTTCACCGTGAATTCCGCGGCTCGACACTCCCTGTTTCCCGCCAAAACGGGCCCATAACGAGGCGGCAGGCTTCGCGTCATGCTACGGACCGTCCAGTCGCTCCCCCTTGCAGGGCTTTCGACGCTGGGCTTCGACCCGACCCGTTACCGGACTGAGCCGCCATCCTGCTACCGGGCCTCCTGGCAGCTACCCGGACCGGACTCCCACCGGCAAGCGACGACGAGCTGACGACAACCAGATCAGCCGCTCACACGGCGTCACCTCCCGCTGTCTGCTGGGCACACGAATGAGCGAGGTTAGTGAGGACTTCCGCGGCGGTCGGCGGCTGGGATTCCAGGACACGGGCGCATGTGCTGCATACCCAGCCGTGGGGTCGGCGGGGGTATATTCTGTCGCCGACGGCTATCGGCGCCGAGCATACCGGGCAGAGGCTCGGGTAACGTGCTGTGACCCCGTTCTTCTCGACTTCCATCGTGTTTCCCTTCAGGCGCCGGGCTGTGCACGGCTGTCGGGGGTGGACGCTGTCATTTCTTCTTCGCGTTCGTCATGTGAGCGCGGATTTCGGGTCGGGTGAGTGCCCGCAGGAGTGCTTGGCCGCGTGGGGTGGGACGCATCGGCTGGGCGTGGGTAGCTCGGTAGAACAGCGGGGCTCCGATGTCGCGTTCGAGGCGGCGGAACTGGCGGACAAGCGCGGCCTGATCAGCGCCGAGATGATCGGCGGCGGTGTTGATGGTAGGGAAGGTCATCGCCATCTGGAAGCGGTGTAGCCGGTGCCAGCCGGCGAGGCCGCCTTCGACGGCGCGGCGGACGTCGGCAGGGATATCTGAGCCAAGGGTGTGCAGCAGTTCCGGGCGGCTGGTGACGCCGGGATGCCGTAGCGTCGCGCTCGCTCGATGATGGTCATGTCCAGGACGCCGAGCTCGGCGGCGATGTCGCTGTAGGAGCGTTTGCGTTCGAGGTACTACTGGCGCAGCCAGCTGGATGCCCTGCATGCCGACGACATCGAGGGGAGTTGGGGAGGGACACCGCTGATGAGGTTGACGATTCTGCACGTCCCGGACTGCCCGAACGTCGCGACGCTCCAGGACCGGATCGGTCGCCTGATAACCGCCGAGGGTGTTGTCACCCTCCGTGTGGTCGACAGTGCGGATCTGGCGGCGGAGGTGGGCATGACTGGCTCACCGACCCTGCTCGTCGACGGCGTCGATCCGTTTGCTGAGCCGGGCCGCTCGGCAAGCCTGTCGTGTCGGCTTTACCGTGACGCGGCTGGCCGCCTGGCCGGGTCACCGTCGCTGGCCCAGCTTCGCCACGCGCTTGATCCGCTGGCCGCTATCGACCGCGACGAACCTTAACCTGTTCGCGTTGCTGGCGGCGTCACCGTCGCCGCCGGCGCAGTCATCGCAATGCGACGGTGCCGCGCTGACCGGACAGGCACAAATGACGAGGTGATCTACGGCAGGCGCCGGCCCAACCAGCGCAACGGCCGGCCGATGACCGGGTGTTGATGCCACCGCCACCGGATGACCAGACGCCGGCCAGCCCGCAGCCCATCACGCAGCCGGGAGGCCGGCGAGGGGCGCAGCGCGTCCTCCCGCCCCCGGGCCTGCTGATGCAGGAAGTGCGCGCACGACAGGCAGACCCCGACCTCGGGATGGTTCCCGAGCCGGACCAGGTCAGGCTCGTGGTAGGTGCCACCGCAGCACCAGCACGTCAGCGGCTCGGCGGCGTCTGACTCGGTCGTGGTCGCAGCTGTCGTCACGGATGCCCTTCCCTTCGGCCGATCAGGTCGCCGAGTAGATCTTCGCTGCGCCGGTCCACGTCGATTCCCTGCCCGGTCAGCAGCAGCCGGACTGGATGGGCCGCGCCGACACGCAGGCCCACGCGGCTGGCGTCGCGGCGTCCACGGCGGCCGAGCCCGGAGCCGAGCGGGTCGCGCGCGACGCGCAGGACACCATAAAGCAGGTGCTCGGGGCGGATCTCGGTTTCACCGCGTGTGCCTGCGGTGGTGCAGGCTATGAGCTGCGCTCGCTTGATCAGATATAGCGGTCCGCACAGCGGGTTGTGCTGGGATCGTCCGCGCCACCAGGGCCGCAGGCGTACCCGTCGGGCCGCGTCGTGCACCGCCAACGTGCCGAAGGTCGCCTCCAGCTGGCGGCGCATCCGGGCCACGTCCACGCCGAACTCCCGCAGCAGGGCGGTGTCGTCCCGGGCGAGTGGCCCGGATTCGGCCACGATCCGCGCGATCTCCGCCCGCGCGGTCGGCAGGTCCAGTCCCCGCTCGTTCAGCATCGCCGCGGCCGGGTTCGCGGCGTGTGCGAGCACTCCGAGCAGCAGATGCTCGTCGCCGAGATAGGGATGACCGAGGCGATCCCGTTCCACCTCCGCTAACCGCCTGATCTCTAGTACGGCAGTGACAGTGATCTCTAGCCTCGGCTGTTCACCCCGGGCAGTTGTGATCTTGTCCTGGGGGGTGCCCCGGTGATGGGAAAGTGCCTCTGACTTGGGAGGATGCGGGTGTCTGAAGTCCGTGTCCGAGCCCGAGTCGAGAGGCACTTTCCAGGTGGATGCTACGGGGTGGTCGCGGGGGCTGGCGGTTGAGGTCGGCGGTCGGGACGTCGTCTCGCATGTGGGGACGGCGGCGGTGCGGCTGCTGGCGGACCGGGTCGGGGTGACCGGGGCGTTGTCGAAGGCGTTGGCCGGGACCCGGCAGTTCCCGTTGCATGATCGTGGCAGGGTGTTCACGGATATCGCGGTCGGGATCGCGGACGGCAGCACCCGGATCAAGGACATTGCCACACTGGCAGACCAGGGGGAACTGTTCGGGGCGGTCGCGTCGGTCCCGACGGCGTGGCGGGTGTTGAAGGAAGTGGATGCGGAGCGGTTGACGGCGGTGACGGCGGCGCGGGCCGCCGCGCGGGTGGGGGTGTGGGAGCAGATCGTGGCCCGGCACGGGCGGATACCGCCGTGCACGGTGGCGGGCAGGGACCTCGGCGATATGATCGTGATCCGGTTGGATGCGTCGCTGGTGCTGGCACATTCGGATAAGGAGAAAGCGGCTCGGACGTTTAAGAAGACGTTCGGGCATCATCCGATGATGGCCTGGTGTGACAATACCGGCGGGCTTTTGGCGATAAAGTTGCGGCCGGGGAACGCGGGGGCGAACACGGCGGCGGATAACATTGAGGTTCTCGATGCGGCGATCGGGCAGCTGCCCGCCGGGTACCGGAAGAAGATCCTGGTCACCGTGGACGGGGCGGGGGCGAGTCATGATCTGGTCGATCACATCGCGGAGCTGAACGAAGATCCTGACCGGCAGGTGTACTACGCGGTCGGGTTCGACCTGGACGAACGGGGCCGGCAGGCGATCGGGAAGGTCCCGGGACGGGTGTGGGCTCCCGCGGTCGACGCCGAGGGTGAGCCGCGGGACAACGGTGAGGTCGCCGAGCTGACCGGCCTGTACCGCACCGGCCGGGCGAGGGACCAGTTGAAGGACTGGCCGAAGGATATGCGGATCATCGCCCGGTGGGAACGGTCGCACCCGGGCGCCCAGCTGTCGCTGTTCGAGCAGCACGAGGGGTTCCGGTTCCAGCTGACCGCGACCAGCCTGCCCGACCGGAATATCCAGTTGGTGGAGGCCTGCCACCGGGTCCAGGCGCGGGTCGAGTCGAGGATCCGCTGCGGGAAAGCCACCGGGCTGCGGCGCATGCCCTCGAAATCGTTCGCGGTCAATTCCGCCTGGTGTGCCGCGGTCGCGCTCGCCTGTGACCTGCTGGCGTGGCTGGCGCTGCTCGCTTTGGACGGAGAGCTGGCGAAAGCCGAACCGAAAACAGTTCGCTACCGGCTGTTGCACACGGCCGGGCGGATTATCCGCGGCCAGCGTCAACGCCGGCTGCGACTACCGGAGAACTGGCCGTGGGTGGATGCGCTGCGCACTGCTTTCATGCGGATCTTCGCGTTGCCCGCACCCACCTGACATTCACCCCGCCGACCCGACGAGACGAGAGGGACCCGCCCGGCCCGTGGAGCCGGCGCCGACCGGGGCGACACCCGGGCCGTCCTCATGCCCGAACCCCGAAACAAACATCAACAGCGTCCAGCCGCAAGATCCGAACCGTTAACGATCACGGCGTGAATTTTCGAGGCTAGCACTTACGATTGATGCGCCGTGATCTATATTTAGGTGCAAAGAGCGTCGGCACTACGAATAGCCGGTCTCAGATTCAGGTATTCGGCTCCGCATATAGGGTCTCTCCTCGGGCGAATCGCTCGATTGGCCCCGAGCCCGCCGTCTGCACCAGCGAGACGAGACGCAGCCCTGCGGTGGCGAGAGCGCTGACGATCTGCTCGGCCAGCTCCCGACGTCCGTCCTCGTCGGAATCTGCCGTGACGTCAAGCGACAGCCAAATCCGCCCGTCGCCGCCGGGAGAGACCTTCAACGGTGTGTCTTCGGGTGAGTTGCACAGGATTCCAGCATCGGTGAGCGAAGTAACGGTCCTTACACGCAGCTCGGTAGTGTTCTTCTTGTCAACCTCACGGGCCGCCATATAGATCGCATGGGACAGCTCGGCAGCGGCCTGGTCCGCGATATCGACGTGGATCGTGTAGGGACCAAGGGAAACGGTGCCCGCACTAGGGTCATAGGCGAAGCCCCAGTACTCACGCGCCACATCGCGCAGTGCCTCGCCGGCTTTGACGCGATCCTTCTGCGGGCCATGTCCTTCTCCTCGCGACCATTCGTCGAAGTGCATAAGGGCGTCGCGCATATGTTTGATGCCAGGCAGCGCGTCCTCGAACTTCTGCCGGGCCTGGGCAAGCGCGTTGCCCGCGATGGGGTCGATGCCAAGGGCTTTGAGTGCGACTTGTTCGAGCTGCTCTGCGTTGAGGAGCTGACGCAGGGCGAAGACAAGCTGCCGCGCGTCGATCTGACGGGAGCTGAACCACGAGATGCGTTGGTCGTCAGGGTCTCCGAGGCGCTGGACGGCCAACTGCGTAGCGCGCTGCCACCACTGCGCCTCTGAGACGGCGATGGCATATGGGTTGTCGGCCGGTGACCAATCGGCTGAAGTGCTGTCTGTCATGTGAGCATTCTCGTCCGCTGGACCACACAATGCCAGCGGTTTACGGCTAGCGAGCGAAACAAGCTTATGTGGGGCCTGCAATTACT
>NZ_CADDZT010000039.1:2990-5003 GCF_902812655.1 Candidatus Frankia meridionalis | reverse complement strand
TCGACATCAGCCATGACGGCGAGACGCCTTCGGCGGGCGCGGGCGGCCTTGCGCACCCGATGCTCGGGGCTTCGGTCAGCATCGCCGATCGGGACGAGCTTGTCGTCACGGGCCGTATCTCCCGCGGCACCCAGCCGTGGCTGGCGGAGCACACGATCCTGGGGGCCGCGATCCTGCCCGGGACCGCGTTCCTCGACATCGTCCTCGCCGCGGCTGAGCAGGTCGGGTGCGATCGGCTGGCCGAGTTGACCGTGCACACGCCGCTCGCTCTTCCAGCCCGCGAGCCGGTCGACATACAGGTCGTGGTGAACCGCCCCGACTCCTCGGGCCGGCGAGCGGTGAGCGTGCACTCCCGCTCGGAGTCCGCTGAGGCCACCAACTCACAGTGGATCCGCCACGCGGTAGGCATGATCGAAACCGCCGCGCGGGACGTTCCCGGCGAGCTCATGCGGGAGTGGCCGCCGTCCGGGGCCGAGAGCGTCGACGTCGCGGACCTGTACGACCTTCTGCGCGAAGCCGGCTTCGACTACGGCCCCACCTTCCAGGGGCTGCGGTCCGCCTGGCGACGGGGTGAGGAGATCTTCGTCGAAGCCGAGCTCGCCGACGACCGGCGGAACACCGATGAGGCATACATCATCCATCCGGCGCTGCTCGATTCCGCCCTGCACGTCCTGGCCCTTCCCGGATTGTTCGGTGACGACGACCAGGCACGCGTGCCGTTCAGCTGGAGCGGCGTGACCCTGCTCGGGTCGGCGACGGACGTGCTGCGGGTGTGGATCTCCCGTGCCGAGCGCGGCTCATTGGCCATCGTCGCCGCGGACGCCACGGGCGAACCGGTTCTCGTCGTGGACTCGCTCGAACTGCGCGCGGTCGCCGACCCCCGGGTCGCCGCGACCGCTCGCGCCGAATCGGTGTTCGAGTGGCTTCACCGGCTGGACTGGGTGGATGTCCATCCCCGCCCAGTCGGCGAAACCGGTCATATCGTCCTTGTCGGCGACGTCGATGGCGGGGGAGTGCCGGCCTACCGCGATCTGGGCGAGCTGCGGGCGGCGATCGATGCGGGTTCCCCTGTGCCCGCGCATGTGATGGCCCCCTACCTCGACCGACCGACGCCGATCACCACGCGGGACGTCCACGCCGCCGCCAACGGGGCATTGCTCCTCTTCCAGGAGTGGCTGGTGGACGAGCGCTTCGCCGCGGCGACACTTACCGTCGTCACCAGGGGAGCGGTGGCCACCGGCCCCGACTCGGCCGTCGCCGACCTCGCCCGCTCCGCCGTGTGGGGCCTCGCCCGGTCGGCGCGGACCGAACACCCCGGGCGCGTCGCACTGGTGGACCTTGACCCAGCCGCGGACACGGCACCGCCCGCCTGGCGTGGGCTCGCGGCCGTGGTCGAGGGACTGGCCGATGGAGAGTGCGCCCTGCGCGGTGGTCGCGTCCTGGCACCGCGCCTCGCGCGGATCGATGCGTCCGGAGCGCCGCGCGGCGTGTCCACCGGAACACCCGGCGGGGCGCGGGCCGGCCTCGCCATCCCCGAGGACGGCTCACCGTGGCGGCTGAGCGTGTCCCGGCGTGGCACGCTGGAGAACCTGGTGGCCGAGCCGCATCCCGCCGCGCGGGTTCCGCTGGCGGCGGGGCAGGTGCGGGTGGAAACGTCCGCGGCGGGCCTCAACTTCCGCGACGCCCTCATCGCGCTCGACATGTATCCCGGCCAGGCGGACATGGGCGCCGAGGGCGCCGGCATCGTGCTTGAGGTCGGGCCCGACGTCGCCGACCTTGCCCCTGGCGACCGGGTGATGGGACTGCTGCCCGGCCAGATCGCGCCGGTGGCGGTGACCGACCGTCAACTGCTCACCTACGTGCCGCCGGAGTGGACGTTCACGGAGGCCGCGGCCGTCCCGATCGCTTACCTCACGGCCTACTACGGGCTGGCCGACTTGGCCGTCGCCCAGCCCGGCGAGTCGGTCCTCATCCATGCGGCGGCCGGCGGCGTGGGTATGGCCGCGGTCGCCC
>NZ_CADDZT010000039.1:1025-2383 GCF_902812655.1 Candidatus Frankia meridionalis | reverse complement strand
GCGACCGCGAGCCCGGCGAAATGGGAAGCCGTCCGGGCGCAGGGCATCCCCGAGGACCACCTCGCGTCCTCGCGCACCCTCGACTTCGAGACACGATTCGCGGAGATCACCGCCGGTCGCGGCGTCGACATCGTCCTGAACTCGCTCGCCGGCGACTTCGTCGACGCGTCCCTGCGCCTGCTGGCCAACGGCGGGCGGTTTCTGGAGATGGGCAAGACTGACGTCCGGCCGGCTGACGCGCTCGCCGACGCCCGTCCCGACGCCCGTCCCGACGCGCGCTACCTGCCGTTCGACATTCTGGACGCCGGATATGAGCGCATCGGCCAGATACTCGACGAGCTGGTCGCGCTATTCCGCGCCGGCCTACGCAGGTCGGCGGAGGTCAAGGCCGTCCCGGTGCGTGATGCCGTGGATGCCCTGCGCGACCTCAGTCAGGCCCGCCACATCGGAAAGATCGTTCTGACGATGCCGGGTGGCGCAGCCGGCGCCACCTCCGATGAACCCGCCCGCGAGGTCTCCCGCCCGCTGCTGGGTGACAGCACTGGCACCGTTCTGGTTACCGGTGCGACCGGCTCGCTCGGTGCCCTCGTCGCGCGGCATCTGGTGGTCCGGCACGGCGCGCGGCACCTGATGCTGGTGAGCAGGTCCGGCGCGAACGCGCCGGGGGCCGTCGCGCTGCGCGACGAGCTGGTCGAGCTCGGCGCCGAGGTGGAGCTTGCGGCATGCGACGTCGCCGACCGTGACCAGCTCGCCGACGCGCTCGCGGCGATCCGCCCTGACGCCGGGCTCGTCGCGGTCGTGCACGCCGCCGGCGTCCTCGATGACGGCATGGTCGGCTCGCTGACCCCCGACCGCCTGGACCGTGTGCTGCGGCCGAAGGTCGACGCGGCCTGGAACCTGCATGAACTCACCCGCGACCTGGACCTGTCGGCATTCGTGCTGTTCTCGTCGGCGACCGCGATCTTCGGATCGCCGGGCCAGGCCAACTACTCGGCAGCGAACGGGTTCCTCGACGCGCTCGCGTCCCACCGCGCCGCAGCCGGCCTGCCGGCGACGTCGATCGGCTGGGGACTGTGGGAGCAGAGCCACGGCATGACCGCGCACCTGTCCGATGCAGACCGTCGGCGCGCCGAGCGCGGCGGCATTATCCCCTTCTCTGCCGAGCAGGGCCTCGCCCTGTTCGACGCCGCCCTGCGGACGGGCGCCGCCTACACGGCGCCGTTGCGGCTCGATCTCGCCGCCCTGCGGCGCGCGGACAGCGCCCCCGCCGTACTCCAGGATTTGGTCCCGGCGTCCCGACGGACGTCCTCGCGCGGCCGGACCCGGCCCCGGGACGCGGGAGCGGGGGCGCTCGTCGA
>NZ_CADDZT010000039.1:0-1000 GCF_902812655.1 Candidatus Frankia meridionalis | reverse complement strand
TCGACGAGCGCCGCCGCCACATGCTCGACCTGGTGCGCGGTGAGGCGGCCGTCGTCCTCGGTCACCCGTCCGGCCAGACCGTCGAGGCGACCGGGGTGTTCCGGGGCATGGGGTTTGACTCGCTGGCCGCGGTCGAACTGCGCAACCGTCTGACGGCCGCGATCGGCCTACGGCTGCCCGGAACACTGGCGTTCGACTACCCGACGCCCACCGATCTGGCCGACCATCTCCTGTCCGCGCTGGCCGGTGACGACGGCCAGGTGGACAGTTCGACGGCTTCGGGACGGGCGTCAGTGCCCGACGCCGAAACCGACGATCCGATTGCGATCGTGGGAATGGCCTGCCGCTTCCCGGGCGGCGTGCGCACCCCGGAGGACCTGTGGGACCTGCTGATCTCGCGTGGCGACGGCATATCCGGATTTCCGACGGACCGGGGCTGGGATCTGGCCGATCTCTACGACCCGGACCCGGACAGTCCGGGGAAGTCGTACACGCGGGAAGGTGGTTTCGTCCCAGGCGCCACCGAGTTCGACGCCGGTTTCTTCGATATTTCGCCCCGTGAGGCGTCGGCGATGGACCCGCAGCAGCGGTTGTTGCTGGAGACGTCCTGGGAGGCGTTCGAACACGCCGGCATGAACCCGGACTCGCTGCGGCGGACGCCGACAGCCGTCTTCGTCGGCGCAGGTGGGCAGACCTACTCCGCACTGCTTGAGAAGGTCGCCGAAAACTACGAGGGATACGTGCTGACCGGTAACACCGGCAGTGTCATGTCCGGTCGTATCGCGTATTCGTTCGGGTTTGAGGGTCCGGCGTTGACGGTGGATACGGCGTGTTCGTCGTCGTTGGTGGCGTTGCATCTGGCGGTGCGGGCGTTGCGGGCGGGGGAGTGTTCGCTGGCGCTGGTGGGCGGCGCCGCCGTGATGGGGACACCGACGCTGTTCGTGGAGTTCAGTCGGCAGCGCGGGTTGTCGCCGGACGGTCGGTGTAAGTCGTTTGCGGC
>NZ_CADDZT010000038.1:90874-92695 GCF_902812655.1 Candidatus Frankia meridionalis | reverse complement strand
TGCTGTAGGCAGGCGTCAAGCCCTCACATTGAGAAAGTGCGTTGCAGAATCGGACGGCGTCCTGCCAGGAAACACTCTCAACCGGTAGCTGATCCCCACGAGCAGCGCTCGGCCGCTCACCGGCGACCTGTGCGTACCGCGCCTGGGTGACCGGAAACGCGGCAAGATAGAACGGCGCAAGCTCGACCGACCACCTGCGTCGCATCCGCTGATCCGACAGCGTCACCTGCCCCGGCGGGATGGCGATCATCGCAACTCCCGTCCTTACCTCCATGCCTGGCGGCTCTATCAACCTCCATCTCAACGACGGGTATTCGCGGAACCGGACGTCGGCAGCCCGCGCAGACCAGGCCCTGTAGACGGGACGAGCGCGTACGGCCGGCCAACGGTGGCATCCAGGCACGGATAGTAGATCTGGTCGAAGAAGTGCTTGAGCGCGCCGGACATGTAGCCGATGTTGGCGGGTGTCCCAAGCAGATAAACGTCCGCGGTGAGCACGTCCACAACGGACGCAGCCAGCGCTCGGCGGGTAACGACGTCCACCCCCTCGATCGCGTCGTCGGTGGCACCGGCGAGCACCGCCTCCAGCATCGTCTCCATGGACGGCGAGGGAGTGTGGTGAACGATCAAGAGAGTTGGCATCGCGACATGGTATGACTCGGCCGGCAGCACGCCGCCTTCGCATCCAAGGCGAGATCAGGGACTCCCGGTTCGCGAACCAACGGTGACCGTGAAGCGCTGCTGAGTGACGACGACACCAAGCGTCGCCTGGCCCGACGGGACCAACCACGTACCAATTCATGACACATATTTATATATACCGATACAGTCACCCTCGGTCCCGCTCGGTTGGTCCCCTACGAGTCGGATCCGCGCGGCGAACACGCCCAGATCATGGAGTCGATGCTGTGAAGAGGCACCTGTCGTGGCTCATTCCCCTCGTTCTCACGATCGTCGCGTTCATCGCCCTCGCCGCCATGGGATCGGATGACGCTCAGCGGAATACGCAGGACACTGGGGTGACGCTCCGCGGCATTGTCGGACTCATCATCGTCTTCGTCTTCCTTGCCAGCCTGGCCTTCACCGGAATCTACGGATCGCGCGCCTATCGCGTGTACCGCCACGCTCACGGCCTTTACACCCGTGGGGAAACCCTGGTCATCGAACGTGACGCGCAGCTGCACGCGGCGCTGAAGGAAAGCTGGGATGGCGCCCGCGACCTGCTGAATCATCTCGCCGCGGACAACCCGCTTCATCCCATCACCATCTGGGGCCTGGTCCTGCACCCGAATGAGAACGCGTACCTCGATTTCACGGCGACCTACTCCCGCTACTACGGTGGGGACGGTCGTTACGTCCATGTCGACGGCTTTTTCTTCGGTAGCGCTCCCTTCATGGCCGCCGGATACGCCCTGACCGCGTTTGGGAACAGATCTCGTCGTGCCACGGCCATGGCGGAGGCCGCCCGACGATGGCGAGAACACCAGACAACTCGTGTCATCATCACCAACCAGCGAGTCATCTGCAACGTGGCCGGACGATGGCTGAGCTTCTACTACGCCGCGATCGGCTCATTTTACCCGGAACCGCTGAACTGGTCCGTCGTCTTCGATTTCGCCGATACGGCCCCCCTTCGGCTGGAAGGTCACAGCGGTCCGGCGATCGCAACCATTGTCACGTGGGCCCTGTACGGCCGACGCGGGCTACAGGAGCACCCCGCACTGGAGCCGCTTCGCCAGCTACCCCAGGTCGTCGAATGAGACGAGCTCCCACCCGCGGATAGCCAGCCAGTCTCCCACCGCGTGCGCCTCCGGCCTGCGG
>NZ_CADDZT010000038.1:85313-90521 GCF_902812655.1 Candidatus Frankia meridionalis | reverse complement strand
TTTGTGACCACCGGGAACGGCCGGGATGGGGTGGGAGTGTGCACCCGCCGGATGCCGCCAGGCCAGAGCCTGCCATAGGTGCAGTTATCATAGGTGCAGTTCTACGGGGCGTACGGACGGGGAGATCTTTGCGATGCGCGTACCGCGCAGGCCGAGCGAAATGTTCGACCGGGAGTACGAGTGGACCGCGCTCGCCGATTTCGCCACCGATCCGGCCGATGGAGCCACGCTCGGTGTCGTGTCCGGACGCCGACGTCAAGGCAAGACCTTCCTCCTCCGGGCGCTGTGCCAGGCGACCGGCGGCTTCTACTTCGCTGCCGATGAAGCCGCCGACGGCGAGTCACTCCACCGGATCGGCGCCGTCCTCGCGGACTACCTTGACACCCCTGCCCCGCTGATCTTCGATACCTGGCACACGGCCATCGACTCCCTGCTCGCACTCGGCCGCGACCGCTGCGTCCCCGTCGTTATCGACGAGTTCCCATACCTGGCCAAGGCCAATCCGCGCCTGCCGTCCATCATCCAGAACGCACTCGCCCCACTGCGCGAGGAACGGGATACCAGCCGCACCCGCCTCCTGCTGTGCGGATCAGCCATGTCCTTCATGGGCCGGCTGCTGGGTGGCAACGCACCACTGCGCGGACGCGCCGGGCTCGAGCTCGTCGTACCGACCCTGGACCACCGTCTCGCCGCCGAGTTCTGGGGAATCGACGACCCGGCCACCGCCCTCAGGGTCAATGCGATCGTCGGCGGAACCCCGGCCTACCGCCGGGAATTCGTCCGCGACGACGTGCCCGCGGGCCCCGACGACTTCGACCCCTGGGTCATCCGCACCGTGCTTTCCCCCGCCAGCCCGCTGTTCCGCGAGGCCCGGTATCTGCTCGCGGACGAACCGGACCTGCACGATACCGGTCTGTATCATTCGGTGCTCGCGGCGATCGCGGCCGGCAATACGAACCGCGGGGGTATTGCTTCCTATCTGGGCCGCAAATCCGGTGACCTCGCGCATCCGCTGACCGTCCTCGAAGACTGCGGCATGATCATGCGTGAACCCGATGTCTTCAAGGACAACCGGAGCCGGTTCCGGATCGCCGAACCACTCGTGACCTTCTACCACGCCGTGATGCGCCCGATCTGGTCCGACCTCGAACACACCCGCGACGCCACCCGGCTATGGCAACGCAGCCGGCGCAGGTTCGACGGCAACGTCCTGGGCCCGCACTTCGAACACATCTGCCGCCGCTGGACCCGGTACCTGGCCACGACCGAACATTTCGATGACTACCCCAACCGTGTCGGCGCGGGAACCGTCAACGACCCGGCGAACAGGACCAGCCACGAACTGGACGTCGTCGCTTTCGGTCTCGACGACGACAACCGCACGCCCCTGATCGCGATCGGAGAGGCGAAATGGGGCGAGATCATAGGCATGGGCCATCTCGAGCGACTCCGTCGGATCCGCACCCTGCTCACCGCGCAGGGACGCCTCGGAGCTGAGAGCGCGAAACTCGCCTGCTACAGCGGTGCCGGGTTCAGTGCTGAACTCCGGGGACACGCCGCCGAGGACAACAGCATCATCCTTGTCGGACTCGATGACCTCTACGGACGGCCATAACCTGCGACGGCCCGTCGTCCCGCTGGGTAATGAGCGATCACGACGGCGGAGGCGTTCACGACGGGTGCGTCGATCGGCCGCTCGGACCGTGTGAAATCCTGTCACCGGATGCGGGGGCTCCGTGGCGGTAGGCATCCATTTCGGAGCCAAAGCCATCACGGTCGGGGGTGAAGCGGTGACATGGTCGTGGGCACAGCTGCCGCTCGATCGCGTGGTACGCCTGACCGAGGCGGGCACCGAGGCCATCGCATTATCACTGGAACCCCTGCCGGACGATGCGCCCGCTGTCGTCAGGTACCGACCGGTTGCCATGACGCCTGCCACCTCAATGATCAAAAATGTGCTGGACGCCTTGGACACGGTCGCCACGGCCCTGTTCCCGGCCTGGCTTCCCGATGCGGAGTTACTCGACGGACCCGCCGGCGCGGGAACCGCCGCGGCACGCGTCCTGGCCCGCAGGGCCGCTGCCACCGCACCTGATTTCGGGCCTTTTCTCGCCGATCTGGCGGAGCGGTCGCTGGCCGGCGGGAAGCCTTCGACCGCGAAGTTCGTGGACGAGGTACGCGCCGTCGGACTGACCCGGGTTGTCGCCACCAGTTTCCACCGCACTCGCACCGCCATCCTCGTGCAGGTGCCCGACGGGCTCACGCCCGCGGAGGAACGGTCGTTGGTGACGGCGTTCGAATGGCTCACCTACCACGGTCGTGCCGGCGTGTGGCTCACGGGCGCTGCGTTACATACCGTCGACCGGGTCTGTTCAGCCACGGTGCGCCTGACCGGGACGGCCGCGGAAATCACCGACCAGCGGACGTTCACCGATTCCGACCCCGCCGAACTTCCGTCCATCAGCTACCCGGCTCTGGCCGGGCGACCGCATCCGGCGAGCCAGGCCGAGCAGATCCTGGAAACGGCGCTGGCGGCACAGCCGTGGGCGATGGGTCGGGCCTGGAACCAGACCTACCGCTTCGGTCCGCTCGTCAACCCGGTCCGGCTGGATCTGCTGTGGTCCGCCGAACGATGCGTCGTCGAGGTGGACGGTCCGGAACACCGTGCAATACCGCGGTATGAGGCGGACCGGCGCCGTGACGTGGACCTCCAACTGGACGGCTTCGCCGTGCTGCGATTCACGAACACCCAGATCATTCATGATCTGGATGCGGTACTCCTCCGGATCGAGCGTTTCATCCGGACCCGGCGCCAAGGATAGCGGGAGGAATAGGGAAATGCCCAGCGAGACGTTGACCAGCAGTGAGGTGGGGATCCTTCTCGCACTGATGGCCGAGGCCACCGAGGTCTCCAATCCGGAGCTGAAGAACGCCTACGGTCTGACGCTCGATGGCGCCTCACGCAAGAAGCTCAACGACCTGAAACTGGTGGAGAGCCGGCGTGCGGGTCGTCCGTTTCTTCACGAGCTGACCGACAGCGGGTGGGCGCGGTGCCGTGCGGAACTGTCGGCGCCGCGTCCGAAGCGCGGTGGCGTCGCCGTCGGTGCGCTGTATGCCGTGCTGGCTGGCGTCAACCGCTACCTCGAACAGGAAGGTCTCGTCCCCGCCGACGTCTTCCGACCCGCAGGCGAATCCCCGCCCGAGGCCGAATCGGCGACACCGGCGCCACCTGCGACCGACCCCGGCGGGCCCGATCTCGAGGCTCGTATCCGGGACGCCTATCAGCAGCTCGCCAAGCACCCTGGCAGCTGGGTGAGCCTTGCCCGACTACGTCCCCTGCTCGGTGACGCCGAGCAGGCCGACGTCGACGCGGCGCTGCGCCGGATGGACCGCGGCCCGCGTGTGAGCCTCATACCCGAGGAGAACCAGAAGACGCTGGCCGGCAGGGACCGGGCGGCGGCGGTGAACATCGGCGGCCAGGACAACCACCTTCTCGCGATCGAGGACGCATGACAGCCTCGAAGCGGGACGCGTTCGCCGCTCTGCGGCTCGACTGGGCCCGCACGCCGGAGGACGTGTGGAAGAGGTCGTCGGTTCACGTGGAGGGGCTGCACGCCCATGCCACCCGCAGCATCGACGCCGGGATGGCCGACGCGGTGGCGAGCGGCGGTTCCAGTCCCATCGGGATCGTCGTCCAGGGCCAACGCGGGGCGGGAAAGACCCATCTGCTCGGCTGGGTACGGGAGAGGGTCCACAGCCTCGGCGGCTACTTCTTTCTCGTCGGTCCCCTGAGCGGGACGACCTTCTGGGAAAGCGTCGCCGGATCCATGCTGGAGAACCTGCTGCGCGACGTCGACGGTCAGGGCACCCAGCTTTCGGTCTTCCTCCGGCGGATGTCGTCGCTGCTCGATGTCCCGGACCCGGTGCGTGCCGGCGTCGTCGGTGACACCGAACTGACCCCGGAACATCTGAAGGACTTCATCGTCGGGCTGCGGACGTTCGACCGCAAGCTCGGATCGGAGTGTCAGGACACGCTCCGGGCGATGGTCCTGTACGGCGCCGCCGACTTCGCGGCGCAGGACGTCGGCCAGAGCTACCTCCAGTCGATGGAGGAGCAGGAACCAGGTGAACGCTCGGCCCGGGGCATGCGCACGCCCGCGAAACCGGCGCGGCAGATCGTCAGTGAGATCTCGCGCCTGCTGGCGCTCACCGGCCCGAGCGTAATAGCCATCGACCAGATAGACACGGTTGTCGCGGAAACGACGTTGTCCGTCGTGAACGAGGAGGCCGGACCGGACGACTGGCGCCCCAACCCGCTTTTCGACCAGGTGGCGGACGGACTACTCGTGCTGCGTGACGTGACAGCGCGCACACTGTGCATAGTCGCATGCCTTCCGAACACCTGGGTCCTCATCAAGGACCATGCCGTTGCCACGGTGAGCGACCGGTTCCGTGAACTCACCACCCTGAACAGGATAGAAACCCCGGAGATCGGTAGGAAGATCGTCGAGAAACGCTTCGCCGATCGCTTCCGGAAGATATACTTCAAGGCGCCGCATCCAACCTGGCCGGTAAAAGAATCCGCCTTCGCCGATGCCCCGTCATATACACCGAGGCTCCTACTCCAACGTATAGACAACCACGTCCAGAAATGCCTGGCCAATGACGATTTTCCGGAGCTGGAAAGGCTCGGCGAGGAAAGCAGCGGGACGGAAGCCGGCAAGCCCCCGGTTATCGACCCCATCGACCCCATCGACCCCATCGATCCGGATCCCGGCCATAATCCGGATCGCGATTCGCTGGACTTCAGGTTCGACGAACTCCGGAACAGCGCCGACGTCGACGCCGCCCTGGTCGCCGATGCGGAGGACATCGTCGTTCCGAGGCTTCTCGCGGCCGGTCTGACAGCCTGGATCGCCGAACACGGCGAGAACGGGGACGCCTTTTCCCGGGATCCGCTGCCGGGGCCGAAGCCCGCCCTGCATGCCCGCCTGCGCCGCACCCTCGACGAGAACACCGGCGACGAGATCCACTGGGCCTTCCGTGCGGTCACGAGCGATCAGGCCATCGCCGCGCTCAACCGGATCCGCGGCGCCTGCACGATGGCCGGCATCGATCAGAGCGGAGGCAAACGCCGTCTTTTCCTGTTACGCAACGCAGCCTGGAGCAACGGCGCCCGCACGAAGGAGGCGATCGAGGCGTTCACCG
>NZ_CADDZT010000038.1:65871-84703 GCF_902812655.1 Candidatus Frankia meridionalis | reverse complement strand
CCAGCGACTCGAAGCTGCTGAGCGCCGTCCTCGCCGACGCGGCGGTCCCTGCCCCGACGGCGGCCCCTGCCCCGACGGCGGCCCCTGCCCCGACGGCGGCTGACCCGGGCGCCGGGACGGGTGCGACCGGGGCCTCGCGCATCACGATCGGTCTGCCGGTGACCGGCCGGACGCCGGTGCAGGTCGAACTGGAATCGTTGCGCAGGCACATCGCGATCTTCGCTGGTTCCGGTTCGGGTAAGACGGTACTCATCCGGCGTCTGGTCGAGGAGTGCGCCCTGCGCGGTGTCTCCTCGATCGTGCTGGACCCCAACAACGACCTTGCCCGGTTGGGTGACGCCTGGCTACAGCCGCCGGCACAGTGGGCCGAGGATGACGCCGTCCTGGCCAAGGAGTACCTGGCGGAGACGGACGTGGTGGTGTGGACGCCGCGGCGTCAGGGGGGTCGGCCCTTGAGCTTTCAGCCGCTACCGGACTTCCGGGGCCTGCTCGGTGATCCCGATGAGTTCGGTATCGCGATCGACGCGGCCGTCACCACCCTCGCGGTCAGAGCAAACGTCGCGGGGAGTACCCGCAAGGCGGGCGTGGGCAGGGCGATACTGCACCAGGCCCTCGAGTTCTTCGCACGCGGCAACCGGACCGGCCTCGACGCGTTCCTCGAACTGTTGTCCGACCTGCCCGACGGCGTGACGCGCCTCGATCCCGATGGCAAGATCGCACAAGAGATGGAACAGACGCTCAGCGCAGCGACAGTGACCGATCCGCTCTTCGGCGGCCAGGGGGAAGCTGTCGACCCGGGCGAGCTGCTGACGCCTCCGGCCGGCCGACGGGCCCGGGTGTCAGTGATCAATCTGGCGGGGCTCCCCGGCGACGAACAGCGTCAGAGCTTCGTCAACCAGCTGCAGATGGCGCTGTTTGCCTGGGCCAAGAAAAACCCGGCGGGCGACCGACCGCTGGGCGGACTGTTCGTGATGGACGAGGCTCAGACGTTTGCTCCGTCAACTGGATCGACCCCATGTACAAAGAGCACCCTGGCGCTCGCGTCGCAGGCGCGAAAGTACGGACTCGGTCTCGTCTTCGCGACACAGGCTCCCAAGGGGCTGCACAACCAGATCCCGGGCAACGCCACCACCCAGTTCTTCGGCCGGCTCAACGCCCCGGTCCAGATCGACGCGGCCAAGGACATGGCCAAGGTCAGGGGCGGTGAGGCATCGGACATCGGCCAGCTGGGGGTCGGCCAGTTCTACGCCGCGGGTGAAGGATTCGCGTTCCAGAAGCTGCAGACACCGCTGTGCCTGAGCCACCATCCCAGGAGCCCGCTGACGGACGAGGAGGTCATCGAGCGCGCGAAGGACGGCCCGTGAGCGACAGACCCGAACTGAGCTCACCCCACGTTGGACAGTGAGCCCGCCACGGACGGCCCGACCACCTGTGAACGCCGCTACCCGATGGGCCGGATCACCGGTGGGCCCCACCGAGCTGCAGGCCGATAACGCCCAACACGACGAGAACCAGTGAGATGACCCGGATCGCGGTCAGCGACTCCCCGTAGGCAACCACGCCGATGATCACTATAGCGGCGGTCCCCACGGCCGACCACACCGCGTATGCGACCCCGATCGAGAGCTGCCGCAGCACCAGGGACAGCAGGTAGAACGACAGGGGGTAACAGACGCACACCAGCACGGACGGCCACAGCCGGGTGAATCCGTCGGAGGCCCGCAACGACGTGGTGCCGACGATCTCGGCCACGATCGCCACGGCCAGCTGCAGAACCACGGCCATCCCGCACCCCCTACCGGCCACGCAACCTACCGGCCACGCGATGACACAAGCATGTCGAGGGCAGTCCCTCAGCCCTTGCGCGCTCCCGAGGCCAGGGCATCGTCGAGGGAGCCGACGTTCACATAGGTCGCCAGCCGTTGGATCAGGCCGTCCCGGATGACGAAGAAGTCACCCAGCCACGTCGACTCGCCGCGGGTCACCGCCTCCGCCTGGACGGCGGCGTGCTCACCGTCGACCAGGATCGACCCGAGAACAGTTGCGATGTCACCGGGCGCGAAAGCGGTCATCCACTGCCGGTAGTGCTCGGTGATGGCCTGCCTGCCTGCTCGGAGGAGGACGCCGTTGACGACCATCTCGCCGGCGGGCGCGTACAGGGCGCCGACCGCGTCCGCGTCCAACGCCGCGTTCGCCTCGAAGTACGCCCTGACGACCTGCGCCGGTGAGACCGGGGCACCGCTGACGCTCATACCCGGGCTCCTTGCTCGCGGTCAGAACTGATCGTGATCGACCGTAGTGCCAGTTCCGGATTTGTCTTCTCGGCAAGCTCCGGAGGCTCACCGCACACCAGGACGGGGACATCGCGAACCACTTCGACCGACGCGGTGGCTGTTCCCGACCCGGCCGGTCCCTGCCAGGCCAGCTCCACGGTTGCCGTCCGCCCGCCGTCAGCGACCTCGGTGCGCGCCGAGATGAGCTCGTGATCGAGCCAGCCCCAGCCGAACCGCTCGAACAGCTCCCGCTCCACCACCTGGCCCCACCGGTCGAGCGCGGTGGTACCGCGGTACCTGCCGCGCAGATCGGTGGGCCGGCCACCGCGACCGATGATCCCGTCGAGGGCCGCGGCGTCGAGGAACCCCCAGGCCCGCCCGTCGGGAAGGGTGAACCCGGTCGGGGCGAACCGGTGACCGCCGGTGTGGCTACAGCGGCGGACCCGCACGCCGGGCCAGGCCGATGCCACCTCGAGCTGCAGGCGGACCCCTTCCCGGCCGCAGCAACGGTCACGCACACCATGGCCGCACAGCAGGACCTCGGCAGGCGCGGTGCGCGCCGCAGTGCTCATACCCAGGTCATCAACGCTCAGGGCGTCCACGCCACGATCATTCATGCCCAGGGCGTCCACGCCGCTCAGAAGCCGCACAAGCCCCTCGGCAAGACGGTCGTGGGGCACCATGTGGTCGGTACCCCGGAACCTGTTCGACGCCTGGCGGCACCACAGCGTGACCAGCACGCCAGCTCTCGGGTCCAGACGATCAGCGGGCCTGCCCGCCGGGTCTCCCCCGGGGTCATCGGCCGGCGCGGCGGCGAGCAGCCGGGTACGGCGAAGGCCCCGGCGCATCACCTCGGCGAAGGCCGGTATCTCGCTCACGTCGTGTGGCCATGGCGGTGGTATCTCCACAAGCACGAAGGTGTCGCAGGTGAGAGCGGAGCCGATCGGGTCCACACCCTGCTCCTGGGTCCACGGAGCACAGCGGTACGACAGCGCCGGGGATGTGGTTCCGACACTCATGACCAGCCGCCTGCTTTCATGAATGCCAGGGTCGACGTGTACGGTTCACCGTTCAGCCAGACCATACGACGAACACCCGCTGTCGTGCGGCCGCAGACGTGTCCGGGCACGTGGCCGGACACGTGGCCGGACACGTGGCCGCGCAACCGGGGTGTGTCCGCCCTGTCAGGGATGGGCCGTCGGCGTGGGCACGGGAAGGCCGATCGATGGCGTGGGCGTGACCGGTGGGACAGAAGTCGGCGGCGGCCGGGTCTGAACGGGCAGGGGCTCGACGGTCTGGACGATCCGCAACGGTGACGGCCGCGTCGTCACGACGATCGTTGTCACGGTCGTGGGTTGACCGATGCGGGTCGGGATCACAGGTGGCACTGTCCTCGCGGGCGGTAACGTCCCCGCGGGCGGTAACGTCCCCGCGGGCGGCGATCCGGTGCCGGCCGTCGGCGTGGCGGCGCCGACGGTTCCAGGCATTGCGGCCTCGGGCTGAACGGCCGCGGGGGCGGACAGCGCCTTGTCGGGCGTCACCGGACCGGACGTCACTGTGACAGCGGGCATCAGCACCGCCTGCCGTACCTCTCCCCAGTCCACAGACATGACGGCGGACGTGATGACCAGTCCCGCGCCGATGATGCCGCAACCGGATTCGATCCACGGCCTTGCGCGAAACCGCAACCACCAGGAAGGTGTGCGTCGGTGTCTCCTCACCTGATCTGCCCACCTCACCTTCCATAGCAGGAAGATCTCGCAGGGTGTCGCCGACGGGTCATCCGCCTGGCGGATGGATCCTGTACGCCCAGTACGACGGGCCAGGACTCGCCGAGGTTGCACAGATCCCGAAGTCGAGATCCGTGAACGTGCCGCCTGCCGACGACCCGATCCTCACCCGTCCATAGCGGCGGGCAGACGGGTCCGGTCCGGGGCCGACCCGTCCGCAACGGCCGGAGCACCGGTGCCGACCTGCCCGTCCTCGCCGTTGAACGCCGCCCACAGCTGCGCATACCTACCGCCGGCCCGCACCAGCTCGCCGTGGGTGCCCTGCTCGACGATCCGACCGCCGTCCATCACCACGACCCGGTCCGCACGGGCGGCGGTGGTCAGCCGATGCGCCACCACCAGGGTGGTCCGCCGCCGGGCGAGGCGGTCCGTGGCCGCGGTGATCGCCGCCTCCGTGGCCAGGTCGAGCGAGGCGGTGGCCTCGTCCAGCAGCAGAATGTCAGGGTCCGCGAGTTCCGCCCGCGCGAGCGCCAGCAACTGGCGCTGCCCCGCCGACAGACCCCGGCCACGTTCCCCGACCGGGTGCAGGTAGCCTCCTGACAGCCGCACGATCATCGAGTGTGCCCCGACCGCGCGGGCCGCCGCCTCCACCTCGCCGTCGTCGGCGTCCGGGCGGGCGTAGGCGATGGCGTCGCGCACGGTCCCGGAGAACAGGAACGGCTCCTGCGGTACGACCCCGAGCCGGTGGCGGTAACCGGCGAGGTCGAACCGGGTCACGTCGGTGCCGTCGATGCGCACCGTGCCGCCGATCGCATCGTGGAAACGGGCGACCAGCTTGACCACGGTGGACTTCCCGGCGCCGGTCTCGCCGACCAGGGCGACGGTCTCCCCCGCGGCAACGTGCAGGTTCACCCCGTCCAGTGCCGGGCGGCCGGCTCCCGGGTACCGGAACCCGACGTCGACCAGGTCGATCTCGCCCTCGAGCCGGCCCACCGGCACCGGATCGGGGTACTGCGGGGTGGACGTCGGGGTGCGCAGCAGGTCTGAGAGCCGCCGCAACCCCACCTTCGCCTGCTGGTAGCCGTCGAACACCTGGGACAGCTGCTGGAGCGGCGAGAAGAACAGGTCGATGTAGAGCAGGTAGGCGATGAGCCCGCCGGTGGTCAGCGAACCGGACGCGACGAGCCCCGCGCCGGCGCCGAGGACGAGCGCCGCCGCCAGCTCCGAGCAGAACTCCATGAACGGGAAGTACAGGGCGATGAGCCGCTGCGCCCGCAGCCGGGACGCCCGGTAGTGCTCCGCGAGACCGCGCAAGTCGGCCTGGTTGCGTTCCTCGCGGCGGAACGCCTGCACGACCCGGATGCCGGCAAGGTTCTCCTGGAACGCGGCGTTGACCGCACTGACCCGCTCCCGTGACTCGGTGTAGGCGGCGGATGACTTCACCCGGAACACCAGCGTGACGGCGATCCCGATCGGCAGCATCGGCAGCACGACCAGCGCCAGTCGGGCGTTCAGGACGACCAGCGCGACGCCGACACCGACGAACGACAGGACGCCGACCACCGCGGTTGTCAGGCCGGTCTGCAGGAACGTCGACAGGGCATCGACGTCCGTGGTCATCCGGGTCATGATCCGCCCGGACAGCTCGCGTTCATAGTAGTCCAGCCCGAGCCGTTGAAGCTGGGCGAACGTCTTCACCCGCAGGGTGAACAGCAGCCGCTCCCCCATCCGCCCGGTCACCCTGTTCTGGGCGATCTGCACAGCCCAGTCCGCGAGGACCACGACCAGCGCCACCGTGGACGTCACGAACAGCACCGTGCCCGCGGTCCGGGACACCCCCGCGTCGATCCCGTGCCGCACCAGGGCGGGCAGGGTCAGGCCCGCGGCCGCGTCCAGCGCGACCAGCAGCAGGCCGAGGCCGAGCAGTCCGTGGACGCCACGCAGCAGACGGCGCAGGGAGAAAGCCGGGTCGGACGCGGCGGCATCGGCCTCACGGACTCCGACCGGCTCGGTCGCCGGCGGGAGCGCGTCGACCCGCGCGAGCAGTTCGGGGGTGGCGGGCAGGTCCGCGAACGGGCCACCGCCGACTGCGCGGGCCCGGCCGCCACCCGGGGTCCCAGCAGGGGCCTGACGCGGGCGGGGCATGACCCTCGGAGCGACCGCACGGGTATCGCCGGCCCACCGCGACGGCGTGACCCCGTCGACCCGCGAGCTGCCCGCATCCACGCCCGCGGCCGCATCCATGCCCACGGCCGCATCCACGGCCACGGCCGCATCCACGGCCACGCCGATGCTCGGGCGGTCGAGGGTCGGGCCGGACAGCAGCAACGTGTACAGCGGGCACCGGGCGGTCAGCTCCTCGTGGGTGCCGACATCGACCAGGCGTCCCGCGTCGAGCACGGCGATCTCATCGGCCAGGTGCAGGGAGGAACGGCGGTGCGCGATCAGGAGAGTGGTCCGTCCACGCATGATCTCCCGCAACGCGGTGTGGATCTCGGCCTCGACCCGGACGTCGACCGCGGACGTCGCGTCATCCATGATCAGCACAGGCGGGTCGGTGAGCAGGGCTCGGGCCAGGGCGATCCGCTGGCGCTGCCCGCCTGACAACGTCAGCCCCTGCTCGCCCACGACGGTGTCGTACCCGTCCGGGAGATCCCGGATGAAGCCGTCCGCCTGGGCCGCCCGCGCCGCGGCCACAATCGACGCCTCGTCCGCGTCCGGCCGGGCGTAGCCGATGTTGGCGCGAACCGAGTCGGAGAACAGGAAACTGTCCTCGAACACCACCCCGAGCTGTGCCCGCAGCGATGACAGGGTCAGGTCCCGGACGTCGTGGCCGTCGATGCGGATCAAGCCTGCGTCGGGATCGTAGAAACGGGACAGCAACGCGGCCACCGTCGACTTGCCCGACCCGGACGTCCCGACAAGGGCGAGCGTCCGGCCGGGTTCGACCCGCAGGCTCACCCCGGCCAACACCGGCTGGTCCGGGGTGTAGCCGAAGGTGACGTTGTCGAGTTCGACCGTTCCCCTCGCCCGGCCGAGACCGGTCGCGTCCGGCCGCTCGGTGACGAACGGGTGGGTGTCGATGACCTCGAACACCCGGATCGCACTCGCCCGGGCCTGCTGCCCCACCACGAGCAGGCCCGCGAGCATGCGTGTCGGCGCGACGAGCTCGCCGACGTAGGTGCTGAACGCAAGGAAGGTACCGAGGCTGATGCTGCCGCGCAGCGCCAGCCATCCACCGAAGGCCAACACCCCCACCTGCCCGAGGGCCGGCACCGCCGCGAGCGCCGGGGCGTACCGGCTGGTGAAGCGAACCGCCCGCATCCGCAGGGAGAACAGGACCTGGGCGGAGGCCGCGAGCCTGGCCAGCTCCCGGTGCTCCTGCCCGAAGCCCTTGACCACCCGGACGCCCGCGACCGCCTCCTCGACCACACCCGCGACCTCGCCGGCCTGCTGCTGCGCCGCCCACGTCGCGGGGAAGACGGTGCGCCGGGCCCGGATCCCGATGAGGAACAGCAGCGGGCCGACGGCGAGCGCGACCAGGGTGAGCGGCGGCGAGAGCACCACCATGATCGCAATCGAGAGTACGAACAGCAGGACGTTGCCGCTCAGGAACGGCAGGTACGACAGCAGGCCCTGCACGACGGTGACGTCGGAGATGCAACGGCTGACGATCTGGCCCGTCCGGACCCTGTCCTGGCGGGCACCGTCGAGGCGGGCGAGCGCGGCGAACACCGCGTCCCGCAGGTCGTACTGGACGTCGAGGGAAAGGCGTCCACCGACGTAACGGCGGACGAAGCCGGCCGCGAAGCGCAGCACCCCGGCGGCGAGCAGTGCGATCACGTAGGGGGCGAGCGGATCGCGGTGGTCGACGATAACGTTGTCGATCACCGCGCGTTCGATCAGCGGCGTGACCGCGGCGATCGTGGTGCCGAGCACCGCGGCGCCGAAAGCCCAGATGACGTTGCGGCGGTACCGCAGGACATGCCCGACCAACCGTCGAAGCCAGCGTTGCCGGGGGGCTGAAGAGCCCGCGGACGGTGACGCCGGCGCAACGGTCCGGTCCGGTGGGTAGCTGTTCGCGCGGATCTCCCGGGATGGTCGAGGCAGTCTGCTCACCCAACCATCCCAGGAGATCATCGCATCCCGGTAACCGTCGGTGGCGGCGCCGGTCGAAGCCGATGGAGGCCACTTCATCCTGATCGACGAGCAGGGAACTGGCCGTATTGGTCAGCCGCCGTGTCTACTATCCGAAAAAGTTCCTATGATCAGAGGTGCTACCCTGGACAGCCGGGCGGAATTCTATGAAATCAAAGACCGTGGTCGTACCCGCACAAGATTTGAAGGCTTTGCCAGCCTCGCCGAAAGTGGCAACATCGAAGAAGGTCGTACTGTAGAATCCGTTCTGGTCCGGTGCCAGCCCCCGGCTCTCAGTTCCAATCTTGATGGTCAACGAGTCCGGCACCGCACCACTTGCACACAGGGCCTGACCGGAAAGATCAACACGCGGATTGTCCGGGTCTGCGTACGCGGCTGTCGCCGGCACCAGGGCCATGGCCGCTACGACGCCCGTGGAAGCCGCAAAGATTCCTATCTTTCGGCGAATCCTCATTCGCAATCCTTTCTGTGGGAAACCGATCATTCGCGTCCCCTGCCCGTACAGCTGGGAGGCTACCCCGATGCGGCTATCACATGCATATGAAATTTTTCTTTAACCTCGCCCTATGTAGTGGTCACTCTCCGGTTATAGCCTTTTTCACGCCTGGTGGCGGCGCGAGTCGGGCATCGTCGGGCAGGCCAAGGCAAAAACTAAGCGGATTCTCAGGCCTGGGCAACAAACTTCTCCGAGAAACTCCTGGAACGACGTTCACGGACCCGGGTACCGGTTTTACGTCCCCGTGACACCCCGCATATGCCCCTGGAGCCCCTACAGTCGTACAAGCGGTTCCGGTGTTCCGCCATCGCGGGCCCAGGTGGTGGTTAACAGGATTTATCGAGCCCGCACCTCGCGGAGCCCTCAGCCGGGAACACCCGTCGTCGCCGGAACGGCGATCACCCCGCCGACGGGGACGCCAGCGGGGTGATGGGGTCGGGGGGTAGCTGCTCACCCGTCTCCCGGGATGGTCGAGGCAGTCTGCTCACCCAACCGTCCCGGGAGATCATCGCTTTCCGGTGACTGACCGTGCCGGCGCTGACCGCACCGAAACGGTCAGGAGCCGCCCCCCGACGTGGGGGTCGTCGTCGGGCCGGGAGCAGCCGCCGGGTTCGCCGTCTGCGGTGGCTACCCGGTGGCCTGGGTACCGGTGAGCGGCAGGGCACTACCGGCGACCCACCGGGCCCAGGAGATCGACCACTCGTTGCCGAGCTGCGCGGTGTCCGGCGGACGTCCGGTGTTCTTCACGTCGACGATGTCACCCAGTCGGCTGAATCGGTAGAACCATTCCGCGTCCGTGGGGGAAGCGTTCACACAACCATGCGAGACGTTGTTCTCCCCCTGTGCCCCGACCGACCACGGCGCCGAGTGAACGTACTCACCCCCGCTGGTGAACTGCACGTTCCACTGGACCGTCTCATAGTAGTAGTCGGGGTCACCCTTCGGGATTCCCACCGTCGCGGAGTCCATTATCACCGTCGCCGCGGTACCGAGGACGTTGTGCGGGCCGTCCATGGTCGGTGATGACGGCTTGCCGAGGCTGACCGGAAGGGTCCGCTGCAGAACTCCGTCGCGGTACACCTTCATGGTGTGAGTGGCGGCGTCGACGTAACTGATCTGGGCTGAGCCGACGACGAAGTCCGTTGCCCGGTCCTTCGCGCCGAAACGGGTGGCGCCGACGGCAAGGCCGGCGAGGTTCGCCGCGACATGCACCCGGGTACCGGCCTTCCAGTACTGCGCTGGACGCCAGCGCACAACCGTGTTAGAGGCCCAGTTCCAGGCGCCGCTCACCGGCGGATTCGCGGTCACCGCCAGCCGTCTCTGTACGGCCGCCCGGTCCACGACGGGTGCGTTGAAGGTCAACGTGATCGGCGTGCCTATACCGACGGTCTGCCCGTCGACCGGCACCCACGAAACCTTGAGGGTCTGGTCGGGGTTTGCGGTGGTGAAGGTGGCATCCGTGACCGTCGCGCCCGACGTACCCTCGCCGGCGGAGGTTCTGGCGGTGACCTGGTACTGCGTGTCCGCGAACAGTCCGCCGGTGGACGTCCAGGTCCGCCCATCCGCGGAGAGCTGACCGGCCAGGACGCCCGCGGTGGTGTCCTGGGATCTGCTGGCCCCCCGGTTCACGGTCACCGACTCCAGCGGGGTGCTGCTGCTCACCACCACCGTGCTGGTGAGCGCGACCCCCTTGGAACCGTTCGAAGGAGTGATGACGACCTGCGGTGCCTGCGCGGTCGGCGGCGTGGTCGGCGTACGCACGGCGAGCGCCGGACTACCGCCCGACCGGGGTGAGCACGAAGCCAGAGAGATACCGATGAGTACTGCCGCCACAACGGTCGGGGCCAGCGGTCCACGCGACTTGAATGGACCCGCCACAGCGCGCCCCCCCCTTATTGACCGACACGTCTCAAGCTCCTGCCGCTCGTGCACATTGCGACGGTACCCAGTAGCTGGAGCCACGGCAGTTCGATCATTGAATTGGTTGTTGTCAAACAGACGACCATAACTATTTGCCGAGCACTCGAGCGCGGAGAGTAGTGCTCTCTGTCGGTAACCCATGGCCATCCCTCATCGGTTCGTCGGGCACCCGAGGAGTTTCAGCCGGGCACAGGCCCGTCGCCCCGACCCGGGACACCGGTAATGTCGCGCCGGGCGGGACACCGGCCGAACCGGCGACTCCGATTCTGGTCCCGCCGGATTTTCGGGAGGCACGATGGCAATCATTCTCGGTCGCAATCAATACGGAAAGGCCGAAGTCAGACTCGTCCACATCGACCGTTCGACCCCGGTTCACCGGATCAGGGACATCACCGTGTCGACGGCGCTGCGCGGCGACTTCACCGATACCCATCTATATGGGGATAACAGTCACGTACTGGCGACCGACACCCAGAAGAACACCATCCACGCCTTCGCCCGGGACGGCGGCATCGGCGAGATCGAGGAGTTCGGGCTGCGGCTCGCCCGACACTTCGCCGGATCCCATGAATGGGTGACCGGCGCCCGGGTGGAGATCTCAGAACACGGCTGGCGACGGATCGACGTCGGGGGCAGGCCGCACGAACACGCTTTCTCGTCCGCCGGCGGTGAATACCGGACCACGGTGGTTACCGTCGACCACGGCGCACCTTATGTTGTTTCCGGGACAGCCGGGCTGGTGGTACTCAAGTCGACCGGATCGGAGTTCCGCGGATTTGCGCGGGACAAATACACGACCCTGGCCGAGACGGACGACCGGGTCCTCGCCACCGAGGTCACCGCCCGCTGGCGGTACACCGACGCCGAGGTCGAATTCGGGAGGCTCTTCCCGGATATACGGACGATACTACTCGAGACATTCGCCGAAGTGCACAGCCGGGCACTTCAGGAGACGTTGTACGCAATGGGCCACCGTGTTCTCACCGCCCATGCCGAAGTGGCCGAGATCCGGCTTTCGATGCCGAACCGGCACCACTTCCCGGTCGATCTGTCGCCCTTCGGCCTGGACAACCCCGGTACGGTCTTCGAGGTGGCCGACCGGCCGTACGGAAAGATCGAGGGAAGTGTGCTGCGCGACGACGCGCCCGATGAGGGGCCGGCGTGGCTCGCGGTCCCAGGCTTCTGCTGAACCCCGGTCGGACCCTCGCCGGACCCCGGTCAGGCCCTCGCCGGACCCCGGTCAGGCCCCGGGGGAGGCAAGCCGGACGAGATCCCCGGCCTTGGCCCCGAGCCTCTCGGCGGCGCTGCCACCGTTGACCGCGAGTGCCGCCAGCCCGGACGAGTCGACGTAGACGACGAGCTCCCCCGGACGCACCGATCCGAAGGTGACCCCGAACAGGGCCTGCGTCACCGACGAGGCCAGCATGATCCGGACGATCCGGCCGGGGGCCAGGCCTGCCGCGGCGAGCAGGGCCGGGTCCGCGGCCAGCGCGATGTTTCCGAAGTGGTCGGTGGTGACGACCTCCACCTCGACCTCGGCGGGGTCCGCGGAGACGAACCGCGCGACCGGCGGAGCAAGCCGTACCAGGCTCGCCGGATCCACCGGCACGCCGAGCGTCACCGGATCCCGTCCAGCCACGAGGGCGGCGGCCGCGGGCGCGAACACGTCCCGTCCGTGAAACGTCGCCGGCGTCCCGTCGGGAACGGGCAGCGCCACCGCGCGGCGCACGCCCCCCAGCGTGTCGGCCGCGGGCGGCAGCAGGCCGTTGTCGGGTCCGACGAGGATGCCCCGAGGCGTGGACACGGCGATTGCGCGCCGGGCAGTGCCGACTCCGGGGTCGACAACGGCGAGATGAACCGCGGGCGGCAGGTGGCGGACCGTCTGCGCGAGCACGACCGACCCGCGCCGCACATCACCGGCAGGTACCAGATGGGTGATGTCGATGATGTGCACGCCCGGCGCCCGGTCCAGCAGCACCCCGTGGCAGGCTGCCACGAACCCGTCGGCCAACCCGTAGTCGGTCAGAAAGCTCACGTAGCCCGCCGTGGCATCACCCGGCACGGGCATCACCCGGGTGGGTCACAGGACTCCGTCCACCCGGAGCCCGGCGATCTCCTCGGGGCTGTACCCGAGTTCGGTGAGGATGGTGTCGGTGTCCGCTCCGAGCGCGGGCAGTGGTCCCATCGGGGGATCCTCGCCGGGGAAACCGACCACCGGACGCAGTTGCCGGACCGGTCCGACGGGTGAGTCCACGCAGGTCCAACGGTTGCGCGCGGCCAGCTGCGGATGGTCGAGCAGCCCACGGACGGTGTTGAGGCGGGCGTGGGCGATGCCGGCCGCATCGAGGCGGGCGTCGACCTCCTCCGTCGTCAGCAGCGCGACGCCGGCCGCCACCAGCGCGTCGGTGCGGGCCCGGTTGCGCACCCGCGCCTGGTTGGTGGCGAAGTCGTCGTCCACGGCGAGATCGGGCCGGGCGAGTACCTCGGTCGCGAGCCGGGTCCACTCACGGTCGTTCTGCACACCGATCAGCACGCGGTCACCGTCCGCGGTGGTGAACGCCTCGTACGGCGTGATCGAGGGATGACTGATGCCCGAACGTGACGGTTCGACCCCGGTGTGTTCGACGCTCTGCACCGAATACCCCATCCATTCGGCCAGGGAATCGATCATCGTGACTTCAAGGGCGGCGCCGACGCCGGAGCGCTCCCGGCGCAGCAACGCGGCAAGAACCGCTTGGACGACATAGGTTCCGGCCGCGACGTCGCCCGCGGCGAACCCGGCCTTGGCCGGGTGCTCGGGGGTGCCGGTCGTGGCGATCAGCCCTGTCTCGGCCTGGACGAGCATGTCGTAGGCGCGTTTGTGGGAGTAGGGGCCGCCTGCTCCATAGCCGGAGAGGTCCACGGCCACGAGCCGGGGGTGCGCCGTGACCAGAGTGGCCGCGTCCAGCCCGAGCCTTGCCGCCGCTCCCGGCGCCAGGTTCTGCGCCACCACATCCGCGCGATCCACCAACCCGGTGAGCACCGCGCGGCCGGCAGCCGTCCCGACGTCCACCGTCAGTGACTCCTTCGACCTGTTCAGCCAGGCGAAGTGGGCCGACATGCCACCACGGACCGCGGTGTCGTAGGCGCGCGCGAAGTCCCCGGACCCAGGCCGTTCGACCTTCACCACCCGCGCCCCGAGATCGGCGAGATGACGGGTCGCGAACGGCAGAGCCACCGCGTGCTCAAGGCTGACGACGGTCACACCCTCCAGCGGCAGCAAGCCGTCACCAGCCCTCGCCGTCGACGACCTCGTGGCGTGCCGGGGAGATGGCGGGCGGCTGTTCGTCCGCGCAGGAGCCCGTCGGGACGTACAACGACGGGGTGTCATGCGAGATCGGCGGACCTCCGTTGGCGAACACCACCGCCAGCCATGGTGTGACGATGGCGATGACGATGGCGATGAACCGGGGCCAGCCGTTGAGCGCGACCACCGCGAGGACGAGGCACAAGGTACGGAACAGCATCGAGATCACGTAGCGTTGCTGGCGCCGGTGGATCTCCTCCGGGCGCGACACGGCCGCACGGGTGATCAGGGTGGTGGGGTTCTTCCGCCTCGTCCTCATCAGCACCAGCCGCTCCCCATCACCGTCCGGGGCCCGTCCGGGCGTCCCTCGGGCCTGTCCAGTGTGCACCGGTGGCGGCCGAACCGCCCGCGTGAACAGCCTGGCCCGGCCGGACTTCCCCGAGTATGCCCTGGCCGGCGGGTCCCACGGGTACGACCCGGTCACCGAGAAGATTCCCTATATCACGGTGAGGATTACCACGACGGCGGTCAGGGAGCTCGTGGGTTGAAATGGCTCGCTCGCGCGTTGAACCGGGTATCGAACGTCTGTGACGGATGCAACAGCGGGCAGTCGGCCCGCGCCGAATGTCCGCCCGGGGCGTCAACCTAGGTGGGAGCGACCGGGAATGATCTCCAACACCAGCCTCCACCAGCGCATGCGGTGGCACCTGTCGACGTCGGCACGTTCCGGGCCGCCCCGGGAGACCCCGCCCAAGCCCGCGCCCACGCCACCGCCGAAGTGGCGTCGGTGGCTGGTGCCCATCGGCGTGATCATCACCGCGCTCCTGCTGTTCGCCCCCAACCTGGTCGCGAAACAGGCGGCCTCCTACAGCTTCACCCAGTTCACCCAGCAGGTGGACGCCGATCGGGTACAGAACGTAACGATCAATGACAAAGGTGCCGTGACCGGAACCCTCAAGGACGGCACCGAGTTCCGCTCCCAGGTCCCGACAGCACTGAACACCCAGGGCGTCCTCGACCGGTTGCAGACCAAGAAGGTCGAGGTCAAGGCCACGCAGTCCGGTACGTCGTTCCTGTCGATCCTGCTGAGCTTCCTGCCACTGCTCCTGCTCGTCGCGTTCTTCATGTGGACCGGCAGGGCCGCTCAGCGTTCCCTGGCCGGTGGGCTCGGCGGTATCGGTCGATCCCGCACAAAAATCATTGATGCCGAACGACCGACCACCCGGTTCGCCGACGTGGCCGGGTACGAGGGCGCCAAGCAGGAGGTCAACGAGATCATCGACTTCCTCCGCCACCCCGACCGGTACCGGATGGCCGGGGCCAGGGGGCCGGGCGGGGTGCTCATGGTAGGCCCGCCGGGTACCGGCAAGACGCTGCTGGCCCGCGCGGTCGCCGGCGAGGCCGAGGTGCCCTTCCTGTCCGTGAGCGGGTCCGGGTTCGTCGAAATGTTCGTCGGGGTCGGCGCATCCCGGGTCCGTGACCTGTTCAACGAGGCACGCAAGCGGGCTCCATCCATCATCTTCATCGACGAGATCGACGCGATCGGCGGCAAGCGCGGATCCGGTCTGCTCGGCGGCAGCCACGACGAGCGGGAGCAGACCCTCAACCAGCTGCTCGCCGAGATGGACGGATTCGACCCGGCCGAAGGTGTGGTCGTGCTCGCCGCCACCAACCGGCCGGAGACCCTCGACCCGGCGCTGCTGCGACCCGGTCGCTTCGACCGGCAGGTCACCGTCCCCCTGCCCGCCCAGCGCGAACGGGCAGCCATCCTGAAGGTGCACAGCCGCGGCAAGCGTCTCGATCCGGACGTGGACCTGACCGTGGTCGCCCGCGCCACCCCCGGGTTCTCCGGCGCGGATCTCGCCAACCTGGTCAACGAGGCCGCGATCCACGCCGTGCGGGAAGGCCGTAGCGTCGTGACCGCAGGCGACCTCGACGCCGCCCGGGACAGGATCATCCTGGGCCGTCGGGACGCGACCAACGTGCTGCTGCCCGAGGAGAAGCAGTCGGTTGCCGTCCACGAGTCGGGCCATGCCCTCGTCGCCGCCCTCTCCCCGCACGCCGACCCGGTCGCGAAGATCACTATCCTGCCGGCGGGAATGGCGCTCGGCGCCACCGAACAGCTACCCGAGGACGAGCGGCACCTGTACACCGAGGGCTACCTGTACGCATCCCTGGCGGTGCGCCTCGGCGGCCGGGCCGCGGAGCTCGTCGTGTTCGGGCAGGGGTCGACCGGAGCCGCCAACGACCTGGCCGGGGCCACCCAGCTCGCGACCCGGATGGTCCGCGAGTTCGGCCTGTCCCCGGTACTCGGGCCGGTGGGTTACGCATCCGGCAACCCGCAGTACCTCGGCAACGACGAACTGATCACCCGACCGTACTCGGAGGAGACCCAGCGGGTCGTGGACTCGGAGGTGGCCCGGCTGCTACGGGAGGCCGAGGAGCAGGCCGTGACCCTGCTGCGCAGACACCGCCGTGCGCTGGACGCGCTCACCGGCATCCTGTTGGAACGCGAGACCGTGGACGGCGGTGTCCTCGACGACGTCCTGCGCGACCATGCCCTGCACGGCGATGCCCTGCACGACCACGCCCTGCACGACCATGCCCTGCACGGCGATGCCCGCGGTCCGGATCGCGAAACGGTTGCTCCACAGGCCGCGGACCTGTGAGCCACCATGCCCACCGCGCCCGCGCCCACCATGCCCATGCCCGCGCGTCCCGTCCGGACCGGGGCCGTGATTCGTCCTGGAAACGGCCGGAACCGTGCACGGGATGCGCTGGCGTGTGTTGCCCTGAAACAGGGACGGGACAGTTCCATGGCCGATCCGGGGATCAACCAGGTACCGTTCGACGCAGCTTCAGTCAGGTGTCCGATGCCACACTGGTAACAGCGCCGTGAAATCGGGATCACAGATGCTCGCACATTCGACAACGGGTAGACAGTACGGATGAGCACTTTCCGCGTGTGGGTGCCAGATGCCAAGACGGTGGGTGTGGTCACCAATGTCGGTGGCACCGAGACCGTCCATGAAATGCTGACCGACGACGGTGGTTGGTGGTGGGTGAACGTGCCCGCGGCCGGCCACGGCACCGACTACGCGTACCTCGTCGACGGCGAGGCCGACGAGCTGCCCGACCCGCGCTCGGCCTGGCAGCCGGACGGCGTCCACGGCCGGTCCCGGCTCGTCGACCACTCCCTGTTCACCTGGACCGACAGCACCTGGCGCGGGATCACGCTCGCCGGCAGCGTCCTGTACGAACTGCACGTCGGCACGTTCACGCCCGAAGGCACCTTCGACGCGGCTGTCGGACGGCTCGACCACCTGGTGGCGCTCGGAGTGGACGCGGTGGAGCTGCTGCCCGTCAACGCCTTCCCCGGCCGGCACGGCTGGGGATACGACGGGGTGGACCTGTTCACCGTCCACGAGCCCTACGGCGGCCCGGACGGGCTCAAGCGTTTCGTCGACGCGGCCCACAACCGGGGCATCGGCGTGATCATGGATGTGGTCTACAACCATCTCGGGCCCGACGGGAACTACCTCGCCCGTTTCGGCCCCTACTTCACCGACACCCGCACCACGCCCTGGGGGCCTGCGGTCAATCTCGACGCCCCCGGCTCCGACGAGGTGCGGGCCTTCATCATCGGCAACGCGCTCGGCTGGCTACGGGACTACCACTGCGACGGGCTGCGCCTGGACGCCGTGCACGCCTTCTCCGACGCCCGTGCCGTCCACCTGCTGGAGGAGATCACCACCGCGGTGCACGCGCTCGCGGCCCAGCAGCGCCGGCCACTGTTCGTGATCGCCGAATCCGACCTGAACGATCCCCGGCTGGTCACCGCGCCCGAAGCCGGCGGCCACGGCCTGGACGCGCAGTGGTGCGACGACTTCCACCACGCCCTGTGGACGGCGCTGTCTGGCGAGCGGCAGGGCTACTACAGCGACTTCGGTAGCCTCGCGACCCTGGCCAAGGCCACGGAACGCGCGTTCGTCCACGACGGGACATATTCGGCGTTTCGCGGGCGGTCGCATGGCCGCCCGGTACCCGGCCACCTTCCGGCCCACCGGTTCGTCGCCTTCCTGCAGAACCACGACCAGATCGGCAACCGGGCGATCGGCGACCGGGCCGGCGCCACGCTCAGCGCCGGCATGCTGCGGGTGGGGGCCGCCCTGCTGCTGACCTCCCCGTTCACCCCCATGCTGTTCATGGGCGAGGAATGGGGGGCGACCACGCCCTGGCAGTTCTTCACCGACCACACCGCGCCCGACCTTGCCGTGGCTGTCCGCAAGGGACGCCGCAGCGAGTTCGCGGCGCACGGCTGGGGTCCCGACGAGATCCCGGACCCGCAGGACGAGGCGACCTTCGCCCGCTCGAAGCTTGACTGGTCGGAGCTGAAATCCCCCAGGCACACGTCCCTGCTGAAGTGGTACCGGCGGCTGACCACACTACGGCGGACACTGCCCGACCTGACCGATCCGGCCCTGCCGTCGGTGCACTGCAGCTTCGACGAGGACGCCCGGTGGTTCGTGCTGCGCCGCGGCCAGGTCGCGATCGTGTGCAACCTGTCGGACCGACGCCAGCCGGTACCCGTCGAAGGGGTACCCTTCGACGTCCCGGCGGCGTCGACGAGCGGGTTCACCTACATGCCGGGTCGCATCGAACTCGACGCCGAATCAGTGGTGATCGCCCGCCTGCTCTGACCTGGCCGTGCGGCCGGGGTGCAAGCCGCGGAGCGGTATCATGATCAATAGGACCGGGTCGACAGGCCTCGGTCAACGGGACCGGGCAGACCGGAGCGGGTCAACGGGACCGGCCGCGATGTTCGGCGCGGGACACAAGCGCATACAACAGACCGAGAATGGCGACGGCAACAACCAGCACGACGACCAGCAGCACGACATAGGTCGTCATCCGCGACCATCATCCCTTCGAGTCGGGTTCCCACGGCGCGCTCCCGATACCGGACACG
>NZ_CADDZT010000038.1:62544-65842 GCF_902812655.1 Candidatus Frankia meridionalis | reverse complement strand
CCGGACGCGGCTCGCGACAGCCGACATCGCCCGACCCGCCACCAGTATGTCGTCAGGGCACGAGAAACCGCCCGGTCGCCGGCCCGGCGATCGGCCCGGCTCCGGTCAGCTTCCGGCGGTCGCCGATCCTTCGGGCACGCCCAGACCGGCGGACCCGCCATCGCGGGCGAGCGCGGACAATCGCGACACCGCCCGTTGGAACTTCTTGCGGTGCGGCCCGGCAAGCATCTCCGGCGAGAACAGGTCACCGAAAGGCCGGCCGGACGCCACCACCGGTACCGACCGGTCATAGAGCCGGTCGGCCAACACGACGAGCCGCAGCGCCACGGCCTGGTCCGGTACCGCGGTCACGCCGTGCAGGCAGACCAGCTCGACGTCATCGACAAGGGCGCCGTAACGGGACGGATGCAACCCGGCCAGATGCGCGCACAGCTCGGCGAAGCCGTCCTCGCTGGCGCCGGCGATCGCCCGGGCGCGGCGAGTCACCTCGTCGTCGTCGACAGGCGCGGGCGGGTCGGGCAGACCGCGGTGGCGGAAGTCCTCACCCTCGACCCGCAGGACCTCGAACCGCGACGACAGCCCCTGGATCTCCCGCAGGAAGTCGTCAGCGCCGAAACGACCGGCTCCAAGATCGTCTGGTTGGGTGTTACTGGTCGCGGCCAGGCTCACCCCTGCCTCGACCAACCTGGTCAGCAGGGTGGAGACGAGGACGGTGTCGCCGGGATCGTCCAGTTCGAACTCGTCGATCGCGAGCAGCCGCAGGCCGGCGAGAGCGTCCACCGTGCGGGCGAACCCGAGCGCGCCGACCAACGAGGTGATCTCGACGAACGTCCCGTACGCCTTGGGTGCGGGAGCCGCGTGCCACAGGGACGCCAGCAGATGGGTCTTGCCGACCCCGAACCCGCCGTCGAGGTAGACGCCGGGACGCCCGGACCCCGCACCCGCGCCGCCGTCCGTGCCGCCGTCCGTGCCGCCTCCATGGCGGGTGGCACGCCCTCCGTGGTCACGACGCCCGATCCGCAGCAGGCCACGGCCACCTCCGGTCCCGGCGCCGGACGATCTCCCGGCCCGGCCCGAACCGGGTGTGACGTGCTCGGCAAACCGGCCGAGCGCCACAACAGCGGCGGTCTGGCTCGGCTCGGAAGGGTCGGGGCGATAGGTGGCGAAGCGGACGTCGTTGAACCGCGGTGGTGGAACCAGGGACGCCACCAGATCGTCCGGGCGTATCTCGGGATGGCGGTCGACCAGACGTTCCGGCATCTTTTCACCCTACGGAGGCACCCTCGGTCGATGTTGCCCGCAGAAGCGTCACGCGAGCGAACTCACATTCCCCGGCACCCGAATAGAGTCGGCGTCGTGCGTTGCCTGCTACCCGTGCCACATCCTGACCGCCAATACCCCGGCCAGGACACGACCGGCGGTCGCGATGATACGACGGCCGGCGGCAACAACCGGGATGAAACGGGCCGGGATGACGCGGATCCCGATGACATGGACCTCGATGTTTTCTACTCCCTTCCGCCCGTTCCTTTCGGAACAGTGCACGTCCGGGCGAACTTCGTCTCGTCCGTCGACGGCGCGGCCGAGGTGGACGGCCGGTCCGGCGGTCTGGGCGGGAGCGGCGACCGCCGGGTGTTTCGGACCCTGCGGTGGCTCGCCGACGTCGTCCTCGTCGGTGCCGGCACAGCGGTCTCCGAGAACTACGGACCGGTGATCGTCCCCGCGGATCGGCGCGAGCGGCGGACCGCGGCCGGGCAGGCTCCGGTCCCGCCGGTCGCGGTCGTCTCCGGCAGCCTTCGGCTCGACCCGGCCGCGAGACTGTTCACCGCGGACACCCGTCCACTGGTGTTGACCTGCGATGCCGCGCCGGCCGAGCGGCGCCGCGCCCTCGCGGAGGTCGCCGAGGTACTGAACTGCGGGGAGGAGGCGGTGGATCTCGCCACCGCGCTCACGGCCCTCGCCGAACGGGGACTGGGCCGGGTGCTGTGCGAGGGCGGTCCGTCGCTGCACGCGGCCCTCGGCGGAGCGGGCCTGCTCGATGAGCTGTGCCTGACACTCGCACCGCTGCTCGCCGGCCCCGACCACCTTCGCATCGTCGGCGGTCACCGCTGGGAGACACCGCTCAACATGACTCTCAGTCACGTTCTTGAGGAGGATGCCAACCTGTTCCTGCGTTACATGCGGCACCCGCGGATCTGACCGGGTCCGGTCCCGGGCCGAGACGTCGGTGTGGTCCGGTTCGGGCGAAAAGACCCGAACCCGGCATCTCGGTGCTACTGTTCGTACAGTCGTCGATTACTCAAGCTCCGATCCGGCCTGGCGGTGAATGCGATGAAAACATCCGATCCCGAAACAGGTACCCCGAGCCCGGAAATAACGGACCGGGAAACGGATGTGGAAACGGTCTCCGCCGCCATCACCCGTAATCGATACAAAGACGCGCTACGCGCCACCGACAAGGCCCTGCGAGCAGCCGAGCAGGCCGTATCAGGCGCTTTTGACACGGTGGTCGACACACTCTCCGACGGCGCCTGGGAAGGCCCGCGGGCCGAAACGTGGTTTCACGAACTGCGGCGGCAGCGGGCGGAAGCATCCACGGACCTGGACGCCGGTATCCACGAATGCGTCCAGGCGTTACACGGGCAGCCGGAGGAAGTCGAACCCGACGACTGGCGCGCAACCTGGTCTCCCGTCTACCGAGGGTCGCGGTGATGACGCCTCATGCCCGGACCGACCGACAGGGTTGTCATCGATCTGGAGAAGTTCCGCAGATTGATCGCCGACATGCAGCAGGCGCGGGACGCCATCTGGGAGTCCGCCCGTGTCATCAGGGCCGCTCTTGACGACGTCGGCCTGTTCACCGGCCGGGCGGCTCGTCTGAAGGCTGTCGGCGACTGGGCCGATGACCAGGTGACGATGCTGCGACACCGGCTCCTGATCGCCGAGGCGACTGACGGCACCTCCGACGGCGGCGACCAGTCAACGACCGACCAGCTGGCCGGCCACCGGTCGACCGTTCGCCAGCCGAGCCGGATCGTCACCCTGCGGAGTGCCCCCGACCGCCATCGGACATCCGGTCAGGCATACGCGGCCGGGTCGGTGCTGGCGGAGCGGTTCGTCGGCCTCCCCCCGGACGGTGTCCGGGCATCCACCGACGACTTCGCCGTTCTCCAGCGGCACGCCACCGACCTCGACTTCGTCGAGGGCTTCTACGACGCGCTCGGCCCGGCAAACCTCGCGCAGGTCGTCTACCAGGTCGAGGGGCTGACGCCGCATCCGCAGGCGTGCCCGCCGGGGG
>NZ_CADDZT010000038.1:57686-62354 GCF_902812655.1 Candidatus Frankia meridionalis | reverse complement strand
GGAGCCCGAGCTGGCGGAGCCCGAGCTGGACCGGGCTTCGGCCGCGGCAGCGCTGGGGGCGTCGCTGGCCTCCTACACCCGCATACACCCGGTCGACGAGATATGGCTGGGCAGCTTCAACACCCGTGGCCTCGAGCAGACCATGGAGTCCGCCCTGCTCATCCCGCTCCTGCCCCACGGCCGTTTCGACCCCGACCTGCTGCGGCGTCTGGGTGACCAGTACTACGGCGCCCACAGCGAGGTCGACGACGTCGGCCTGTTCGCAGGCGACCACCCCGCCGCGGTCACCCGGTCGAAGTACGAGGCGGCGCTGCTGCGGGCGATCGCGGACAGCCCCGGGCTCGCCTCCGGTTTCGCCATGACACGTGTCGAGGAATTCGTCGACCAGTCCCACCTGCGCGTCCACGACGCACTGTTCCGGGACATGATCCCGGACGAGGTCGAGCAGGCCAGGACCCACCTGATACGCACCGCGCTGGAACCGGACCCGTCAGGACGGAGCGCGGACGTTCGCGTCGACAACGCGCCGGCACCGACCTGACTGGTGGCTCCGACACACTTCAGAGAATCATGCCGGCACCGACCGTCGCTCCGGTCGCCTCGTCGATGAGGATCACGCTCCCGGTTGTCCGGTTACGCCGGTACGGGTCGAAACACAGCGGCGTCGTCGCCCGCAGGGTCACCCGGCCGATGTCGTTGAGTCGCAGCTCGGAGACGGTATCGTCCCGGTGCAACGTGTCGACGTCGACCCGGTAGGCAATATTTTTGATCACGCTGCGCACTGACCGGGTCGTATGTTTGATCGCAAGTCTGGCCCGAGCCCGCAGCGGCGCGTCCACCATCCAGCAGACCATCAGGTCGATGTCCTGACCGACCCGAGGCTGGTTCGCCGGCCGGGCGATCAGGTCCCCGCGGGAAACATCAAGATCGTCTTCGAGGTGAAGGACCACCGACATCGGCGGGAACGCCTCGTCGACCGGCCCGTCAAAGGTGTCGATCGCGGCGATCCGCGAGGTCAGGCCGGACGGAAGGACGATCACGTCGTCCCCCGGTTTGAGGACGCCACCGGCGACCTGGCCGGCATAGCCGCGGTAGTCGTGCAGATCGTCGGTCCGCGGCCGGACCACCCACTGCACCGGGAAACGCACGTCGATGAGGTTGCGGTCGGAGGCGATGTGCAGCTCCTCCAGGTGGTGCAGCAACGAGGTGCCCTCGTACCAGGGCGTACTCGGCGACCGGGACACGACGTTGTCCCCACCCAACGCGGAGATCGGGATCGTCGCTACGTCAACGATCTCCAGCTTGGCGGCGAAGTGCCGGAAGTCCTCCTTGATCTCCTCGAACACACCCCGGTCGAAATCAACGAGGTCCATCTTGTTCACGCAGAGCACGAGGTGAGGGACGCGTAGCAGCGAGGCGAGGAAGGCATGCCGCCGGGTCTGCTGGAGCACGCCCTTACGGGCGTCGACCAGCAGCAGAGCCAGGTCCGCGGTGGACGCCCCGGTGACCATGTTGCGGGTGTACTGCACGTGCCCGGGGGTGTCGGCAAGGATGAACGACCGTTTCGGGGTGGCAAAGTAACGGTAGGCGACGTCGATCGTGATGCCCTGTTCCCGCTCGGCCCGCAGGCCGTCGGTGAGCAGCGCCAGGTCGACGTAGGCATCCCCCCGCTCACGGCTGGTACGTTCCACCGCTGCCAGTTGATCGGTGAACAGCGATTTGGTGTCGAAGAGCAACCGTCCGATCAACGTGGACTTGCCGTCGTCGACAGAACCGGCGGTGGCAACTCGCAGCAGCTCCCCCATCACACCTCTCCAACCTGAGTCAGAACACCGATGACCACGATTCCGAGAACCATGATGTCGGGAATCGGGATCCGCCGGACATCCATCAGAAGTAGCCCTGCCGCTTGCGGTCCTCCATGGCCGCCTCGCTGACCCGGTCGTCGGCGCGGGTCGCACCGCGTTCGGTGATCCTGGTGGCCGCCACCTCGGCGATCACCTCGTCGATCGTCGCCGCCGCCGACTCGATCGCCCCGGTGCAGGACATGTCGCCCACCGTGCGATAACGCACGTGCCGGACCACCGGCTGTTCCCCCGTCAGTGGCGGCGTCAGCGGGGTCACCGCCAGCAGCATCCCGTCACGTTCCACCACCTCGCGGGCGTGCGCATAGTAGATCGACGGGATCTCCAGGTTCTCCTGCGCGAGGTAGCGCCAGATGTCGAGCTCCGTCCAGTTCGACAGCGGGAACACCCGGATGTGCTCGCCCGGACGGTGCCGGCCGTTGTACAGGGACCACAGTTCGGGACGCTGGCTCTTCGGGTCCCACTGGCCGAACTCGTCGCGGAACGAGTAGACACGTTCCTTTGCCCGCGCTTTCTCCTCGTCCCGCCTGGCCCCACCGAAAACCGCGTCGAACCTGTTCTCCTCGATGGTGTCGAGCAGCACCGGTGTCTGAAGCTGATTACGAGAAGCACCTGGTCTGGTGTCCTCGGTGATGGTCCCGGCGTCGATGGCGTCCTGAACGGAGCCGACGACCAGACGAACGGACAGCTCCTCCGCCCGGACGTCCCGGAACTCCATCACCTCGGGAAAGTTGTGACCGGTGTCGATGTGCACCAACGGGAACGGAAGTTTCGCCGGCCAGAACGCCTTCTCCGCGACCCGCAGCATGACGATCGAGTCCTTGCCGCCGGAGAACAGCAGCGCGGGACGTTCGAACTCCGCTACCACCTCACGGAAGATGTGGATCGCCTCGGCCTCCAGCATCTGCAGGTGAGTGAGTTCGTAGTTCATGGTCGGCACGCGGCAGCCCCCGTCGACGCCAGTAGACAACACCTGTGGATATCGGCTCAAGGTAGCCGAGGGACCCACGCGCGGGACAGCGATGCAACCTTCCTGGCGCGGACCCACGGCTGCCGGAAACACACGATCAGCGATCAGCGATCAGCGCCAGGATCGGTCCGGCCAGCTCCGGCCGGCAGACCAGGAGATCAGGCAGGAGCGGGTCCGGCCGGTTGTAGAGCAGCGCCGATCCGTCGAGCCGGCTGGTGTGCAGACCCGCGGCCCGGGCGACCGCTACCGGCGCGGCCGAGTCCCACTCGTACTGGCCACCGGCATGAACATAGGCGTCGGCCTCACCGCGGACGACGGCCGCCACCTTCGCTCCGGCGGAACCGATCGGTAGGACAGTCCCGCCCAGCGCTTCGGCAACCACCCCGACCACCGCGGGTGCGCGAGTTCGGCTCGCCACCAGCCGCGGTCCCCCGGCATGAGCGGGACGCTCGGGCAACGGCGCGCCGGTTGCCAACGTCACACCCTGCGCCGGCAGCGCCAGCGCGCCGGCCGTCAGCTCACCGTCCTGCCACAACGCGACATGCACCGCCCAGTCCGACCGGCCCGCTTCGGCGAACTCCCGGGTCCCGTCCAGCGGATCGATGATCCACACACGGCGGGCGGTGAGCCGGGCCGGGTCATCGGCCGCCTCCTCGGACAGCACCGAATCATGCGGGCGGTACCGGGCGAGCGCGTCCGCCAGCAGCACCTGCGACCGGGCGTCACCGGCGTTGCGCAGCACCGCGGGATCAGCGAAACCGACCTGGGCGCGGACCCGCAGCAAAAGCAGGCCCGCGTCGGTGGCCAGCCGCGCCGCGAGCGCCGAATCGGTCGGTTCGGCAAGGTCAGGGACTTCGGGAGTGACCGCGGGTTCATGCCCCGTGGGTTCGGAACCTGCGGGGTCGGAACCTGCGGGGTCGCTGTCGTCGATGGTCACCGGTGGCAGTGTGCCACCGGCGCGAAACAGGTGTGGCGTATCAGCCCGTCGCCGGGGCGGGATCGACGCCAGCCGCTACCGTCACGGGTGTGCCTACCACCCGTGAGAGGACCGCGCTGCTGGTTGATGACGCGCGCGCCGCGGAGTTGACAGCGGCCTCGCTGCGCTGGCCGTCGCTGACACTGAACGCGGTACAGCTCGCCGACCTGGAGCTGCTGTTGGCCGGTGGGTACCCGGCCCTCGACCCGCCCATGCCGGACCAGGCATTCGACGGCCCTGCCCCGGCGCTGCGGCACACGCTTCATGCGGCGGGCGGGGATCCCGAGACCGCAGCGCTGCTGACACCCGGTTCCGCGGTCGCGCTCCGGGACTCCGAAGGAGTGATGATCGCCGCGCTGCACCTGACCGAGGTCGTGGGATCGGCGCTGTCCGGCACGGTGCAAGGGCTGCGTCTGCCCGATCACCCCGACTACCCGGAACTGCGGTTCACGCCCGCGCAACTACGTACGGAACTGCTCCGACGCGGTTGGATCACTCCGAACACACCGGCACCGACAGCGCTGTGGGTCGACGGTCTGCTGCACACCGCGGACCTGGACCGCATCGAGGCTCTCGCCGCGAGAGGAGACGCCGTGGTGGTGCTGGCTCCGGTCGGCGGAGCCGATCCCGCGGACGCCGGCCACCACCTGCGGGTGCGGTGCCTGCGTGCGGCACTCGACACACTGGCCGGCATCCGGGTGATGCTCGCCCTGATGCCGGTGCAGGTAGCACCGCGTCTGACCGAGGCCGTCGCCTTCGGCCCGGACAACACGATCCGGGCCGGTACGGCCGCTGCCGCAACCGGCGACGGCGGCAAACCCGCGGGCCGGGAGTCCGACGACCGGGAATCCGAACCC
>NZ_CADDZT010000038.1:54724-57136 GCF_902812655.1 Candidatus Frankia meridionalis | reverse complement strand
CCTCCGTGCCCTGCCACGGAGGACCTTGCGGGAACCTCATCCGTCACGCTGCCGGTGCTGCCGGTCCGGTCGGGACACCAGCCGCAGCCACGAAAATGCCTTGACCGGAAGCCTGGTTCAGGTCGTAGTGTCCCTATGCGCCGGCAGTGCGGTGACCGTCGGTCGTTCGTGCGGTTATCCGCCCACCAGCTGGTCCGGGCGTGGCTCGGGTCGGGCACCACCGTCCGGACCACCGTCCGGACCACCGTCCGGACCACCGTCCCACCGCCGAGAGAGACCGCATGCTGATCCGACTCCTGCGGGCCCACCTCGGCCCCTTCACCCGGCCGATCACGATCCTGGTCGTCCTGCAACTGGTGGCGACGATCGCCATCCTTTACCTGCCGACCCTGAACGCCGGCATCATCGACCACGGGGTGCTCACCGGTGACACGGACTACATCCTGCGCACCGGCGGGATCATGCTCGGGGTCACCATCGTGCAAATCCTCTGCGCCGGTGCCGCGGTGTACTTCGGTGCCCGGACCGCGATGGCGCTCGGCCGGGACATCCGGGCGTCCGTGTTTGACCGGGTGCAGTCGTTCTCGGCCCGCGAGGTCGGCCGGTTCGGCACACCGTCCCTGATCACCCGGGCCACGAACGACGTCCAGCAGGTCCAGATGCTGGTGCTGATGAGCTTCACGCTGATGGTGTCCGCGCCGATCATGTGCCTGGGTGGCATTGCGCTGGCCGTGCGCCAGGACGCCGGGCTGTCCACCCTGCTCGTCGTGATCGTGCCGATTCTCGGCGTGATCATCAGCCTGATCGTACGTCGGATGCGACCGCTGGGCCGGGCGATGCAGGAACGCCTCGACACCGTCAGCCGGATCCTGCGCGAGCAGATCAACGGGTTGCGAGTGATCCGCGCGTTCGTCCGCGACGACTACGAGCAGCGCCGGTTCGGGGTGGCCAACGCCGAGCTGACCGACGTTTCGCTGCGGTTCGGCCGGCTGATGGCGCTGATGTTCCCGCTGGTGCTCACGGTGGTGAACTTCTCCAGCGTGGCCGTGCTGTGGTTCGGCGCGCACCGCATCGACGCCGGCCAGATGCAGATCGGCGCGCTCACCGCGTTCCTCAGCTACCTCATGCAGATCCTGATGTCGGTGATGATGGCCACCTTCATGTTCATGATGATTCCTCGTGCGGAGGTGTGCGCGGAACGCATCGTGGAGGTGTTGGAGACCGCCTCCACCCTGGTGCCGCCGACGAACCCGGTGCGCGTCCTCGACCGGCACGGCGAACTGGAGCTGCGCGACGTCGGGTTCCACTACCCGGGAGCGGAGGCGCCGGTGCTGCGCGGGATCAGCGTGCGGGCCCGACCCGGCCAGACCACCGCGATCATCGGTGGCACCGGTAGCGGTAAGACGACACTGCTCGGCCTGATCCCGCGGCTGTCCGACGCCACCGAGGGCACCGTCGGCGTCGACGGCGTCGACGTCCGCCGACTCGACCCGGCGCTGCTCGCCGCCACCGTCGGGCTGGTCCCGCAGAAGCCGTACCTGTTCTCCGGCACCATCGCGACCAACCTGCGCTACGGCAACCCGGAGGCCACCGACGCCGAGCTGTGGCACGCGCTCGAGATCGCGCAGGCGAAGGAGTTCGTCGAGGCCATGCCCGACGGCCTGGACACCGCGATCGCCCAGGGCGGGACGAACGTGTCCGGCGGTCAGCGCCAGCGCCTCGCGATCGCCCGGGTGCTGGTCCGCCGCCCGGAGATCTACCTGTTCGACGACTCGTTCTCGGCGCTGGACTACGCCACCGACGCGCATCTGCGGGCCGCGCTCGCCCGGGAGACCGCCGCGGCGACCATTGTGATCGTCGCCCAGCGGGTCGCCACCATCCGCGAGGCCGATCAGATCATCGTGCTGGACGGCGGCGAGGTCGTTGGTACCGGCACCCACCGCCAGTTAATGGCCGGCAACACCACCTACCGGGAGATCGTGCTCTCCCAGCTCACCGAGGAGGAGGCCGCGTGACCGGCCAGGCACCGGCACCGCGCCAAGCACCGGCACCGGCACCACGCCAGGCACCGGTGCCGCGCCGAGGTCCGGCTCCGATGGCCGGTCCGGGCCGCTTCTTCATGGGCCAGGGCACGACGGAGAAGTCGATGGACTTCTCCGGGTCGAGCCGCCGGCTACTCGGCCTGCTGCGTCCCCAGCGCCACCTGTTCGCCGCGGTGATCGCGCTGGCGACGGTGAGCGTCGGGCTCACCGTGCTTGGCCCGCGGCTGCTCGGGCACGCCACCGACCTGGTGCTCATAGGTATCTTCAGCCGGCGGCTGCCTGCCGGCACGACGAAGGCCGAGGCCGTCACGCAGCTGCGCACCGCCGGCCACGGTACCCAGGCCGACCTGCTCGCCTCGCTCAACGTCAC
>NZ_CADDZT010000038.1:51123-54500 GCF_902812655.1 Candidatus Frankia meridionalis | reverse complement strand
GTGCGGCGTCCTACAGGCCAGGCTCGCGAACATCGCCCTGCAGCGGGTGCTCGGCAAGCTGCGCGGGGACGTCCAGGCCAAGATCTCCCGGCTGCCGCTGCGCTACTTCGACCGCCAGTCGCGGGGTGAGGTGCTCAGCCGGGTCACCAACGACATCGACAACCTCGGGCAGAGCCTGCAGCAGAGCCTCTCGCAGATCATCGCGTCGGTGCTGACCATCGTCGGCGTGCTGTCGATGATGGTCTGGATCTCCTGGGTACTTGCGTTGATCGCACTGGTCACGGTACCAGTGTCGATCATCGTCGCGACGCGGATCGGGAAGCTCGCGCAGCCGCAGTTCGTCGCCCAGTGGAAGATCACCGGTCGGCTCAACGCGCACATCGAGGAGATGTACACCGGGCACGCACTGGTCCGGGCGTTCGGCCGGCAGGAGGAGTCCGCGCAGATCTTCCGTGACCACAACGAGCGGCTCTACGCCGCCAGCTGGCGCGCGCAGTTCATCTCCGGGCTCATGCAGCCGGCGATGATGTTCATCGGAAACCTCAACTACGTGCTGGTGGCGACCGTCGGCGGGCTACGGGTCGCGTCCGGCTCGCTGTCGATCGGCGACGTGCAGGCGTTCGTCCAGTACTCCCGGCAGTTCAGCCAGCCGCTCTCCCAGGTCGCCAGCATGGCGAACCTGATGCAGTCCGGGGTGGCCTCGGCGGAGCGGGTGTTCGACCTGCTCGACACCGCCGAGCAGGAGCCCGACCCGGCCACCCCGGCGCATCCGGACCGGCTGCGCGGCCGGGTCGCCTTCGAGCACGTCGCGTTCCGTTATGAGCCGGACAAACCGCTGATCGAGGACCTGTCGCTGACCGCGGAACCCGGTCATACCGTAGCGATCGTCGGCCCGACCGGCGCCGGAAAGACCACCCTGATCAACCTGCTGATGCGGTTCTACGAGGTCACCGGCGGCCGGATCACCCTGGACGGGGTCGACATCGCCGCGATGTCGCGGGAGGAGCTGCGGGCGGACATCGGCATGGTGCTGCAGGACACCTGGCTGTTCGGGGGCACCATCGCGGAGAACATCGCCTACGGCGCCGAGGGCGCCACCCGGGAGCAGATCGTCGCGGCAGCCCGCGCCGCGCACGTCGACCGGTTCGTGCGCACCCTGCCGGCCGGCTACGACACGGTGCTCGACGACGAGGGCGCCGGCGTCAGCGGCGGGGAGAAGCAGCTGATCACCATTGCCCGGGCGTTCCTCGCGGAGCCCCTGATCCTGGTCCTGGACGAGGCGACCAGCTCGGTGGACACCCGTACCGAGGTACTGATCCAGCGGGCCATGTCGACCCTGCGGGCGGGGCGGACCGCATTCGTGATCGCGCACCGGCTGTCGACGATCCGGGACGCGGACACGATCCTGGTGATGGAGAACGGCGCGATCGTCGAACAGGGCAACCACACCGAGCTGCTCGCCGCCGACGGCGCCTACGCCCGGCTCTACCAGGCCCAGTTCGCCCAGGCCGTCGCCGAAGTCTGAGCGAGTGACGTATCTAGCAACTGAACTCGACCACCACCTCGTCGGGCGAGGTGGAGTTGCGGGCGACGATCTGCCCGAGCGAGTTCGTCTCCTCAATGATCTCAAGGCCAGCGCGCGAGAACGTCGCCTCGTTGAAGACGTTGCGAGCCAGCAGCGGGTTGGTGAGGGCTTGCGTGAACGCGTCGTGCGCCACCATCGTCGTCAACAACTCACCCATCATGAGGTAGTCGGGGTAGTCCTCGGCGAAGATCCCGACGTACCACTCGAGGTGGTCGATGTTCTCGTAGAGCTTCTCGAGCCGGCGACGCAGCTGCAAGTCGCTCGTCAGCTGCTCGAAGCTCGACAACCGCCGGAGCCCGAAGGCTTCCCGGTACTCGTTGTAGGAGCGCAACCGCGCCTCCCGCATCAGTGCGACCGTCCGCTCCTCGATGGAGGGATAGCCTGGCTGGGACCGGTCGACGAGGAAACGCGGGGTGTTGCCGAGCCCGATCTTGCCGGCTCGCTCCCGCGAGCACTGCGCCATCAGCGCCTCGATTCCTCGCCGCAGCACCAACGGGTTGTTGTTGCGGAATTCGCCCGGTTCCAGCCGGTCGGCCCCGCTGCCGATGGCGTCCGGTGCGAGCGAATGCCAGCGGTACAGCAGGTTGAACTCGACGGCGCACCAGTTCGAGCGGTTCCAGCGTTCCCCGTCCGCCAGAAACGGGACCGTCTCAATCGGGAAGTCGAACGGCGCAATGTGCTTGATGTACTGCTCGACCACCAGCTTCAGAGTCAGGACGATCATCACGTTGCGGGTGGTGTCGAACAGCCGTGCATGGTCCCACTCCGGGTACTCCTGCTCGAGTACCCCTGCGATCCGGTTGTGCTCGCGGAAGAAGACGACGTTCATCATCGTCTGGCCGATGGTCGCGTTACCGTGCTCAAGGCCGACGGCGAACACCTTGTCCTTGTGCTCCTCCGAGGCGTCGCCGAGGATCGTGTTGATCAGGAACTCCTCGTCGTGTAGACCCCGGAACTCCGGCTTGACGACGAGCGACGCGCCCGGCTGCCGGGGCTCGAAGAGGAAGACCGGGAATTCCTCGCCGTCGATTTGCTGGGTCTTCAGCCGGCCGCCGGTCTCCGAGCGCAGCATCGAGGTCCTGTCCTCGGTGAGGCCGTAGATCTGGCACAAGTCGATCTCGTGGTTCGACGTGTTGCGCCGGTGGTCGACACGGCTGGTGCGCAGGAAGCTGTCGGTGAACCACTGGGCGAAGAACATGAACATCACGCTGGTATCAGTGGACTTGATCTCCCGATCTCGCCGGAACAGCGCGACCACGTCGGCCTGATCGGGCCATTTCCCCTGCTGCTCCAGGGTGGCCGGCGGCAGGTGGCGCCCGGTGTACGTGCGGTCGGTGAGCGTCCGCCAGGTCGTGTAGTCGCTGCCGAGCGTCAGTGCGCGCGGCCGCGGCGAGGTCGCGTAACCGTAGTAGTTGACGACCAACTGGCTCAGCCAGCGCCGCAGGACCGGTACCTTGCCCAGCGGTTCGATCACATTCGGCAGGAACCGGCTGACCGCTGGCGGCAGTATCGGCGGCCGCAGCCCGAGCCGTCCGATCGTCCTCGACAGCTGGCGGCTGAGTGGGGGGCGCGGCAGCTCGAACATCGAGTTTTCCTCCTGGCGGCTTGGTGGATGTCGCGGACAACACCTTCGGTGCGGCCTGGTGCGGCATCCTGTCACCTGCCGCTACCAAGACGACGTCACGTTCGCCGTGTGTCTGAGAACGGTCACGTTAGATAATGCCTAGATAGCGCTCAACGGGATACAGACTCACCATCCCCTATTTCTGATCTTGTCTGGTACTACCTTCCG
>NZ_CADDZT010000038.1:43529-50731 GCF_902812655.1 Candidatus Frankia meridionalis | reverse complement strand
GCAGGCCGCGGTAGCCGATGGCGGCCAGCAGTTGCGCTGCGGTGACGTCGATCAGGCCATCCAAGCCCTGGCGCAGCGCCTCGGCGTAGGCGGGTGACGGCAGCCCGCGAGTAGAACGCCACGGATACGCCTGCTTCAGCCCAGCTCTCGGTGCTGGTGGGCAGCAACTCTGCCAGCACGGCGCGGGCGATGTCGTGGGGGTGATGCAGGATGCTCGGCCGGTCCTGTCGTCGGGGTGGTCCGTTCCGGCCGCATCGCAGGCGGTACGGCGGCCATGGGCAATCGTGGCAAGCGGGATAACCGCCGGGCAAATCAATAACAGATATCCGAAGCCAGATCGGCAGTCGATATATGGCGGCGCTTTTCTCATTGCATCGCTTCCACGCGGGGCGGAGATACCGTATGCCGCTTGCGGTGAATGGCCGCCGACCCCTACTGTCCACCCCGCCAGGAGATTATTTATCGGAGCGTCGCTACGACCGTTTGACGCCGCCAAGAGATATTCGATGATCTCCCCGGCGAAAACACCATCCAGTGTCGCGGACCTGAAGGGCAGCCATGCACGAGAGGTCGGCCCGTACCCATGGTGCGGGCCGGGAACCCGCTGGATCGAACCGGTCGACGTTCATGTCCACCATGACGGTTCGGGCCCCTGCCGGGAGAGCCTGTCGCTCACGGTTCGCGTGCCGGCTCCGAGGTCGGCTATCAACAGCCGGTCGACCCGGCGGAGGGTCTCCCGCATCAGCAGGGCCGTAGCGTCCGCCACCCGGCGGGCGTGATAAGGCGTCGTGAGATAGCCGGCCACCTCACCACCACCCGCGTAGGAACGCAGGTTGGCGGCGAGGATCTCGTCCATCCAACGCCCCGATCCAGCCCTGTCGACATCCCCTCGAACGTAGAACGCGGCGGGGCCGGATGCGCCGGTATCGGCCATGCTCAGGCGATGACCGCGTCGCCGCCGCCTGGGCCTCACCCTGGCCGCGACCGACCAGCACGAGGGCCCCTGGACTGGTTCATCCTCAACATCGAGGCGAACATCGAGGCGAACATCGAGGTGGACATCACCGCGCTGGACGCCATGGAGGAGCTGCGAACCGAGCTCGCGGACCGCGGGATCGTCCTCGCACTGGCCCGCGTCAAACAGGACCTGCTCGACGACCTGCGCGCATACGGCCTGGAGGAGAAGATCGGACCAGACCGGCTCTTCCCCAGCCTGCCATCGGCGATCATCGCGTACGACCGGGGAGCGTTCCCGCCCCACCCTGCCGACCAGCGACGCGACGACCAGTGATGCTCAGTACGCGCCCTCGCGGCGGATGACAGCGAACATCGTCCGCCACAGGATCACGAAGTCCATGGCCAGCGACCAGTTCTCGACGTAGCGCAGATCCAGGCGAACGGACTCGTCCCACTCAAGATCCGAGCGGCCGCTGATCTGCCACAGCCCGGTGAGCCCGGGCTTGACCATCAGCCGGCGATGTACGTCGCCCTCATACTTGGCCACCTCCGAGGGCAACGGCGGCCGGGGGCCGACCAGCGACATACTCCCGTTGAGGACGTTGAACAGCTGGGGCAGTTCGTCCAGTGACCACTTCCGCAGGAACCGGCCGACCGGCGTCACCCGCGGATCATCCCGGATCTTGAAAAGTAGACCTTCGGACCGTTCGTTGGCCGCGCGCAGCTCGTCCAGCCGCGTCTCTGCATCGGTGTACATCGAGCGGAACTTGTACATCTGGAACGTCTCACCGCCCCGGCCCACCCGCATCTGTTTGAAGATCGCAGGCCCCCGGCTGGTCAGCCGGACGGCGACCGCAAGCGCGATCAGCACCGGCGCGAAGACCAGTATCGCGCCGAGCGCGAGAAGCCGGTCGAAGAGTGCCTTCAGAACCCGACGGGCACCGGTCAGCTCCGGTTCCTCGATATGCAGGAGGGGAAGTCCCGCGACCGGACGAATCGAGATACGCGGACCCGTGACATCGGTGAGCGCCGAACCGACAAGAACGTCGACGTCACTGCCTTCGAGTGCCCACATCACCCGGTGGAGCGTGTCACTGTCCAGCTGCGGACAGATGGCAACAGTTGTCGCCCTGGTTACCTGGATCGCGGTGTGGACGTTCTCCAATGTTCCGACGATGGGAACCCCGAGCAGATCGAAGCCGCTGAATTCGGGCCGGTCATGGCTGTGACGCCCGGGGGAACGATCCAGGCAGACCCCGACCACCGACCATCCAGATGTCGGGTCACGGCGGGCCAGACGCACGAGGTTCGCCGCGGACTCGCCGGCGCCGACCACCAGGACCCTGTGCAGACAGCGGCCGCCACGACGCATCCGATGCAGGATGCCGCGTCCGCCGGACCGCCCGACGACCGACAGCAGCGTCGCGACGGGAAAGGCGATGAGGACGTAGCTCCGGGCGATCTCAAGTTTTGTCGCGTACGAAACGACGGCCACGCACGCGGTGATTCGGGCCGCCGCGTTGACGACCCGCCGGAATTCCTCCGAGCCCCCACCAAGAAAGCGCCCCTCATATGCACGCCCGAATGACATCGACAGCACCCAGGCCAGCGGCAGGACACCACTCATCAGGATATACGGCCATGACGAGACCGGATCTTCGCCGAAACGTGCCAGGAATGCCACGACGGTCGCCAGGACACACCCCACGGCGTCGAACACGATGAGCAGGCGGACATACCTGCGCTCCCAGGCGACCTGGGCCCGGTAGCCGACCCGTTCCAGGGGACCCGTGGTCGCGGAGTTCGTGGCCGGGGGTTGGCGACGGCTACGCTGCCGGCCCGCCGAGGACATCTCGTCCTGGACGAGATCGTCGCGTTCCCACATGTCAGGGCCACGGACGGGCGACAGCATCGTCGTACCCACCGACGCCCGAGCGTTATCGGACATTGTCTCCGTCACTGCCAGCCCCCCAGGACTCGGACAACTTCTCACCGTCTGCGATCGGACGTCTCAATCCACGGCATCAACCGCCCCCCGTCCAATAAGAGATCATTCCGCTTCGCCGCCATCAAGAAGTTGCACAGAGTGAAGGACGGGCCGAATCTCCACACGACCGGCGGTGCTCAATTACCACGGGAAAACCGTACCGGCACCGCCGGAGAACCAATCCAGCGCCCCCCAGCAGTTACCGTAAGCTGTCGACTGAGTGACGCAGACCAGACGTCCATGAACTTGTCGTAACCGATCGTAACAAGCAATCACCGCGATCTGCGGTACGGGTGAAGCCACCAATAGTAATGACCATGTAATGACCTGGTCATCCAGAACACCCACCCGGCGAGAAGTGGCCGTGAGCCCGCGTCCGCGAGGAAAAAACCACAGAGGACGGGAAGCGTCGACTACCCGTCGTAACTATGCGGGTTCACGGTCTGGTACCGGGCCCGAGAGTGACACCGCCCGCCGACGGGCCCACCGCGACTACTGTGGCACCGGGCTTTACGGCAGGGCCGCGACAAGATCGACAATGGGCTTGCGGGCACCCGTGAAGAACGGAGTCTCCAGTCGGGTGTGCGCCCGCGCCCGACTGGCACGCAGGTGCCGCAGACAGTCCACGATCCGGTGCAGTTCGTCCGCCTCGAACGCCAGCAACCACTCGTAGTCACCAAGCCCGAACGCGGCCACCGTGTTCGCCCGGACGTCGGCGAACTCCCGGCCCATGATCCCGTGTTCGGCCAGCATGCCGCGGCGCTCGTAGTCGGGCAGCAGGTACCACTCCAGCGACCGGTTGAACGGGTAGACGCACACATACGGCCGCGGATCCTCACGACGGACGTAGGCGGGCACATGGTTGCGGTTGAATTCGGCGGGCCGGTGCAGGCCAACCCCGGTCCACACCGGCGTCATGGCCCGCCCCAGGGCGCTCTGGCGGAAGCGCTGATAGGTCTCCTGCAGCAGGTCGGGGTCGGGGCTGGTCCACCACAGCAGGACGTCGGCATCCGCGCGGTAGCCGCTCAGGTCATAGACACCGCGGGTGTAGACGTCCTTGGCGAGCGCCCCGTCCAGCAGGTCCTCCACCTCGGCCACGATCGCCGTCCGGTCCGCGGGCAGGGCGTCACGCGCCGCAAAGACCGACCACGAGGTGTACAGCAGTTCGGCGTTGAGGTCCCGGGCGGACGACGCGGGTTCGGTTCGGGAAGTCTCGGTTCTGGGAGTCGCGGACATGGACCAATTGTCACCCAGCGAGCAACCCCGGACCCGACAACCCCGGACCCGGCGGCGCTGTCCGGTGTGTGGTCCCGGCCTGCCCGGTGTCCGTCAGCGGGAACCTCAGCGTCCGACGCGGACGGTGTCGTCGGATCGCAGCACCGTCTCCGCGGCCGCCTCGCCGGACCGGATGCACGCCGGAATGCCCACCCCGTCGTAGCCGGCCCCGGCGAGTGCCAGACCGGCGGGCAGTCCCCGACGGGCGGTCGCCGTCCGGTCCAGATGGCCCGGCAGGTACTGCGGAAGTCCGCCGTCCCAGCGGCTCACCCGGCTGGCCACCGGGCGGGCCGTCAGACCGGTGGCGGCGGCGAGTTCGGCCGCGACGACACCGGCAAGCTCGACGTCGGAACGCTCCAGATCACGTTCGTCACCGGCCCGGCCGACGCTGGCCCGCACCACGGTCAGTCCGGTACCCGCCGGCAGGTGCGGCCACTTCGCGGACAGGAACGTCGCAGCCTTGACGATCGCGCCCTCTCCCGGCGGGACAAGGTAGCCGCTGCCGGCCGGGAGCCGCACCCCGCGGTAGAGCAGCGTGGTCAACGCCACGGAGGCGTACGGGACTGCGGCCAACGGCGCGGCCGCATGCGGCGCCACCGGTGTCAGCAGCGCGCGGGCCACCGGCACGGGCACCGCGAAGATCACAGCATCGGCCTCGATCATCGACTCGCCCAGCTCACCGCCGGCACCGGCAATGGTCACCCGCCAGCCACGACTGGTCCTGTCCACCGCGTGGACGGTTGTGCGCAGCAGCACCTTTGCCTCGCTGGCGTCCGCAACCTGTGCGGCGAACCGCCCGAGGCCGCCACGGACGGATGCGAACACCGGCGTTCCCGCGGGATCGGCGGGCGCGGTCCGAGCCCGTACCCGGTAGGCACCAATCAGCAACGAGCGGTTCTCGGACAGGATCGGGGTCAGCTGCGGAACCGTGGCGCGCAGGGACAGGGCATCAGCCCGTCCGGCGTAGACCCCGCCGAGCAGCGGGTCGACCAGGCGCTCGACGACCTGGCGACCGACCCGCGCGCCCACATAGCCACCGACGGTCGGATCGTCGGGCAGCGTGGTGCGCGGCAGCACCAGGTCCGCTGCGGCACGGATCAGCCCGGCCGGTGACAGCACCCGGGAACGGATCAGGCCGACCGCATCGGTGGGGACACCGAGCAGGGTCCGCGGCGGCAGTGGACGCAACCGGCCGGAGATCAGCAGTGACGCCGCGGCGGTGGCCGGGTGGATGATGTCGTGACCGAGACCCACATGACGGGCGAGGCGCACGGCCTCCGGGACCCGGACGAGGAACGACTCCGCACCCTCGTCGATATCCAGGCCTTCGAACGCAGTGGTCCGGAGTTTGCCTCCGACACGGTCGCCGGACTCGACCACGGTGACCTCGGCCCGGCCCCGCAACGCGTGCGCGGCCGAAAGACCCGCGATCCCTGCTCCGACCACGACGACCCGCATGCAGACCCGCTCCTCCCGGTCGCGGCCGCCTGCTCCGATGCCCGCCGCCACAACCCCAGTGTCTCCCGGCAGCAGGTGCACGGGTCGGGGCGACCCGGCGATGTGGCGGCAACGGTGAGGAAAGGCACCTCACAACCCAGCCCGGTGCAACGGTCGAGCAGCCGATCAGGCCTCGTGAACCAGGTCGACGATGTGGGCAAGCACTCCGGGATCGGTTTCGGGCAGCACACCGTGCCCGAGGTTGAACACGTGACCGTCGGCCTTGGCGCCACGCGCGCACACGTCCCGGACCTTCTCGGCAAGGACGTGTTCCGGCGCGAAGACGGCGGTCGGGTCGAGGTTGCCCTGCACCGCCCGGGCCGGGCCGATCCGCCGGGCGGCCTCGTCGAGCGGGACCCGCCAGTCCACTCCGACCACGTCCGCGCCGGCCTCGGCCATGGCGCCGAGCAGCTCACCGGTGTTCACCCCGAAGTGGATGCGCGGGACACCGCCGTCCCTGACGGCATCGAGCACACGCTGACTGTGCGGGAGGACGTAACGGCGGTAGTCGGCCTCGTCCAGGGCTCCGGCCCACGAGTCGAACAGCTGCACGGCACTGACCCCGGCTTCGATCTGCACCCGCAGGAAGCCGACCGCGATGTCGGCGAGCCGCTCCAGCAGTTCGTGCCAGAGCACGGGTTGGCCGTACATCAGCGCCTTGGTACGGGCATGCGTCCGGCTCGGGCCGCCCTCGACAAGGTAGCTGGCGAGGGTGAAAGGGGCGCCGGCGAACCCGATCAGCGGGATCGACCCCAGCTCCGCGACAAGGGTCCGCACGGCCTCGGCCACGTATGCCACGTCGTCACCGAAAAGTGGACGCAGCCGCGCCAGCCCGCCGTGGTCGCGGACCGGGTCCGCGATGACCGGACCCACGCCGGCGACGATGTCGAGGTCCACGCCGATGGCGACCAGGGGCAGCACGATGTCGGAGAACAGGATCGCGGCGTCCGGGTGGAAACGGCGGACCGGCTGCAGGGTGATCTCGGTGACCATGGCGGGGTCACGGCAGGAATCGAGCATCGCGGTCCCGGCCCGCAACTTGCGGTATTCGGGCAGTGCACGGCCGGCCTGACGCATGAACCACACCGGGGTGCGTTCGGTGGGCTCGCCACGGCAGGCCCGCAGGAACGGCGTGTCGTGAAGCTCGGACACGGGAGTGGACACGTCTGGGGCCGGTCGTCTGGGCACCGCTGCCGAATACGCCGCTGCCGAATACATGGCCTTGATGGTTGCATGCCGGCTCCGGGGCGTGCCCGATCGGCCGCCGGCGTCGCCGCGACGTCCGTCACGCCGGTCGCCTCGGACGAACACCGTGCCGGGACGCATCCGGCACGCCCGGACCGCCATGCGCAGGCCGGACACGGGTTATCTTCGACCTGACGTAGAAGAGCGGGGGGAGCGCTGCCGCCCCGAAGGAGGACGAACATGCCGGACGACAGTGAGCGCCGGTCGCGTGCAGGTACCCGGACGCTACCCGCCGCCCGGG
>NZ_CADDZT010000038.1:30504-43280 GCF_902812655.1 Candidatus Frankia meridionalis | reverse complement strand
CCCGGCGGCGTCCGGGTGCTCGGACCGATACACGGAGTACTCTTCCTCGCCTACTGCGCAATCATGATCGCCGTCGCCGTGGACCAACGCTGGCCCGTGTCGAAAACCCTGCTGGCGCTGGGCGCATCGGTCCTGCCGGTGGCCCCGTACTTCGTCGAACGCCGGTGGTTGCGCGGATCCGGTGCGGGTACGCCGACGGCGGATGTGGCGGTTCGGGCCGGCGGCGAATCCCAGCTCCCGACCTGACGAGAACACCGACACGGTCCGGAACCGGGCGGCCACATGCCCGGCCACATGCCAAAGGCGGGCACTCGGGACACCTGCGGACATGACTGGCAGGCACGACACGCCGGGACAGGATGCGTGGAGATACGACCGGTCCGTGCCACCGTCAGGGAAGTCGGAATCGGATGAGAGGGTCCGTGATGTCCATACGAACCCTTCTGTCATGGGCTGCCCTGGGAGTGGTGTTCGGATGGAACAGGTCCATGTGGGCGCCGACGGGTTGACTCTTCTTGCCTGCCCCGAATGCGGCGACGAGCGCGCTTTCGAACAACCGCCGTGTCAGGACGGGCATGGCATGGACTGCCCTGACCGCGCCTGTGTCGAGTGCGGGACGGCGGTGTTCCTCGACCCGCCGATCTTCCTCGACCCGAGTGCGTCCAGTACCCCGCGGCCGGTGGCTTCCCGGCCGTCCCGGGTCGGTGTGGCAAGACGTGACCGACCCGCCGGATCGCCGGTTCGCGACCAGCGCTACCATGTCGCCTGATCAGATGGCCGGCCCCGGTGGGCCGGTCGTCCATGGAACCGGCCCCACCGCGACTCAAGATCCATTCAGCGCCTGCGGCCCGGAAGTCCTAACGTGACGTCCATGGGCGCGTCGCTGTCTCCGGATGAAGCCCCACCGGTCTTCGCAGCCGCGACCCAGGCGCTGCGGGACGCGCTGGGGCGGGTCCGGTCGGAGGTCGCCGTACACGAGCTCCAGGCACCGACGAGGCTTGCGCCGTATGCGTTCGCCGTCGCCGGAGGCCTGTCCCGAGACGGCGACGAGGTCGCCTCCGGGCGTCTCATCCTCCTCGTCGATCCGGCCGGGCACAGCGCCTGGGAAGGCACCGCGAGGTTCGTCTGCTACGCGCGGGCGGCCATCGATCCCGAGATCGCCACGGACCCGTTCCTGCCCGAGGTCGTCTGGTCATGGCTGCGTGAGGCGCTGGACACCAACCAGGCCGCATACCGCGCGATGGGCGGCACCGTGACCGTCACGAACTCGAGGCGTTTCGGCGTACTCGCGGCGGACGGCGACAGCTCGGACATGGAACTGAGGTGTTCGTGGTCTCCGGACTGGGCCGAGACCTCGGGCGGTACCGGGCGCCGCGCGTGGAGACCCGTCGAGGCGGTGGCGCAACTGCACGCTTTCGCGGACCTGCTGGCAGCCATGGTGGGCCTGCCACCGCGGGTCTGTGGCGTGGTGCCCCTGCCAAGTCGCCGGGAACCATGATCATAAATCATGATGGTCCCACTCCCGTATCCCACTGTCGAGAACGCTGTGCGTCAAGGAGGCTGCCACGAGTGACAATGGACGGCTGATTCGACGTCAACCGCCGACCTCGGCCGATTTGTTCGGGCCCCGTCCGGCTGACCGCCCCGCTCAGCCGCTGTTCCCGACGTACGATCGCCGATCGTGACGTCGACGGTTCCGGACTCATCGCCCCAGGTCAGCCAAGACCCCAGCAGCAGCGGGGAGCATGCTCGTCCGCTACTCGAACCGTCCGAGGGCATACCTTCCGTAGTCGTCGACGAGGTATCACTGCGCATAGCCGCGACGGCGCTGGCCGCCGGCACCGGTCCGGTCGCCTTCGATGCCGAACGGGCGTCGGGATATCGCTACAGCCAGCGGGCCTACCTGGTGCAGATCCGCCGCCGGGGCTCGGGCACCCATCTCATCGATCCGATCGCCGTACCGGACCTCTGCGCCGTGCAGGACGCCGTCGGTGACGCCGAATGGGTCCTGCACGCCGCCAGCCAGGACCTGCCGTGCCTGTCGGAAGTCGGTCTGCGCCCCGCGACCCTGTTCGACACGGAGCTCGCCGGCCGGCTGCTGGGCTACGAGCGGGTCGGACTCGGAATCATGGTCGAGAAGGTGCTGGGTTTCACCCTCGAGAAGGGGCATTCGGCGGCCGACTGGTCGACCAGGCCGTTACCCGAACCGTGGCTACGCTACGCCGCGCTCGACGTCGAACTGCTCGTCGAGCTGCGTGACGCCCTGGAAGTCGAGCTCGACGAGCAGGGCAAGCTGCCTTTCGCACGTGAGGAGTTCGCCGCGATCGCCGCCGCTCCCCCACGTGAACCGCGACCGGAGCTGTGGCGGCGCACCAGCGGGATCCACCGCGTCCGCAGCCGTCGCCAACTCGCCGCGGTCCGTTCGATGTGGACGACCCGGGACCGGATCGCCCGGGAACGCGACATCGCACCCGGGCGGATTCTTCCCGACAGCGCGATCATCGAGGCGGTCCTCAACAACCCCGCGGACGTCGAGGCCCTCACCCGGCTGCCGGTCTTCTCTGGCCCCCGGCTGCGACGCAGTGGACGGACCTGGTTCAGCGCCCTGCGGGAGGCTGCCGGGCTGCCTGAGGACGCCCTGCCGGTGCCGACCGCGGCCGGAGGTGACGGCCTGCCCCCGCCGAACCGCTGGGCCGACCGCGATCCGGTGGCCGCCGCCCGCCTCGCCCGGGTGCGGGCCCGCCTCGGCACGATCGCGGCCGAGCGGACCATGCCGGTGGAGAACCTGCTGGAGCCGGCTCTCGCCCGCCGGATCGTCTGGTCGCCGCCGCAGCCGGCAACGGTCGAGGCCGTCACGAGGCTGCTATGCGACGGCGGCGCCCGGCCCTGGCAGGTGGAGCTCACCGCCGGGCCGATCGCCGGCTGCCTGCCCGAACCGCCCACCCGGGACGACACGGCCGACGCCGTCGACGGGTAGCCGCCGGCAGAGTTACTCATGAGTAATCTCCTGCCGTAGGCTCAGTGTGTCGGCGACCACGTCGGCTCCGGCTTCGTGCCCTCGGTCAGGAGGCACCGTGTTCCTAGCTGCCAGGGACTCCGTCCGCGACGTCGTGTTCGTCGATGGCGTCCGCACCCCCTTCGGCAAGGCGAAAGGGGTCTACTCCGAAACACGAGCGGATGATCTCATCGTCAGGGTCATCCGCGAACTGCTGCGGCGCAATCCGTCGCTGCCGGCCGAACGCGTCGACGAGGTGGCGATAGCCGCCACCACCCAGACCGGGGACCAGGGTCTGACCATCGGCCGGGTCGCGGGCATCCTGTCCGGCCTGCCGCAGTCCGTGCCCGGCTACGCCATCGACCGGATGTGCGCGGGCGCGGTCACCGCCGTCACGACCACCGCGTCCGCGATCGCCATCGGCGCCTATGACGTCGCGATCGCCGGTGGGGTGGAGCACATGGGTCGCCATCCCATGGGCGAGGGCGCGGACCCCAATCCCCGCTTCGTCTCCGAGCAGCTCGTCGACCTCTCCGCCCTGGTCATGGGCCAGACCGCGGAGAACGTGCACGACCGCTACCCGGCGATCACCAAGGCGCGGGCGGACGCGTACGCGCTCGCCTCCCAGCAGAAGGTGGCCAAGGCTTACGCGGACGGTCGGATCCAGCCCGACCTGGTCCCGGTCGCCGCCCGGCACGTCGAAAGCGGCTGGGAGCTTGTCACCGCCGACGAGCCGCCCCGCCCGGAAACCACCCTCGAAGGACTCGCCGGTCTGAAGACCCCGTTCCGCCCGCACGGCCGGGTGACCGCGGGGAACGCCGCCGGCATCAACGACGGGGCCACCGGCTGCGTCCTCGCCGCCGCGGACATCGCCGACGAGCTCGGTCTCACCGCGAAGATGACGCTGGTCGGCTTCGGCTTCGCGGGCGTCGAACCCCACGTGATGGGCGTCGGGCCGATCCCGTCCACGGAGAAGGCGTTGGCCCGCACCGGCCTGTCCATCGACGACATCGGGCTGTTCGAGCTGAACGAGGCATTCGCCGTCCAGGTGCTCGCGTTCCTCGACCACTTCAAGATCGACGATGACGACCCGCGGGTGAACCCCTACGGCGGTGCGATCGCGCTTGGGCATCCGCTGGCATCCAGCGGCGTCCGACTGATGACGCAGCTCGCACGCCAGTTCACCGAGCGTCCCGAGATCCGTTACGGGCTCACCGCCATGTGCGTCGGCCTCGGCATGGGCGCGACGACCATCTGGGAAAACCCGCACTTCGAGGGCGCGTCGGGGGCGACCGACCGGACGGGAGAAGCAGCATGAGTTCGACGCAGGTTCCAGCCTTCGACCACCCGGAAGCCCTCGACCACCCGGGCGAGGTGGTGACGCACGCCCACGTCCGCTACGTGACCCTCCCGGACGTGACCGGGCCGGTCGCGCTCATCACCCTCGACAACGGCCTCGACCACACCCGGCCGTCGACCTTCGGCCCCGCGGGCCTGCGTAACCTGCTCGCCGCCGCGGACGAGATCGAGACGCACACCCCGGCCGTGTCCGCGGTCGCCGTCACCGGCAAGCCGTTCATCTTCAGTGTTGGGGCCGACCTTTCGTTCCGGTCGTCGTTCACCGACCCGGAGGCGGCCAGGCACGCCATTCACGAACTCGGCGAACTCGGACACGCGGCCATGCGGCGGATCGGCGAGGGCAGGTTCGGCGGCCGCAAGATCCCCACGTTCGCGCTGGTCAACGGTGCGGCCATGGGCGGCGGCCTGGAACTGGCACTGCACTGCGACTACCGGGCGCTGTCGTCGTCCGTCAGCGCACTGGCCCTGCCGGAGGTCTTCCTCGGGCTGGTACCCGGATGGGGCGGAACCCAGCTGCTGGCGAACCTGGTCGGCGCGGACCGCGCGGTCACCGTCGCCGTCGAGAACCCGCTGAACCAGAACAGGATGCTCAAGGCCGGGCAAGCGTTCACGCTCGGTCTCGCCGACGTCCTGCTGGAACCGGCGGACTTCCTGGAGCAGGCTCTGCGCTGGGTCGGCCAGGTCATCCGCGGTGAGATCGACCCGGGGTCGGGGCGGGCGCCGGTGGCGCGTGGCCAGGCATGGGCGGACGCCGTCGCCCGCGGCCGGGCGCTGGCCGACGCCAGGCTGCACGGCGCCGCTCCCGCCGCCTACCGGGCGCTGGACCTGATCGAACGCGCCGAGACCGTCGATGCGGACACCGGCTACGCCGCCGAGACGGAGGCGCTCGCCGACCTCGCCGTCACCGAGGAGCTGGCCGCGGGCCTCTACGCCTTCGACCTGGTGCAGAAGCGGGCGAAACGTCCCGTCGGCGGACCGGACAAGGCGCTGGCCCGGCCGGTCACCAAGGTCGGAGTGGTCGGCGCCGGGCTGATGGCGAGCCAGCTCGCGCTGCTGTTCGCGCAGCGCCTGGAGGTTCCGGTCGTGCTGACCGACATCGACCAGGCCCGCCTCGACGCGGGGGTGGCCACGGTCCACACCGAGATCGACAACCTGCTGGCCAAGAAGCGGATCTCCCCGGACAAGGCCTCCCGGTTGCGCACGGGCGTGACCGGCTCACTGACGAAGGACGCGTTCGCTGACGCGGACCTCGTCATCGAGGCGGTGTTCGAGAATCTCGCGGTCAAGCAGAAGGTGCTGGGTGAGCTGGAGGCGGTCGTCGGCCCGCAGACCCTGCTGTTGACCAACACCTCGGCGCTGTCGGTCAGTGAGATGGCCGCGGGGCTGACGCACCCGGAGCGGGTCGCCGGGCTGCACTTCTTCAATCCGGTGGCGGTCCTGCCGCTGGTCGAGGTGGTGCGTGGCCGCCGCACCGACGACGCCGCGATCGCGACCACGCTCGCGGTGGCGAAGAAGCTGAAGAAGAACGCGGTGCTCACCGCCGACATGCCGGCATTCGTCGTCAACCGGCTACTCACCCGGTTCCTGGGCGAGGTGCTGGGCGCCGTCGAGAGCGGCACCCCGCTGACCGAGGCCGACCGTGCCCTCGAACCCCTCGGCCTGCCCATGTCACCCCTGGTGCTGCTGGCGCTGGTCGGCCCGGCGGTCGCTCTGCACGTTGCCGAGACCCTGCACACGGCCTATCCGGACCGCTTCGGCAAGCCCGAGGGTCTCGCCCGGCTGGTCGCCGCCGGGCGGACCGGCGTCTACACGTGGGGCCCGAACGGGCAGGAGGTCGACCAGGAGGCCGCCGAACTCATCCGGGTCAACACCGAAGGCGACCGTCCGGCCCTGACCGGTGACCAGGTCCGGGAGGCCGCGCTCGCCGCCCTCGCCGAGGAGATCCGCGTCCTGCTCGACGAGGGCGTGGTCGCCGAGGCTGCCGATGTGGACCTATGCCTGATTCTCGGCGCGGGATGGCCGTTCCACCTCGGCGGTATCACTCCCTACCTGGACCGCACCGGCGTCAGCGAAAAGATCACCGGTAGACGCTTCGGCAAGCCGGGTGTCGCGACCATCTCCTGACCCGGTCTCGTTCCTGACGCCGCCTTCCCGATCCGCTGTTTTCCGACGGGGGTCGCGCCGCGCGCCTGTCCGTCTGCCCACCGCTTCCCTCCGCAGGCGGACAGGCGGTAGCATCATGACAGCAAGCCTTATGATGTTACGATGCATCCATGCGGACAACGGTGACCCTCGACCCGGATGTGGCAATCGCCATCAGGGAAGTCGTCCGCGAGCGGGGCGTCTCCTTCAAGGAAGCGCTGAACACGCTTATCCGCACCGGCCTGGCAAGCCGACACCAGGATGTTCCCCCCTACCGGACGCCTACCAGATCGCTCGGGCTGCGACCGGATGTCAACCTCGACAAGGCACTGCGACTGAGTTCCGAACTCGAGGACGCAGAGATCATCAGCAAGCTCGAACTGCGCAAGTGAAGCTGCCCGACGTCAACCTGCTGATATACGCGCTCGACGACACCTCACCAAGACACGAGCCGTCGAAAGCATGGCTCGATCAGGTGCTGTCCGGCACGGAGACCATGGCATTCACCTGGCCGGTGCTTCTCGCGGTCATCCGGCTGACGACACGTGCCACGATCTTTCATAACCCGTTCCGACCGGACGAGATCCTCGACGTCGTTGACGGGTGGCTCGCCAGACCATGCGCCATGGTGGTACATCCCACTGAACGTCATGCTGCGGTACTCCGCCAGCTCCTCGGTCCGCTGGGAACGGCCGGGAACCTTACGTCCGACGCGCATCTGGCCGCCCTCGCCATCGAGCACGGTGCCGAACTGTGTTCCAGCGACGCCGACTTCGCACGCTTTCCGGGCGTCCGATGGATTGATCCGCTGAAGCCGTAGCAGAAGATCCACGATCCAGACGGCGTCGCCGGTTCAGCGAAACGATCGGTAGGCCGCTTTCGGAGTGCGCGACCTCTCACCAGGTTGCATCGTCGCTCCACGGGTTGACCAGTGGGATCCCCAGTCGGGCGAAGTCCCCGGTGTTGCGGGTGGCGAGCGTCAACTCGTGTACCGCAGCGGTCGCCGCGAGGAAGCCGTCGATGATCGGCACGGGTGTGCCGTTGCGGTCGCCGTTCGCCACAAGTACGCCCCAGGATTGCGCTACGGGGAGGTCGACCGCGAGGATGCGGTCCGCGAAGCGGGTCACCAGATCCCTGTCCAACCAGGCTGCCAGGTATGTCCGTCGACTCCCTGCCGGGAGGCGTTCGATCCCCCGACGGATCTCCGCCAGCGAGAGGACGCTGATGAACGTATGGTCCTCGTCCAGGCCGTCGATCCAGTGGACGAGGGCGGGGTCGGGACGGGGGCGCGCTCGTTCCGACAGAACGTTGGTGTCGAGCAGGACGTTCACAGATCGATGTCGCGGGAGGTTTCCCGCGGTCGCTGGATGAGGTCGGCCACCTCACCGAGCGGCGATGCGGCGAGGAAGTCGCCCAGAGTGCCGATGCGGCGTGTCTTGCGTTCCCACTCCTCGATGGACACCACGATCGCGGTCCTGCGCCCGTTACGGGTAATCGTCTGGGGTCCTTCGGATGCAGCCTGGTCGAGCATCTCGCTGAAGTGCGCCTTGGCGGATGCGGCTGTCCACTGGCTCGCTGGTTCCGTCATGACGGACCTCCAGTCAAGTAGGTCAGGATAGTCATAGTAGTCATACGACGGGCATGCCGCCACACCCGGACCGTCCCATCGGGCGTTCCGGGTGACAGGAGATGGCCGCCGGCTTCGCATGCTTTCCGGGCGTCCGATGGATTGATCCGCTGAAGTCGTAGCAGAAGATCCACGATCCGGACCGCCGGCGGTCAGCAGATCCACCGGAATCACCTGCAGCAGGCCTGCCACGAAGCGGCCGGATCACCCACCGTGGGACTGTCGGTGGTGGCTGGGAGCATGGCCGGCATGACCAACTGGAGTGCTGTTGAAAGGGCCGCGCCGGAACTCGCGGCGGCGGTCCAGGGCCGGTTCGAGGCGTATGGGCTCGCGATTCTCGCCACGCTCCGGCACGACGGCTCCCCCCGGGTGAGCGGGATCGAGCCACTGTTCGCGCTCGGTGAGCTATGGCTCGGCATGATGCCACGGTCGCGCAAGAGTCTCGACCTACAGGGCGACCCCCGCTGCGCCCTGCACAGCGCGACCACCGACAAGAACGTCACCGACGGGGACGCGCGGATCAGCGGCCGGGCCGTCAGCGTCAGCAACCAAGCCGACCTGGACGCCTTCCGCGGCGCGTTCACGGCGGCGACCGGCCGGCAGGTGCCGCTGCTCGGCGACCTGTACCGGGTGGACGTCACCGAACTGTCGATGATCAGACCGACAGGCGATCACCTTGTGATCGAGTTCTGGAAGGAGGGCGGCGAGCCTCAGCGCATCGAACGCCGTTGATCCCACCGCCGTTGATCCCACCGCCGCACTGGATCTACCGACCCGCGGTGATGGGTGTGGACGAGCTCACCTCACCATCGGGGGTGGCACCGGGTCGCCTCCCCGACCACCCGCGCGGGGGCGCAGCATCATCCCGACCGCGGCCCACAGCAGGTCCGCCACGGTCACGAACAGCCGGATGACCAGGGCGAGCAGCGTCGCCGGGCCACTCGCCAGCGCCGGGGCCAGCGCAAGGATGAGCACGGCCTCCCGCACGCCCGCGCCGGCCGGGACAACGAGCACGAGGAACCCGGCCGTCCACGCGAGCGCGTACCCGCCCGTGGACAGCAGGAGCAGCCGCGGGCCGTGCACGGACGGCCCAAGATCGCGGGCCAGCAGCCAGGTCGCCACCCCGGACGACACGAAGCTCGCCAGCAGCCAGCCGGCGGCGGCCAGCACCCGGCGGCCGGCGAGTTCCTGCTCCAGCGGCGGGCGGCGCAGCAGCCGGAACGCGAACGCCAACAGCCTCGACAGCACCGGCGGGTACAGCAACACCGCGAACACCGGCACGACCAGCAGCGCGAAGGCGTAGTGACGTAACGCGGTTGCCGAGGCGAACGGCAGGGTCACGGCGGCGACCACGCCGCCGCAGGGAACCGCCAGGGCAAGCACGATCAGGCTCGCGGACGCGGCCTTCGTCCGGGAGACGCCATGGTCGCGTGACAGTTCCATCTGCGCCAGGACCGGCCACACGCTGCCCGGGATGTATTTGCCGACCTGCCCGACGAAGAAGACCCGGACGGCGGCGCGCAGCGGCAGCACCGCGCCGAGCCCGACCAGCAATGACCGCCACGCCAGCACGGTCATGCCGACCGCCCCCATGGTGAGGGCACCGGAGGCGACCACGCCGAGGACGGTCAGCGCGTCGAACGACGCCCGAACGGCGTTCCACCGACCGACCAGAGCGACCACCAGCAGCCCCACCGCGGCCAGCAGCGCCGCCCGTACCAGCCACCGGCGCAGGCCCGGACGATCCGGTCCGCGGCGGGGAGGCCGACGAACGGCCGGCCCTGCGGCTCCGACCTCAGAAGGCAGCATCCAACCAGCCTAAAAGCGCCCGGGCGGAGAACCGCCCGGATACGGCCGGTCGGCCCCTTGCGTCGCGGGGCAAGCACGGCGGGACGACGCCTGCAGGTCCGGAGGGTACGGTCACCCCTGCCGGGGTATCCGTACCCTCCGGACCTGCGCTGACCTGTGTTTGCCGGGCCGTGGTGGATCCAGCTCAGAGCTGGCCCGCGGCGGTCTCCTCCTCGGCTTCGTCCGCGAGAACGGGCGCGCGACCGGCGACCATCTCGACGACCTTACGGGCGAGTTCCTGAGCGGACAGGCCGATGTCGGCCATCACCTCGGGACGCTTGCCCTGGTCGAGGAAGGCCTGTGGGATGCCGAAGTCCCGCAGTGGCACGTCCACGTCGGCGTCCCGCAGCATCTGCGCGAAGGTCGATCCGACCCCACCGACCCGGCCGTTGTCCTCGACCGTGACCACGAGCGAGTGCATCCGCGCCAGGTCGACGAGCGCCGGGTCGAGCGGCTTCACCCACCGCGGGTCGACGACGGTGATCCCGATGCCGTGGCTCGCGACCCGCTCGGCGACCTGTAGACAGGTGCTCGCCATCACTCCGACCGCGACCAGCAGCACCTCCCGCGACTGGGTGACCTCCGGCGACCGGTAGAGGATGTCGACCGACCCGACCCGATCGATCGCGGGGATGTCCGGGTTGACCTTGCCCTTGGCGAACCGAACCACCGACGGCCCGTCGGAGATCGCCAATGCCTCCCGCAGCTCGGCGCGCAGCGTGGGTGCGTCCCGCGGCGCGGCAAGCGACAGTCCGGGCACGAGCTGGAGGAAGGACATGTCCCACATGCCGTTGTGGGACGGCCCGTCCTCACCGGTGACACCAGCCCGGTCCAGGACGAAGGTCACCGGCAGCCGGTGCAGGGCGACGTCCATCAGTACCTGGTCGAAGGCACGGTTGAGGAACGTCGCGTACACACAGACCACGGGCTTGAGGCCGCCCATGGCCAGACCGGCGGCCGAGGTCACCGCGTGCTGCTCGGCGATACCCACGTCGAACACCCGGTCGGGGAAGGCCGAGGCGAACTTCTGCAGACCGACCGGCTGCAGCATGGCTGCGGTGAGGGTGACCACGTCCGGACGTTCCCGGCCGATCTGGACGATCTCGTCGGAGAACACACCCGTCCAGCTGGTACCGCCACCGGCGGTCGTCGGCTTGCCGGTGCTCGGGTCGATCACCCCGACAGCGTGGAAGCAGTCGGCGTCGTCCTGCTCGGCCGCAGGATAGCCGAAGCCCTTGCGGGTCACGCAGTGGACGATGACAGGGCCACCGAAGTCCCGGGCACGCCGCAACGCGGACTCCACCGCGTGGACGTCGTGCCCGTCCACCGGTCCGACGTACTTCAGGCCGAGGTCCTCGAACATGCCCTGTGGCTGGACGACGTCCTTGATGCCCCGCTTGATGCCGTGCAGGGCGTCGTAGAGCGGCGGGCCGACCAACGGCGTCCGGCCCAGCACCTGTTTGACGACGTCGAGGACCTGTTCGTATTCGGGAGCGAGCCGCAGCGAGGCGAGATGATCGGCGAGCCCGCCGATCGTCGGGGCGTAGGAACGCCCGTTGTCGTTGACGACGACGATCACCGGACGGTCCGCCGCGGCGATGTTGTTCAACGCCTCCCAGCACATACCACCGGTCAACGCACCGTCACCTACGACGGCAATGACCGACCGGGACTCACCGCGCAACGCGTATGCCCGTGCCAACCCGTCCGCGTAGGACAACGCTGTGGAGGCGTGTGAGTTCTCGATGATGTCGTGCGGTGACTCCGTCTGGCTGGGATAGCCGGAAAGGCCACCACGCTGGCGCAGGTCGACGAACGCGTCCCCACGGCCAGTCAGAATCTTGTGAACATACGACTGATGACCGGTATCCCAGAGAACCCGGTCATGCGGTGAGTCGAACACCCGGTGGATCGCCATGGTGAGCTCGACAGCGCCGAGATTCGGCCCGAGATGCCCACCTGTACGCGCCACCGCGTGAATAAGAAAATCCCGGATCTCCGCCGCCAGGGCGGGGAGGTCCTCTGCTGCCAGCCTTTTCAGATCGTGCGGACTGCGAACGGTCGACAGAAGCGACACCGGCACTTCCTCTCCGTGCACTCCCTCCCCCTTATTTTTTGAGGGGATCGGCCCTGGACGCCGCTCAGTCTACGCAGGTCAACGGATCAGCCGGCGTCACAGATTGGACATGTGAACACGTCCCAAAATGAAGGCGACCGGACCGGCCAGCCCCTACGATGTATCGCTCCCCGACCTCCGCGGGCTCATCGGGCAACCCACGCCTCCCCTACTGCGACCGGCCGACGTGACGGGGAGAGCCGAGTTAGGATCAGCCATGGTCGATCGCCGGAGGACCGGTGGGCATGGTCAGCGCTCTTCCAGCAACGCCACACACTCGACATGCGCGGTCATCGGGAACAGATCGAATGCCCGCAGACCGACAAGCGAGTAACCCTGCGTAACAGCCACGGCCAGGTCGCGGGCGAGCGAGGCGGGATCACAGGACACGTACGCCACCGCACGCGGGCGAAGGGCAAGCAGCGCGCGCATCACGGCCGCGCCCGCTCCCGCCCGAGGCGGATCGAGAACCACGACGTCGGCACCGGCTCCGGCCAACCCGCGCAGGGACGCGGGCGACACCCGGACACCGCGCAACGACACCTGCGGCAGATCGGCGAGGCTGCGGGCGGCGGACGCCACTGCCTGCGGGTCGGACTCCATCGCCACCACGCGGCCACCCGGGCCGACGGCCTCGGCCAGCGAGGCCGCGAACAGACCGGCACCGGCGTACAGGTCGAGCGCGGTCT
>NZ_CADDZT010000038.1:17392-30388 GCF_902812655.1 Candidatus Frankia meridionalis | reverse complement strand
ACCGCCGCACGTACCAGCGGGTGCGCGATCCGGCAGTCCGCCGCGGGAACGACCTCGTGGGAACGGCTCCCACGCAACGCGACCTCACCCCGCTCGGTCAACGTGTACCGCATCCGGGTACGCCAGCCAAGACCCTCGGGCGCGCCGTCGAGCGCCTCCACCTCCACCGGATGGTCCAGCCCGGCCAGCCGGTGGAGCTGCTCGCGGACCACCTCGGCCTTGAACCGCCGCTGTGCGGCAACGGAAGCATGCTGCCAGTCGCATCCCCCGCAGCGGCCGGCACCGGCGTGCGGGCACGGCGGGTCCACCCGGTCCGTGGACGCCCGCAGCACCTCGACGGCGTCCGCCCGCCAGTACCGGGCATGCGACGTGTCAGTCAGCCGGGCCCGCACCCGCTCCCCCGGCAACGCATGCCGGACGAAGACCACCCGCCCGTTGTCACGCGCCACGCAGGTCCCCCCGTGCGCGACCGGCCCCACCTCAAGTTCGACCACGTCCCCGGGCCTGCCGGTGTCCCGCCCGGGAGCGCCGGGCCGGGGCGGGCGGGCGCTCATCGCCGGGGCACGCCGGCCGTGCCGACGCCCGTTCCCTCCGGCGGGGTCCCGGAGGCGTCCCGCTCCGGCGAGGCGACCGTCTCCCCGATCCGGGCGCCGACCGACGTCCGGCCGGCCCCTGCCGGGACGCCGGGGGCCGGCTGACCTCCAGCGACCGTGCCGGCCGCCCGGCGGACGGCCCCCGGCACGGTCCGGTCCTGACGTCGGCCGGCCTGCTCGGACGAGACGAGCTGCCAGGGGACGCTGGTGACCATGACCCCAGGTTGGTAGAGCAACCGGGCCTTGAGCCGCAGCGCGCTCTGGTTATGCAGCAGCTGTTCCCACCAGTGCCCGACGACGTACTCGGGGATGAAGACGGTGACCACGTCGCGGGGGCTCTCCCGTCGGATGCCGGCGACGTACTCCAGCACCGGTCGGGTGATCTCACGGTAGGGCGAAGCGAGCTCCACCAGGTCGATGCCGATCCCTCGTTCCTCCCACGCCAGGCGCAGCCGTTCGGCCTCGGCGGGGTCGACGGCCACGGTGACCCCGACAATGGTGTGCGGGCGGGTGGCCTTGGCATAGGCCAACGCCCGCAGGGTTGGCGCATGCAGTTTACTGATCAGGATCACAGCGTGGATCCGGGACGGCAACGTCGGCGGTCCGGGTTCGGGCTGTAGCTCGAGGGCGACCCGGTCGTAGTGGCCACGGATCGCCCGCATCCCCGCGAAGATCACCGGTATGGCGACGCAGACGATCCACGCGCCGCGGGTGAACTTGGTCGCGAGCACGATGACGAGCACGGTGGCGGTCAGACAGGCGCCGGTGAAGTTGATGACCTGGGCGCGTCGCATGCGACGCCGGGCCGCCGGATCGGTCTCGTCGCGCAGCAACCGCTCCCAGTGCGTGACCATCCCGGTCTGGCTGCACACGAAGGAGATGAACACCCCGACGATGTAAAGCTGGATCAGCCGGGTGACCTCGGCGTGGAAGGCGACGATCAGGGTGATCGCGAAGCCGGCGAGCAGCAGGATGCCGTTGCTGTAGGCCAGCCGGTCACCGCGGGTGTGCAGCTGGCGGGGCAGGTAGCCGTCCCGGGCGAGGATCGACCCGAGCACCGGGAAACCGTTGAAGGCAGTGTTGGCCGCGAGCACCAGGATGAGTGCGGTAACGGCGGCGATGTAGACGAACCCGATCGACCTGTCACCGAACACCGCACCGGCAACCTGGGCGATCACTGTCGGCTGCTCGCCGTGGGCACCGACGAGGTCCGAGGTTCTTTCCGCCACCCGCACACGCGAGATGATCGCAAGCGCGGTGACCCCGAGAAACAGCGTGGTCGCGATCAGACCCATCGCCAACAACGTGGACGCCGCGTTGCGGCTCTTGGGCTTACGGAAGGCCGGCACCCCGTTGCTGATCGCCTCGACACCGGTCAGCGCGGTGCATCCGGAGGAGAAGGCGCGTAGCGCAAGGAACACCGTGGCAAGGCCACCGAACGACGACTCGGCCTGGATCTGGTAGTCGGCGCTCACCGCTCGGGGGGTGTGGCCAAGGGCCGCCCGCACCAGGCCAACAACAATCATGACCGCGATGCCGAACATGAAACCGTAGGTCGGGACGGCGAACGCCGTACCCGACTCACGCACGCCGCGCAGGTTCATCAGCGTCAGCACGATGACGAGGACAACGGCGACCAGCACCTTGTGCTCGCCTATGGCGGTCACCGCGGACGCCAGGTTGGCCACGCCCGCCGACACCGACACCGACACCGTCAGCACATAGTCGACCATCAGGGCGCTCGCGACGGTGAGCCCCGCCGACCGTCCCAGGTTCGTGGAGGCGACCTCGTAGTTCCCGCCTCCGCTGGGATAGGCGTGCACGTTCTGCCGGTAGGACGCGACAACGGTCAGCATCACGACCACCACCGCGGCCGCGATCCACGGAGTGAAGTGGTAGAACGCGACTCCGCCCAGGGACAGGACAAGGAGAATCTCCTCGGTGGCGTACGCCACCGAGGACAACGCGTCGCTGGCGAACACCGGCAACGCGACACGCTTCGGCAACAACGTCTCGCCGAGCCTGTCGCTCCCGAGAGGTCGACCGACGAAACCGCGCTTGAGGCGGTCCGTGAGCCTCACGCGGCGATGCTACCGAGAAATGTGACCGGCGCCGCATCCGTGTGACATGAGCGATACCTGCGCCTACCGGGAACGGCGACGCGTCGACCGGGGCCGGCCAGGGGGCTACGCTCTGCCGCGTGCATGTGGTGATCCTCGGTTGCGGCCGGGTCGGTTCAGCGCTCGCCCGCAGCGTCGACCGGTTCGGGCACAGCGTCGCGATCATCGATCAGGACCCGGGTGCCTTCGCCCGGCTGCCTGCGGACTTCGCCGGCCGGACGGTCACCGGTGTCGGTTTCGACCAGGCCACCCTGATCGAGGCGGGCATCCGGGACGCGGCGGCGTTCGCCGCGGTCTCCAGCGGCGACAACTCCAACATCATATCCGCCCGGATCGCACGGGAGATGTTCGGTGTGGGCAGGGTCGTCGCCCGCATCTACGACCCTCGCCGTGCCGAGGTGTACGAACGACTCGGGATTCCCACCGTCGCCACCGTCCGGTGGACCCGCGACCAGATCCTGCGCCGCCTCGTCCCGGACGCCATCACCCCGGAATGGTCGGACACCTCCGGGACGATCGCGCTGACCGAGATGACGCCGTCCACGGCCTGGGTAGGACTACGGGTGTCCGCGTTGGAAAGTGCCGCGGGTATCCGGGTCGCCTGCCTCACCCGCTTCGGCGAGGGGCTGCTCCCCGACGCCCGCACCCTGATCCAGGACGGCGACACGCTGCACGTCGTGTTCGCCCGGTCACGGGCAACGGAGGTGGAGACTGTGCTTCGGACCGGACCGACGGACGGTCGGCCTTGATGCAGCCACGGCGGATCGCTATCGCCGGCGCAGGCAAGGTCGGCCGTTCCATCGCCGCCGAGTTGATCGACAACGGTTCCGAGGTCCTGCTGATCGAACGGGACCCGGGCAAGATACGCGCCGAGGCGCTTCCCGCCGCCACCTGGCTGCTGGCGGACGCGTGCGAGCTTTCCTCCCTGGAAAGCGCCAACCTGCAGGACTGCGCGGTCATGGTCGCCGCCACCGGGGACGACAAGGTCAACCTGGTCGTGTCGTTACTGGCCAAGACCGAGTTCGGGGTCCCCCGGGTCGTCGCGCGAGTCAACCACCCGAACAACGAGTGGCTGTTCACCGAGGCGTGGGGGGTCGACGTGGCCGTGTCCGCACCACGGCTGCTGACCGCCCTGGTCGAGGAGGCGGTGAGCGTCGGCGACCTCGTCCGGCTCATGCGCTTCATCCAGGGCGACGCGTCCCTGGTGGAACTGACTCTTTCCGAGGACTCCCCGGTGATCGGGGAACGTATCAGCGACGTGGTGCTGCCCGCCGACGCGGCGCTGGTGGCGATCCTGCGCGGTGGGCGGGTCGTGCTGCCTTCTCCCGACGCCACTTTGGAGGCGGGCGACGAGGTGCTCGCCGTGGTCACCACCGGCGGGGACGTCGAGACCGCCCTCAGCGCGGCGCTGGGTGGAACCCCCGTGGCCACGCACCCGTCACCACTGGGCTAGCGTCACCACGGGGCTAGCGTCACCACGGGGCTAGCGCGGATTTCCACCCCGGCCCCCACCGGTGTTCCTCACCCCGGCCACCCCTGAAGGTCGTCAGGCCGACGCTTGCGCGTCAGGGAGTCGTCGCCGGTCTGTTGACGGGATGATTCTCGTCGTAGTGATGGCGAGGGATGACCGGGGCGTCACGGCCGGTGCCCGGCGTTCCACGACGCGGATTGTCATCCTGCTTCGAGGTCTCCTCGTGGTATTCCTCCTCGACGTTCACACTCCACACGTCGTGATGCGTACCGAGCGCGATGTTCTCGGCGGTGAGCATCGCCGTGTACATCGAATGATCCTGGTTGTTGTACCGGTGCATCCCGTTGCGACCGACCGGGTGGACGTTCGGGGCGTGCTCCCCCAGCCAGTCAACGATCCGCGCCACATTCGCCCGGTAATGCTCGTCGTAGAAGGGATAGGCCTTCGGCATGCGCACGACGTAGCCGGTCTCCACCTCGGCCGGGTCGACCAACCCGAGAATCCCGAGCTCACGCCTGCCCTGCTCGATCAGCTCCTCGTCGGGTTTGTTCCACGTCTCGTCACCCTCGAACACGAAGTACTCCAGGCCCAGGCAGGTACGGCCGTCCTTCACCAGGTGGGGCGACCACGAACCGAAGTTCTGGATACGACCGACCTTGACCTGGGGAGCGTGGATGTAGATCCAGTTGTCGGGGAAGCCGGCCGACTCGGGGACGACAAGGGCGACGGTGAGGAAGTCCCGGTACCGCAGGTCGCCGGCTGCCCGCACGGCGATGTCGGCCGCGGGCGGATCCACCGCCTTCAGCAGCTGCGAGATCGGCATCGAGGAGATGACGTGGGTGCACGGATACTCGGTACGAGCCCCGTGCGCGGTCTCGGCGACCACGGACACCGCCCTGCCGTCCTCATGGCGGATGCCGACGACCCGGGCGTTCATGACCACCGTGACGCCCCGGGCCTCGACCAGGTCACGGCACCGCTCCCACATCATGCCGGGGCCGTGCTTGGGATACTGGAACTCCTCGATGAGCGATGTGATGTGCTTCTGGTTCCGGCTGGGGAGCAGCGCGTTCACCACGGCGTTGAACAGCGAGAGGTTCTTGATGCGCTGAGCCGCGAAGTCCGCCGGCAGCTTGTGGACCGGGACGCCCCACAGCTTCTCGTTGTACGTCTTGAAGAAGTGCCTGTACAGCCGCCAGCCGAATCGGGCCACGATCCAGCCCTCGAGCGTCTCCTGATCCTTCGGTGGCCGGATACGTGCCCACACGTAGGACATCACGCAGAGAAAGGCCTCCCAGATCCCGAGGTTCTTCAGCGCGTTCGACGCCTTCAGCGGATAGTCGTAGTACCTGCCGTCGTAGTAGATGCGGCTCATCCGGGGGCGCAGCATGAAGTCCTCGTCGGGCAGGACCCTGTGCCAGAAGGCCTCGACCTCCCTCACCTTGGTGAAAAAGCGGTGCCCACCGATGTCGAACCGCCAACCATCGCGCTCGACCGTGCGGCTGATGCCACCGACGACCGAATCCGCCTCGAGGACCGTCGAGGTGATGCCGTGACGGACGGCCAGCTCGTACGCGGCCGTCAGCCCCGCCGGCCCGGCACCGATGACGACGATCCCCGGCGAAAGCGCACCGTCCGTTCCCACCACTGCCTACCCCCTTCGGCCCCAGCCCCTCGGCTGCGGTCCGCCTGCTCGTCCGGTCGGAGGCGCCCCGCCACCCGCGCCTGCCTGAACTCTGGCGGGAACATGCGACCACGCCGGTCCGGTCGGCGCTTACAGAGCACCTCGCCCGCGTTGCCCATGCGGGGATGCTACAGATCGACGATCTGACTCGTGCCGCCGGTCAGTTCGTCGCCCTTGTCATGGGTACAGCCTGGTGGATGACGGAATTCGGCACCTGAAGACCGGTGTCCTGGCCAACCTCGCCGAGACCGGCCTCGGGCTTGAACCCCCAGAGCCTGTAGCCCTACGAGTTCAACGTCGGTAAGTGGCGTCAGGGCCGGTCGCAAGGCCGAAAGCAGCTACCCATCCGCTCCAGGTCGGAGGCATCTTTCCCACTCGATCATCGTTCATGTCGGTGTGTCACGAACTCCCGAGGCCGGTGGTCTGTAGTTGCTGGACGTCAACGACCACTATTTCGATGCTTGACGCTCCTGGTTAGTGGTGTTAGCTTACCCGGAAGCCGGTCGATCCAGCGGTCATCGTTGTTGTTATCGAACCGGTAGTTATGGCCGTCTCGGTCGGCGGCATACTCACCCTTCTGAAGCAGCGCCGAGGAGGGATTCTGTTACGATGCTGGAAGTGGTGAACCTCAGAAAATCATACAAAGATATTGACGCACTTCGTGGTGTCGATCTCCACATCGCAGGAGGTGAGATAGTCGGGGTACTCGGCAGGAACGGCGCCGGCAAGACGACGATGGCATCGATTTTCGCGGGCACCTGCCCTCTCGACGGAGGCAGCGTCCATATCGACGGTCTCGATATCTCCCGCCGGCCCGTCCCGGCTCGCCGCAAGGTCGGGTACGCGGCGCAGGAAATCAGCATCTACCCGGTCCTGAGCGTCCGCGAGAACCTGCGTTTCTTCGGCGAACTCTGCGGCCTGCGGGGACGGGGCCTTCGCGAACGTTGCGAGGAGGTTGCCGCCGCGGTCCGGTTGGAGGGTCATCTGGCCAGAAGAGGATCGGATCTGTCCGGCGGTGAGAAGCGTCGTCTGCATACAGGCATCGCACTGATGGGAAGACCCCTGCTACTCATTCTCGACGAGGTGACCGCGGGTGTCGACACACAGAGCCGTGCCGTGATCCTGGCGCTGGTACGAAAGCTGGCCACCGAGGGCGCGGCGGTCTACTATTCGACGCACTACCTTCCCGAGATCGAGGAGATCGGTGCTTCGGTGGTTATTCTGAAGGACGGCCTCGTCGCCGCCAGGGGTGCTATAGAATCCGTCGTGGCCGAGCATTGCCAGCCGATGGTGCGCGTCGTTTTCTCCGCGGAGCCGCTCCTCGGACCGATTTCTTTTCCGACGCGTCGACGAGGCCCGGTGGTCGAAATATACGCGGACGCGCCGTCCGTCATTCTGCCCCGGGTGCTCGCGGAATTCGGCTCGGCTTCCGAGACAATTCGTTCCGTCGAACTCGTCCAGCCGAGCCTGGAGTCCGCTTATCTCCGGGTGACCGGTGAACCCGACGACGAAACGCCTCTGGAGAAGATCCGCGATGTCGCTCTGGCGTAGCTGGGCGGTCGCGAAGCAGGATCTACGCCTGGTGGCCCGTGAGCCGGTACCTTTCCTGCTCGCCACCGTGATGCCGTTGATTCTCATGGCCTTCATCAAGCCCGCGGCACGAGCCTCCGTGTTGTCACCCGTGAATCCACACCTCAATGGCGCGGAGCAGGCTGTTCCAGGTATGACCGTGATGTTCGGTTTTCTGCTGGCCGGCGCCGCTGGATTCAACGTGTTCCGGGAACACGGCTGGAATACCTGGAACCGCCTGCGGACGTCACACTGCACGACCACCGAGCTGCTGCTGGGCAAGGCCACGGCGCCGGTCCTGATGATCGCTACGAGCGGGGCTGTAGTCCTGTCAGTCGGTTCTGTCCTGTTTGACCTGCGCATCCGTGGAAGTCTCTGGCTACTCGCCCTGACCGCGGCAAGCCTCGTCCTCTGCGCGACCACCTTCACGTTCATGTGCGTCGCGCGCAGTCGGTCAGTCAGCCATCTGAACGCGTTCGCGAACATCGGTGCGCTTCTCTTCGCGGGTCTCGGCGGTGCGTTAACCCCCGTCAACGTCATGCCTGACTGGGCGCAGACAGTAGCGCCCGTGGTTCCCAGCTACTGGCTGATGCGAGCGAGCAACAACGTCATCATCGATGGTGCCGGGTTTGCGGAGACCCTCCCTTCCCTGGGCATCGTACTACTGTTTTCGACTGGCTTTCTCATCATCGCCTCCACCGGATTCAAGGTTTCTCAGCGAAAGGCTTCCTGGGTGTGATATGAAGATGCTTCGCCGCCAGGCCACCGTGACCAACATCGTCCGCTCGCGCCGTTCCGGCGGAGCCCGGTACGAGGAGGCACGTTTGTCATGTCCGTAAGCTCGCCCCTGACCTCGAAGTTCGACCCCACCCGTATCTCCGCCGACTCGGTCCACGGATTCGGACCGGAAACATTCGTTACTCTTCCCCCCACTGTCCAACATTTAGCACGTGGACTTCCGGTGGAGTTCCACTGCCACGGCATCGGCTCGGCGGACTTCTCCGACCTCGGCCGTCTCTCCCTGTCCGCCGTCGAGGAAGCGGCAGCCCGTGAGGGCATACGATGCGTACCCACGCTGTACCTGCCCTTCAGCCGTTTCGAGGCGTTTCTCGCCATGATGCAACGGTTTTCCGAACGAAGGGCCGACGGGCTGCACGAAAACATCGTCGGATTTGCGGTCGAGGGCCCGATGCTGGGCAGCTTCGGGGGTACCCCGGAGGACGGGGTGTGGCTTCCCACCCGTCGGGAGTGGCTCCAACTCGCCGAATGCGGGCCGCTGGGCCTGCGGTATGTTGTGATCTCCCCCGACGCGTTGCTTCCCGACTCCCCCCTCGCCGCGGCGAAGACCCTCGAGCATCCCGAGCTGGAATGGATTGTGCGGACATTGCTCGAGCACGGAGTCCGGCCCGCGCTCGGCCATTTCCTCAAGACCTCTCCCGAGGCTTCCGCAGAATGCGTCCAACGTACGGTGGAAAGCGCACGTGAGGCGGGGGCCCGCCCCTTCTCCGGTGATGTGACGACGGACCATCTGTTCAACGACATGCCGTTGCGGTTCGTCCATGCGTGGCGGACGAGGCAGGACCGCGAACGCAGGCAGGTCGAACTGGCCGCCGCCGACCTCGCGAGCTGGTCCATCGACACCGTTCTGGAACAGTGTGGCCCGGTGCCCGGCACCATCATGCGCGAGGCGCATCTGGGTGGCTTGGTCGCCTGCCTGAACTTCGATGGCGAACACGTGGACATCGAGGTGGCGAAACGGGCCGCCGAATTAATCGGCTCCCGTTCGGTCATCGCGATGACGGACCGCACCGACAGACCTTTCCTCGGCAGCCAGGCGCTCAGCCGCCGGGCGGACAACTCGCTGTACTACCAGGCCAAGGGTATTGTCGCGGCTGGCTCACGGGACATCGACGCGCAGATAGACAACATGCGTCACTGCGGCATCAGCGAGGCCGACATCTGGACCATGGTGATGGCGACTCCCTCCCGAGTCCTCGGCCTACCCCAGTGCGATGCCCCGCAGACCTATCTGACCTGCGTCGGGACGGACGGGAAGCGCTACTTCCGCAGCGGCGACGAGTGGGCGACCCCCTGTCGGGAGACATTCGGAAGCACCACGTGAGTGCCCGGTGTGTCATCCTCGCCGCGGGCGAGGGCCGAAGGCTTCGGCCTCTTACCGAACACCTGCCGAAGCCGATGCTGCCCGTTGCCAACATGCCCCTGCTCGCGCACAACCTGGCCCTCGCCGCGGAGTTCGACATGCCGTCGGTAGGGGTCAACGTGCACCATGCCGCGGATGCCGTCATGGAAGCCTTCGGTGACGGTGGTGCCTGGGGAACCCGGATCACCTGGCGACGAGAACCCGTGCTCACCGGTCCCGCCGGGGCGCTGACCGCTTTCGATGGCTGGCTGCCGTCCGTGCCGTTCGTGGTGATGTCGGGTGACGCTCTGCACACCATCGACCTCGCGAGCCTCCTGGAGGCACACACCCGCTCGGGCGCCCGCCTGTCGGTCGTGGTTCAGGAGGTCGAGGACGCCGGCCGTTACGGCGTCGCGAGGACCGACCACGCGGGCTTCGTCGTGTCGTTCGCGGAGAAGCCGGCGGTGAGCAGGGGCCGGCGAGGCCTGGTCAGCTGTGGCGTCTATTGCGTCGATCCGACCCTGGTCGCGAGAATCCCACGCGGATGTGTCTACGACTTCGGCGCGCATCTGATCCCAGAGCTGGTCGCGGCGGGTGAACGGGTGCTCGCCTTCGAACATGAGGGTTACTGGACGGACATCGGCACCCCGGAAACCTTCCGCCGGGCCAACCTCGACGCTGTCAGTGGTGTCGTCCCGCTGAAAACACTGCCGGTCGGTGACGACGTGGGCCGTGGCCCGGTGTTGTGGGGGCGGGGTGTGCAGGTCGGACGCCGGGCTGAGGTCATCGGCCCGGCGGTGATCGGGGACGACGCGGTGATCGGGGACGACGCCGCGGTCCATTGCAGTGTGCTGCTGAACAGCGCCGTGGTCGCGCCCGCGACGTTCGTGGTCGACGCCGTCGTCGGTGCACGCGGCCCCGTGCAGACGGGCCTGCGATGAAGGTCTGCATCCTGACATCCACCTTCCATCCGCTGGTCGGCGGTGCCGAGACCTACGCGAAGACGATGGCCACCGGATTGGCCGATGCTGGGCACGAGGTTGTCGTCGTCACCGACGACCAGCGGCACCTACGTCAGGACCGCGAGGCGGATGACCACGGTTCGCAGACCGTGTCGGCCGAAATACCCGGCGTTGAGATATGTCGGTTGGATACTCTCGGTGCACTGTTCCACGCACGGACGAAGGTGCTGTGGGAACAGATGTCCTTCGGCCTGCTTCCCGACCTGGCCGCACTCGTCGGTGATGTCGATCTGATCCACGCGAACTGCCACGAGGGCGCGCTGCTCGCCTCGATGGTCGGTCTGGACCGGGCGCTGCCAGTCGTCGCGACCTTCCACGACCAGGCACCGGAGGACGGCCCGATGGGAGCGGGCAGATCCCGCCTCGTCTACCGGCACCTGCCGATCGACCGGTTCATCGTGCCGAGCCGCTTCTACGCGCAGAAGGCACTGTCCTTCGGCGCGCAGAGCAGCCGTGTTCAGGTCGTCTATCTGGGAATCGACGTCAAACGCTTCCGGCCGGGCGACCAGGCGGCGGCGCGGGCGGCCCTCGGGATCACCGGTCGCGGCCCACTCGTCGTCTGCGCTGCGACACTGAAACCGCGCAAGGGGCTCCGTCCGCTGGTCCGGGCCTTCGCCGAGGTCCATCGTCACCGGCCGGACACCCGGCTGCTCATCGCGGGCGCCGCGGACCTGTTCAGCCGCGACTATGCCGACGCGCTACGCGCCGACATCGATCGGTGGAATCTCGATCAGGCCGTTCGCGTCGACGAGGGACTTTCTCACGACGACATGCCGCTGGTGTTCCAGGCGGGTGACATCGTTGTCCAGCCGAGCCTGGCCGAGGGGCTCGGTCTGGCATTGCTGGAGGGGATGGCAACCGGGCTGCCCGCGCTCGGAACGGACATCACCGGGATCAGCGAAATCATCGAGTCCGGAGTCAACGGGCTGCTGGTCCCGCCGGACGACCCGCCCGCGCTGGCCGAGGCCCTGCTGGACATCCTCGGACGCCCCGACCTCGCGGACCGCCTGAGGCATGCCGGCTTCGCAACGGCCACGGATCGCTTCAGCCACGACCGGATGGTCGCCGCTACGATCAAGAGCTATCACGAGGTGCGGCTTGCGAAGACGGGCGTCCGCTGATGACGTTCTGCGCAAGCTGCGGAACAGCGCTCCCGTCGGTGCCTCCGGTGCGATGTGCCGGTTGCGGTCGGACGAGCTATCTGAACTCGCCGTGCTGCGCCGGAGCCCTCGTCGTCCATGACCGGCGGTTACTGCTGGCGCGCAGGACGATCGAACCATGGGCGGGCCACTGGGACATCCCGGGCGGCTACTGCGAACCGGGCGAACACCCGCGGGACTGCGCCGTCCGGGAGACGTATGAGGAAACCGGCCTTCGGGTCGTGACGACCGGGTTGCATGGCATCTGGCTCGACCCGCCGGGCAGTTCAGGTTCCGAGGCGGGCACGATCTGCGTCTTCTACCACGCGATCCTCGCGCCTACATCCGCCCCCGACCCGTTCGCGGTGGCCGGGAGTTCCGTGCTGCCCGCCGCCGGTGACCCGACCGGGTATGGCGAGACGTCCGGGATCGCCTGGTTCGAGCCGTCCTGCATGCCGGCACGCGTTGCGTTTCCCGGCAGTGTCCCGGCCGTCCTGCGGGCATGGCGCACCGCCGTGTCCCAGGACCACGCACCCCAACCATCGGCCGACATGGCAGAACCCGACGCGGTCCCGGTGACCGCGGCCGGATCTGTTCGTGTGCGCCACCCAGGGAGAGCCGAATGAAGTTCAGCGCGATTTTGACCTGTGCCCAGCCCGATGCCTTCACCCAGACCGAGACCCTCGAACGGGCGACACGACTCGCGGAGGTCGCGGAGCGGGCCGGTTACGAGGGGATCTGGCTGCTCGAGCACCACTTCACCCCGTACGGACTGTGCCCGTCACCGCTCACGATGGCCTCGTACCTGCTCGGCCGCACCCGCACCCTGCGGGTCGGCACCGCGGTATGCGTGCTGCCTCTCTACCACCCGCTCCGGTTCGCGGAGGACGTGGCACTGGTCGACCAGCTCAGCGGTGGTCGGCTCGACGTCGGTATCGGCCGCGGTGGCGGCGAGCGGGATTTCGCCGCCTTCGGCGCCGATCCGAAGAAAAGCCACCTCATCACGAAGGAGTGGCTCGACATCATCACCACCGCATGGCGGGGCGAACCGTTCGACTGGAGCTCCGAACTCATCGAACTGCCGACGGTCGCGGTGAACCCGCGCCCGTTGACGGACCGCCCGCCCCTCTACTACGCGTGTCAGTCGCCGAGCAGCGTGGAACTGGCCGCGCGGTTCGGGATGGGGATGATGCTGTCGTACTGGCTGGAACACGAGACGTTGCAGTCCCAGATCGAGCTCTACGACGAACTACGAGAA
>NZ_CADDZT010000038.1:9132-16905 GCF_902812655.1 Candidatus Frankia meridionalis | reverse complement strand
CGCCTTTCCCGCGGATACCCGTCAGGAGGCCGTGGACGCCGTCCGTCCGCACCTCACCTGGTGGCGGCGGGAGGCCCAGAACGTCTTCTTCAAACTGGACGCGTTGCGCCGGCTGGGGAACTACGACCATCAGGTCCACGAGTGGGAACGCGAGATCGTCCGGGGACGGGCGGCAACGGACGGGACCATGGACCAGTCATCGGTCGATCGGCTGCTATCGCTCAATCCGGTCGGCACGGTGAACGAGTGCATCGACAAACTGGGGGCACTGGCCGAGAGCACCGGAGTCGAGCACTTCCTCTGCGGTTTCGAGGGCCCTGCGGACGAAGGCCGGGTCGTCGAGGCGATGTGGCGGTTCGCGGAGGAGGTGGCGCCGGCCCTGTCGACGGCCGCCGAGCACAACCCCGTTCCGGCGAGCCGGACGTGACCAGCCTGGCGCCGGCCGGGCCGCTGACCACCAGCGACCTTCCCGCCGTCCACGAACTCGACGCGCTGGTGTTCTCCGAGGGTTCCTGTTTCGAGTTCGCCGAGGACCAGGAGCGAGATGTGCGGCTGAGGGTCATCCGCGATGCGGTGGCTCTCCATGCCGAGCGCTCGCCCCTGTACGCCGGCCTCGTCGAACGCCGGGGTTTCACCGTCGAACGGCTGCAGGACGAGCGTGACCTGCCGACGGTGCCGGTGCTCCCAACGTCGGTGTTCAAGCGGACCCTCGTGACCAGCGATGCCGGTGGCCAGGTCGTCCGCACGTTTCTGAGCAGCGGCACGCACGGCAGGCTGAGTCTCGTACCACGGGACGAGACCACGCTCCAGCGGCTGCTCGGATCGGTGCGCGTCGGGCTGCGACTGCTCGACGCGAACGAGGACACCGATGCCGACGACGCGCAGATCATCAACCTCGGGCCGTCCCGGCAGCAGGCCGGCGACATCTGGTTCGGATACGTGATGAGCCTCATCGAGATCATCTCGGAAACGGGCCACTATGTCGTGGACGGCCGTCTGGATCTGGCCGGCGCCGCCGCCCATGTGGCGCGAGCCTCCCGCGACGTCGGGAGGGCGTTCGTGGTCGGCCCGCCGGTCTTCGTCTGTGCGCTTGCCGCGTACCTGACCGAACGCCGGATATCCGTTGACGGCTCGAACATCACCGTGATCACCGGTGGTGGCTGGAAATCCCACGCCGCGCTCGATGGCCCGACGTTCACCCGAACCGCGATCACGGCGCTGGGACTGCCCGACGCCTCCTGTCTGCGCGACGCGTTCAACCAGGTCGAACTCAACAGCGTCCTCATGGAATGCGCCGCAGGCCGCAAGCACGCTCCGCCGTGGCTGTATCCCATGACCCGGAACGAACGCCTGGAACCGCTGTCTGACGGGGAGCCGGGGCTGCTGTCCTACCTCGACCCCACCGCCGTCAGTTACCCCTGCTTCATCGTCGGTGACGATCTCGGCAGGATCACTCCCGGGCGGTGTCCGTGCGGATCGGGTGGTCGGCTCGTTGAGATCACCAGACGTCTGGACGGACCAGCCGACGCCGGATGTGCGCTCAAGATGCAGGACCGTTTCGACCTCGGGGAGGCCTCGCCGTGAACCGTTCGCTCGCCACCGTCGCGAGACCCGCCCGATCGCCGGGGATCCGGCCATGACCACGACGCACCTGCACAGCGACCAGCTCGTGGCGTATACCGGCGACGGTTCGCGAGTCGTCGTCTGGCGCTCCGAGCCCAGGAGCACTCCTCGTGGCGTCGTCGTGCTCGCGGGTGGCTTCGCCCAGCGGATGCGGCACATGGGCGCGATCGCGGCGTACCTGGTCGCGAACGGGGCGCTGGTCTACCGGTTCGACCCGGTCCGCCATCCCGGGCTCAGCGACGGCAACGTGGGCTCCTTCTCGCTGTCCGCTCTGAGCGACAGCCTCCAGGCCGTCCGTGAACTCGCCGAGAAGGAGAACCCCGGCGAGACGCCCGTGGCGGTCGCCTCGAGTCTGGCGGCCAGGGCCGCCGTCCGCCTCGCGACCCGCGGCAGCGGGTTTGCCCGTCTCGTCCTGCTCGTCGGCGTCGTCGACTACCGGCGCACCCTGGCCCAGGCCCTCGGTACCGACTACTCCACGTGGACGATTGACGAGCTTCCGGCCACCATCACGATAGAGGGCCAGGTCTGCGACCCGAGAGCGGTGTGGCTCGACGAGCGCGACCAGCGCTGGGGAGGCGCCGAAGAGACGGTCATCGACCTGCTGTCCGTCCGGGTGCCTGTCATCAACTTCGTGTCCGTGTCCGACGAGTGGGTGGACGCCGAGCAGGTCGAAGGCATATTCCGGCTCGGCGCGGGAGGGGAACGGTACATCGTTCGCCTGCCCGAGGGGCAACATCGGATCTCGGCGAATCCTGTGGCGCTGCGCACATTGCTGCGCATGCTGACCACGGTCGCACTGTGCCCGCAGGACAGGATAGCCGAGGTCGTGGCCACGCAGGACGACCTTCCTGTCATCGCCGAGCCCGGCTTCGACGAACTCGTCACCCTCACCGTGCAGGAACGGGCACGGGAGCGGGCCGAGGCACACTCGTCGGCCGCCCGTTCCAGTGGGGCGGTGATCTGACGATGGCCGGGACCCTGACGGACGCGGAGGTCACCCAACTACCAGCTGTGATCGCGGGTGGCCGCGTGCGCGGGGGTGTCCGGACACGGCTGACGTTGCCGAGCGGACGGGTGGCGCTGGTACCCGAGCTGGACGCGGAGGCGCTCGCACAGATACGCGGTATCGACCGCGACCTTCTGCGCCCGGTTCCGCTCGACGAGATTCTGAGTTTCCTGCACCAGGTCGGGCGCAACTGGCGGAGCAGGGAGTACGCCCGGCGTCTGCTGTTCGTCCGGCAGCTGTCGACGTTGGTCGGGTTCTCCGTCGAGGAGGCCGAGACCGAGGCGGACTGGATCGCGCTCTACCTGTCCGGGCACACTCTGCTCGCCGACCAGCTCGCCGCCGAGATCGGCAACCGGCACCTGGTCGACCGCTGGGTACCGAGCGAGGACTGCGAACTGCACGCCGGCCCGCTCGGGCTCGTGGTGCACACCGTCGCAGGCAACGTGCCCATGTCGGGCGTGCTGTCCATCGTCCGCGCGCTGCTGACCAAGAACGTCAGCGTCGTGAAGCCGTCCGGACGGGACCCGGTGACGCCGGTCTCGCTCGCGCTCAGCTTCCTCGACGTCGACCCGGGGCATCCGGTCGCGCGGGCGGTCAGTGCGATCTACTGGGGCCGGGACAATCCCGCGGGGAAGGAACTGATCGCGCAGGCCGACGGGGTCTGCGCATGGGGCGGCGCGCAGGCCATCCGTGCGGTGCACGCCCAGACATCCCCGGAAGCGTCGTTCCTACCGTTCGGCCCCAGATTCAGCCTCGCGCTCGTCGGGCCCGGCGACGGCAGGGATCACATCCTCGACGCGGCACGCCGGGTCGCGCACGACGTCAGCCGTTACGACCAGGAGGCATGCTTCTCCGTCCAGAGGGTCTTCGTCGAGACGTCGATCGCCGCCGATTTCACCCGGGCGCTCACCGCGGCACTGGAGGAGTTCACCGAACTGCTCCCGCCGAGGGCGAGGTCCACCGACCACGTGGCCCGGGTCAGCCTCACCCGGCTGGAGGAGGAGGTCCTCGGCCATGAGGTGGTCGGCGCACCGGAGGCGACCTGGAGCGTCGTCGTCGCGGACCCGGACGGCCCTGAGCACCACTCGTTGTGCCGGACGGTGTACGTCCATCCGATCGAGGACCCGCGCGCGATCCTGTCCTACGTCGGTCCGCGGACTCAGACGGTGGCGCTCCACCCGATGGAACGGTTCACAGGGCTCCACGACGACCTGGCAGCCAGGGGTGTGAGCCGGATCGTCGACGCCGGCCTGGCCAACGTCTTCCGGCTCGGTGGGGCGCACGACGGGTTTCTCCCGATGCAACGGCTCGTCCGGTACATCTCGGTCGAGGCGCCGGTGGCCACCTTCGGCAAGGGATCGCTGCGAACCGTCGACCAGGTCGGGTTGCTGCGGGCCGGCTGTCGCATCACGGACCTGCTGCCATGACGGCCGCCCCCGGGCCGCCGGCCGACTCGTGGCCCGGAGCCGCGATGTGGTCCGCGATAGTGCGGGTCGGGCAACATGTGGGGGTCGAGCGATGCCGCCCGGCCGTGGCCGTGGTGATGCGGCTGGCATCCCTGCGGCCCGGCGGACACGCACGCAGCAGCTACCGTCTGGTCTCCGGCACACCTTCCGTCAGCGGTTCACCGCCCGCCGAGCCCGCCGAGCAACCATTACGGCGGACCGCGACACCGCCACGGCCGGCCGCCTTCCCCGGGAACCCGCCGCACCCCGGCGTCCGCATCCGATTCCGAGCTCTGCCCGAGCCGTGGTGGACCCGCAGCCCCGTGGTCCGAACCCGTCGGCTCGGCCTGCGCCTGGAACTGGACCTTCGGGACAACCTGCAGCGGTCGGTCTACTTCACGGGTACCTATGAACCGGCCACACTCGACTGGTTGCGGCGCAATCTGCGCGCTGGCGACGTCTTCGTCGACGTCGGGGCGCATGTCGGCGTCCATGCTCTGACCGCTGCCGCGGCGCTCGACCGGCAGGGCCACGGCAGGGTGATCGCGTTCGAACCCGCCGCGGACAGCCACTCGCGGCTGGTGGACAACGCCCGGCGCAACGGGCTGCGCGTCACCGCTGTTCCCCTCGCGCTGGGTGAGGCAACAGGTGAGGCAACGCTCTACACCGATCCCGAGTGGGGCGCGGACGACGCCGGAGTGCGTTCCCAGTACGGCCTCGGCGAGGCGATCGCAACCGTGCGCGTCATGGATTTCGACGGCTGGGCGCGCGCAGCGGGGCTCACCCGAATGGATGTTGTGAAGATTGATGTCGAAGGGGCCGAGCTCGCGGCTCTCGCCGGTATGGCGGCGTCGCTGACCACGTTCAGGCCCCGGGCACTGATCGTGGAGTGCCGGGAACGGTTGTTGGCCCGGGCGGGTACCGGCAGCGGGGAGCTGACGGGTTTCCTCGCCGGTCTGGGATACCGGTCCACAGACACCGATCTTGATCGTAATCAGTTGTTCGAAAGGGTGGACACGTGATCGGACGGTCAGCGCAGGGTATTCCGCAACGGTCACCGGACAGTCATCCGGCCGGGCTCGCCGAAGGAGCACTCGCGGGACGGCGGGTTCTGATCACCGGAGTGAGCCGGCCGGGTGGCATCGGGTACGCGATCGCCGGTGAGTGTGCGCGGGCGGGGGCGGCCGTCATCCTGACCGGGCTGCCGGGCTATGACGTCGAGCAGGGGTATCCGGACGCGGGCCCGGCGGTGGGCCCGGAGGCGCTCGCCGCACGGCTGCGCGAACAGGGCCTGCCGGCGACGGCGCTTCCCCCCGTCGACCTCGCTGACCCGCACGGACCGGACCGGATGCTGCGCGCCGCGACCGCGGCGGCCGGTCCGATCGACGGGCTCGTCGTCAACCACGCGTATTCCGTCGCGGCGCCGCTGGAGAAGTGGACCGCCGAGCACATCGACCGTCACCTGACGGTCAACGTGCGGGGATCGATGCTGCTGCTCAAAGGTTTTGTCGACCAGCTGCCGCACACGCGGGCGGGTTCGGTGGTCCTGCTCACCAGTGGTCAGTATCTCGGTCCCATGACCGAGGAGATCGCCTACGCGGTCAGCAAGGACGCCGTCCGTGGCCTGTGCGCACAGGCCGCGGCTGCTCTCGCCGACCGGCTGGTACGGGTCAACTGCGTCAATCCGGGCCCGACGGACACCGGCTACCTCACCGGCGACGAGTGGGATGGCGTACGCAGGATGTTCCCGGCCGGTAGGTGGGGAACCCCGTCGGATGCCGCACGGCTCGTCTGCTTCCTACTCGGCAAGGACGCAGAGTGGATCACCGGGCAAACGATCGCCAGCGAGGGAGGGTTCCGGCGATGAGCCACCCGAGTGGGTCCGCGGCCCAGGCCCGTCCGGCGGCCCCGTCACCGGCGGGCGCGCGTTCCTTCTGGGTGGCCTTCGACCTCGGTGGAACCCTTGTCTGCGAGGATGTCCCGCCACTCACCCCGATAACCGAAAGTGATGTTGCCGGACTCGGAGTCACCTCCGTCGAATTCAACAACCATCTTTTCGCCCTTCTCGGGATGCTGTTCGAAGCGGAGACCGCGCCCGGGGAACGCCAGACCCCGGCATCGGAGATCATTGACGGGTACCTTGCGAAACATCTGCCGACCTGTTCCCGAGCCGTTGTCGAACAGATCACCTGGCAGCTCGTCGGAGGCGATGACACCCGCTTCCTCGTGCCGCTACCGGGCGCGCTCGAGCTGCTCGCCGACCTGCACCGCGCGGGGATCCAGATCGTGGCCCTGTCGAACTCCTCGCTGCCGCTGTCGTTCGTGCGTCGAGTTCTGGACGCGTCCGGCATCCTGGCGTTCCTGACCATGGTGGTGCTCTCCAGCGAATGCGGCTGGCGTAAACCCTCCCCGGAGGCGTTCGCCTGCCTTGTCCGGGAGGCGGGCATCGACGCGGCGGACACGGTTGTCTTCGTCGGCAACGACGTGGCCAAGGACATCGTGGCGGCGCATGCGTACGGGTTTCTCCCGATTCTGGTCGGGCAGGACGTTCCTGCAACGACCGGGTTCCAGGCGGTCGCGGATCTCCTCGCGGCCGGCGAAGCGGTCATGGACATCCATCGGGCATGGCGGACGACGCTCCCGGCCGTCGCCGCGACCGGGCACGACTCGGTGGGAGGACGGCCGTGAGCACGACGATCGGCGACGGTTCGACAGTTCCCCCGACGGCCCCGGCCACCGTGATCGTGCCGGAGCGGGTGCCCGCTCGGGTGCTGGTAACCGGTGGAGCCGGGTTCATCGGGACCCACCTCGTCGACGTGCTGACGGCGGCGGGCCGTGAGGTGACGGTGCTGGACAACGTCTCCAGCGGGGACGCGGGCTGGTTGCGCGATGCCGCCGCCCGAGGTGTACGGACCATCATCGCGGACCTGACCGACACCGGCGCGGTGGCCGACGCGGTCCGGGGTCAGGGAATGGTGTGGCACCTGGCGGGCAACGCGGACATCCCCGGTGGGATCAACGACACGTGGCTCGATCTGGAGGCCGCCGTCATCGGCACCCGCAACGTGTGCGACGCGATGGTCGACCACGGCGTTCGTGACCTCGTTTTCACCAGCAGCGGCTCGGTGTACGGGAACCTCGCACGGCGGCCTGTCGGTGAGCAGGCCGGTCCGCTGTTACCCCTGTCCTTCTACGCGGCAGGAAAGATCGCGGCCGAGGCTTTCATCAGCGGGTTCTGCAGCCTGTTCGACCTGAACGCATGGATCTTCCGGCTCGGCAACGTGCTCGGCGCCCGGATGTGCCGGGGTGCGATCCGGGACTTCGCACATCGACTGGCCGACGATCCGGAGAGACTGCGGATACTTGGTGACGGTCGACAGTCAAAGAACTACTTTCTGGTCGAGGACTGCATCGACGGGATGATGACGGTGTTCGACCGGGCTCGACCGACCCCGGACCAGCCCTGCGTGCTGGTGAACCTCGGCGGCGCCGACGCCACCGGAATCACTCGAGTGGCTCATGAGGTCGCCGGCGCCATGGGTCTGTCCGACGTCCGGCACAGCTTCACCGGCGGTTCCGTCGGCTGGCCCGGCGATCAACCCGTGGTCAATCTTGACGTCGGTACGGTTCGGGCACTCGGATGGCAGCCGCGGCACAGTTCCGACACGGCGGTGCGGGTGGCCGCCCACCGGATGGTCG
>NZ_CADDZT010000038.1:7757-9107 GCF_902812655.1 Candidatus Frankia meridionalis | reverse complement strand
GCCCTGCGTGCTGGTGAACCTCGGCGGCGCCGACGCCACCGGAATCACTCGAGTGGCTCATGAGGTCGCCGGCGCCATGGGTCTGTCCGACGTCCGGCACAGCTTCACCGGCGGTTCCGTCGGCTGGCCCGGCGATCAACCCGTGGTCAATCTTGACGTCGGTACGGTTCGGGCACTCGGATGGCAGCCGCGGCACAGTTCCGACACGGCGGTGCGGGTGGCCGCCCACCGGATGGTCGCCCATCTCGGCCTGGCTCCGTCGGAGTCCGCCAAGACGGAGACGGCGAGGTGAGCACGCTCCGGATCGCCGTCGTGGGGCTGTGGCATCTCGGCTGTGTCACCGCGGCGAGCCTCGCCGCCGCAGGCTACCGGGTGGTCGGCATCGACGCCGACGCCGACGCCGTCGAGCGGCTGCGAGACGGTCATGCGCCACTGAGCGAGCCCGGTCTCGATGATCTTCTCGCCCGGCAGCAGGCGGAGGGACGACTGGTCGTGTCCGCGTCTCCCGCCGCCGCCCGTGACGTCGACATCGTCTGGATCACTCATGACGTTCCGGTCGACGCGGAAGGCCGGACCGAGCTCGGGGCACTTTTCGACGATGCGGAGACGGTGATCCGCCATGCCCCCGACGCCGCGCTGTTCATCAGCGCCCAAGTGCCGGTGGGGACATCCGAACAGCTCGCCGCCCACTGCGGCCTGCCACTCGCCGCGGTCGTCTACATCCCGGAGAACCTGCGGCTCGGTCAGGCGCTGGCCCGCTTCGCCCGGCCGGACGTCACCGTGATCGGTGCATCCGATCCGGTCACCGCGGAGCTCGCCAGAACGGTCCTGGCGCCTTTCTCGCCCGACCCGATCAGCTGTGATCTGCGGTCCGCGGAGATGGCGAAGCACGCGATCAACACGTTCCTCGCGACGTCGATCAGCCTGGCCAACGAGCTGGGTGACATTGCGGCGGCCATCGGCGCCGACGCACATGTCATCGCGCGGGTGATGCGTGCGGACACCCGTATCGGCCCCGGCGCGCGCGTCGTGCCCGGCCCTCCGTTCGCGGGTGGGACGCTCGCCCGCGATGTCGCGGCGCTTGCCGCCCTCGGCAGACGGACGGGTGTACCCACCCGCGTCGTCGACGCGGTCGCCGAGGTGAACGATGCCCGCATCGGGAGCCTTGTCGACCTCCTGGGCGGGCAGATGTCGTTCCACGACGCCCGCGTTGCGCTGATCGGGCTGGTCTACACCTCGGGAACCGACACGCTGCGGCACGCGCCCGGCCTGCGCATGGCCGAGCACCTGCGTCGTGAGGGCGCCGACGTCATCGGCTACGACCCGGCACTGGTCGAGGGCGTGGAACGG
>NZ_CADDZT010000038.1:6578-7116 GCF_902812655.1 Candidatus Frankia meridionalis | reverse complement strand
GGCGTCGCCTTCGAAGGCCGTCGGAGGAGCCGCGTGATGCGGGTCGCGCTGGTGGGAACAGGCCTGCAGGCCCGACGGCGGCTGCCCAGTATCACCGGACATCCCTCGACCACCCTCGCGGTCGTCGTCGGAGCCGATCTGGACGCCGCTCGCCGGCTCGCGCATGGCACCAACGCACGGGCCGCCGACGACTGGCAGTCCGAAATCATTTCCGACGAGGTCGACGTCGTCGTGGTGTGCACACCGCCGGACCTGCACCTTGCCGTTGGAGGGGCCGCATTAAGCGCCGGCAAGCACGTCCTGTGCGAGAAGCCACTCACGCAGAGCGCCGCGACCGCCCAGCAACTCGTCGACATCGCCAGGGACGCGGGCGTCCTACTCAAATGCGGGTTCAATCATCGACATCATCCCGCGCTGTGGGAAGCGCGGCGGCTGGTGGCCGACGGGGTGATCGGCAGCCCGGTCCACGGCCGCGGCAGCTACGGCATCTGTGGACGCCCGGGCCTCGAGGGCGAGTGGCGGTCCGATCCCGCCCGAG
>NZ_CADDZT010000038.1:0-6500 GCF_902812655.1 Candidatus Frankia meridionalis | reverse complement strand
ATTTCGAGAGCGTGTACGGAGTTCGGTCGTCGACCGTGTTTGAGATCGCGCCGTTGGAGGATACCGGGCTCGCGGTGCTGCGACAGACGGACGGGTTCTGCGCGACCGTGCTGTCCTCGCTTGCGCAGTGGCGGAACCGATTCCAGCTGGACCTGTACGGCTCGGAGGGCTACGTGGAGGTGTCCGGCCTCGGTGCCAGTTACGGCATCGAGACTCTGCACGTCGGCAGACGCGACCCGTTCGGTCCGTTCACCGAGCAGGTGACGGAGTTCCGCGGGACGGACTCGTCGTGGGCGGCCGAATGGCGGCATTTCATCGACACGGTGATTGCCATCGATGCGGTGATCGGTGGAATGTCGACAAATCCGATGGACCCGGAAGGGACGCCGATGGAGGGAACGGGCGCGGACGGGGTTGCGGCGATGCGCCTCATCGAGGCGGCCTACACCTCCGCCGCCACTGGTGACGTGGTCAGGCTCGCCGATGTCCAGTCGGTCACCGGCGTCCCGTCGGGCCTGGATGCCGGACGGAGCGCACATGCCGGACCAGGAGAAAATGCCGGACCGGGTGCGGAAAGCGCGCTGCCGGCCGATTGCCCCCGGATGGCGATTCCGCGCTCAGCGGGGAGCCTGTGATGGCTGGAGAGCCTGTGATGGCTCCGGAACCGCCGCCTGTCATCTGGTTCAACGGAGCGATCAGGCCCTGGGCGGAGGCCACGGTGCACGTCTGGACCGAGCTCGCGACCCGTGGTGCGAACGTGTTCGAAGGGATCCGTGCCTACCAACATCCGGACGGGCACCACCGCGTGCTGAGCGGCGCTGCGCACCTGCGTCGCCTGTTCGAGTCGGCCGCGTTGCTGCGGATGCCGACGGCCTATTCGCAGGAGGCCCTGGTCGCGGCGATTGACGACCTTCTCGTTGCCTTCGCCGGGCAGGGGCATCTCTACCTGCGACCCACGCTCTACGTCGAACACGGGCGCAACGGTGTCGACCTCTCGGACACGGTGACAGGCGCCTATGTGGCGGCGCTGCCCGTCAGGCGGCCGGACAAGGTCTCAGACGGAATCCGCGTCTGTGTGAGCACCTGGCGGCGCGGCGGCGACCTGGTGTTCTCCCCGTTGATCAAAGCCGGATCGGCCTACCATGCCTTTCGGCTGCCGTTGCTGGAGGCACGGGACATGGGCGCGGACGAGGCGATACTCCTCAACGAACAGGGCAGGGTCACGGAGGCGACCGGTGCGAACCTCTTCATGGTCCGCGGCGAGCAGGTGATCACCCCGCCGCTGTCCGCCGGAATACTCGCGGGAATCACCCGCTCCAACCTGATCGAAGTGCTGGAACAGGACCTCGGACTCGAGGTCATCGAGCGGGATATCCCGCGTACCGAGCTTTATCTGGCCGACGAGGTGTTCCTGTGCGGGACACTTGCCGAGGTCGTGCCGGTTGTGGCGATCGACGGCCGGTCGGTCGGAACCTGTCTGGCCGGGCCGGTGACCGCGGCTGCGCGGAACCGTTATCTCGGTATCTGCGACGGGCTGATTCCGGATACATACGGCTGGTTCGGTGTACCGGCCCGCAGTCCAACCCATCGCGTCGCCGAAGCTCCTACCATCGACAATGCCAGGTGAAAGGAACGAAGGCATGAAGTCTCGAACCGGGGGAACCCGAAATATCCCGTTACTGACGTCTCACTACCTCAGACGTGACGGCGACCGTCCCATGACCAGGGGGCAGCTGGTCGGCCGCGAGCTGTCCGAATGCGTGGGGGAACTCCAGCGAGCGGCCCGGGTCTTCCGGCCGAGATATCTCGCACCCGCCTTCTTCTGGATCGCGGCTTACCACGCGGGTATGTTCCTGCATCCGATGGTGTCCCGCCGAACCTCGACGATATCCCTCAACATCGGTAACACGGTCGTGCGTGCACGATTTCGCCACAACCAAAGCGATCTCTACATTCTGCGCGAGAACTTCGTGCAGCGGATCTATGATTTTGACTATGCAGCCAATATCCCGCCGCCCACGACGATCGTCGATCTCGGCGCAAACATCGGACTGTCCGCGCTCTACTTCCAGGCCCGTTTTCCGGCAGCCCGGCTGCTCGCGGTGGAACCGGTCGCGGACAACGCCGAGTTGTTACGGGTGAATGCCCGCCTCAACGATTTCAACTGGCTCGTCGAGGATGCGGCGATCGGCGCCGTCGACGGTTCGGTCACCCTGTACCCGAACGAGTGGTGGAGTTCCAGCTCGACAAGCGCGGATGTCGCACAGGCCCGCGAGGGGGGCTCTGACCGGCTTGAGGGGACGCTGAAACTGCCCGAAGTTCCCGTTCGGTGCGTCACGGTCGGCGACCTGCTCGACCGACACGGAATCGAGACCGTCGACATCCTCAAGATGGATATCGAGGGCGCGGAGGCGGAGGTGCTCCGTGGTACGACGCCATGGCTGGCCCGGGTACGCCTTCTCATCATCGAGATCCATCGCAAATACGTCGATGAGGCGGCGGTGGTCGAGCACCTCTCGCGTGCCGGTTTCCGTCGAGTGGCGGGGCGGAGCGGACCGACGGATGTCTTCGTTCGAGGGTAGCGGCGGTGCATCATGACGGACGATTTTCTACCGGGTATCATTTCGGGGACCTGTGACACTCCTGACCCCCCGGGACAGCGACAGCCCGCACCACAGGCGACGCCGGGCGGAGACCCGACCTTCAGCGACCTATTCCTGTATGAGACGGTGGCAATAATTTCCGCGGTAGACCGGACGGCGGTCGAGGACTGCGTACGCGGTCTCGCCGCCGTGCGTGACCGCGGCGGCCGGTTGTTCATACTCGGAGTCGGCGGATCCGCGGCTCACGCGTCGCATGCCGTCAACGATTTCCGGAAGATATGCGCTTTTGAGGCCTACACGCCGACCGACAACGTCGCGGAGCTGACCGCGCGGACAAACGACGAGGGTTGGGACACCACCTTCCTGGAATGGTTGCGGGGTTCACGGCTGAATTCCGACGATGGTGTCCTGGTGTTCTCGGTCGGTGGGGGCGACCGGAGCCGCCGCATCTCCACGAACCTGGTGCGGGCACTGGAGCTGGCGAGGGAACGGCGTGCCGCGATATTCGGTGTCGTCGGCCGCGAAGGTGGTTTCACCGTCACCCAGGCGGACGTGTGTGTGGTGATTCCACCGTTGTTCCCGCACCGGGTCACCCCGCACACGGAGGGCCTGTGCGCAGTTGTGTGGCATCTGCTGGTCAGTCACCCGCGGCTGGCGGTCAGCCCCACGAGATGGGAGGCGGCGTCATGACCGTAGTGGTAACCCGAGCGATGGCTGGCGCAGGGCCTTCCGCGGATACGGCCGAACCGCTCCTGTCTGCCGCGCGCCGGTCGGTGTCGCGCCCGGCCGTCTTTCTCGACCGGGACGGCGTTCTCAACGAACCCATCGTCGTGGCCGGACGGCCGTTCGCCCCGCTCACCGCTGAGGAGTTCATCCTCGTGCCCGGGGTGGTGGAGGTCTGCGAACGACTCCGCCGCGCAGGCTTCGCACTCGTCGTCGTCACCAACCAACCGGAGGTCGCCCGGGGGGCGCTGCCACCGCGCGAACTGGCGCGGATGCACGCAGTTCTGCGGTCCGTGGCTCCTGTCGAGGGCATCTATGTATGTCCGCACGACGACGCGGACGCATGCCCGTGCCGCAAACCCGCGCCGGGCCTGGCCTTGGCCGCTGCGGACGAGCTCGATCTCGACCTCGCAGCCAGTGTCGTGGTGGGAGACCGGTGGCGTGACATCGAGATGGGACACCGACTGGGATGCCGGACGGTCCTCGTCGACCGCGGCTACTCCGAGACTCGGCCGGTGCAGCCCAGCATCACGGTACGCGGGTTGCCCGAGGCGGTCCGGTGGATTTTGGACAGCCCGGTGGACCAGGGAGGGAACGTCAATGCCTGATGGGACCCCTTCGACTGTGAAGATATTCGCGGACGTTGCCGATCTCGATGTGATCCTGCGCCTCGCCCGCGAGCCCATCGTCAAGGGTTTCACCACCAATCCCACGCTGATGTGGCGTTCCGGAATTACCGACTATGAGGGTTTCGCACAGAAGATCCTGGAGAACGTCGCAGGGAGGCCCGTTTCATTCGAGGTCTTTTCGGACGATTTTGCGGAGATGGAGCGGCAGGCTCGGGTCATCGCATCCTGGCACCCGAACGTCTACGTGAAGATACCCGTCATGAATACTCGGGCGGAAAGCACCGAGGAACTGATCCGGGTCTTGTCCGCGGACGGCGTACGGCTGAACGTGACCGCGCTGCTCTCCCTCGAGCAGGTGGATAGGGTCGCCGCCGCGATGGTACCGGGAGCGCTTGGAATCATCTCCATATTCGCAGGCCGGATCGCAGACACGGGACGCGACCCCGTCCCCGTCATGCGGTCGGCGGCGATGCGGATAGCCCCGCATGACGGCCTTGAACTACTGTGGGCGAGCTCGCGTGAACTGTACAACCTCGTCCAGGCCGAGGAAAGTGGCTGTGACATCATCACACTCACCGACGATCTCCTCCGGAAAGTTCCCCTGCTTGGACGCGACCTGGAGGAACTCTCCTTGGAAACGGTGCGGATGTTTCACCGTGACGCCTGCGCCGCCGGATACGTGCTGTGACCCTTGTTCGGGTCGTCCGCGCGCGTTCCGGCTGCGTTGTACCCGCCCACCGGAACAGGCTCCGATGATTATTACGAGAACTCCGCTGCGGATCACTCTCGGCGGCGGCGGAACGGATCTTCCCTCGTACTTCGAGCGTTTCGGCGGACTGGTGCTGGCCGCAGCAATCAACCGGTATGTCTATGTCGGCCTGAAATCCTCGCTCACGGATGAGTACGTGCTGAGTTTCCCGGGGGTCGAGGAACGCGCGGCGAACCCGGCCGCACTACGCCATCCGATCGCCAGAGTTACGCTGCAGCAGCATCCGGCCGGTCAGCCCGTCGAACTGTCCAGCATGGCCGACCTGCCCGCGGGTACGGGCCTTGGCTCCTCCGGCGCCTTCACGGTGGGCCTACTGCGGGCACTCCACACCTGGACGGGAGCCGCGGTGGAGTCCGCCGAACTCGCCGCGCAGGCATGCGAGATCGAGATCGATCGGCTTGGTCTTCCAGTGGGCAAACAGGACCAGTACGTGGCCGCCCTGGGCGGTCTGATATGCCTGCGTTTCGAGTCGGACGGCCGGGTACGCGCCACCAGACCGGCGATACCGGCCCGGACGATCACGGAACTCCAGAACCACCTTCTGCTGTTCTTCACCGGCTACACGCGGTCGGCCGCGCGAACATTGACCGACCAGCATGAACGCACCCGGGCCGGCGACCGCCGGATGATTGATAATCTCCATCGGGTAAAAGAGATCGGACTTTGTGCCGTCGCGGCGCTGGAGGCGTGCGACACCGACGGATTCGCCGCCTCCCTGCGCGCGCACTGGGAGCTCAAGAGGGCACGCTCGGACGGGATGACAAATACCCGCATTGATTCCTGGTACGCATACGCAATGGCGAACGGCGCGCTCGGCGGGAAGCTGGTTGGTGCGGGTGGTGGTGGCTTTCTTCTCTTTTTCGCCGCGGATCCGGACCGGTTACGTCCGGCGATGGAAGAAGTGGGGCTCCGCGAGGTTCCCTTCCGGCTGGCGGAAGAAGGATGTATCCCGCTCACAGCGGACCGAGGGAGCTGAGAATGCTGCAATGTCTTGTTCTGGCCGGTGGATCGGGAACACGTATGAGGCCGGCAACGGATAAGATTCCGAAGTCCCTTCTGCCGGTCGCGGGAAAACCCTTCGTGGAATGGCAGTTGTCGCTGCTCGCCCGCGCGGGGATCGAGCGGGTCGTATTTTCTGCTGGTTACCTCGGGGACCTTCTCGAGGATCATGTGGGGGATGGTGGCCGCTGGGCGTTGGAAGTCCGATACGTGCACGAGGGCGATCGTCTGCTGGGTACCGCCGGCGCGATACGCCTCGCCTTCGATACAGGAGTGCTCGACGAGGAGTTCTTCGTCCTCTACGGAGACTCCTATCTGCCGATCGATTATGTGTGGGTGGCTGAGGTGTTCCGATCCAGCCGTGCGCCCGCGTTGATGACGGTGTTCCACAACGCCGATGTCGGGGATCGCAGCAACGTGGTCTTCGACGGGCGCCGAGTGGAGTGCTATGACAAGAGCACCGAGGTGAGGCCGGAGCGGATGCTCCACATCGACTACGGGCTGTCGGTCTTCGATCGGGAACTGATCGCCCGCGAGGTTCCCGCCGGCCGCCGGACAGATCTCGCGCCCGTGCTGACACGGTTGGCACGCTCCGGCCTGCTGGCCGGGTTGGAGGTCTTCACCCCCTTCTACGAGGTCGGCTCACCGAGCGGCCTGAGCGCGCTGGAGACGCTACTGACCGCGTCAGGCTGAACGGGGAATCCGGCACCGCGTTGTCTGGGCGGGCCGCGTCAGGTGCCCTCGACGGCGGTGGCGGTGGCGGTGGCGGGATCGGGG
>NZ_CADDZT010000037.1:56823-57320 GCF_902812655.1 Candidatus Frankia meridionalis | reverse complement strand
GCCGCCATTTTAGGGCCTGTTTGAGATCTGCACGACACCCCCACAGCGGGATCGGCACGTCGAGCGGTGGCTGTGATTGGTTCCGGTGGTGACGATGATCGCGTCGCGCCGTGGACGGCGTTGACCCGTGCCGTTGACCCGGCTCCATCTGCCTGCGTAATCATCTGGACATCCTGGACACGATGCGCCCTTTCCGGGAGGGCAACAGCCGTGCGCAGAGTACGTTCTTCCGCAAGGAGGTGGCGGGACTGGGACGTTCGGCGTAGCCACGGCCGGCCAGCCGGGAAGGCCGATCTGGCAGGTCAAGCACAACCTCGACTGACGGTTGGCTGACGGTCACGGTGTGGCCTGGCCGTAGAGTGGGTCGGGTGCGGGAGACATCGTCCACGGGCGGAGATGCGACCGCCTGGGCGGAAGGCATCCAACCGGGCCTGAGCTTCGGCGGGCCGAGCCCCGACGGCTCATCGCATGACGAGGGGACCGTCATCGGACAACAG
>NZ_CADDZT010000037.1:48039-56337 GCF_902812655.1 Candidatus Frankia meridionalis | reverse complement strand
AGCGCCGGACAACAGAGCGCCGGACCGGGCACCGAAGAGGAGAGCATCAACCAGGGCGGAGCCCCGCTCGCCGTTCGATCGCCACGAGCGGTGGCCGTGCTGGTCGGGGCGGCTCTCACGGTGGTCACCACCGACGCGGTAACCAAGATCCTCGCGGTGGCGCACCTGTCGGACCGGGCTCCCGTCGATCTGGTCCCCGGTGTGCTGGACCTTCAGCTGACCCGCAACCCGGGAGCCGCGTTCAGCCTCGCGGGCGGCGCGACCGTACTGTTCAGTATCGTCGCCCTCGCCGTTGTCGGCGTCATTGCGCGGACCGCCCGGACCTTGAAGTCGACACCGTGGGCGATCGTCCTCGGGTTCCTGCTCGGTGGCGCGCTCGGGAACCTCACCGACCGGATCTTTCGGGCACCGGCCCCGCTACGCGGGCACGTTGTCGACTGGATCCACCTGCACCACTGGCCCGTCTTCAACATCGCGGACTCGGCAATCGTGATCGGTGGTGTGCTCGCGGTCATCCTGGCGGGACGAGGGATCGGTCTGGACGGGCGACGGGCGGCAGGTGCCGGCGAACGTGATGAGTAGCGGGGGAGCAACGACAGGTCGGGCCAGGCGCGCCCTGCCGGTTCCCGACGGGCTGGACGGGCTGCGCCTGGACGCTGTGATCGCCCGGCTTTTCGGGCTGTCCCGCACTGCCGCCGCCCAGCTCGTCGACGACGGCCATGCCAGCGTCGACGGAACCGTGCGGGGACGTTCCGACCGGGTCAGGGGCGGGGCGTGGCTCGACATCGAGCTGCCGGCGCCACCGCGTCCGGTGCAGGTGGAGGCGACGCCCGTACCGGGCCTGCAGGTGATCCACGACGACGAGGACATCGTGGTCGTGAGCAAGCCGGTCGGGGTGGCGGCCCATCCCGCGCCCGGTTTCACCGGCCCCACCGTGATCGGCGGACTTGCCGCCGCGGGCTACCGCGTCGCGACCAGCGGTGCGGCCGAACGCCAGGGCGTGGTGCACCGCCTCGACGTCGGTACAACGGGAATAATGGTTGTCGCGAAAAGTGAGCACGCCTACACCGTGTTGAAGCGGGCTTTTCGGGATCGGGAGGTCGAGAAGACCTATCGTGCTCTGGTGCAGGGGCATCCTGATCCTTCAAGCGGCACGGTGGACGCACCGATCGACCGTCATCCGCGTAAACCGGGGCTCTTCGCCGTGGTCGCGGACGGCAAACCCAGCATCACGCATTACGACACGGAAGAGGCGTTCCGGGCCGCTTCGCTGCTGTCGGTGCGGCTGGAGACCGGGCGCACCCACCAGATCCGGGTACACATGTCGGCGCTGCGCCATCCCTGCGTCGGTGATCTCGCCTATGGTGCCGATCCGGTTCTTGCCGGCAGGCTCGGGTTGGCGCGGCAGTGGCTGCATGCCGCCCGACTGTCCTTTGCGCATCCCGCGGACGGGCGGTGGGTGACGTTCACCAGTCCCGATCCACCTGATCTTGCGGGGGCGGTGTCCCTTCTTCGGCAGCAGTCGTGACCGCCATCGGGCGCCAGATCGCGAAATGCCGGGTCACCCAGGTCACCCAGGTCACCCAGGTCGCCCAGGTCTTGAAGTGCCAGGTGGGAAGGCGCGAGGTGACGCGGGCTGCCGCCGCGTCCGTCCAGGGTGCGCTCAGCGCGCTCGACCGTCTGGACGAACGCGTGTTCCCGGTTGCCGTTCAGATCATGGATGCGGTCGGCACCCGTGTTTCGCGGATCCGCCATGCGTTCGCCGTCCGCATGGACCGCAGGGTCGTCAGGCCTGACGACGCCCGGCGCGGCATGGACGGCACCCTCCTCGAGCGAGGAATGCGGATCATGGTTCTGGGTGCGGTCGGCATGATCGGGGTGAGCGCGGTCGCCGGGCTGGTGCGGGGGCCGGCAGCCGGACGCCCCGAGGGCCGGGCCGGACCGTCGGGGCGTCCGCCCGCCGGGGCGCAGGCCGATCCGAGCGGTACGGCGCTGGCGACCCCCGTCCAGACGGCGCCCCGGCCGCAGACCGTGCAGGTGGGCCCGAGCCCGGACGAGCCGATCGACGGCTACCTGACCGTCGCCCGGATGCGACTTGCCGCGCTGGCGCAGGCCGCGGACCAGCCCGACACCTACGCGGTCGTCAGCTTCCCCGGCTACCGGACGCCGGAGCAGACGCTCGGGCTGCTCCAGGACTTCCGCACGGTCCGGGTGTTCTTCCGGGTCCCACCCGACGGCCCGACGCTGTCCGCGGACATTCTCGATCCGGCGGCCGACGTCCGGGCCGCATTCGAGCAGGCCGGCGACGCCGCGGCCCGCCGGGCGGACGCCGCGACCGACAGCGACACGCGTCAGCTTGCCGCGGACGAGGCCGCGGCGCTGCGTGACTCCTGCGCCTGCCTGTACGGGGCGGTGGTGCGCGCTCCCGTCGAGCGGCTTGTCATCCTTGCGGGGATGACGTCGGTCCGGCTGGTGGACGCGGCGCCACCTGGCACCGCCGGCTCGGTGGGCTCCGTCGTTTTCACGCCGTTGCGGCCCGAGCAGCTTTGAGCTGTCGTGACAGCTACGCGGGAGTGGCGGGTTTGCGCTGTGTTGTTGCTGGTTGTTGTCGTGCTGTGTGTGGACGCGTTGGCGTGGGGTGGGGTCGGTGACGTCTCCGCCGACCCCGGGACCGTGCCGGTCTCGGGGAGCGTGCCGGTCTCGGGGGGAACCCCTGTCCCGCAGGAAACACCGATCACGCTGGTACGCGCGGGCTCCCCGTATAGGCTGACCGTCCGCTCGCAGACCGGCGGGGAGGGGCTGCTGGACGTCACCGCCGAAGCCCCCGGGATCGACTGGGCAACACGGGACGACGAGTCCGCGGTGGTTGCCGTCGATGTGGACGGGCGGCTTGCCACCGACATCGTCGTCTGGTCGCAGCATCCGATCGCAAGGCGCGTCCAGCTCGGGTACCTGCCCGCCGGCGTCCACACGCTGACGCTCGCGGTGGACGGGGAGGCCTCCGTCGCGGCAGCGCGCACGGTGGTCCTGCGTGGTCCGGCGGTCGCGGTCGTCCCGCCCGGGGCGGCGGCATCCCGGGCGCTCGCGACCGCCCCCGTCCTGTACGGGCGGTCCCTGCCCGACCTCGGCGGCCGGTTCCAGAACAACCACACCGACACCCCGCTGCTCGCCTGGCACACCGAGGACGCGGTCGCGGCCCGCCCTGGCCACACGCTGTTCGAGTACAGCGTCATGTGGAGCAACGAGGACGGCGGGACCGGCAATGACCCGGCGGTTGTGCAGGCCCGGTGGGGACGGCAGACCGACATCGAGTGGGTGTACCGGGTCGAGGTCGACGCCGAGGGGTCCACGGTGGCGGGTACGGCGGTGTACCAGGGTCCCAACCATGTGGTCGTACCGTTCAGGGGAAGCTACGAGCATGGTCATCCCGTGCTCCAGACGTGCACGAGCAACAACAACGTGTGTGACGTGCTCGTCGACCCCGGCATGCGGTTCATGCCCGCCGCCGACCGCGAACCCGTGGCGGGTCAGGCGCGGGAGCGGATGATGGATGCCAATCCCTGGGCATACCAGGTGTCCGCCGCCGAGGTACGGCGGGAAGGAAAGACCGAACCGGTGGCGTCGCCGGACACACCCGCGCTGTCCGACCCTCGGAACTACCTGTACATCGTGGTCCGCAAGACCACCGCGGGCCCGGCCGTCGGCCCAGCCGAGGTTTCCGCGGGCCTGGCCGGCGGAAACCTCGGCTGGGTCGGTACCGCGGTCGGTGTCCGGCTGCGCCGGACCCCCGGCGTCCTCTACCGGTCGGACCACGCGATCGCGGGCTGGACCCTGCAACGGGACGGTTCGGCCGCCACCGCGGTGGAACTGCCCGTGGGTACGCGGCTGGACGACATCGCCACGGTCGAGGTGCTGCGCGTTCCGACGACCATGATCGACCCGGGTTCGACGGTCACCGTCACCGGCGTGGAGCGGGCGATCATGCTGGGTGACGACAGTCTGCCCGCGGCCGGGTCCCTGACCTGGTCCGGCATGGTCACGCTGACCGCGGCCAGCCCCGTCGCCGTCCTTTACGAAGGTATCCCGGCCTCGGTCGTCAGGTAGTCGACGGCCCGTGCCATTGCCGCACGGGTCGCACGGGCTATCTCGACGATTTCCGGGAACCACACGATGTAGGCGTCCCCGACATCTGGACTGACTCATTCGAGTCTTCAGATTCCGCTAGCGAGAAGCCACGTAGCGTATCGACGTGCGACGGCGGCCCGTTTTTTGGCGCCTGCTTGCCGAGTTGTCGCCGCACGGTAGCTCCATAGCCCGGCGACGTAGACTGCGAAGGCTGTCACAGTATCGCGGTCCAGTCGTGACCACGACGGCACCGATTTTGCCCATTCCTCGGCCTGTTCGGGTCTGTGGCCTGCTTCGACGAGTCGGATGACCACGAACGCGGTGTCTATCCAGTCGGCTCCGGCGGCAGGCCATCCCCAGTCGACTACGTGGAAGTCGCCATTCTTGCCGACGAGGAATTGACCGCCGTGGAGGTCGGTGTGGACTAACCGGTCACCGTCGATCCGGTCGAGCACAAGATCCGACCATTACGACAGTTCGCGGGTTTTTCGTTCCGCCAGGGTCGTTTCCGGTTCCAAATCCGTAAGCAGTTCCCAGGAGTCCGCCGGGCTCCAGCGGTCCCGAAGTGCGCGAAGGTGAGGCGCTCGAACGGTGCTGATTCGTTGAAGCGTCGCGGCGACACGCCCGAGGTCGTCCGAGTTCGGGGCGAGGTTCGCGTCTCGGCCGTGGATGTATTCGAATCCCACCACGAACCAGTCCTCGACGTCGTCTGAGAAAAGAACGGCGGGGGCGACGCCGGCCGTGATCCGGCCGGCGTCGGCCTCGTTCCTCAAAAACCGCATTCGACGACTGACTCCGTGGACACCTTTCAGGAAGACGGATTCGCCTACCGTCTGTAGCACGGTTGCGACGTCACAGTTCTGTCCGCCGCGTACGGTGGTTGCGTCTGTGACAGCGCCGACGCGGTTTTGCGCGGCCTCCCGGACCGTTTTCGGCAGGTCGTCCCAGTCCACGGTCATGTTTGTCCTCGGATGTCGCTAGCTCGGGAGTTGAGTTTCGGTGTTCTCGTCGCAGTCCTTGCCGGAGGCGCTGCACTTGCTGCACTTCGCCGAGTCGAGCGTCCACAGTTCTGGGACGACGACGTATCCGGTTCGTTCGATCGCGTCGAGCGTACGGAGGTGGGTGGCTGCCTGTTCCGTCAGGCCGATCGGCCCGCCGTGGGGGTCCTCGGGTTGGTGGTGGATGAAGCCCCCCGCGTACGTCCGGCAGAACTGCGCGTACGCCCGCGTGTGCAGCAGGAAGGCGTGCCAACCGGGGTCAATCGCCCTACTGGGTACAAGTGCGGCTTCCGGGTTCGCGGCGCACGCATGCAGGAACAACAGCGCTTGGTCCATGACCTGTTCGGCGTGGTCCTTGCCGACGCGGCGGTCCGCCGTGATCCGTTCGACCAATTGGTCGAAAAGGTCGGGGGCCACCGTGCTGCGCGCCGTTCTCGTCTCGGCTACGACGGTCGTCATGTCGTTCTTCCTTCCGGTTGTGGCCTCACGCTGTGTGAGAACCTTCGTGGTTCCGTGGGTTTGAGAAACGTGCGCTACGTCGACAGCTCCGGGAGCACCGCGACTGTGTCTCCGTTCTCATGGTCAACCGTGAAACACCCTTTCCTCCCCAACCGGCAATTTGGAACTCTGGTGCGGTGCGGTGCGGTCGTGTCGAAGGTGTGGGGCCAGCGGAGGGGTTATTCCTAGCCGCTTCGCTGTTCCTCTGTCGCGAGCGTGAGCAGCCGCCCGCCCTTTGCGCCGATCTTCGCCAACAGGGCTGAGCGGATCACGGGAATAGTACTCATCCCGGCCACCGACGGAACGACGACCGTGACGCCGTCGCCCAACCCGTCCAATCGGTCCATTAGGGGCTCTTCGCAGTAGGCAGGATGTCGTATTCGCGCGGCTACCGGCTACAGGACGGTTGTGGTAGCAGGGTGTAACCACCGGGGCCGGACCGGTCGGCGCGTTTGGGCGGGCGCAGCCCGTCGGTGTTGAGTTGGCCGGCGATCTGCCGGCTGGACAGGTCTGGGGTGGATCTTGCCCGTAGCCGGGAATCCCCAAGGTGCCGTGGGGCCCGGGGGATGTGTGCCAGGCCCGTCATGTGGACGGTGTGGAGCAGGGAGGTTGTCGATGAGCGTGACAGCAGCACCCGCGAGCTCAGTGAACGGCCAGGTCCCGCAGCGGCCCGGCGGGCGTTTCGGAACCCCGCAGGAACGGGTCGCCCGAGGGAAGGCGGCACGGGCCACCGTGCCCCGCTCAAGCCACGGCGAGTTCGAACCGGCGCCGAAACGACCGGACCCGGTGGACGTCGTCGAGAGGCAGTCGTCGACCCGGGTGCCCGAGCTGGTACCGATCCGGTACGGGCGGATGATCGAGTCCCCGTTCCGGTTCTACCGGGGCGCGGCTGCGATCATGGCGGGTGACCTGGCGACGACGCCACGTACCGGGATCACGGCGCAACTGTGCGGTGATGCCCATCTGCTGAACTTCCGTCTGCTCGCCTCACCCGAACGTCACCTGATGTTCGACATCAACGACTTCGACGAGACCCTGCCGGGCCCGTGGGAGTGGGACGTCAAACGGCTGGCGGCAAGCTTCGTCATCGCCGGCCGGCACAACGGGTTCAGCGGCGCCGAACGGCGGACGGTGGTCATGGCCATGGTCCGGTTCTACCGGGAGTGGATGCACCGGTTCGCGGACATGGGCAACCTCGCCGTCTGGTACGCCCAGGTGAACGTCGAACAGCTTGAGGCCCAGTATCTGGATCAGATGTCGAAGGCCAGGCGCAGGCGTGTCACCCGGACGGTGAGCCGGGCCCGGTCCCGCGACAGTCTGCGGGCGTTCGAGAAGCTCACCACGTTCGTGGACGGCGAGCGGCGGATCGTGGCGGACCCACCGCTGCTCGTGCCGATCCGGGACCTGTTCACCGGGGTCGAAGGCGACGCGCTGGCCGAGCGGCTTGCCGTGATCATCGAGGAGTACCGCGAGTCCCTGTCGTCGGAGCGCCGCGTCCTGCTCGGTCAGTACCGCCTCGTCGACGTCGCCCGCAAGGTCGTCGGTGTCGGCAGCGTCGGTACCCGGTGCTGGATCGTCCTCATGCTCGGCCGGGACGACCATGATCCGCTGCTCCTACAGGTGAAGGAGGCGGACACTTCGGTGCTGGCCGATCATCTGCCGGCCAGCGAGTATGCCAACCAGGGGCAGCGGGTCGTCTCCGGCCAACGGCTGATGCAGGCGGCCAGCGACATTTTCCTGGGCTGGCATCAGGGGATGGGCATCGACGGCCGGGTACGGGACTTCTACGTCCGCCAGCTGTACGACTGGAAGGGCATCATCCCGGTGGACGAGATGGCGCCGCAGAACATGCGCTCGTTCGCCGGACTGTGCGGGATGACGCTGGCCCGTGCGCACGCCAGATCCGGGGACAGGATCGCCCTCGCCTCCTACCTCGGCCGCAGCGACGTGTTCGACCGGGCGCTCACCCACTTCGCCGAGGCCTACGCCGACCAGAACGAACGTGACCATGCCGCTCTGGTCGCAGCCGTGAAGTCCGGCCGGGTGATCGCCGAGTCCGCCTAACCGATCTGGTCACCTTCAGCGAGTGGGCCCGGCCGGCTGATCCGGTCCGGGATCTGCCCGGTGAGATCCGTCTCCGGCCGCGGCCAGAAGTGATCGACTTGGTCTGTCGACTACGAAATGACCCTGAGGCCCACCACGACGGCGGACCGGCCCTGCATGGCGAGCGACGTGTGCCGATACCGGTTCGTCCGGGCAACCCGGGGGAAAGGATTCACCGGGGGCGATGATGACTCGTGAGGAACCGGCCAGCGCCGTAATCGACTCCCGCGGCGTCGTTGTGGGTTGGAGCGAGCAGGCTCACCTGCTGCTCGGCTACTCGACGACAGAGATCGTCGGTTGCCCCGCTTCCGACCTGCTCGCCACAGACCTCCCGGAAACCGTCCGCAGGGCCGCCGAGACGGGCCAGCCGTCCAGCGTCAGGCTCACCGTGCGCCATCGCGGCGGTCGCAGCCTCGGCCTGCAGATCCGTGCACACCCCCTGCAGGACGCGGCCGGGGGGACCCAGTGGTTCCTGGTCGGGTCCCCGGTCGGGTCCCCACCGGTTGCGGACCCGGGTCGGGCACGCGACATCGGGGACGTCCGGGCGATGCTGGACCGGGCGTTCACCGAGATG
>NZ_CADDZT010000037.1:41843-48014 GCF_902812655.1 Candidatus Frankia meridionalis | reverse complement strand
CCGGTCCATGCCGCATTGCTCGACACGGACATGCGACACGTGCGGCTGAACGCCGCGATGTGCTGCATGCTCGGGCTGCCGAGCGAGGCCGACGGTCTTGGCCTGCGATTGACCGATATCGTTCTGAATCCGGAAACCGAGGAGTCCGTGGCTCAGGCGCGGAGGGCGGCCCAGACCGGGGAACCGGTGCATCACCGGCTCTTCGGTCCGGACCGCGCACCGGGTGAAAGAGACAGGCTCCTCTGGAACACGGTGTTCTCTCCGGTGAAGGACCCGGCCGGTGAGGTTCTCGGCGTGCTGGTCCTGGGGCTCGACTCCACCGAACATCACGTGGCGCGGGAGCGGCTCGCGTTGGTGAACGAGGCGAGTACCCGTATCGGCAGTACTCTCGACGTGACCCGGACCGCTCAAGAAATGATCGAGGTCGTCGTCCCCCGGCTCGCCGACTTCGCCACCATCGATCTGCTGGAAACCGTTCTGCGCGGTGAGGAGCCGGGCTCCGGCCCGGTCACGAGGAGCGCGGCGCTCCGCCGGATCGCGGTCGACTCCGTCCTGCCGGGCATGCCCGAGGCGGTCATCAGGCCGGGCGAGGTGGCCTCCTACCCCGCGCAATCGCCCTTTGCGCTGTGCCTTGCCACCGGGGAAGCCATCCTGTACCGCAGTTGGGGATCCAATGACAACCCATGGGCCGGTAACGACCCGATACGCGACACCTACGTCCACAAGTTCGGGGTGCACTCCTCCATTGCGCTGCCGGTGAGAGCCCGCGGAATCACGCTCGGGGTGGTTCTTTTCCTCCGTCACCAGCGGCCGGAACCGTTCGAGGAGGACGACTTCGTGCTCGCCAAGGAGATCGTCGCGAGGGCGGCCGTCTGCGTCGACAACGCGCGCCGGTACACCCGGGAACGCGCCGCCGCACTCACCCTCCAGCACAGCCTGCTCCCGCAGCGGCTACCCGAACAGATCGCGATAGACGTGGCTTCCCGCTACCTGCCCGCCGGTTCCCACGTCGCTGTTGGCGGCGACTGGTTCGACGTGATCAGACTTTCGGGGAGCCGTGTCGGCCTGGTGGTCGGCGATGTGGTCGGCCACGGCATCCACGCCGCCGCGACCATGGGCCGGCTGCGTACCGCCGTCCGGACACTCGCGGATCTCGACCTCCCGCCCGAGGAACTACTCACCCGGCTCGACGACGTGGTGACGCGTCTGGTCGCCGAGGAGAACGTCCCCCTGGGCGAGACGGAAAGCGATCTGAGCGCCACCTGCCTGTACGCGGTTTACGATCCGGTTTCCCGTATCTGTTCACTCGCCCGTGCTGGCCACCCCGTCCCGGCTGTCGTCACCCCTGAGGGCGAGACCTATTTCCTGGACCTGCAGGCAGGCCCTCCACTGGGTCTGGGCGGCCTGCCCTTTGAGGGAGAAGAGTGCGAACTACCTGACGGTAGCCTGCTCGTCCTCTACACCGACGGTCTGGTCGAATCCCGTGAACGCGGCATCGAGACGGGGCTGAACGAAATGCGTAGGGTGCTGACCGAGATCCACCTCCGTGCTGACGGCTCCCTGCGTCCCCCGCCTCCGTTGGACAGCATCTGCGACTCAGTGCTCACGGCGCTGCTCCACGAGCGCCCCACGGACGACGTCGCTCTACTCATCGCCCGTACCCACGCCCTCGACTCCGACCGGGTGGCCTCCTGGGAACTGCCGGCTGAACCCGCGGTCGTCGCGAGCGCCCGGGCGCGGGCATCCCGCCAGCTCGCGGCCTGGAAGCTCGAGGAGAACGCCTTCACCACGGAGCTGATCGTCAGCGAGCTTGTCACCAACGCCCTCCGTCACGCCCGTACACCCATCCAGGTGCGGATGATTCTGGACAGTACGCTCATCTGCGAGGTGTCCGACGGCAGCAGCGCGGCCCCCCACCTGCGCCAGGCACACAGCTTCGACGAGGGTGGACGCGGGTTGCTGCTGGTCGCCCACCTCACCGAACGCTGGGGCACCCGCCAGACCCGGTCAGGCAAGATCATCTGGACCGAGCAGGCGCTGCCGCGGAAATCGGCCGCCGGTCTCGCCGGAAGCGGTTAGCGCGCTTGTCAGGGCGGGTGGTGCAGCCTCGGTCTCCGGGCGCAGCCGAAGGTTGACAGCCGCGCTCTGAATGGTACCCGCTCTGGTAGCGGATCCGGTACCAGAGCGGCGTCAGACCTGGACGCGGGTGTCGATGGCGGTGACGATCTCGGTGATGGCCTCGGTGACCGGGATGCCGTTACGCTGATCGCCGTTGCGGTAACGGAAGGAAACCGCCCCCGCGGCCACGTCCGCGTCCCCGGCGAGCAGCATGAACGGCACCTTCTGTTTCTGCGCTGTCCGGATCTTCTTCTGCATCCGGTCGTCCGAGGTGTCCACCTCGACGCGGACCCCGCGGGCGCGCAGCGTCTCGGCGACCTCCCGCAGGTACGGCACGTGCTCGTCGGTGATCGGGATACCGACCACCTGCACCGGCGCCAGCCAGGGTGGGAACGCCCCGGCATAGTGCTCGAGGAGCACCGCGAAGAACCGCTCGATCGAGCCGAACAACGCGCGATGAATCATGACCGGACGCTTGCGGGTGCCGTCCGAGGACTGATACTCCAGATCGAAGCGCTGCGGAAGCTGGAAGTCGACCTGGATCGTCGACATCTGCCAGGTCCGGCCGATCGCGTCCTTTGTCTGAACGGAGATCTTCGGGCCGTAGAACGCGGCGCCGCCCGGGTCGAGCACGAGGTCCAGCCCCTGCTTGGACGCGGCCTGGCGCAGCGTTTCGGTCGCCTCGGCCCATTCGGCGTCGGTACCGACGAACTTCTCGGGGTCCTTGGTGGACAGCTCCAGGTAGAAGTCGGTCAGGCCGTAGTCACGCAGCAGGTCGAGGACGAAGGTCAGCAGGCTGTCGAGTTCACCCGGCATCTGCTCGAGGGTGCAGTAGATGTGCGCGTCGTCCTGGGTGAAACCGCGCGCGCGGGTCAGCCCGTGCACCACCCCGGACTTCTCGTACCGGTAGACCGTGCCGAACTCGAACAACCGCAGCGGCAACTCGCGGTACGACCGTCCCCGCGCCCGGTAGATCAGGTTGTGCATGGGGCAGTTCATGGGCTTGAGGTAGTACTGCTGGCCCTCGTCCAGCTCCATGGGCGGGTACATGCCGTCGGCGTACCAGTCCAGGTGACCGGACAGTTCGAACAACTGCTTTTTGGTCGCGTGCGGGGTGTAGACGAAGGAATAGCCGGCTTCTTCGTGGCGTCGGCGGGAGTAGTCCTCCAGCACCTTTCGAATGACTCCGCCCCTGGGATGGAACACCGCCAGACCCGACCCGATCTCCTCGGGGACCGAGAACAGGTCGAGTTCGGCGCCGAGCCGGCGGTGGTCGCGCTTCTCCGCCTCGGCGAGCATCGTCAGGTGGTTCTTCAGCGCGTCCTTCGACTCCCACGCTGTTCCGTAGATGCGCTGGAGCTGAGGGTTCTTCTCGCTTCCGCGCCAGTAGGCGGCAGCGGTGCGCATCAGCTTGAACGCCGGGATGTACCGGGTGGACGGCACATGCGGGCCGCGGCACAGGTCCTTCCAGCAGACGTCGCCGCTTTTCGCGTCCAGGTTGTCGTAGATGGTCAGCTCGCCCGCACCGACCTCGACGCCGGCCTCCGAGTCGACGCCGGCTCCGCCCTTGAGGCCGATCAGCTCGAGCTTGAACGGTTCGCCGGCGAGCTCCGCGCGCGCCTGGTCATCGGTGACGACCCGCCGGGAGAAACGCTGCCCGTCACGGACGATCCGGCGCATCTGCCTGTCGAGTGCCTCGAGGTCCTCGGGGGTGAACGGACGCTCCACGCCGAAGTCGTAGTAGAAGCCGTCGGTGATGGGCGGGCCGATTCCGAGCCGTGCCCCGGGGAAGAGCCGCTGGACCGCCTGGGCGAGGACGTGCGCGGTGGAGTGGCGGACGATCGCGCGTCCGTCCGCGCTGTCGATGGTCACAGGCTCGACGGTGTCGCCGTCGCGCAGCTGGTAGGCCAGGTCCCGCAGGGTGCCGTCCACCTTGGCCGCGACGACCGACCGGTCACCGCCGAACACCTCGGCCGCGGTCGTCCCCGTCGTCACCGCTCGCTCACCCGATGAGGGGCTGCCGGGCAGGACGATCTGGACGGTTGGCACGGGTGGACTCCTGACAACGAGGGATGCTCAGAGCTCTTGCGAGTGCCTGATGCTACCTGCCGGTCGATGGGGTCACATCCGGGTTTCCCGGCGACGGTTTCCCCTTCCCCGCGAGGCGGCGAGGCGGCGATGCGGGGACCACGCAACGGCGGGCCGCTTCCCTGTCGTCACGGTCACAGAGGAGGATGGTCGGGGGATGGGCGATACGGCTGGGGCTGGGCGGTATGAAGGTGGCTGCGGCCGACGCCTGCCACCGTCCGTCACTATGGACGACACACGCACCACGACACGACGCACCACGACACGACGACACCATTCGACGACTTGAGGAGCCCCTGCGGTGAAGCTGGCGATGGGCACCCGGGAGGTCTTCGACGCGGAGAGCCTGCTTGAGGAGTACCTCGGGCCGCGCAAGCGGGGCCTGCGTTATGCCTACCCGTACTACGACGGGCTTGCCACGAACGGCGACCCCGACCTGCTGTGCACGGGCGACCTGCTCGCCCCCTGCCTGCTCGGCGTCCAGGTGGACGTCGACCGGATGCACACGCTGACCGCGCTCACCCCGCTGTTGCAACGCGGCCTGGACAGACTCCCCCCCGGAATCGAGCTGATCGAGGCGGACGAGGTTACTCTTGACCTTGTCGCGGCCCTGTACGACCCGCTGGACGATCCTGACGTCTCCGACCGTGACGTCAAGGGCTCGCTGATCGCGAAGGTCCTGCACCGCAAACGACCCGCGCTCGTGCCCCTGTTCGACTCGAAGGTCAGGATCTTCTACCAGCACGAGCAGGGCATCCCCCCGTCGCCGCGCGACGGGCGGTCCTGGCGCGAGTACATGGAGCTGCTGGTCCGCGCCATGCAGTACGACCTGCGGGAGAACGCCGAGGAGTTCCGGCGGCTGTCCGCTCTCGTTCCCGACAACGGGCCGCCGCTGACACCGCTTCGCATCCTCGACATCGTGGTGTGGATGAGCAGTGCGGTCTGATAGCCGTCCCCGGCCGGGGTTGCGGTGAGGCGCCGGGACGGACCCTCGGGCTGCCTGCCGGCGCTGGTCGTCGTGCCGCTGCGGGCGGCGCGCCGGGTGACCGGTCGGGCGCCGACCCGCCACGAGATCGGCCGTGGTCTCGCGCTGCGGGGACGGATCTGGGACGGTATCGCCGACCTCGCCTTCAACGGAGTCGTCGTGGCCGGCGTGGACGGCCGGGTGGCCGCGGTGGGCCCCGGTGACGCGGTGGCGCTGCCGGACGGGCTGCAGGTGATCGACTGTGTCTGGATCGGTCCGGGCGTCACCGACGCCCATGTTCATCTTGCGACCACCGCCACCTCCGGACACGATGAGATGCGTGCTGGACTCGTCGCGGTGCGTGATCTCGGTTCGCCGGTCGAGAGGCTGGCCCATTGGCGGATGGCCGCACCGATCGTGGTTGCCGGCGCGGGGCCCCGCGTCACCGGCGCTGTGGATCCGCGTCCGGACCTGCGCACGGACCTGTGTACGGACCGCGCGGGCCGGGAGGTGTTCGCGCGCGAGCCGGTGGGCCGGGGCCTGGGGGTCAGGTCCTGGACATACCGGTCGTCGCTTCGCCGCGGGACCGCGAGCCGGACGGCATCCGGTATCTACGCCCCCGGGCGGAACGCCGCCGGTCGCAACACCCAGGACTGGGATGCGCTCGACGGGGAGGCGGTCGCCGTCGTCGACAGTCCCGCTGCCGCTCGCAGGCTCGTCGCCAGCCTGGTGGCGGACGGCGTCGACCTCATCAAGGTGTGTGTCGAGGGCGTCGACGGCACCGAGGGCGGCGTGTCGTCCGGACGTGCGCCACTGCATCAGTCCGACCTCGGGGCCGTCGTGGACGCCGCCCACGCGGCAGGGCTCGCGGTGACCGCGCATGCGCTGACCGTCCGGGCGGTCGAGATGGCGCTGCGGGCAGGCGTGGACGAACTCGCCCATGTTCCCCTGGAGCCCCTGCCTGAGGAGGTCGTCGAGCGGATTGCCGCCGCCGGCGTGGC
>NZ_CADDZT010000037.1:28048-41295 GCF_902812655.1 Candidatus Frankia meridionalis | reverse complement strand
GCCACGCCGGAGTCGGGCCGGCACCCGCACGTAACGCGGCGTTGCTCCACCGCGCCGGAGTCCCCCTGATCTACGGCACCGACGCGGGCGGCGCGAGTAGCCGTCCACCCGGCGTGGACCCCCGGGAACTCGACCGGCTCGCATACGCCGGCCTGGGACGCCTGGGCGCGCTGCGTGCGGCGACATCGGGCGCCGCCCGGGCAGCCGGGTTCGACGGCCAACGGCCGTCCGGCCGCATCGAAGTGGGCGCTTTCGCGGCGCTGGTCGGCCTTCCCGCCGATCCTCTGGTCGAGCCCGCGGCCTGGCGGCACCCGACGGTGGTCGTCAACGGCCACCGACTGATCGGCGCGTAATGTTCGCAAACGTGAAGCTTTCGGTCCTGATGCCGGTATTCAACGAGCAGGCCACCCTTGCCGCCGCGGTCAAGCGGGTGCTGGATGTCGACTACCCGTCCGAGGTGGAACTCGTGGTGGTCGACGACGGCAGCACGGACGGGACCCGGGCCATCCTCGCCTCCCTCGACGATCCACGCCTGGTCATCGCGCACCAACCGGTGAACCAGGGCAAAGGCGCCGCGATCCGGGCCGCGAGCCGACTCGCGACCGGTGACTACCTCGTCATCTGTGACGCCGATCTCGAATATGCACCGGAGGAGATCCCGGCGTTGCTGGAGCCGGTACTCGCCGGTGAGACCGAGGTCGTCTACGGCTCCCGGACGTTCAGCAGCAACACCGCGTTCTCGTTCTGGTACGTGATGGGCAACAAGGCGGTGACGCTGGCCGCGAACGTCCTGTTCGACAGCTACATCAGTGACCTGGAGACCTGCTTCAAGCTGATGCCGGTCAGCCTGTACCGCGAACTGGACGTCTCCTCCGCGGGTTTCGGGATGGAGGCCGAGGTGACCGCGAAGCTCCTCGCCCGCGGTATCCGGCCGTTCGAGGTGCCGATCAGTTACCGGGCCCGCACCCGGGCCGAAGGCAAGAAGCTGACCTGGAAGGACGGGGTCGAGGCGCTGTGGATCCTCGGATCGATCCGGGCGCGCGGCCGGACGCACAGCCGGACCCGGACCGGCTGACCCGGGGGCACACCCGTGTACGCGAGCCGCCGACCGGCAGCTCACATCCCCTCGGGCCGAACCCGGGCCCGCGGGCTGCGACAATGGGCCGCGTGCTGAGTTACGCCGTGCGCGGGCTCACCCGTCGGCACGGCGTCGGTGAGCATGCTGTCCTCGCTACCTCCGACATCGACCTCGATATCGGACGCGGCGAGGTGTTCGGCGTCCTCGGGCCGAACGGCGCCGGCAAGACCACGCTGGTGCGCCAGCTCATGGGGCTGATCCGGCCGGACGCCGGCTCGATCGAGATGTTCGGTCGGGACGTCGTCGCCCGTCCCGACATCCCGTCACGGCTCGCCGCCTACCTCGGCCAGGGTGACATGGCCCTGGCGGACCTGCCGGTGAACGTCGCCGTGGAGACCACAGCCCGGTTGCGTGGCCTCGGCCGTGCGGCATCCCGGGCGGCCTGCACGGCCGTCATCGACGAGCTCGGCCTGGCCCCGATAGTGAACCGGCCGTTGCGGCACCTGTCCGGTGGTCAGCGCCGGCTCGCCTCGGTCGCCTGCACCCTGGTCGGCGACCGTGAGGTCCTCGTCCTGGACGAGCCGACCACCGGCCTGGACCCGACGGCCCGACGCGCGGTCTGGTCGGCGTTGGAACGCCGCCGGGCCGCCGCCGGCGTCACCGTGCTGCTGGTCACCCACAACGTCCTCGAAGCGGAGACCGTGCTCGACCGGGTCGCGGTACTCGACGCCGGCCGGGTGATCGCCTGCGACACCCCGGGACGGCTCAAGGCGTCGGTGAGCGAGGACGTCCGGCTGGACCTGGTGTGGCGTCACGAACCGCCCGCCGACGACCCGACCATCGCGCGCCTGGCCCGGCAGGCCGAGATCAGCGGTCGCCGGTGGACGACACGGATGCCCGCGGCCGAAGCCCGGGAGGCGCTCGCCCGGCTCACCTCCGGCCCGGCCTTCGCCGCCCTCGACGACTTCACCCTCGCCACACCGTCACTTGAGGACGTCTACCTCGCCCTCGGCGGAGCATCCCGCACCCTGGAGCGCACATGACCATGGTTGCCCCGTGACCGCCCCCACCGTGCATACGGCCCTGCCCGCGCACGGCGACCCGTCCACGGGCACCACGACCGTGGGTGACGTGCCGTTCCCGCTGCCGCCGCGAACCTCGTTCGGCCCGGCGGTGCGGGCCGTCTATGCCGGCCAGCTCTCCCGGGCGCGGGTCGCGCGGGTGCCGTTGCTGTTCGTCGCGGCCTTCCAGTCCCTCGGGATCATGCTGCTGCTGCGCGGGGTGGTCGACACCGGCAACGAGACGACCAGCGAGCAGGTGGTGGCGGGCTCGACCGTGCTGGTCGTGGCCTTTGTCGCGCTCAACCTGCTCGCGCAGCGTTTCGGGGCGCTGCGCGCGGCCGGGGCGCTCGACTACTACCTGACGCTGCCGATCCCGGGCAGTGCCGTGGTGCTTGGTACCGCGGCGTCCTACGCGTCGTTCGCCGTGCCGGGTACCGTCATCACGGCCGTGACGGGTGCTCTGCTGTACGGCCTTCCGCTGTCGGGGCTGTGGGTCCTGGTACCGGTGACCGTGCTGGCCGGCGCGTCGTTGGCCGGGATGGGCGCGGCCATCGGCCTGCTGGCTCCGCGCCAGGAACTCGCGACCGTCGCCGGGCAGCTCGGCATGAGCGTGGTGCTGTTCGTCGGCATCATCCCGGCGAACCGGCTGCCCGCCGCGATCGACGTCCTGCGTGACCTGGTGCCCAGCACCTACGCGGTGGACGTGCTGGCCGCCACGTTCCGACCGTCGGTCGACTGGGTCACGGTGACTGTTGACCTGCTGGTGTGCGCAGTCGTCGCGGTTCTCGGCCTGACCGTCGCGACGGTGGCGCTGCGGCGTGCCGGCAACGCACGGCGTTAGAGCGTTAGGCTGGATGTCCTGTGACAAAGCCGTTGGCAGACGTGCACAGTGCGGGGATGCGGGACTCGTACGACGTTGAGCAGTCGCATCCCCCTGACGGGTTCGCCGGCGCCCCGGAAGACTGGCAGATGATCGAGGATCCGGCTTACCGATTCTGGCCGGTGACGAGAGCCGAAATCCTCGCCGGAGTCGTCTGCGCGGTCGCCATGGCCGCCTCCGGTCTGCTTCTCGGCCTGCTGTGGGCGGCGGCGGCCCCGCGTCTCGACGTCCGGGCGGTGTTGGCCGGCAGCGAGATCGCGTTCGACGCCCAGGCCGGCATCGACGTGTACTTCGCGATGATCTGCGCGGTCGGGGGTGTTGTCGGGGGAGCGTTCGCGTTCTGGCGAGGCCGTGACGCCGGCTGGCCGGTGCCCGCCGGACTTACGGTGGGTGGGATCGGTGGGTCCGGGCTGGCGAGCTGGATCGGACACCTGCTGCGGTCCTCGCGGGTCGTGTCACAGCTCCCTGACGGGGCCAGCCATCTCGTCATCCAGCTTGTCGACTTCCGGTTGCGGTCGCCCGGGTTCTGCCTCGTCCTGCCGGCCTTCTCGCTGTTCGTCCTGGCGGCGCTGAGCTGGCTGTCGGTTTTTCTGGTCCCGCGCAGACACCCATGACCGTTCAGTTCGGGCTGGGCGTGATGTGGCGGTGCTCGTCGGAGGCGACGGCGGTGAACCGTTTGAGGAGTCCCAGCTCGCGGCGCAGGATCGCCCGTTCGGCCTTCAGACGGGCCACCGCGTCCGGGGCGGCGAGCAGCGCCTGACGTTCAGCCGTCTGGGTCACCACCGAGGCGGCGACGAGGTAGGACAGCAGCCGGGGATCGTCCGGAAGATCAGGTAGGCGGATCTCGACAGCCCGGGAGGCGGTGAGACCCGCGGCGTAGTCGTGGAGCAGCTGCGTGACAACCGGGACCATGCCGGCGGCGTCGTCGGGGTCGCCGACGTCGTCGGTGAGGTACTCCACCTCGCCGACGAGGTATGGACGGCTGGTCCGGTCCACCGAGAGCACCCGGAACCTCGCCCCGCCCGACGTGATCACCGAGAAGCGCCCGTCGGCCTGTGGATCGATCCTGCGGATGTTCGCGGTGCATCCGATCTCGTGGAAGGTCGGAAGGTCGTCTGTCCCGGTCTCCCGGCCGCGGCGGATGGCGACGACCCCGAACCGGCGTGGCTCACTCTCGGCAAGCTCCATCAGTTCTCCGATGAGCACGCGGTAACGGGGCTCGAAGATTTCGAGGGGGAGCAGAAGGCCTGGGAGCAGCACGGTTCCAAGCGGGAACAGGGCCAGCCGTTCGGTCATGACACGATCACCTGCTTCAGGTCGGGGCATGCTCCGGATGCTGGACACGATCAGCCTGCGATCCCATGATGGGCCGCCGGGCGGGTGAACGCCTGGTCCTGTGTCGGTTTCGTCCACTGCCACATGATCGCGGTGGGATGGTGTGGATACCGCCGGCCGTGCGCTACCGTTATTCGACAGACCGTTATGCGGTATACCGGTGCCCCGAGGTGGGCGCGGTGGGAGGCGTTTGCGTGGTCGAACCCGTGCCGGAGCTGCTGGTCGTCCTTGCGCCGCCGGCCTCGCTGTCGTCCCGCGCTGCCGGTCGTCGGGGTGATCGGGGGGCGGATCGAGAACCTGGCGGGGACGACTGTCATCAGGTGGTCGGTGACCTGCGCGGTTTCGCGCAGGTCACCGCGATCCTGCCACCGCGGCTGGCCCTGGTCGCGACGCCGGCGGACGGTGCCGGCGCGTTGGCCCGCCTGCCCGGTGTCGTGGGCGTCTTCACCCATACCGTGCCGGCGGGCCTGCGGGAGACCCTGACCGCGACGGAGAACCTCTTCGTCGACGCCTGGCTCGCCCGTCTGGCGGGCAAGAGCCGTCCGGGGGAGGGGCTGCCCTGGGACGCCGCCGGCCGGTTGCCGCCGGATCCTGCGGGCGAGGCGGGCAGCCCTGCATCCGACGCCGGGTGAGCCGTGCGGGACCTGCCGTGGATACCCGGTGAACGCCGTCAGAAGATCCGTGAGGGCGGCAGCCAGGCGAAGGTCCCCGACGACGCCCGCGCCATTGCGTACAGTCGGTCACCGACTCTCGCGACGACCTCCAGATGCCGGTCGAACGAGCTTTGAATCATGGTGACCGCGTCGACGCGTCCGAGTTCGGTGGCGAAGTTGGTCGGGCCACTCCAGGGATAGCCGGACGCGTCGTTGTTCCGCCACACGTGGACCAGACCGCTGGTGGCGGACGGCGCGACGACCTCGAAGTTCCCGTTCACCCCGAACCGGCTCTGGACCAGCACCGGGTTTCCGGCCACGCCCTCGGCGAACACGACCGATGTCCGCCACGACCCGTCCTGCGAACGGTAGAGATGGACGAGCCGGCCGCCGGCCAGCGCCACGGCCTCCAGATTGCCGGTGCCCAGGGCTCCGTGGATCAGGCTGACCCCGTCGACGCGGCCGAGATTGCCCGCCACGAGAACCGGCCGGCTCCACGGGAACCCGGCGACGTCGTTGTCACGGGTGAGGGCCAGCAGGCCGATATCGGTGGCGGGGACGAGTACCTCGAAGGTGCCGAGCCGACCCAGCCGGCTGTGGATCAGGGATGGTGTTCCCGCGACGCCGTTGGCCAGCGGGGCCGGCGCGGACCAGCGCAGGGCTGGTCCGCTGTCGCGCCAGAGGGACACCAGCGATCCGCCGATCCGGGCGATCGCTTCCAGTGCTCCCGGTGTCGCCAACCGGCTCTGGATCATGGAGAGTGCGTCGATCCGGCCGCTTCCCTGGATGACCTGTGTCGGCTCCCGCCAGGGGAGGCCCGGGGCGTTGTTGTCGCGCCACAGGTGCGTCATACCGGCGAAGGCCGACGGCACCACGAGCTCGAAGTTGCCGATCTGGCCGAAGTCGCTCTGCACGAGCGCCGGATTGCCGCCCACACCACGTCCCCAGCCGATGTGACTCGGCGTGTACCGGCACATCTCGAAACTGTTGGACCGCATCAGACAGGTGACGCTGTCCGTCGCGCAGGCGTCACAGTTGCCGTTGGGGGTGGCGAAACGTCCCCACGTCCCTGCGCAGTTACAGCCGCTGGCGGCGTACTCGTCCGGGCAGCCGAAGATGTGCCCGGTCTCGTGGGCGAAGACCCGGTCGAGGTTGTCCGGACCCCAGCCGTCGTTGTCGTAGGACAGGACGAGTCGGGGTCCGCCGATCGAGCTGTAGGCGAAGTACGACAGCGGGTACTTGGTCATGAAGGCGCAGTAGGACCATCGCGTGACATGGCGGTCGCGCAGGTCGTCGACGTAGTTGTAGACCCCGTCGAAGTTCGGTTGGTAGCCGAGCTGGGCCATGGCTGGGTCCCGCCAGCGAGCTTCCAGGTCGGCTGCCGAAGGGTTCGGGGGTGTCGCGATTCGCACGATGTTGATGTCGTAGCTGAAGGTGAGGTCCGCGGCCGGATTGGTGGTGGCGTACCAGGAGAGACCGTTCTGGATCTCAGCGACGACCTTGGTGCGTTCCGCGGCGGTGAACTGCAGGTCGACTGTCGGCCCCTCGACAATGATCACCCCGACCGCGATGCTGCCCTCCATGAAACTGCTGGTGGGCGTACCGCCGACGTGGCCGGAAACCGGCTGGCTGACCTGCTCGCCGAGCAACGTGGGGGCGAAGGAGGTGGCCGGGGCCGCGCCGGCCTGCTGCGGGGAGCCGGCCTGCTGCGGGGAGCCGGTGCCGGGAGTGCGGGTGGACGAGCCCCGCGGCGGCGGGATGTCGGTGCACGGCCGGTCCATGTCCCATGCCTCGCCGGCCCTGGAACGGTCCTGTTTGTTCTGCTGGTAGTCGGCGCTGGCCCGTAACCGGAAGGCTGCCAGACCGAGGCGCTCGATCTGGTCGAGTCCGGTCGCATCGACGACGGTGGCCGTCGATGCGTCACCGGCCGATGCGGTACGTATCCCCGGCCGCCCGGACGGGATCGCGGTGGTGTCGTGGACGACGTGGACCCGGCCGTAGCGGTGTAACACACGCGCGGACCCGTGGGTGGCCGTGGGCGGTTCGCCCGGCTTCCGGGCGCCATTGTGTGTGGCTGTCGATGGTAGGTCCACTTTTACGACGATTTGTTCGCCGGTTGGTATGTCCCCCGCCATGGGTGATCTGTGTCCCTTCCGATGAGTCGACTGTGCGGAGTTGTACCTGGTTGATCTACGATTGTGTTGCGTTTGAGAAAAGTGTGCGGTCCATGTTTTCGGGTGCGAGGCGGTGTCGAAGCACGCCGGTGGACGGCGTGCGTCAACCCGGACGGTTGGTCCGTGTGGTGTGGCTGGTCATGGACAGCCCTGACCGCCGTGTGCACCCGGAAGGCGGGAGTGAATGCCGGCTCCCGCCGGGGCGGGCCCGCCATGTCCCCGTGGGCCTGTCCCGCCGTCCCGCGGCGTCCCCTGCCGTCGTCCCGCCCGCCGGTTACCCGAGAGGGCGGCGGGCCTGGCCCGTGGGCGGCGGCTCGCCCCGAAGCTGGGTGTCACCCCAGCCGACACTCCCCTGGAGGCTGGGCTGGACCTGCTGGCCCCCCCGAGCCTGCGTCGCCATCGCCTCGGCCACGTTGTGCATGATGGCCTCGATCAGGCGTACCGCCTGCGTGGTCGGCAGGTTCAGCACAACCTCGGCGTCACCGGCAATCTGGAACCGTACGGACACGTCCACCATCGTCGGTGAATCCCCATTTCCGGTTAGGTCTCCTGTGGTCTTCGGAGGAGCGGAAAGAGGCATGGTCGTTCCTCCTTGGCCATTCAGTGTGCTTGGATCAGCGGGCATGTGCGGTTCGGGTCCATCTGCCGCATGGGTCACGGTACGTCGGGACGCTCCGTGGTCGTACGGGGCCTTGGGTCGCACGTGCCCGGCGAGCCGCTCCGATCGCGGCCCGGTAGTGTCGCGGCGGTGACCGAACCACATTCCACCATGGGTGACTGTATTGCCGAACTGGAACGCTGCTATCCCCCGTCCTGGGCGGAATCGTGGGATGCGGTCGGGCTTGCTGTCGGCGATCCGGATATGCCGGTTCGGCACGTTCTGTTCGCTGTCGATCCCACCGTGGATGTTGTGCGGGAAGCCGTCGACCGGGGCGCGCAGCTGCTGGTCGTCCATCATCCGCTGTTCCTGCGCGGTGTTCACGCAGTCGCGCAGACAAGCCCGGGCGGCCGGGTGGTGGCTACCGCCATCCGCGGTGGAGTGGCTGTGTTCAGCGCGCACACCAATGCCGATGTGGCCTGCCCGGGAGTGAGCGACGCGCTCGCGCAGGCCCTTGGGCTCCGCGGGGTGGGCCCGCTGACCGACCCGCCCTCGGCCCGGCCGGGCAACGGCGGTCTCGGCCGGATCGGCAACCTCGCCGAGGCCGAACCCCTGGGTGCCTTCTGCACGCGGGTGGCATCCGCGCTGCCCGCTACCGTCGGTGGGGTGCGGACGACCGGTCACCCGGACACCCCGGTGCGTCGGATCGCGGTCTGCGGCGGTGCCGGCGGCGAGTTGGTCGAGGCTGCCGCGCGTGCCGGCGCCGATGTCCTGGTGACCGCCGATGGGCGGCACCATCACGTCCTCGATGCCGTCAGCGCTTACGACGTGGCCGTCGTCGACGTGGCGCACTGGGCAAGCGAGTGGCCGTGGCTGCACACCGCCGCCTCCCGGCTTCGCGCCGCTCTGGTCGGGCAAGGCCGTACGGTGAACACCACGGTTTCCACTCTGGTGACCGACCCGTGGCGGTGGCACACAGCCTCGTCGTGGTCCGGTGAACCAGCGGTGCCGAACACTGCAGGAAACACAGTGAGGAGCACATGAAGGCCGACCCAGCGACCCAGCTTCGTCTGCTGGACATGCAGGCGATCGACTCGAGCCTCGACCGGCTCGCTGCCCGGCGGCGAAACCTGCCCGAACTTGCCGAGATCGACAAGCTGAGTTCACAGCTCGCCGCGATCACCGACGACCTTGTCCGGGTCTCCACGGAGCTGCGCGACCTGGGCCGGTCGCAGAAGAAGCTGGACGACGAGGTCGACATGGTCCGTGCCCGAGCGGCACGCGACCAGAAACGCCTTGACTCCGGGCAGATCACCAGTTCCCGGGAGCTGGAGAACCTCCAGTCGGAGATCGCCTCGCTCGCCCGTCGGCAGCGCACGCTCGAGGACGGCATGCTTGAGTTCATGGAGGTCGCCGAGGGGCTGGAGGCCCGGGCCGCGGCCATCCGGTCCGACCAGGAGCGTCTTGAGGCCGAACTCGCCACCGCTGTCGGCAGGCGGGACGCGGCAATGGCCGAGATCGACAACGAGACGGCGGCGCGGCGGGCCGAACGCGACGCTATCGCCCCGACGCTACCCGCCGACGTGGTGGCCCTCTACGAACGCCTGCGCGCCACGTCCGCCGGGGTGGGCGCGGCGAAGCTCGTCCGCCGCCGTTGCGAGGGATGCCACCTGGAGTTGTCCGGCGGCGACCTGCGCGACGTCGCGGCGGCTCCCGCCGACGAAGTGGTGCGCTGCGAGGAATGTCGGCGCATCCTCGTCCGGACCACGGAATCGGGCCTTTGAGCACTGGTGATAGGAGCTGACCATGAGTGACCGCCCGGGGCGCCGGCTGGTCGTCGAAGCCGACGGCGGATCGAGGGGCAACCCGGGCCCTGCCGGGTACGGGGCGCTTGTCAAGGACGCCGACACCGGTGAGGTGCTGGCCGAGCGGGCAGGCGCGATCGGCCGGGCAACCAACAACGTCGCCGAGTACCAGGGTCTGATCGCGGGCCTACGAGCGGCGGCGGAAATCGATCCGGACGCCGCCGTCGAGGTCCGGATGGACTCGAAACTCGTCGTCGAGCAGATGAGCGGACGATGGAAGATCAAACATCCGGCGATGCGACCGCTGGCGATGGAAGCCGCGGATGTCGCGCACGGTTTCCCGCAGGTCCGCTACGGCTGGATTCCGCGGGAGCGCAACGGCCATGCCGACCGGCTGGCGAACGAGGCGATGGACGCGGCCGCACGTGGACGCACCTGGGAGCCGCCGGAACCCCAGTCACCCGAACCCGCGCCGCACACGGCGCCGACCACCAACCGGCTGTCCGGGTGGATGGCCCCACCGGCCCCACCCACGACCACCGTGCTGCTGCGGCACGGCCAGACGCCGATGTCGGTGGACAAGCGGTTCAGCGGCATGGTGGACGTGGCCCTGACCGACGTCGGCCAGGAGCAGGCAGCCGCGGTGGCGCGGCGGTTGCATGACGTCCCCTTCGATGCGGTGTACTGCTCGCCGCTCAAACGTGCCCGGCAGACCGCGGACGCCCTCGGACGGGACTACCTGGTCGACGACGAGCTGCGCGAGACCGACTTCGGTACCTGGGAGGGCCTGACCTTCGGCGAGGTCCGCCAGCGTTTCCCGGACGAGTTGAACGCCTGGCTTGCCGATCCGTCCGTCCCACCGCCCGGGGGGGAGAGCATCCTCGACACGATCCGACGGGTCACCGCTGCCCGGGACCGCGTCCTGACCGCTCATCCGGGCGGCACGATCCTGATCGTCTCGCACGTGACGCCCATCAAGGCCCTGACGCAGCTGGCACTCGACGCCTCGCCCGCGGTGCTCTACCGGCTGCATCTGGACCTGGTGTCGATGTCGACGATCGACTGGTATTCGGACGGTCCGGCCGTGCTGCGCGGCTTCAACGACGGGATCCACGCCGCCCACCTGGTCGAGGCGGGCCAGTAAGAGAGGCCGGTGGCGGCCGGCAAGGCCAGCGGCTTGCTGGCACACTGGGTCCTGCCCAAGCCATCAGGAAACCGTAGCTTCGGCGACATCCAAGCTCCGCGAACCTCGGCTCACGCAGACAAGGACGAGGACCGCCAGTGCCGAACGTTCAGCCGACCTCCGTCACGCCTGAGCGTAGCTCGCGCGGCACGCAGCACGCCGAGCCGACGCTGCTGTATGTGATGAAACAAGTGGAGCTGGCTGTCCGCGCACAACTGGACGACATCTTCCGACCGATCGGTCTGACAGCGTTGCAGTACACGGCGCTGACCGTGCTGGAACGGCACCCGGACATGTCCTCGGCGCAGCTCGCCCGCAACTCGTTCGTCACGGCGCAGACCATGGCCGACATGGTGACGGCCCTCCACGAGCGGGGACTGATCGAGCGGTACCGCGATCCAGATGACCGCCGCCGCCTCGTGCTGGCCCTCACCGCCGACGGGCGGGAGCTGCTGGGACGCCACCGGGAGAAGGTCAGCGACCTGGAGACCGAGATGCTGGCCGGCGTGACCGAGGAGCAGGCGGCCGAGCTGCGCCGGATTCTGCTGGTCTGCCGCGCTAACCTCGCCGGGCACCCGCCGCACTGAGTGGCCCATCGGCACCCGTCGGATCCGACATGCTTCGATAGTCAGGTTTCCTGTCAAAAAACCATCAGGAAACCTGTACGTCGCAAGATTAATGTGGCACGCTTCACACCCAGCTGAACTACCGGCACCCGGACGCTGGAGGCCACCGAATGACCGTTCTCAACCGACCCGCGAACGACGCGGTCGTGACGACATCGCCGCGCGGCCTGACCCGCGGCACGCTGGCCGCCGCCGTGCTGGCGGTCTGCGTCGCCCAGGTCGGGCTGGCAATCCCGGCCGTGCTCAACGGCCTGTTCCAGCAGGATCTGGGCACCAGCTCGTCACAGTTAACCTGGATCTCGGACGCGTTCCTCGTCCCGGTCACCCTGCTCGAACTGACCTTCGGGGTCATGGGCGACCTGTTCGGGCGCAAGCGCCTCCTGATCGGGGGGACCGTGCTGCTCGCCCTCGGACAGCTCCTCGCCGTCCTCACCCCGGGAACCGGCAGTTCGACGGGGAGCCGGGTGCTGGTGCTGTGGTCGGGCCAGATCATCGCGGGCGTCGGCGCCGCCGCGATCTTCCCCACGTCGCTTGCCATGATCGCTGCCGGCACGCACACCATCCGTGACCGGTCCCGGGGCATCGCGATCTGGGCCGCGGCGTTGGCGTCAGGCGGGTTCGTCTCGCCGGTGCTCGGCGGTTTCCTGGCGCGTTACGGCTTTGGCAGTGACCCGTATGCCGGCTGGCGGTGGGCCTTCGTGCCAGTCGTGGTGCTTTCGCTGGTCAGCATCGCCGTGTCGTTGCGGTTCGCCCAGAACTCCGCAGCCCCCGAGGGTCGGTCGCTCGACTGGCCGGGGCAGATCACCATCGCGGTGGCGTTGTTCGCTCTTTTGTACGCCGTGATCCAGGGTCCGACGAGCGGCTGGGGCAGCGGTGACGTGATCGCCGGATTCGTGCTCGCCGCGGTGTTCCTGGTCCTGTTCGTCGTGGCGGAGCGCCGCTCGAACGCGCCGCTGCTGCGCCTGGATCTGTTCGCCAACCGCGCGTTCTCGGTCGCCGCGGTCACGACGGTCTTCGGTATGTTCGCCTACCTCGGCACCGCCTACTCGACGAGCATCCGCCTGTCTGCGATCCAGGGCTTCACCCCGCTGAAGACGTCCATCGCGTTCATTCTGCTCAACGCGATGACGCTGCTCATGATGCCCTTCACGTCGCGGGTCCTCGAGCGCTACAACCCACGGTGGACACTCGGCATGGGCTTCGCGCTCGTCGCCGTGGCCGACTTCTGGCTGTCGGAGGTGTCCGCGACGAACCTGTCCATCACGCCGGTCGTGGCGCCGCTGCTCATCGCCGGTATCGGGTTCGCGGTCGCGCTGTCGGCCATCACCGCTGTCGCGGTGAACACCGTCCCCAACCACCTCGCCGGCATGGCGAGCGGGTCCACCAGCCTGCTGCGTGACTTCGGCTTCACGCTTGGCCCCGCCGTCATCGGCGCGATCGCCCTGAGCCGCGCCGCCGCGGAGGTCTCGCACAAGGTCAGCAGCAACGCCGCGTTGGCCAAGGCGCTGGAGGCGTTCAACAGCTCGGCGGCCACCGCGCCGGCGGCGCAGCAACCCGCGCTGCACGCGGCGATCGGCGCGGTGAACTCCGGACCGCTGGGCGCCAACGCCGTCCCCGGCTCCATAACGCTGCCCACCGGTAATGTCGTTGCGTTCAACCCGCTCAAGGACGTTGCCTTCCACGCCCTTGACCATGCCTACGCGTTCGGGTACATGGTCTGTGGCGCCGCGGCCGTGTTCGCCGCCGTGCTGGCGGCGGTCGCGCTCGGCGGCCGGTCGCACGAAACTATGATCACCGAGGAGAGCCTGGCGCGGTGACGGATGCCGATCTGACGGCGGCACGTTTACCTGTGTG
>NZ_CADDZT010000037.1:15414-27713 GCF_902812655.1 Candidatus Frankia meridionalis | reverse complement strand
CGTGCCGCCACCCGGATGACCGGTCAGCGCTTGCCGCGGCGGTACTGGCGGAGTTCCTTGCGCACCCTGATCTGGGTGATCAGCCCGATGAGGAGTCCGACGAGGAGACCGGCCGCGGCCGAGGCCGCGAGCGCGCCCGCGACCGACATGTTGTGGATCGAACCGAACAGCCAGATGTTGACCCGGGCGTTGTTCTGCACGACAAACACGATCATAAGGATCGCGATCAGCATGACAAGAACGGTGATCGCATAGGTTGTGTAACCCACACCTCGGCGTCGCCCCGTCGGTTCCGGCGCGGTGCCAGGGGGCGTGACCGGACCCGGTCCGGCTGTCTCCGGCCCTGTCACCCCGGTCCCGGGCCCGGGACCGGGCGGGCCCGGCACCGCGGTCCCTGATCCGAACGGCCCGGGGGTGGTGGTGCCGGCAGGCGGTGGCGAAGCCGGACGGTTGTAGTCGATCTTCCTGGTGGGTTCCCCGGGCGTGGTCACGGCCTATCCCGTCCCTCGTCTCATACGGCTGCGGCAACCGATGCTGCCTTGCGTGCAGTATCCACTGGGTTTGATGCTCCTGGCAGGCCAGTCCCGCCCGCGGTGTCGTATGCTCCGGCTCACGGATGAGTCGGCCAGGCGGTCGCGTCGGTTCCGTTCACGCGGAGCCGCCGAGGAACGTCCGGGCTCCACAGGGCGGGGTGGTGGGTAACGCCCACCCGGGGTGACCCGCGGGACAGTGCCACAGAAAACAGACCGCCGGTGTCCTCGGATGCCGGTAAGGGTGAAACGGTGCGGTAAGAGCGCACCAGCGCCCGGGGTGACCCGGGCGGCTAGGTAAACCCCACCTGGAGCAAGGTCGAAAGGTCGCGGGGCCGCGAGGTCCCGCAGCTGCGCAGGCGTTCGAGGGCTGCCCGCCCGAGCCTGCGGGTGGACCGCTGGAGGCTGTCGGCAACGCCAGCCCGAGATAGATGACCGCCGGCCGGGGGCCGCAAGGCACCCGGCTCACAGAACCCGGCGTACCGGCCGACTCATCCGCCGTACCTGCACCGATGTCCGGATCATGGCTCTGGGCTGGTGCTCCCGTTCGCGCAGAAGGTGGACCTGTCCCACACTTGTACGCGTCTCTACCCGCCCGAGCCTCCGGCGACGACCGGCAGCTCCTGGCCCTGGCAGGACCGGTCCCGACATGAACCTGATGCCGCAGCCCGGCGGTCAGGTTCCCAGCGATCTTCGTACGCCTCGGCCCGGCTGGCCCGTCCTGCCGACATCGGACCGCTGGGAAGAGGCGACGCTCTTTTCGCAGATATTCGATGCGGCGCCGATCATACTGTCGATCATCGATCGCGGCCGGCGGATCCGAGCCGTGAACCAGGCCTGGGTCAGGGCCTTCGGCCTGTCCGCCGAGAACGCGGTCGGCAGGCGTGTGTCCGAGTTGTTTCCGGACCTCGATCCTGTCAATGCGGAGCTGGACCACCGGGTCATGGCGACCGGTGAGGCGATCATCGACGATGAGGTGACCACGGCGATGCCGGCGGACCCGTCGGACCGGCGTGTCCTGCGGGTCTGCCGCTACCCTCTTCACGACTCGGCGGGAGCCAGGGTCGCGATGGGTGTGGCAGCAGTGGACGTGACCGAACAGCGCCGGGCAGAAGCCGAGCGGGATGCGGTGGAGCGGCGGTTGCGGTTGCTGAGCCGGGCGAGCGGGCTACTCGGCGCGTCCCTGGACCTGTCCGCGACGTTGCGGGAGATAGTCACACTCGTCGTCCCGGAGTTCGCCGACACCTGCGAGTTGTACCTGGCCGACGAGCCCTACCCCCTGGATGCAGACCCCGACCCGCTTATGCTTCGCCGGGTCGTATGGGCCCACTCGCCGGATCTACCCCGACCGCCTCCCGATCTGGATCTTCCACAGTCGGGCGAAATGATCAATGTGGCGGGGCGTTCGCCGGAGCAGGTGTTCGTCACCCGTCAACCGATCCGCATCGACATCGACGACAGGCTGTTCGACACCTCCCCCGCGCCGCGCGTGGCCGCGGTGATCCGGCATTTCCGGCTTCGGTCCTCGATCGTGGTGCCGCTGCTGGCCGGCGGGGAATACCTCGGAAGTGCGGGGTTCGGCGTCACCGCGGCGCGGCCCTACGACGAGGGGGATGTCCAGACCGCGGCGGAGCTGGGCAGCCGGATCGCCAGCGCGATCGCGAATGCGCGTGCCTTCGACCATCAGCGGATCGCCGCGCTGACGCTCCAACGCGCACTCATGCCCCGCGACATCCCGGCTGTGGGAGGTCTCGAACTGGCGTGGCGCTACCAACCCGGTACCAGCGGCACCGAGGTGGGTGGCGACTGGTTCGATGTCCTCCCGTTGCGGGCCGGACGGGTCGCGCTGGTCATCGGCGACGTCATGGGCCGCGGTCTGGGCGCCGCCGCGGCCATGGGGCAGCTGCGCACCACCGTCCGGACCCTCGCCCGTCTCGACCTGCCCCCCGCCGCCGTGATGACCGAGCTCGAGGCCGTCACCCGGAGCATCGAAACTATCGCCAGCGTGGTCTACGTGGTCAGGGACCCGGCCAACGACACCCTGACCATGGTCAACGGCGGCCACCTGCCCCCAGCCCTGCGCCATCCTGATGGAACCGTCGAACTCCTCGGCGACGTCCACGGGATCATCCTCGGGGTCGACGAGCAGACGTTCACCGAAACCCGTCACCGGTTCCCCGCCGGATCCACGCTCGCCCTGTACACCGACGGTTTGGTCGAATCCCCTGCCATCGACATCGACGAGGGCTGCCGGCGCCTGCTGCGTATCCTCTCGGAAACAGCCGACCTGTCCGCCACCGCGGACCGCCTTCTGACGCTCATCAACCCCAGCGGCGGCTACGACGACGATGTCACCCTCCTGCTCGCTCGTACCCGGCCGGATCATCGCGGGTTCGCCTAGCCTCGATGATCGGCACCTTCGCTCATGAAGAATTCATGGAGAAGACGCGTCGGGCTGCTCAAAAACGCTCTCACTGGTAGTGGTAACGGCATTGTGTTATACGAATCTCATCGCCATTGATCCTGTAGGCGAGCCGATGCTCATCGGTGATACGCCGTGACCAGTAACCTTGGAACCCGTGCGTGAGGGGTTCTGGCTCGTCCCACGTGAGCTTCACTCGGCGAGGTCCCTCGCGACACCACTACCACTCTCAAGCCGGTCGATGGCGGTAAGCAGCCGGCGCGCAAGCACGGCATCGTCCACAAGGACGGTTCTGATCATTCCTGCGATGCGGATGCGGATGCGGCCGAAGTATCGTGACCTCCTACCGTCCTATCGGAACCGGATGATCCTGCTGTTCCAGCCCCGAGCCGGGTAGTACCTACCATGTGCATCCCCTGGCGTAGCACACAGTTTGTTGACAGGTTCTTCACAGGCAGCCTGTCCATGCTTCCCCCCATGAACGATTCTTCTCCCCGAGCACTCAACAGGCGCAGGCTTTTCGCCTTCGGCGGGGCGGCGGTCGGCGCGGCCACCCTCGCCGCCTGCAACTCCAAGGTTCTTGCCGGTGGCCCGTCGGCCACGGCCACGCCGTCGAGCGCGAGCGCGACGACGACTGCGGCGGCCACCACCTGTGTGCTGACCTCCGAGGCGACCGAGGGTCCCTACTGGCTGGACAACAGCCTTGTCCGAAAGGACATCACCGAGGGCAAGTCCGGCGCGGCGCTCACGCTGCAACTCACCGTGGTCGACTACAAGAATTCGTGTGCTCCCTTGTCGAACGCCGCGGTGGAGATCTGGCACTGCGACGCCTGGGGCTACTACTCGGGCTTCACCACGACCAGCCCCGGCGGCAGCGGGCCGGCCGAGGACGGCGTCGGTGACGAGAAAACCTACCTTCGTGGAATCCAGCTCACCAACAGCAGCGGCGTCGCCGAGTTCAGGACGGTCTTTCCGGGCTGGTACAGCCCACGCGCTGTGCACATCCATTGCAAGGTGTACACCGGTGGCACGATCGACACCTCCACCAACACCTACGAGAACGGTACAGCTCACCACACCGGCCAGTTCTTCTTCCTGGACGACTTGGTAACCCAGGTGGAGGCGGCAAAACCGTACAGCCAGCACACCGGCACGATCACCACGCTCGCCAACGACATGGTCTACACCGGTAAGGGTGTGCAGGACGGCCTGCTGACCGTCACCGGGTCGCTGTCCGCGGGGTTCGTCGCCACGATTGCCGTCGGTGTCGACCCGAGCTACACGGCCGCCTCCGGTGGTGGCGGTGGTGGCGGAGGCACCCCGCCGAGCGGTGCTCCCGCTTCCCCGCCGAGCGGATGATGACCGATCCGGTCAGGTAGTGGTGAGGTCGACCTGAACCGAACGGTCTTTGCGGTGCGGGTGGGGCATGGGTCCCACCCGCGTGGCGAGTTCGGCGAGGCCGAGGTCAGCGGCCGCGAAGGATCCACTGGTCGTAGTCGAGTGCCTCACTGCCGATGGTGGTGTCGTCGCCGTGGCCGGCGTGCACGATGGTCTCGGGCGGAAGGATCAGCAGCCGTCTTCGGATCGAGCTCAGGATGGTCGGGAAATCGGAGAACGACCGTCCCGTGGCTCCCGGCCCGCCACGGAACAGGGTGTCGCCGCTGAAGAGCACCGGTTCCCCGCCGATGACCCCGTACAGGCACACGCCACCGGGGGAGTGCCCGGGGGTGTGCATGACGTGCAGCCAGCCGCCACCCGCAATCGGAATCTGCTGGCCGTCGGCGAGCTGGAGGTCCGGCGGGCGGCCCGGGTAGACCGCTTCCCACAGCATGAGGTCGGCCTGGCACAGGGCGATGGGTGCCCGTGTCCGGTCGGCGAGCTCCACAGCCGCGTTGATGTGGTCGTTGTGACCGTGCGTCGCGACGATCAGGGATACCCGGCGACCCTCGATGGCGGCGAGGATGACCGAGGGATCGTGCGCGGCATCGATCACAACCACCTCGGTGTCGTCCCCGACCAGCCAGATGTTGTTGTCGACGGTGAAGGTCTGGCCGTCGATGGTGAACTCGCCGCGGGTGATGATCCGATCGACTCGCACTCCGCCGTTTCTCGCCACGCGTTCTCCGTCCCCATAGCTGGGTTACTGACCGTTGTCGTGCTGACCGGTGTCGCGCTGACCGGTGTCGCGCTGACCGGTGTCGCGCTGACCGTGCGAGGGCTGGACCGGTGCCGATCCGGACCATTCCGGGACCGACGGTACCCTCTTGATCAGAGAGTAACGGTTGGTCAGAGCGTAACGACGCTGCGCAGTACGTCGCCGAGTCGCATGCGATTGAACGCATCCTCGATGTCGCCGAGGCCGATGGTTTCGGTCACGAACCCGTCGAGGTCAAGCCGACCGGCCAGGTAGAGGTCGATGAGGATGGGGAAGTCCCGGCTCGGCAGGCAGTCGCCGTACCAGGACGACTTCAGTGAACCCCCACGGCTGAACACCTCGATCATCGGCAGTTCGAGGGTCATCGCCGGGTCGGGAACGCCGACGAGCACGAGCCGCCCGGCGAGGTCTCGGGCGAAGAAGGCCTGCCGGTAGGTCTCCGGCCGACCAACCGCCTCGATGACGACGTCGGCGCCGTTTCCACCGGTCAGTGCCCTGATCGTCTCGACCGGATCGAGGTCACGCGCATCAATGGTGTCGGTGGCACCGAACCGGCGTGCCCATTCCAGCTTACGTGGGTCGATGTCCACGGCGATGATCTGCCGCGCGCCGGCGATGGCCGCGCCGGCGATGGCCGCGTCCCCGACACCCCCGCAGCCGAAAACGGCAACGCTTTCCCCACGGGTGACCGCGCCGGTGTTGACCGCGGCACCGAATCCGGCCATCACTCCGCAGCCGATGAGCCCGGCTGCCTGCGGGCGCGCGGCCGGGTCGACCTTCACGCACTGGCCGGCGTCCACCAGGGTCGCCTCGGCGAAGGCGCCGATGCCGAGCGCCGGCGAGAGCGGTGTCCCGTCGGTCAGCGTCATCGGCTGGACGGCGTTGCGGGAGTCGAAGCAGTACCAGGGTTTTCCCCGCAGGCAGGAACGGCAGGCCCCGCAGGGCGCCCGCCAGGCGATCACGACGTAGTCGCCGGGCGCGACCGCGGTCACCCCGTCGCCGACCGACTCCACCGTTCCGGCGGCCTCGTGGCCGAGCAGGAACGGGTAGTCGTCGTTGATGGCGCCCTCGCGATAGTGCAGGTCGGTGTGGCAGACACCGCATGCCTGGACACGCACACGCGCTTCACCCGGCCCCGGGTCGGGGACGACGACCTCGGTCAGGATGACGGGGGCACCCTTCTCGAGCGACACCACACCGCGGACAGTTACCGAACCCATAGCTGCACTCCCATAGCCGTTGACCGCTGGGCGGCTTCACCCAATCACCGCATGCAGCGGTCCGGCAATTTCCTATGTGACCGGTTCTCGTGTGACCGGTTCCACATGACGGCACGCGCCTGGACCTCGGTTGGGGTGACGACATCGGTGCGCGGCGCGCCGAGGTGACCTACCCGGCGTCATGAAGCACGTCCAGTATCGGTACGCTCCTGAAGGTCCGCTTCTGCTCTCCGCACACGGATCCGCAAGTGTCCCTTGCGGTCTCCGGGCGTGCGAAAGGAATCATGATCGCGCGCCCTTCGGCCGACCAGAAGGAGCAGGTCCCTTGACATGACCGCCGACACCTCGCCGATGCCGGCCCAGGTGCGCCCCCCGTACGGGCGGATGACCGTCGGGGATCCTGCGCTGCCCGACGATGGTCGACTCGACGGTGCCGGCGTCGTGCACAGCCCGGGTGGAGCTGGCGAGATCGGCCCCACCGGACGCCCGTTGCCCGCCTTTCCCGTACCGCCTCCGCTGGCGACTCAGGGGGTTGCCTGGATGGTCGCCATGTGCAACCAGAAAGGTGGCGTCGGCAAGACCACCAGCACGATCAATCTGGGCGCCGCGCTCGCCGAGTACGGTCGCCGGACGTTGCTGGTCGACTTCGACCCGCAGGGCGCCCTGTCGGTCGGGCTCGGTATCAACCCGATGGTGCTTGAGCGCACCGTGCACGATCTTCTCATAGGGGCCGAAACCGACATCGGCGAGGTGATAGTCCCCACGCAGGTCGAAGGTCTGGATCTGCTGCCGAGCAATATCGACCTGTCGGCCGCGGAGATGCTGCTCGTGACGGAGGTCGGCCGTGAGCACACGCTGGCACGCGCACTCGCGTCGGTCCGCTCCGACTACGACGTGATTCTCATTGACTGCCAGCCGTCCCTGGGCCTGCTGACCGTGAACGCCCTGACCGCCGCGGACGCGGTCATCGTGCCGCTGGAGTGCGAGTACTTCGCGCTGCGTGGCGTCGCCCTGCTGCTGGACACCATCGACAAGGTGCGCGACCGGCTCAACTCCCGTCTGGAACTCGCCGGCATCCTGGCCACGATGTACGACGCCCGGACCCTGCATGCCCGCGAGGTGTTGGCGAGGGTCGTCGAACGTTTCCCGGACGAGGTCTTCCACACGGTGATCAATCGAACGGTACGCTTTCCGGAGACCACCGTAGCCGGTGAGCCGATCACGACCTATGCGCCGACCTCGGTGGGAGCGGACGGATACCGGCGGCTGGCCCGCGAACTGATGGCCAGGCATGCGGCACCGCCTGTCGCGTCGCGCTGAGCCGGACGATCGGGAACCGGGATAAGGGACCTGTAGAGGCGTGCTTTTCCACCTGGCCGAACCCGCGGCGCTTCTGGGGATCGTTCTTGCGCTCCTCATCGGGATCTATGCTCATGACGCGGCCCAGGTCGTCGTCGCCAGGATTGTCCGGGACCCGAGGCCGCTGCGTTCCGGGCGGCTCACCGCCTCCCTCCAGCGCCGCCTTAGCCCGTTCAGCGTGGTCGCCATGCTCATCGCGGGTGTCGGGTGGACCGAGCCGATACCCATGAACGACGTGTGGCGTAAACGGCGGTTCCACGTGGCCACCGCGTTGCTGGCCGGGCCGTTCGCCTACCTGCTACTCGCCTTCGCCGCGACGGTAGGGGCCAAGTTTGCGCACAGACCGTCGCTTATCGTTGCGCAGGGTGATCGCATCGTCCAGCTCGCCGGCGAGGGTGACTTCCTTGCCAGGCTGCTCCTGTGGATGGCGGTCACGTTCGCGTCGTTGTTCATCCTGAGCCTCCTGCCGGTCCCGCCGACCGACGGCGGGCGGTTGCTGTTCCTGCTCGGGCCGCAGTCCCCCGCGTGGAACAGGGCCAACTACCGGCTCCGCGAGGAAAATTTCGGCATCGGCATCCTGCTGGCGATCCTGCTGCTGCCGGTGCTGTTCCCGACCGTCCCCTCGGTCGTGGGTCAGCTCATCCTTCCACTGCTGCGTGGCCTCGGCGGACTCGTCGACGTCGGCTGATCCCTGGGCCGGTCGGATGCGGCGACCGGCCCGGGGTGACGACACCGGACGGGTGCGCGGTGCCGGTGGCGGGTTCTGGCAGCGGTAGCGTCATCCATATGGCGCGGACCGGGACATCACACCGGAGCGTCACCGCGCCCGAGCCCGGCGGGGCCACGGCGCCCGGCGGGTCGGGCGCACCCACCGGGCGCGGCGGGGCCGGCGGTGCCTTCGTGGTGGAGCTCGCGAACTTCACCGGCCCGTTCGACCTGTTGCTGTCCCTGATCGCCAAACACAAGATGGACGTCACCGAGGTCGCGCTCTCCCAGGTCACAGACGAGTTCGTGGCCCACATCCGCCGCCTCGGCCCGGGTTTCGACCTCGGGCAGGCCACCGAGTTCCTGGTGATCGCGGCGACCCTGCTGGACCTGAAGGCCGCCCGGCTGCTTCCCGGGGCGATCTCCGAGGACGAGGCTGAGAACCTTGCCCTGCTGGAGGCCCGGGACCTGCTGTTCGCCCGGCTGCTGCAGTACAAGGCATACAAGGAGGCGTCGGCTCTCTTCGCCGGGCTGATGACCCTGGAAGCCCGGTACGTCCCGCGGGGGGTCCCGCTGGAGCCGCGTTACGCCCGCGCCCTCCCGGAGGTCCAGATCGGCATCGGGCCGGCCGAGCTCGCCCGGCTCGCGGCCCGGTTGCGGGAACCTCCGCTGCCACCGCAGGTCGCCACCGACCACGTCCACCTGCCGAGGGTCAACGTCCGTGAACATATGCTTGCTGTGATCGAGAAGCTGCGGGAGGTCGGTAGCGCGTCGTTTCGGGTGCTGTGCGCCGACTGCCGGGCGACCATCGAGGTGGTCGCGCGTTTCCTGGCCCTCCTCGAGCTCTTTCGGGAGGGCAGGATCGTGTTCGAGCAGGAGGTCGCGCTGGGGGAACTGATCGTCCGGTGGATCGCCGACTCCGAGCCGGATCCGGGGCTGCCGGGGCCGACAGCGGGTACCGGACACGCCGACACCGATGACCAGTTGGATGGCGACATTCCCGGCGTGGACACCACGGGTAGTAGGAAATTGGGTAGTAGGAAATGAGGATCACCACCACGATGACAGTGGACTCCGACCCGGTCGCCCACATCGAGCACCCGGGGGCCGGGACCGCGGGGACGGATGGGCTAAGGGCGGGCGGGGACGCCGCGCGACCACCGTTGCCCGCACTCGTCGAGGCGATCCTGATGGTCGCGGAGAACCCGGTCCCGGTCACCGAGATCGCCGTGAGCCTGGGCGTTCCCGCGGCCGACGTCGAACGGGTCGTGGTCGAGTTGGCACGCGGCTACACCGCGGACGGCCGTGGTTTCAGCCTGCGTGACGTCGGCGGTGGCTGGCGCTTCTACACCAGCGACGAGTGCGCACCCTGGGTCGAACGGTTCGTCCTCGCCGGGCAGAGCCCGAAACTGTCCCAGGCCGCGTTGGAGACCCTGGCCGTCGTCGCCTACCAGCAGCCGGTCAGCCGCGGGCGGATCTCGGCGGTGCGAGGCGTGTCCGCGGACGGCGTGATCCGCACCCTGACCACCCGCCGGCTGGTCGAGGAAGCCGGTACCGATCCGGAGGGCGGCGCGACGCTCTACCGGACCACCGACTACTTTCTGGAACGGATGGGCCTGCGGCATCTGGACGAGCTGCCTCCGCTCGCCCCGCTGCTGCCCGGTATCGCCGACGTGGATGACATCGTGGGCTCATGACGACCGGTGACGTGAAGGCGGAAGGCGTCCGGCTACAGAAAGTTCTCGCGGCGGCGGGTCTCGGGTCCCGCCGGCACAGCGAGGAGCTGATCGCCGCCGGTCGGGTCCGGGTGGACGGCCGGGTGGTCGAGGCCCAGGGCATGCGGGTCGATCCGGAGACCGCGGTCATCGAGGTCGACGGCACACGGGTCGTGACCAGGGCCGGTCTGATGCACCTCGCGTTGAACAAGCCCGCCGGGGTGCTGTCCGCGATGTCGGACGATCGCGGCAGGCCGACGGTCGCGGATCTTGTCGCGGATTTCGGCCCCGGGCTGTTCCACGTCGGACGGCTGGACGCCGACAGCGAGGGTCTGCTGCTGGTCACCAACGACGGGGACCTGGCCCACCGGCTGTCGCATCCGTCGTTCGGCGTCGCCAAGACCTACCTGGTCGAGGTGAGCGGGCCCCTCGGCCGTGACGTGCCCCGGTGGCTGCGGGCGGGTGTCACCCTCACCGACGGTCCGGTCGAGGTGGACGCCGTGCGGATCGTGAGCTCGTCGGGTCCGCGGGTCATGCTGGAGATCACATTGCATGAGGGGCGCAAGCACGTGGTACGCCGGCTGATGGACGCCGTCGGCCACCCGGTGCGCCGGCTTGTGCGGACCCGGATCGGTCCGGTGTACCTCGGCTCGCTGCGGGCGGGGACGACCCGGCACCTGTCGCGGGCCGAGGTCGGCGCCCTCTACCGTGACGTGGGCCTGTAGGCGTGGAGCGGGACGTGCGGACCGGGACCAGGTTCTCCGGGGCCTCCGGCCGGCACGGGAGTCCATGATCGCGTTGTCGTCGGCCGTTAGGGTGACGCGGTGACTGTCAAAGCCGGTACATCCCGATCCCCTGCGCACGAACCGCCGCCGGGCCGGGTGGGCGTGGTCGGGTCCGGGCTCATCGGCACCAGCATCGGGCTCGCGCTGAGCGCCCACGGTGTCGACGTCCTGCTCGCAGACATCGACAACGAGCAGGTCAAGGTCGCCGAGGCCATGGGCGCGGGTCGTCCCTGGCACGGTGAGCCGGTCGGACACGCGGTCATCGCCATCCCCCCGCACGCTGTCGCGGGTGAACTGCGCCGACTACAACAGGCGGGGATCGCCGATACGTTCAGTGACGTCGCCAGTGTGAAGGCCCGACCGATCACCGAGGCCGTACAGGCCGGCTGCGATCTGTCCTCGTGGTGTCCGGCGCACCCGATCGCCGGGCGCGAGCGGGGCGGCGCAGCCTCGGCCCGCGTCGATCTGTTCGCCGAGCGGACCTGGGTCATCTGCCCGGTGCCGCACACCTCACCGGCGGCGGTGGATGCCACGGTCGCGATCGCACGCACCTGCGGTGCCACGCCGGTCCGCGCGACGCCGGGCCGCCATGACACGGCGATGGCGGCGCTGTCCCATCTGCCCCAGGTGGTCGCGAGTCTGCTCGCCGCCACGGCCCCCGACCTCGGAGCTGGCGAGCTGGCGCTCGCGGGACCGGGGTTTCGCGACATCACCCGCCTCGCCGACAGTGACCCTGGTCTGTGGTCGTCGATCCTGGAGGGCAACCGCGGTCCGGTCGCCGCGCAGGCACGCCGCCTGGCCGCGGACCTCACCGGCCTCGTCGACATGCTCGACCGTGGCAGCGAACCAGAGGTTGTACTGGCGGTCCGTACGCTGGTGGCGAGGGGCAACGCCGGCCGGGCGCTGCTGCCGAGCAAGACCGGTGCGGCGGCCCGGCCGTGGGTGTGGGTCGGTGTGGTGCTTGCCGACCGGCCCGGCCAGCTCGGCGCGTTGTTCACCGCCATCGGCGATTGGCAGATCAACATTGAGGATATTGCCGCCTTCGAGCACAATCTCGATGCTCCGGCCGGGATAGTGGAGATCGCTGTTTCGCCGGATATCGGAGACGCCCTGCTGGACCGGCTGGCCGCGGCCGGCTGGACGGCTTACCGCAGGTCGTGAACACCACCCTTCGCGGGTGGGTGGGCCCGAGTAGCCTGAGCCGGGTTGACCACATCGACCTTGACTCGGGTGAGTGACCGGGTCGGGTCGGTTTCGCCGCGTCGGTTGTTGACGGGTTTCTGGTGTGGTTGTCGCGTCTGGACGGAGGAAGCGGTGGAGCAGGACCGCGGTTCCGGTGAGCTGGTGGGTGGGTCGGCCACCGGTGAGCAGGAAGTGTCCACGGGCGGCGAAGGCCGCCCCGCCGGGC
>NZ_CADDZT010000037.1:7535-15080 GCF_902812655.1 Candidatus Frankia meridionalis | reverse complement strand
GCCCGGCGGCTCGGTCTGCGTTATCTCGACACGGGTGCGATGTACCGGGCGGTGACGCAGCTGGCGTTGGAGAGCCGGATCGACCTTGAGGATCACAGTGCGGTCGCGGAGCTCACGGAAAGGGCGGTGCTGACGGTCGGCACCAGCCCGACCAGTCCGGCGATCGCGGTGAACGGCGAGGCGGTGGACGAGAAGATCCGAACGAGGGCCGTGACCAACGCGGTGAGCGCGGTTGCCGCGGTGCCCGCGGTCCGGCGCCGGCTCGTCGCCCGGCAGCAGCAGATCATCGCCGGGGCGTTGCCGGACGGGATCGTCGTCGAGGGCCGTGACATCGGCTCGGTCGTCGCCCCGCAGGCCTCCGTCAAGGTGTTCCTGACCGCGTCGACCGAGGTCCGGGCGTTGCGGCGGTCGCACCAGCTCGGGGAGAAGGGCATCGATGACGTGGCCCGAACCCTCGCCGAACTTGATCGCCGGGATGTCCTGGACAGTACCCGCGCCGCGGATCCGTTGGCGATCCCCGACGACGCGATCGTGCTCGACTCGACCAGCCTGTCTGTTCAGGACGTCGTGGACGAGGTTCTGCGGCATTGCGAACGGGTCGCGGCCGGCGCGTCATGACAACCGAGGACGCGGACGTCACCAGGTGGGGTGGCAGGCGGCCGCCTGCCACCCCACCTGCACACCGTGGTGCGGCGTCCCGGCCATACAACGACATCCTCCACAGGGTGCTCAAACCGCCGGTTCGGCTTGTGCTGAACCGGATCGTCATGCACCTGACGCTGGAGGGCCTTGAACACGTGCCGCCGACCGGCCCGCTGATCTTTGCGGGAAACCACAGCAGCCTGCTGGACGGCCCCCTGGTAGTGATCGAATCGCCGCGCACGGTGCGGTGCCTGGTGAAGTCCGAAATGTATGACGGTATCCTTGGGAGGCTGCTGCGCATCACCGGCCAGATCCCGGTCGACCGCGGCCGGCCCGACCGGGCCGCGCTGCACACCGCGCTCGACGAGCTGTCACGCGGTGGGACCATCGGGGTGTTCCCGGAAGGTACCCGCGGCACCGGTGAGGTACAGACCGTGCAGCACGGCATCGCCTATCTGGCTGTTCACGGGCAGTGTCCGGTGCTGCCGGTCGCATGCATCGACACCGGCCGGGCGCTACCGAAGGGGGCCCGCTGGCCGCGGCGGTCGGTGCACGCCCGGGTGGTGTTCGGACGGCCGTTCGAGGTGCAGATCCCGGCGAACCCGCGGTCGCGGCGGGCGTTGGCGGTCGTGGCGGAGGACATCCGGGTGCGGATCGCCGACCATCTGGCCGAAGCTCGCCTGCCAGCCGGGTCGTGATGCGTTTCCGGCGGCGACGGGCTCCGCGGTGCGGGCCGCCCGTGGGTGCGGGCCGCCCCTGGGTGCGGGACGTGGTGTTGGTGACCGAACAGACGGAAGAGACGAGGACGTTGTGGGTGTGGCTTCGCAGGCCCCCGAGGACGAGGCCGGACATCGGCTGGATGGTACGGACAGGCAGCCGGTGCTGGCGATCGTCGGACGTCCCAACGTCGGCAAGTCGACGCTGGTGAACCGGATACTGGGCCGGCGGGCCGCGGTCGTCGAGGACGTTCCCGGCGTGACCCGGGACCGGGTCGCCTATGACGCGACCTGGAACGGACGACGTTTCGTGGTGGTCGACACGGGTGGTTGGGAGCCTGACGCGCGTGGGCTTGCCGCCCGCGTCGCCGAACAGGCCCGCGCCGCCCTGGACACGGCCGACGCGGTGCTGTTCGTGGTCGATAGCACCGTCGGTGCCACCGACGCGGACGAAGCTGTCGCCCGTGTGCTGCAGCGGTCGGGGCTGCCGGTCGTCCTCGCGGCGAACAAGGTCGACGACGCCCGGACCGAGGCGGACGCGGCTGCGTTGTGGAACCTGGGGCTCGGCGAGCCGTATCCCGTGTCGTCCCTGCACGGCCGGGGCAGCGGAGACCTGTTGGACGCGGTGCTCGCGGCCCTTCCGGAGGCGCCGCGGGAGCGCTTCGAAGAGGTGGTCGGCCCGCGCCGGGTTGCCCTGCTGGGCCGGCCGAACGTCGGGAAGTCCAGTCTGCTCAACCGGCTGGCCGGGACCGAGCGGTCGCTGGTACACGACGTCGCGGGCACCACCCGGGACCCGGTCGACGAGCTGGTGACCGTCGGGGGAGAGACCTGGAAGTTCATCGACACCGCCGGCCTGCGACGTCGGGTACGGGAGGCCAGCGGCGCCGAGTACTACTCGTCGTTGCGCACCGCGGCTGCCCTGGAAGCCGCCGAGGTCGCCATCGTCCTGCTGGATGCCGGTGACCCGCTGACCGAACAGGACCAGAGGGTGATCACCATGGTGGTCGAAGCCGGACGGGCCCTGGTACTGGCATTCAACAAGTGGGACCTGCTGGACACCGACCGCCGGCTCACTCTGGAACGTGAGATTGTCCGGGATCTGGGCCGGGTGGCCTGGGCGCCGCGGGTGAACGTGTCGGCGCTGACCGGCCGTGCGGTGGACCGGCTGGCACCGGCTTTGCGGACCTCGCTGGACTCGTGGGGGTCGCGTATCCCCACCGGGCAGCTCAACACCTGGTTGGGGGAGGTCGTGGCGGCCACGCCTCCGCCGTCGCGGGGCGGACGCCTGCCCCGGGTATTGTTCGCGACCCAGGCCGGTGTGCGGCCACCCCGGTTTGTGATCTTCTCGACGGGCTTCCTGGAGCCGGCGTACCGCCGCTTCCTGGAGCGCAGGCTCCGGGAGGACTTCGGCTTCCCCGGCACCCCGATCGACATCTCGATCCGGGTCCGTGAGCGGGGCGACAAACGTCACTGACGGGGAGCCGACCTGCTCGACCCGAGCCAGGCCGGAGCGGAACCCCGCCCGGCCTGGTCCCCAGCTGGTCCCCAGCTGCGGGTGGTCTGATCCCGGACCGGTCCGGGGAAGATCGCCGAAAAGGGCTGCTGGCCAGGTATTTCTACCGGCCGGCAGCCCTTCTGATATCGGTCGGGACGACAGGATTTGAACCTGCGACCCCCAGACCCCCAGTCTGGTGCGCTACCAAGCTGCGCCACGTCCCGTACGTGGACCACGTTACCGTATGGTCTCGCCGCGGTGGCAGGCACCTCGATGATGACGCGTCCGGGACCTGGTACCGGGACCTGTTACCGGAACCTGGACCGGCTCAGGGTTTGTGCGGGGGTGGGTGGACGCCGGCCGGGGCCGGTTCGGGCCGGACGGCGGCGTCCACCCGGGTCGGGGGTCTGGATGCGCCGGGGGCCGCCCGGTGCATCCAGACCCGTTCGTCACTGCGTCGCGCGGTTCCGGCGACGGGTGACCAGGCCGGCTCCGAGCATCGCAGCACCGATTCCGGCGCCGGCGACGGGAGTGACCGGGAACGACGTGGCCATGCCACCGCCGCCCGCGGACACACCACCGAGCGGGGTCGGGTCCTTGGACTTGTCCTCGGAGCCCTTGCCGTCCTTGGACCACTGGCTCGGGTCCTTGGACTTGTCCTCGGAGCCCTTGCCGTCGGTGGACCACTGGCTCGGGTCCTTGGACTTGTCCTCGGAGCCCTTGCCGTCCTTGGACTTGTCCTCGGAGCCCTTGCTGTCGGTGGACCACTGGCCCGGGTCCTTGGACTTGTCCTCGGAGCCCTTGCTGTCGGTGGACCACTGGCTCGGGTCCTTGGACTTGTCCTCGGAGCCCTTGCCGTCGGTGGACCACTGGCTCGGGTCCTTGGACTTGTCCTCGGAGCCCTTGCCGTCCTTGGACTTGTCCTCGGAGCCCTTGCTGTCGGTGGACCACTGGCCCGGGTCCTTGGCGGCCGCGGTCGGGTCTGCGGCGGCCGCGGTCGGGTCCGCGGCGGCCGCGGTCGGAGCCCACGTGTTGCTGTCCGCAGCAAATGCCGATGCGGGGTTAAAACCCACGAAGAACGCGGTGGCGGCGGACATCGCCAGCATCACCACGCCCCGGCCGATTCTGTGCGTCATGACCTTCCTCTTCTCCTGTGTCGCAGCGGTACGGTTACCGCGAGTGACACAGTAGCCATTTGATGTTCTGGGGAAAGGCATGGGACGCGTTATGGCCGCGAGGATGTCGAAAGTCTTCTTGCCGTCACGGTGGTTGGTTCTGATCGGGCTGCTCCTGATAGGAGTGAGCGGCCAACGACTTGCTTCGTCCGAGTTTGGCCGGCCATCCGGCATTCCTGCCGAGGTCGTCCCGGCGGGTGTCGGTGCCGTATTGCAACCATCGGTCGGTGCCTCCGGAACCGCAACCGGGACAGCTGGTATGGCGGACAACCGACCAACCTTTCTGCGTATTCCGGGATTGGGTGTGGCCGCGGCGGTAGGGCCGGTCGGGCTCAATGCGGACGGAACCCTCGAGGTGCCGCTGTCCTGGGGTCAGGTCGGCTGGTACGAATATGGTCCGAGTCCCGGAGAGGTCGGTGCCGCGGTGCTTGTCGGTCATTATGACTCGACTACCGGCCCGGCCGTCTTCTACCGGATCGGCAAACTCAAACAATCGGACATCATCGACGTCAACTCCACGAATGGAACGGTGGTTCGCTTTACGGTGGACCGACTTCAGGAGGTCTCGAAGAATGCGTTTCCGGAAACCGATGTATACGGTAAGGTAGATCGTCCGGAACTGCGGCTCATCACCTGCGGGGGGGATTTCGACAAGAAGACCCATCACTACCTGGACAATGTGATCGTCTACGCGCACGTCATTTCGGGGTCGACTCCGGTTCGGTGACCGTTGTCCGCCGTCGCGGCGCCGGTCGGGAATCGGACATGACGCAACCGGTCCGTTCCACCCGCGCGCCATGTTCCCGGCGTTACCCTGCGCTCAGGGCACAGACCCTGCACTCACCCAGAACGTCACCTGAGCGCCGGGGAGGCAGCCATGAGCGTCCCGGTGCCACCGGCCGGCCGCACCGCCGGTCTCCGGCGGAGGCTCGCCATGCCGCGGGCGGCGACGCATCTGCCGGCCATGCCGCTGGCCGCGTTTGCCGTCGCCGTGCTGGTCCTGGCCGGCTGCGGTACCGGAGGCCGGGCACATTCGGACGCGGGGCGGCCATCCGGGGCGAACGGGACCGCGATCCCGACCGACCTGCCCGGGGTACCTGCGATCTCCGGGTCTGCGCCGCAGGGAACCAGCGCGGGCACCGCGACCATCCCCTACCAGCCGCTGTGGCCTTTTGCCTCCGTCGCGGACGCACGGGCGTGGCAGGCAGGCAACCGCTCGGGCGGTGCTGAGGCGTGGCGGCTGGACCCGGCCGCGACCGCCCTGTCGTTCGCGCGTGACTTCCTCGGCTTCGGCGAGGTCGATCGGGCGCTCGGGCGCAGGGTGACCGGCGACGACGCCCACGTCGAGGTCGGCTACCCGACCGAGGGCACGCGCACGGGAGTCGCGGCTGTCGTTCACCTCATCCGGTTCGGATCCGGCAATGACGCTCCCTGGGAGGCCGTCGGCACCGACGACACCACCCTCTCGCTCTCCCTGCCGGCGTATGCGTCCACGGTGCGGGGGCCGACGGCGGTCGGCGGGCGCATCAGCGGTGTCGACGAAAGCATCCGGGTGCAGGTGCGCGCGACGTCCGGAAGCAACGTCGGGCAGATCGTCGGCGAGTCCTGCTGCCAGCCCGCGGGCGGGGACAACTCGACGTGGACAGCAAGCGTGAACCTCACCGACGGCCAGCCCGGCCAGGGCCTCGTCGTGATCGCATCCACCGGTGGCCACCTGCGCAGCGTCGAGCGCTTCGCCGTCACCGGCATCCGCCTCGCGGGATGACCCCGGATCACGGCTTCGCGAGTCGGGGTCATCCGCTCAGGAGGACTGCTCGGCCAGGACGACGTCGACGGTCAGCTCACCTGCGTCCCGGGCGAAGGTGAGATCCATGACGCTACCGGCGTTGCGTAGATCGGCAGAGGCGGCCTCGACCAGGGTCACCAGGTCGGCGTCCCCGCTGACCCGGGCGGAGGCCACTTCGGCTTTCATCGAGACCTTGGCAGCCGACTTCGACCGCCGGATCGCCGTGAGCGCCGTGCTGACCGCCTCGAGTTGACGAGGGTCCCCGCCGTCGGCGACTTTGCGCAGCTCACTCGCCTCCGGCCACCGGGCGCGGTGCACCGATCCGGCCTTCCACCACGACCAGACCTCCTCGGTGACGAACGGCAGGAACGGCGCGAACAGCGAGAGAACCGTGGACAGCGCGATCGCGAGGGTGGCCCGCGCGGATGCCGAACCCGTAGCGCCGAACGAACCGTACGCCCGTCCCTTGACCAGTTCGACGTAGTCGTCGCAGAACCGCCAGAAGAACGACTCGGTCAGTTCCAGGGCGCGGGTGTAGTCGTACCCGTCCAATGCCACCGATGCCGCGTCCACCACGTCCGCGAGCGCGGCCAACAGCGCCCGGTCGAGTGGTTCGACGACCGAGCCAGCTTCCTCGACCGCGCCGAGGCCGAGGGTGAAACGGCTCGCGTTGAGCAGCTTGATAGCGAGTCGGCGTCCGATTTTCATCTGGCCGACGTCGAAAGCGGTGTCCGTTCCCGGTCGGCCGGACGCGGCCCAGTAGCGCACCGCGTCCGAACCGTGTTGCTCAAGCAGGTCCAGCGGGGTGACGACGTTTCCCTTGGACTTCGACATCTTCTTGCGGTCCGGGTCGAGAATCCACCCGGAAATGGCCGCATTGGTCCACGGCAATGTGCCGAACTCGGCGTGGCTGCGCAGCACGGTCGAAAACAGCCAGGTTCGGATGATCTCATGTGCCTGCGGGCGCAGATCCATCGGGAAGACCCGGGAGAACAGGTCGTCGTCACTGCCCCAGCCGGCTGCGATCTGCGGGGTGAGCGACGATGTCGCCCAGGTGTCCATCACGTCGGGGTCGGCGGCGAAACCGCCGGGGATTCCACGCTGTTCGGCGGTGAATCCGGGTGCTGTGTCGCTGGACGGGTCGACCGGGAGTGCTGCCTCGTCCGCGACGATCGGCTGGTCGTAACGTGGCACGCCGTCGGAGTCCAGCGGGTACCAGACCGGGAACGGAACCCCGAAGAAACGCTGTCTGCTGATCAGCCAGTCTCCGGTGAGTCCGTCGACCCAGTTCTCGTAGCGGATCCGCATGTGCGCGGGATGCCAGTGCAGTTCGGTGCCGCGGGCACGCAGCGCCGCTCGCAGGGTTTCATCGCGTCCGCCGTTGCGGATGTACCACTGGCGGGTCGTGACGATCTCCAGCGGCCGGTCACCCTTTTCGTAGAACTTCACCGGATGGTTGATCGGACGCGGGTCACCCAGCAGTGCCCCGCTTTCGCGCAGCAATGCGACGATCTGCTCGCGGGCGCTGTGGGCGGTACGCCCGCCAAGTTCCGCGTAACAAGCCCGGCCCGCCTGCGAGGTGACCGCCTCCGGCGGGTCGGGCAGCAGCCGGCCGTCCCGGCCGATCACCGCACGGGTGGGCAGACGCAGCTCCCGCCACCAGATGACGTCGGTCAGGTCACCGAAGGTACAGATCATCGCGATGCCGGACCCCTTGTCGGGGTCGGCGAG
>NZ_CADDZT010000037.1:6091-7428 GCF_902812655.1 Candidatus Frankia meridionalis | reverse complement strand
GCGCGAGGTACGCCTCGCCACGGGCGAGGTTGCGTAGGAACGCCCGCTGCGCGACCGCCCGGGACCGGGCGTCGATAGTCGCGTAGGTCATCGACCAGTCCACGGACAGACCGAGCCGTCGCCACAGCTGCTCGTAGACCTTCTCGTCCTCGATCGTCAGCTTCTCGCACAACTCCACGAAGTTGCGGCGACTGACCGGGATCTGTTCCTTACCGGGTTTGTCCGGCGGGGTGAGGTCCGGGTCATAGGGAAGCGACGGGTCGCAGCGGATACCGAAGTAGTTCTGCACGCGCCGCTCGGTCGGCAGGCCGTTGTCGTCGAACCCCATCGGGTAGAAGACCTCACGGCCGCGCATCCGCTGGTAGCGCGCGATGATGTCGGTGTGCGTGTAGGAGAAGACGTGGCCTACGTGCAGGGAGCCCGAGACGGTCGGTGGGGGGGTGTCGATGGCGTACACCCGGGCCCGGTCCGCGGTGCGGTCGAACCGGTAGGTCGCCTGCTCCTGCCATACGGTCGACCACCGCGTCTCGACGCCGTCGAGAGTCGGCCGGTCCGGAACGGACCGGCCCTGCTGGTCCGGGTCCTGCTGGTTCCTGCCTTCTTCTGTCACCACAGGTAACGATCCTACGGGCCGGGCGGCGGGTGCTTCGGGCGGCCCGCCATCGGCGCGCGGCGGGCCTGTCCACCAGGCCACGGCGACCGCCTTGGCAGGATGGACCCGTGTCCGACACCGCGCGGCCCGCCGCCGCACCGACCGCCCCCACACCGACGTCCGACCGTCCGCAACCCGGGGATCTCCTTGCGCTCGCGCTCGGCGTCGCACGGGAGGCCGGGGACCTGCTGGTGCGGGGACGGGCCGGTCAGGTGGCGGCCGAGTCGACCAAGTCGTCCCCCACCGACGTCGTCACCGCGCTCGACCGGGCGTCCGAGGAGCTGGTCGGACGCCGGCTGCGCGAGGCACGTCCGGGCGACGGCATCCTCGGCGAGGAGGGAGCCGACGACGCCGGCACCAGCGGGGTGCGCTGGATCGTCGACCCGTTGGACGGCACGGTGAACTTCCTCTACAACCTGCCGAACTGGGCGGTGTCGATCGCGGCCGAGATCGACGGCCAGGTGGTGGCCGGGGTCGTGCATGCTCCGGCGATGGGCGCCACCTACACCGCGGCGCTCGGTGACGGTTCGGCCCGTAACGGCGTGGCGCTGGCCGGTTCGGCCGTCACCGACCTGTCCGGCGCACTGGTGGCGACCGGGTTCGGCTACACGGTCGAGCGGCGGATCGCCCAGGTGGCGGTCCTGACGCGGGTCGTGCCGCGGGTGCGTGACATCCGGCGGATGGG
>NZ_CADDZT010000037.1:0-5892 GCF_902812655.1 Candidatus Frankia meridionalis | reverse complement strand
GGCCGGGTTGGTGGACGCCTACTACGAACGAGGTCTGCATCCCTGGGACCATGCGGCCGGCGCGCTCGTCGCGGCCGAGGCCGGGCTGCGCGTCGGTGGCCTGCACGGCCGACCACTCTCGAACGATCTTGTCATCGCGGCCCCGCAGGCACTGTTCGGCCAGCTTCACGACCTGCTCGCCGCCGACCCGCCGGCTGATCGGGAGTGATGGCGGCGGACCGGGCGGTCAACCGCCATCACTCCTGATCGGCCGGGCCGACAGGGCGGCCGGGCCGATGCGGCGGTCAGTCGATGCGGCGGAGCTCCTCGCGGTACCGCTTGCCATTGGCGGCGTACTGCGCGGCCCCGGCCGCGAAGGCGTTCTCCGCCACCGCGTCCGGACGGATCTTCGCAGGCACCCCGATGGCCAGCGCCCGCGGGGGGACCTCCACGTTGTTGCCGACCAGTGCCTGCGCTCCGACCAGCGCGCCGGAGCCGACCACGGCCCGGTGCAGGACGATCGCGCCGGAGCCGACCAGTGAGTTGTTCTCGACGGTGCAGCCTTCCAGGTGCGCAAGATGTCCGATGACGCAGTCGTCACCGATGACCGTGGGGAACGCGGCGGTCGCGTGCACGACCGTGCCGTCCTGCACCGAGGTCCGAGCGCCGACATGGATCTCGCCGTAGTCGCCACGCAGCACCGCGCCCGGCCAGATGGTCGACTCGGGCCCGATGGTCACCTTGCCGATCACGGTCGCGTCCGGGTGGACGTAGGCCGAGGGATCGATCTCGGGTACCCGCTCACCGAGCGCGTAGACAGCCACGGACCTCTCCTCCCGGGCGTGCCACGAGGCGGACAGCCCGCCATCATCTTGACCGACGGGCCGTCCCCCCGCCCGGGAAGCGGCCCATCCCCGCCGGTCATCCTGGTGGCCTTGGTCACCTGGATCGGCGTCCGTGCAGCATACGGATGAGCGCCCGGTAGTTCCTGATCGCGGACGGCCCGCGAAAGAACGACATCGGGTTGAACGGCGGGGCCATCTGCTGCACGGTCATCGCCTTCGGCCAGGCGAACTCGCGCAGCCCGTCCGCACCGTGCACCCGCCCGAAGCCGGAGTCCCCGACCCCGCCGAACGGCAGCCCACCGACCGCGGTGAAGACCATCACATTGTTGACCGAGACCATCCCCACCCGCAGCCCGGCGGCGATCCGGCGGCCGTGGTGGCGGGAGAACACCGAGGCACCGAGCCCAAAGGGGCCGCTGTTGGCCTTGGCCACCGCCTCGTCGGTGTCGCGGACCCGGGTCACCACCAGGGTCGGCCCGAACGTCTCCTCGGCCATCGCCGGGGCGTCGTCCGGCACGTCGACCAGCACGATCGGATCGATGAAAGGCGGGCGGACCGACTCGGGCCCGCCGACGACGGCACGCCCGCCCCGGGCAAGGGCATCCTGGACATGGCGTCGCACGGTCTCGATCTGACCGGGGGAGAGCATCGGACCGTACCCGCACGGTTCGGGTCCGCCTGCGGTGAGCCTGCGCGCCCTGGCGGTCAACTTGTCCAGGAAGGCGTCGTAGACCCGGTCGGTGACGTAGATCCGTTCGGTGCCTATGCAGGTCTGGCCGGAGTTGCCGACCCCGAGCCACAGCGCGCCGTCGACCGCCGCGTCGAGATCGGCGTCATCCGCCACGATCATCGCATCCTTGCCGCCCAGTTCCAGGACGACCGGGGTCAGCGTCGTGGCGCACTGAGCCATCACCGTCCGGCCGGTCGCGGCGGAGCCGACGAAGGACAGCTTGTCCACGCCGGCCGAGCACAGTGCGGCCCCGCTGGGCCCGAAACCGGTGACGGTCGAGAGCACCGGATGCTCCCCGACCACGGTGGTGAACGCGTCCACCACGAACCGCCCGATCGCGGGCGTCAGCTCGCTGGGCTTGTAGACCACGCAGTTACCGGCGGCAAGCGCCGACACGATGGCGCCACCCGGGGTGTAGACCGGCCAGTTCCAGGTACCGATGACACCGACCACCCCGTAGGGCCGGTAGGTCACGGACGCGGCCTGGTTCGAGGTGATCAGGCCGCGTCGGACCCGCCGGGTGCCCAGTACCCGCCCGGCGTTCGCGCTCGCCCAGGCGAGGACGTCGAGATGAGCCCCGATTTCCAGGGTGGCTTCGTCGACGGACTTGCCGTTCTCCCGGTGCACCAGGTCTGCCAGCTCGTCTAGGGACGAGTGCAGCGCCTTGCGCCAGGCGGCCAGGCGCCGCCCGCGGCCGTCGAACCCAAGCCCGTCCCACCATCGGGTGGCGGCGCGGGCGCGGGCGACGGCGTCGCGTACCTCGGTGGCACCGTCCACCGGAAACGTGGCGACCATCGCGCCGGTCGCCGGGTCGACCGAATCGAAGGTCGTCCGCGAAACCGCGGCTCGATGATCGGGTGCGGCCGGCTGTTCGGTCATGCTCACGGACAGCGGCTAGTCATGATCGTGCATGCCGGGCGGCAGCGATCCGGTTGCCTTCACCCACCCGCGGGTGGCGATCCGCTCGGCGACGAGTCGTCCGACGCCGATCGCCACCGCGGACGCCACCGCCCAGCCGATGGCGTCCGCCCAGGTCGTGTCGGGATGCGCCGGGTTGGTCGGAGGGTCCGACTTGCGGATCTTCTTGTAGACGACGGTGACGGCCTTGCTCGCCGCCGACCCGGCGGCCGCTCCCGCCGCGCCTCCGATGATCTTCCAGCCGATTTTCGAAACCGATCCTACCACTACCGCACCCCCATCACAATCCCTGGTAGCCGAGCGCTGCGCGCAGCTCGTCCGGACGCCTGCTGGACAGCACCCACACGCCGTCGGCGGTGCGCAGCCAGACACCGGTGCGTATCCACGGCCTGGTCACGGCGAACATGCCCGGAGCCAGCACGGCGCGGATGTCGGCGCACGCGGCACCGTCGCGGACGCTGTCACGGGCGACGACCTGCCCGGCCACGCTCACCGTCTCGTCGGTCACGGTCAGCCGGGGCCGCCCGAGCAGCCACAGCGCCACCTCCATCACGACGAAGAGCGAACCATAGACGGCAACGCGTATCCCGGTGGAGTCGGTGTAGACCGTGAAGTAGCTGCCGACGATGCCCGCGCACACGGCGGCCCCCAGGTGCCAGAACCGAGGCACCGTCAGCCGTTCCTCGTAGCGCATGTCGGCCAGTATCCTCCGTGCGCACCCTGCATCCATGACCGTCACTCGGGAGACCCATGACCGCAACGGACGATCTGACCGCGCACCCCCCTGGCCACGGACCTGATTCGGTGGGGGTGTTGGTGTGCCGGCTCGACCCGGACCTCCCGCTGCCGTCCTACGCGCACCCCGGCGATGCGGGCGCGGATCTCGTCGCGGCGCAGGATGTGACGCTCGCTCCCGGTGAGCGTGCGATGGTGGGGACCGGGATCGCTATCGCGTTGCCCGAGGGATACGCGGGGTTCGTGCACCCGCGCAGCGGGCTTGCGGCGCGCCACGGGGTATCCATCGTGAACGCGCCGGGTACGGTCGACGCCGGTTACCGTGGTGAGATCAAGGTTCTGCTTGTCAACACCGACCGGCGGGAGACGGTCCGTCTGCGGCGTGGCGACCGGATCGCCCAACTCGTCGTCCAGCGGGTGGATCGTGCGGCGTTCCGCGAGGTCGCGCAGCTGCCCACGACGTCGCGCGGTGCGGGTGGTTTCGGGTCGACCGGTGGTTTTTCCTGACACTGGGTATGGCGCACCGGTACCGACCGCCATTGTTTCCCGTCCTCATCTCCAAATCTTCAAGGAGTCGATCGTGACAGCACCGATCACGACAGCACCGATTGTGACGACAGAGAGTAGTCGAAGTGTTCGGCCGCGGTCGTAGGCGAGGCAGCCGCGGCCGGCGGGAGCCGCAGGAGTCGTACGACCGGGACACGACCGGCGACGAGGAGTTCGTGGTCGATCACGACGGGCCCCACGACGCCGAGCAGGCGCCACACGACCACCTGCGGAGGCTGGACCTCGGGTCGTTGCGGATCCCGGTCGTGGAGGGTGTCCAGGTGCAGTTCCAGGTTGATCAGGAGTCCGGGCAGCTGCTGACGGTGACGCTCACGGACGGACCGAGCGCGATGGAGCTGGCGGTCTTCGCCGCGCCGAAAAGCGCCGGTCTGTGGGACGAGGTGCGCGCCGAGATCGCGGAGTCCCTGCGTACGGGCCAGGGAGCGGCGGAGGAGGGCGGCGGGCCGTACGGAAGTGAGCTGCGTCTGCAGCTGCCGACCGGCACTCCGGGCGAGTTCATGCCCGGTCGGATGCTCGGGATCGACGGTCCGCGCTGGTTCCTGCGGGTTGTTCTCACGGGGCATGTCGCGCTCGATCCGGTCGGGGCTCCGCTCCTGGCGGAGGCGCTGCGTGACCTCGTGGTGGTACGTGGCGATCAGGCGATGCCCCTGCGTGATCCGTTGCCGCTGAAGCTACCGCGAGAGGTCACCGATCCGCACGATCCGCACGACCACACCGACCCGCCCGACCCGGACCCGCATCACCAGGATCCGCGCAACCAGGATCCGCGCAACCTCGGGCCCGGTGTCGAGAGGACCGCGGCACGGATGCCGGCCCCCGGCGTCCGGACCGCCGAGATCGGCTGACGGCTTCGGGATCGGGATCGGATCGAGGGTCTGAGCCGTTACGGCTCTGTGACGTTGCGGGCCGGTGGGGATGCGCGTGGGTCCCGCGGCAGGAAAGCGGACAAGTGCAGAATCCTTGAGCCTTCCACCGGGCACACTGGGCGAGGTTGTTTCGTTGCCTGGGTGTTACGTCCGGAGTCCGGCTGTTACACCCCGAGCCCGATCGGAGGGGACCGTGGGAGACCGACGCGGCTGGTGGGGGCGGGCCGTGCACCGGCTCACCGCGGACGAGCGGGAGCTGGAGGCCGAGGATCTGCAGCGGACCGTCGAAGAGGCCGGCGCCGTCCCGATGGGCGACTGCCGCGAGCGTCAGGACGTCTGTGTGGTCGGCTCGATCCGATCGGTTACCATACGGAGTCGATCGGGGTCGCCGAGTCTTGAGGCTGACATCTATGATGGCAGCGGTACAGTCACCCTGGTGTTTCTCGGCCGTAAGCACATCCCGGGCATTGAGGCGGGACGCGCGATGAAGGCATCTGGAATGATTATGAACAGGGACAATCGGACCACCATCTTCAATCCGCGATACGAGTTGCTGCCCGTGTCGTCCGCGAGCGCGTGAGCCCGCCCGCCCGCCACCAGCGCATGTCGGCGACGCCGGGTCGAAAGCCGCCGGTGTCGCTGGTCGACGCCATGGGCGGTACCCGAGGGATGATCGACAGTGCGATCCCGACGGTTGCGTTCATCGCCGTCAACGCCGAAGCCGGGCTGACCGCGGGCATCGCGTTCGCGATCGCCACGGCCATCGCCCTTGTCGTGCTGCGGGTCGTGCGTCGGGAGCCGGTGCAGCAGGCGTTCTCGGGTCTGTTCGCCGTCGGTTTCGCCGCGTTCGTCGCGTCCCGGACGCACAGCGCCGAAGGTTTCTTCCTGCCGGGCATTGCGAAGAACGCCGTCTTCGCGGTCATCGGCCTGGTGTCGCTGCTGGTGCGCCGGCCGCTCGCCGGCTATGTGATGGCGGGGATGGATGCCCGCTACGCCGGGTGGCGTGATCATGTCGACCTGCGCCGTGCCGCCGGGTGGGCGACGCTGGTCTGGATCGTGGTCTTCGGTCTCCGGTTCGCTGTCCAGGGTGTGCTCTATCTGGCTGGTGAAGCCGGCTGGCTCGCCGCTGCCAACCTCGTTCTCGGGCTTCCCCTGTTCGGCCTGGCGATCTTGGCGACCTTCGCGATCGTGCGGCGCCTGGCTCCACGTCGGCCTGTCACGCAAGCGTCCGACCCCGACCCCGACCCCGATC
>NZ_CADDZT010000036.1:118267-120909 GCF_902812655.1 Candidatus Frankia meridionalis | reverse complement strand
AGGTGGGGGTTGGTGCGGTGGGGGCCGGTGCGGTGGGGGCCGGTGCGGTGGTCGGGACACCGGACGGGGTCGCGCCCGGGGTCGAGGTCGATGCGGCTGTCGGCGCGGCCGTCGGGGTGGGAGCAGGCGCCGGAGCGGCGGCCGCGGACGTGTAGACCTCACGGAAACGCAGTTCGGCGGTCTGTCCCACCAACTGGACGACGTCGTTACGGCCCCGGCCCGGAACCGAGATCTCGATCTGCGTTCCATTGCGCTTGACCTCGGCCTCGGCGACACCGAGACCGTTGACCCGCTCACGGATGATGTCGACCGCCTTGTCCACGGCCCCGCTGTCAACCGCCCGACCCGCCTCGGTCGACCGGGGCGTGAGGATCACGCTGGTGCCGCCCTGGAGGTCAAGGCCCAGCCTGGGCGTCCAGGTACCGGTCAGCGCCATCGCGCCGTAGAGCAGCGCCAGGATGGCGCAGAGGACCCCGATGCGGGCCCAGGCGGGGCGCGTGGCCTTACGCCGTGGCCTTGACCCTCGTGCCAACGGATGTCCCTTCGTCACGCGCCGCTGCGCTCACTCGCTACCTGGTGGATCTGTCGGATGGACGGGATCCGTCCACGACCCGGGGGGACCTGGGTGGACCTGGGTGGACCAATCTCGCAGCACCCGATGGCCCGACCGCGCCCAAGGTATCGGAACGACTGTCAAACTCGATGCTTTCCGATACCACATTTCCGATGCCGATGTTGCTGCCGTCGGTCATACCGGTTTCAGCCCTGGGGCGCTCTCAGGGCTTGCCCGACCCCTTACCCGGTGTCGAATCACCGGGCTCATCCGGATGATCCGGTTTTTCCCGGTCCGACTCGTCCTGACTGATGTTCTTGGTCATGTCGATATACGGCTCGTCCGAACCTCGCCCGCCGGCCTCGGTGTCGTCGGCCGGGTGGTCGACCACCGTCTCATCATGATGATGGCCTTCGTGGTCATGGTCGTGACCTTCGTGGTCATGGTCGTGACCTTCGTGGTCCGGCGTCTCCGTGTCCGGCGACGAGACGACCCGGGCCACCGCCCCGCGGGCGAAGCGGCAGACCACATCCGGCGCGACCTCCAGCAGCAGATCGCCGTCGTCGACCTCGACCACCGTCGCGTACAGCCCGGCCGTGGTCACCACCAGTGTCCCGGGAGCAAGCGAGGCCAAGGTCTGCTGTTGCGCGCGCTGACGGCGCCGTTGGGTCGACATGAAGAAGAAGACGAGCGCGACAATAATGATCAGCGGAAGGAAACCGCCGATCCCACTACTGCTCTGTTGGGCCACCGCCTCGGTGACCGCGAATACCTGCACGTCCACGTCCTCCCATGTTGTGCGGCCGATCGTACGTACCGACCGCGGGCGTGTGACGCGCAGGCCCCAGGATTTGCCTTACGGGTTGGCCGGGGACGGCACGATCACCACCCCCGCGGGCCGCCACGGCTTGCAGGACCGTCAGCCGGGTTCACCATCGTCGAGCAGGAAGATCGGCGCCTGCGAACGCCCCAGGCCGCCGTCCACCGGATCAAGACCGAGGTGGGTGAAGGCGGCCGGAGTGGCCACACGACCCCGGGGAGTCCGGGCGAGCAGGCCCGCACGCACCAGGAACGGTTCGGCCACCTCCTCGACCGTATCCGGCTCCTCCCCCACGGCAACCGCCAGGGTGGTGAGGCCCACCGGCCCGCCACCGAAGCGGCGCACCAGCACCTCCAGCACCGCACGGTCGAGCCGGTCCAGACCGAGAGCGTCGACGTCATAGACGCGCAGCGCGGCTCGGGCGACCTCACGGGTGACGATCCCGTCCGCCCGCACCTCGGCGTAGTCGCGCACCCGGCGCAGCAACCGGTTGGCGATCCGCGGAGTGCCGCGGGACCGGCCGGCGACCTCACTCGCGCCGTCGCCGGTGAGGCGCACTCCCAGCAGCCCCGCCGACCGGTTGAGCACGCTGGTCAACTCGTCCGGATCGTAGAAGTCCATATGGGCGGTGAAACCGAACCGGTCCCGCAGCGGGCCGGTCAGCAGGCCCGATCGGGTGGTCGCGCCGACCAGCGTGAACGGGGCGATGTCCAGCGGGATCGCGGTCGCGCCGGGGCCCTTGCCGAGCACGACGTCGACCCGGAAGTCCTCCATCGCGGCATAGAGCAGCTCCTCCGCAGGGCGCGCGATGCGGTGGATCTCGTCGAGGAACAGCACCTCACCCGGGGAGAGCGCGGTGAGGATCGCCACGAGATCCCCGGCACGTTCCACCGCCGGGCCGCTGGTCATCCGCAACGGCACCGACAGCTCCCGGGCAATGATCATTGCAAGGCTGGTCTTGCCCAGCCCGGGCGGCCCGGAGAGCAGGACATGATCAGGTGGGCGACCGCGGGCCCGCGCACCCTCAAGCATGATCGTAAGCTGCTCGCGCACCTTCTGCTGGCCGATGAACTCCGCCAGCGTCCCCGGCCGCAGACCGGCCTCGAACGCCTGTTCCTCCGGCCCCGCCACCGGTGAGATCAGACCGTCGACATCCATCGGCCGTCCTACCGGGGCCGCAGTGCGGCCAGCGCCCGGCGCAGCAACACACCCACCGCGTCCGCACCCTGCTGATCACTGTCGCCGTCCCGCACCGCCACCACGGCATCC
>NZ_CADDZT010000036.1:108864-117982 GCF_902812655.1 Candidatus Frankia meridionalis | reverse complement strand
CCTGCTCGGCCGCGGAAGGGGCACCCGCGGCGGGCGTCGGCGCAGCGGAACCGTCGGCATCCGCACCGGTGTGGTCCGGGCCACCCGCCGCCGGCAGCGACGCGGACGGCCCGATCCGGTCCTTCAGGTCGAGGACGATGCGCTGCGCGCCCTTGCGGCCAATACCGGGGACCTTCGTGAGAGCCGCCAGATCCTCGCTCGCGACCGCGCGGCGCACACCGTCCGGGCTGTGGACGCCGAGCACGGCCTGGGCAAGTCTGGGGCCTACGCCGGACGCACTCTGCAGCGTCTCGAAGACGTCGCGCTCGTCAGCGTCGGCGAAACCGTAGAGGGTCAATTCGGTCTCGCGGACGACCAGGGTGGTGACCAGGCACGCGTGCTGCCCGACCCGCAGCCGGGCCAGGGTCGCCGGGGTGCACTGCACCAGCAACCCGACCCCGCCGACCTCGACGACGGCGGCGTCGGGTGACAGTGCCGCGACCGTTCCCGACACGGATGCGATCATCGGCGCGCACCCTCCCCGGTCCCGGTTGGGGAACCGGAACCGGTACCGGCGGGGCCGCGCCGGGCGGCCGCCTGCATCCTGGCCAGCGCCGGCCCCCGCCACAGATGACACAGGGCGAGGGCCAGAGCGTCCGCTGCGTCGGCCGGTCGTGGCGGTTCGGAAAGTCCCAGCAGCCGACTCACCATGAACGTGACCTGGGTTTTGTCCGCCCGACCGCTGCCGCTGACCGCGGCCTTCACCTCACTGGGCGTGTACAGCGCCACCGGCAGGCCCCGGCGGGCGGCGGTGACGATCGCCACCGCTCCGGCCTGCGCGGTACCCATGACCGTCCGCACGTTCGCCTGACTGAACACCCTCTCGACCGCGACCGCGTCCGGGTTGTGCCGGTCGATCCACTCAACCAGGCCACGCTCCAGAGCCCACAGCCGCGCGGCGATGTCGTCGGCTGCCGGGGTGCGCAGCACACCGACCTCGACCAGGGATGTCTCCTGGCCGGGCCCGCCGTCGACCACCCCGAGCCCGCAGCGCGTAAGCCCCGGATCGACCCCCAGCACCAGCACCAGCGCCCTCCCACCGACCAGCCGTCCGAAACAGTGCGTCCGAAACAGTGCGTCCGAAACAGTGCGACCACCGACTCGTCCGCCACGATTGTGACACGACTGAACGTCTGTTCGATCCTAACGACACACCCGGGTACATGCGCGCCCTGCCTCGGCGAAAGCCACCCGAGCCCGCCCTGCCGGTACAAGTACCGGTACCGGTCGGCATACCGTGAGACAGCCACCGGGCGCGGGCGGCCCTGGTCCGCGATCTCCAGTACCCCGAGCCACCGCTCCACCCAGTGGGACCTCCAGTCGCCGGGGGTGGCCGATGCCGCGGCGCTGGTAGAGCACATCGCGGACCAATTCGATCTTTCATGACAGGCGTACCTGAGCTGCGGGGGGTATCCACGAGCGGTCAGCGAGCAGGACCGTTCGGGTGTCGTCAGTGAAGCGTTCCTGACCGACCTTGAGCAGTGGCTGCACCGTGATGTCGACCGCAACGCCCCCGAAGAGTCGATTCCCCAGCTACTCGGCGGGCTCCACTCCCGGACCGGGGCACCCCTGAACCGCAGCCGGACGTCAACCGATCTGGGCTACCACTCACGCCAGTCGTTCGATCTGCGACTGGTCAAACTGGTCCGCGCCTTCGGCGCGGTCTGGTGCCACCAGGTGACGAAGGAAGGATGCCGCGTGCCCGGTGCCCTCGCCAAGCTGTACCTGTCTGATCCGATCATGGCCTGGTTGGGCCCGAGGCCCGCACGATCGAGAACACGTTCGGACGGGGCGTCGTGGCCACAAAGAACATCACCGACACAACTCAGGCGAGCTGGGCGATACCCGCACCACTGGTCGCGCTCCTGCTGAGCTGACCCGGTACCGCCCACGCACCGACACACCTCAGGCCGACACCAGCTCCATGATCTCATCGGAGATGTCCGCGTTGAACCAGACGTTCTGGACGTCGTCGAGATCCTCGACCGCCTCGACGAGCTTGAGGACCTTGCGCGCCGACTCCTCGTCCAACGGGACGCTGACGCTCGGGAGCCACGACAGGTCCGCCGACGAGACCGCAAGGCCCGCGTCGGCAGCGGCGACACGCACCGCGTTGAGGTCCGTGGCCTCCGAGACGACCTCGAAGGAGTCACCCAGGTCGTTGACCTCCTCCACGCCCGCATCGAGCACCGCGGCCAGCACGTCGTCCTCGCTGAGCCCGGGCGTCTTCGCTACGAGAACCACGCCCTTGCGGTTGAACAGGTATGAGACCGACCCGGGATCCGCCACGGTGCCACCGTTGCGGGTGATCGCGACCCGGACGTCGGACGCGGCCCTGTTACGGTTGTCGGTCAGACACTCGACCAGGACGGCCACACCGCTCGGCCCGTACGCCTCGTAGGTGATCTCCTCATAGCTGGCGCCGCCGGCGAGTTCCCCCGAACCCCGTTTCACAGCCCGGTCGATGTTGTCGTTGGGCACCGACTGCGACTTGGCCTTGGCGATCGCGTCCGCGAGCGTCGGATTCCCGGCCGGGTCCCCGCCGCCGGTCTTCGCGGCCACCTCGACCGTCTTGACCAGCTTCGCGAACAGCTTCCCTCGCCGCGCGTCGATGACCGCCTTCTTGTGCTTGGTGGTCGCCCACTTGGAGTGACCGCTCATGCCTTGCCCCTCACCTGTCCCGGCCCATGCCTTCCACGGTTTTCTTCCACGGTTTCGCGCTTTCCACGATGTCGACGAACAGTTCGTGCATCCGTGTGTCGCCCGTCAGCTCCGGGTGGAACGCGGTTGCCAGCACATTGTCCTGCCGAACCGCGACAGTCCTGTCACCCACCCTGCCGAGTACCTCGACCTCATCCCCGACCTTCTCCACCCACGGTGCCCGGATGAAGACCGCCCGAACCGGACCGCCCGCAACACCCGCAAGGTCGAGCTCCGCCTCGAACGAGTCGACCTGCCGGCCGAAGGCGTTGCGCCGCACCACAACGTCCAGACCGCCGAGGAGCGGCTGGTCGGGCCGGCCGTCCAGAACGTCCCGCGCGAGCAGGATCATGCCGGCGCACGAACCGAAAACCGGCAGCCCGTCCACGATTGCGCCACGCAGCGGCTCGAGCAGGTCGAACACCCGCAGCAGCCGACCGATCGTCGTGGACTCCCCACCGGGAAGCACCAGCCCGTCCACCCCATCGAGATCGGATGCGCGGCGGACCTCCACGGCGTGCGCACCGACCGCGAGAAGCGCCCGGACATGTTCACGGACATCGCCCTGCAAAGCCAGCACACCCACCCGTGGCGCATCCGTTCGTGGCATTGCCACCCCGGCGTCGCTCACCAGCCACGATCGGCGAACCGGGCCGCGGGCTCCAGCTCGCTGGCGTTGATGCCGACCATCGCCTCCCCAAGCCCGCGCGAGACCTTGGCGAGGACGTCTGCGTGGTTGTACATGGTGGTGGCCTCGACAATCGCCCGCGCCCGCCGTGCCGGATCACCGGACTTGAAGATGCCCGAGCCGACGAACACGCCGTCCGCTCCCAGCTGCATCATCAGCGCGGCGTCCGCGGGTGTCGCGATGCCACCGGCGGTGAACAGCACGACCGGGAGCCGGCCGAGCCGGGCCACCTCCGCCACGAGTTCGTACGGGGCACGCAGCTCCTTGGCCGCGGAGTACAGCTCGCTCGGGTCCAGCGCGGACAGGCGGGCGATCTCCCCCCTGATCGTGCGCATGTGCACGACCGCGTTGGAGACCTCGCCGGTGCCCGCCTCACCCTTCGAGCGGATCATCGCCGCGCCCTCGCCGATGCGGCGCAGCGCCTCCCCCAGGTTGGTCGCACCGCAGACGAACGGGACGGTGAACGACCACTTGTCGATGTGGTGGTGCGGGTCGGCGGGGGTGAGGACCTCGGACTCGTCGACGTAGTCGACCCCGAGTTCCTGGAGCACCTGGGCCTCGACGAAGTGGCCGATACGCGCCTTGGCCATGACCGGGATCGACACCGCCTCGATGATCCCCTCGATCATCTCGGGGTCGCTCATCCGGGCCACGCCACCCTGTACGCGGATGTCGGCCGGAACCCGTTCCAGTGCCATCACCGCGACCGCGCCCGCGTCCTCGGCGATCCGCGCATGGTCGGCCGTGACCACATCCATGATCACGCCACCCTTGAGCATCTCCGCCATGCCCCGCTTGACTCGTGCCGTCCCTACGTGGGTCCCACCGACGCCGGGGACCTCGGCCGCCGGCGCGGGCCCGCGCCGCGGCTGGGCAGACTCGGGTGCGGTCAGGCCGTCGGACATGGCGCGCCTCTCTGTAGCCAGGATCTGTTCTGTAGCCAGGATCTGTCGGTGGTGCCGGAATCGGTGGTGCCGGAATCGGTGGTGCCGGAATCGGTGGTGCCGGAATCGGTGGTGCCGGAATTCGGTCCGAACGTACCTCCGTCCCCGCTCCGGACGAACGTCGACAAACCGGGACCTCCGCGGGCCGGACCGCACCGGACATGCGAATTCGGCCGGACGGGGGACGTCCCATCGTACGGCCGGAGCGCCGGCTGGGGCCGCGCTGGTCGGACACGGTCGATTTCGACGTGCAGACCGATTTCGACGTGCACCCGATCTCGGCGCGTCCACCCTCCGGCGGCCGACTCCACCAGGCACGGCACACTACGAAGTGAATCCACCGAACTCCGACATGTCACCGTCCAGCCTGCCGCCGTCGTCGGCACCCATGCTGTCGTTCGTGCTGTCGTTCGTGCTGTCGTTCGTGCTGTCGTTCGTGCTGTCGTTCGTGCTGTCGTTCCTGTTGTCGTTCCTGTTGTCGGAGTCGCCCCGCTCCGGCAGGGCATCGTCGATCTCGAAGTAGGCCGGCAGCCCGCGGCGTCCGGACAGGCGCAGCACCCGGACGATCCGCCGGCCGCGCAACGCCCGCACGTCGCGCACGGCGTCGTTGTGCAGTTGGCGTGCGAGGGCGACCCGGGCCGCGGCCACATCCACCGCGTGCAGGGCGTCCGGTGCCCGGTCCCCGGTCGCGGCGACCGCCGGTGACCGCAACGCCCGGCTGAGCGCGTTCTCGACCGCTTCGACGTCGTTGTCCAGCGGGCCGCCGGCGGCACGCCCCACGTGCGCCGACCGGGCACGGGCCACCGCCTCGCCCAGTTCCGCCAGCTCGCAGCGCCGCGCGAGGTCCCCGGCCGCGTCCACGCGCAACGCCAGCTGGCTGGTGAGACCCGCGCGGGCGTCGGTGACCCGCACCGCGAGGCGGTCGAGGCGGCTGGCGAGCCAGGTGAGATAGGTGGCGATCATGACGACGACCGCAACCGTAACGACAACGAGGGTCACCTCGCGCAGCGTAGTCAACATCGAGTGAGCCCGCGCCGCCAGGGACGGTCATCATCACGCAGAATGACGAATTGTCTCCTGGTCGGTACTCGCCGCTACCGAAACGGGCGTATCCCCTGCGACCATCTCGTACACCCCGACGATCTGCTCCGCGATCACCGGCCAGTCGTAGGCGGCGACCGCGGCGCGTCCCCGCTCGGCGAGCAGGTGTCGTTCGCCCGGATCGGCGAGCAGGTCGGCAAGTGCCCGGGCAAGGCCCTCGGTGTCCCCCACCGGGAACAACCGGCCCGCATGGCCGTCGTCCAGGACGCGGCGGAACGCATCGATGTCACTGGCCACCACCGGAGCGCCCACCGCCATCGCCTCCAGCAGGATGATGCCGAAGCTCTCCTGGCCGGTGTTGGGCGCGCAGTAGACGTCTCCGGAGGAGAACACCCTGGGCTTGTCCGCGTCGGAGACGAGCCCGAGCAGGGTCACCCGGTCCCGCAGGCCCGGGTCCACCCGGTCGAGCACCGCCTCGCTGTCGCCGGGGCCCGCAACCAGCAGCCGCGCGTCCCCGCACCGGTCCATCAGGGCCGGCAACGCCGCCACCAGCACGTCCAGGCCCTTGCGTGGCTCATCGATACGCCCGAGGAAGACGACGGTGGCACCGTTCGGGGTATGCGCGGGCAGCGGTGTCGCGTCCTGGAAAGCGCGTATCGACACGCCGTTGGGAATGAGGACCGCGTCCGCCCCGAGGTGCTCCACGATCGTTCGCCGGGCCGCCTCGGACACCGCGATGCGGGCCCGGACCTTCTCCATGGACGGCTGCAACGCACCGTGCGCGACCGTTAGGATCTTCGAACGCGGGTTGGCCGTGTGGAACGTGGCGACCATCGGGCCGTCCGCGAGCATGCACGCGAGCAGGCTCACGCTCGGCGCCGTCGGCTCGTGTACGTGCAGCACGTCGAAGTCGTTGTCACGCAGCCAGCGGCGAACCCGGGCCGCGGACACCGGGCCCATCAGCAGTCTGGCGACCGAACCGTTGTAGGGCACCGGCACGGCGTGCCCGGCGTCCACGGCATACGGCGGGAGTGTGTTCTCGTCGTTCACCGGAGTGATCACCGAGACGTCATGACCCATGTCAATCAGAGTCTCCGCCAGGTCACGGACGTGGACCTGCACTCCTCCGGGCACATCCCACGTATACGGGCAGGCGATTCCGATCTTCATCGTTGCGTCCCCTCGGGGACGTCCGGGCCGTCCGCCGCCGGGCCGTCCGCCCCGGACGGCGGCCCGTCGCGCCAGATGCGCTGGAGCATGTGCCAGTCCGTCGGATGGGACGCAACGCCCTCGGCAAAGGCGTCGGCCAGCGCCTGGGTCATCCGCGGCACATCGGTGTGCGCCACCGCCGGGTGGATCCGCACGCCCCAGCCGTCGGGGTCGAACCACAGTGTGGCCGGAAGCAGGGTCGCGCCGGTCCGCAACGCAAGGGCGGCCGGTCCGGGCGGCATCGTGGCGGTCGCGCCGAAGAAGGTGACCGCCACCCCCGCCTCGGACAGGTCACGGTCGGCCAGCAGGCACACCGTCCCGCCGGCGAGAAGGCGGTCGGCCAGCAGATCGAAGGGCGGCTGCTCGCCACCGGTCAGCGGGATGACCTCCATCCCGAGCGCGGAACGGAACCGCACGAAGCGGTCGAACAGCGATGTCGGTTCCAACCGTTCGGCCACCGTCGTGAAAGGCTCCCCGTTGGCGGCGAGCCAGGCCCCGGCGTGCTCCCAGTTGCCCATGTGCGGCAACGCGGCGATGGTGCCACGGCCGGAGGCGAGGGCGTCGCGCAACCTCGGTTCGTCCAGCATGCGCATACCTTCGACGATCCGGTCACGGGGCATGTCCTGCAGACGGAAGACCTCCAGCCAGTAGCGGGCGTAGGAACGCATCGCCATCCGGGTGAGGCGGTCGAGGTCGGTACCGGGCGGGACGGTACGCGACAGGTTGGAGCGCAGCCGGCGGACGCCCCGCCCGTCGCGACGGGTGGCAACGTCGGCCGCTGCCGTGAACGCCGCGGCGGCGACACGCTCGGGCAGGACCCGGACGACCCGCCAGCCCGTCGCATACGCCAGATCCGCCATCCGGGCACGCGGGATCTTCAAGACGGCCCGTTCCCGTCAGCGGACCCGCGTCGGCGCGCTCGGTTCGGCCCGATGGGGGGCCATGTCGGCGTCCTGAACACGCCGCAGATATTGCTTGTACACATGAACAATGCGTTGAGTCACCGTTAGTACGGTGGCCCCGACCAGGAACCACAACGCGGCCGGAAGAAGATACGGCACGCCCAGACCATAGAGACCGGCGGCGACCAGGACTATCAGTAGCCGCTCGCCGCGTTCCGCGAACCCGACATCACAGGTGAAGCCGAGCCCCTCGGCCCGGGCCTTGACGTACGAGGTGATCGAACCGGCCACCAGGCAGGTCAGGGCTGCGCCGCAGAGCGGCAGCGAGTCACCGTCACCGGCATACCAGATGACCAGCGAGCCGAAGATCGCCCCATCCCCGACCCGGTCGGACGTGGAGTCCAGGAACGCACCCCAGGGCGAGGAGATCCCGCGAGCGCGGGCGATCAGGCCGTCCAGCAGATCGGAGAAGACGAACAAGGTGATCACAAGGGCGCCGAGGAAGAAAACACCGCGGGTGAAGAAACCCAGCGCCCCGCCGACCACCCCGACGGTCCCCACGACGGTCACCACGTCCGGCGACACCGACGACCGGGCCAGTCGCTCGCCCAGGGGATCGAGCACGCGTTGAATCTGCGGTCGCGCCTTGCTAGCGAGCATGTCCGTCCCGTCGTGTACGTCCGGCACTGCCCTTTCACAGTACCGCCGACACGGTCAGTAACCATATAGCAGCTGGGCCAACATGGGTTGTTCACATCCGCGCTGAGGGGGAACCTTGTCCTCACAGCGTCATCCGCACAGCGTCATCCGCACAACATCGTCCGCACAACACCATCGCAGCGATACAGCGATACATGGACCAGCGTTCCGCCGACCGGCGGTTCGTGCAGGGGCCACAGCACAGTTCGTCACACAGCCGTCCACTGGTGACAGCCTTCCCACCCACCCAGTGGCCATGTCACACCGGGGAGGCACAGGTGCCGTCAACCACCCACCACACCCGTCCTGATCACCACCATGGCAGCGACGTGCGCAACATCGTCCTGGTCGGCCACACCGGCGCGGGCAAGACAACCCTCGCAGAGAACCTGCTGGCCGCGTCCGGCAACGGCGAATCGCACGGCCGGTCCACCGGTGCGCGCTACACCGACCACGACGATACCGAACACCGCCAACGCACGATCAACCTCACCGTGCTGTCCACCACGCACCGGGGTCTACGGATCAACCTGCTCGACACCCCGGGCCTCGCCGACTTCATCGGCGACCTGCGCGCCGGTCTGCGCGGCGGTGACGCGGCCCTGTTCGTGGTCAGCGCCCTCGACGGCGTCGACGGCTTCACCCGCCTGCTCTGGGACGAGTGCGCCGCCGCCGGGACACCCCGCGCAATTGTGATCACCAAACTCGACCGTCCCCGGGCCGATTTCGCCGCGACTCTCGCGACCTGCCAGAAGGTGTTCGGCGCCGGCGTGCTGCCCCTGTACGTGCCGCTGCCTGGCAATCCCGAGCCGGACAGCGGCGCCGCCTACCAGCTGGTCGACCTGCTCTCGGACAGCGGCGCCGACAGCGCGGACGAAGATGGCGCGAACGGGTCG
>NZ_CADDZT010000036.1:106223-108278 GCF_902812655.1 Candidatus Frankia meridionalis | reverse complement strand
TCGCTGATCCGGGTGTTCTCCGGGACCCTGCGCCCCGACATGGCCGTGCACGTCTGCGGGCACGGCCGGGCCGAGCGCGGTCATCCCGACCATGACGAGGACGGGAAGGTCGGGGCGATGTCCCGACCGGACGGCCGGTCTCGCCAGCAACCGGCCGAGGTGTGCCGGGCGGGCGACATCTGCGTCGTGTCGAAGCTCGCCACCGCCGAGACCGGCGACACCCTGTCGAGCCCGGACAGTCCCATCCTGTTCGAGGCCTGGTCGATGCCCCAGCCCCAGCTGCCCATGGCGATCCAGGCCCGGACGAAGAGCGCCGAGGACAAGCTGTCGACTGCGCTGACCCGCCTCATCGCCGAGGACCCGAGCCTGACCCTCGAGCACAGCGGCGAGACCGGGCAGCTCGTGCTGTGGTGTATGGGCGAGGCACACAGCGACGTGGTCATCGAACGGCTCCGGGACCGGCACGGGGTGGACGTGGAGAAGGTGCCGCTGCGGGTGCCGCTGCGGGAGACGCTACGCGGACCGGCCCGAGGCGCCGGCCGCCACGTCAAGCAGTCGGGTGGACATGGACAGTACGCAATCTGCCATGTCGAGGTGGAGCCGCTCCCGACCGGTTCCGGGCGGGAGTTCGTCGACGAGGTCGTCGGCGGCGCGGTCCCCCGCCAGTTCATCCCGTCGGTGGAGAAGGGCGTGTGGCGCCAGCTCGACCTCGGAGTGGCCGCCGGCCATCCGCTCGTCGATCTCCGGGTCCGCCTGGTGGACGGCAAAGCGCACTCGGTGGACTCCTCCGACGTCGCCTTCCAGGCCGCGGGCGCGCTGGCGCTTCGGGATGCCGCCCGCACCGCCGGGATCATCCTCCTCGAGCCCGTCCTGTCCGTGCGGGTACTCACTCCGGATGAGCATGTCGGCCCGGTGACCAGTGATCTTGCCGCGCGGCGGGGACGGGTCATCGGCATCGAACCGGTCGGTGGCGGGGACGAGGGCCGCACAGTCCCGGGCCGAAGTGCCGGAAACGGAGATGCTGCGGTACGCGGTCGACATCCGTTCCCTGACCCAGGGAACCGGATCGTTCTCCAGAAGTCAGCTACGTTACGAACCGGTGCCGGAGCACCTCGCCACCGAGCACCTCGCCACCGAGCACCTCGCCGCCAGGGCGAACGGGTAGCCCCTGTGTCACTCCGTCTCCTTCCACGCCGTCGCGGTGAGGTCACGGGTCTGGCCCAGCAACGCGGGCAGCACCCTGGTGCCGCCGACGACCGGCATGAAGTTGGTGTCACCACCCCAGCGCGGCACCACGTGCTGGTGAACGTGTTCGGCGATGCCCGCGCCCGCGACCAGGCCGAGGTTCATCCCAACGTTGAACCCGTGCGCGCCGCTGGCCCGCCGCAGCGCCCGCAGCGCGTGCTGGGTGAACAGGGCCATCTCGACGGCCTCGGCGTCAACGAGGTCGGCGTAGTCCGGGACGTGCCGATACGGCACGATCATGATGTGCCCGGAGTTGTACGGGTAGAGATTGAGGACGGCGTACACGGTGTCGCCCCTTGCGACGACCAGCCCCTCCTCATCCGACATGGACGGAATCTCACAGAAGGGGCAGTTCTCACCGGTCGGCCGGTTCTCGCCCTTGATGTAGGCCATCCGATGCGGTGTGTACAACCGGCGGAAGGCGTCCGGGCTGCCGACGCCCGCCTGCGCGTCAAGAGGGATGCCCTCCGGCGTGGTAGACGTCACATCCACGAACTGTCCGTTCCCTCCGTGCAACCTGGCGATGCGGTGTGACCGGACGGCGCAGTGTGACCGGACGGTACCGCCACGACCAGCGACCAACCTACTGACGTCCATCTGCCTACACCGGCGTGGGTGTCCCGTCAAAGAGCCTGGGACCCCGATGCTCATGCACCCTTTGGCCGAGCAGAGAAGAGAGGCTGACGGCGTGGGGGGGTCGCCGCCAACCTCTCCCCGGTAGCGTAAGCGGTTTCGAACCGCGGCGCCCGTACTATGACCGGAATCATTCAGCGTGTCGCCGCCGAGGCAGACCCGTCACGCCGGGTTCCC
>NZ_CADDZT010000036.1:104284-105909 GCF_902812655.1 Candidatus Frankia meridionalis | reverse complement strand
CGCCCACAACCACGCGTCAGCTACACACCTTCGCTTCGCATTCACATGGCGCCGTGCTGTGATGGGTGCGCACGATCCGGCAATCCATACGACAATGTGCAGTTCGACGCGCGGGTGGAGAAGCCCGCGACACAGGCCGCACCACCGCGACATAAAAGATTGATCATATAAAGATTTTCAATAGGTATCGATGATGCACACGAATCGCTCGCCCCAATGACGACACCTGTTGCGATGTTTTGCGTACGGGCGGTCTCCTCGTTCGACATCCCGAAGACCAGGTCACCCGGCACGCTCATTCTCACGAGCAGCATCCCCGACTCTCGAACAAATATGGCGTAATCATATAACCATCCGACCACCATCGGCTGATCGTCCGCATGGGTACGGGAGGTTTCTCGACAGGAATGTTGCAGCCGTCCCTCAGCGTCCGGGCAGGTTCCAGCGCAAGAATCGGCGCAGGCGGGCGGGCTAACGATGGACGGCGCCGTCAGCGGCGGTTCCGAGCGCGTCCAGGTCGTGGATGACGATCCGGCGGTAGCGGGTGCTGAGGACACCCGCGGCCCGTAACAGCGCGAGTGCCTTGTGCACGCTCGGCTCACCGGCGCCTATCAACGCCCCGATCTCAGGCTGGGTAAGCACGCCGATCGCGATGCCGTCGCTGACCGGCTCTCCGTGCAGATAGGCCAGTTCGACCAGGACGCGGGCCAAGCGGATCTTCACCTGGTCTCCGTAGTCGACCCGACGCCGGGTCGACCATCGTAGCTTCGCGGCGACGGCGCGGTTCATCTCTGCCGCCACCGACGGGTGGCGGGCGAGAAAGGTCCGGATGTCGTCCGGGCCGATCCGCCGTGCGAGAACGTCACCGGCAGCGGTCACCGTCGCAGAGCGGGGCTCGTCGTCGATGGCCGCGAGCTCACCGACGACGTCCCCGCCGACGCGGACAGCAAGTAACGCCTGAATTCCGTGCGGGGTCACCCCGGTTACCTTGCACACGCCGTCAAGCAGCACGAACAGGTCCCGGTCGGTGGCCCCCTCCACGATAAAGGCGGCGCCGTTGGAGAACCGCACGGTCTGCCCGAGACTCAGCAGTTCACGGTGCAGCCGCGAGTCGATGCGGCCGAGGAAGGTATGCCCAGGCCAGTCACGGCCAGTAGCCGGACCATCCGGGTAAGATCCGTTCCTGCTGGTCAGCGTCCGGTCAGGTGCTACGTCGCCCGGCTGAACCGACCCGAACGGTGGTGCGCCCCGCCCCGCGGCGTTAATGACGGACGGCGCGTCGTCGTCGTCGGACGAAAGCATGGCCGCCCCCCCAACAGCGTCCCGGTGGAGACCACCCGCCGGGCGCGAACGCAGCGCCAGGCATCGGCGTCCAGTACAAAACGCGACATGAACCTATCCGATAGGGCGCGCATCCGATGACCTGACGTCACGCCTACGTCGTCAGACAAAGCGGATGCCGATTCAGATACGGATAAATCGGACATGCCGGTGCGTGAGCCCAGCGGCACATGCCGCCATTCCACTGTCCGAACCAGTGCAAGCCGGCTATCGTCCGCTCGTGCAAGACCCGCCGATACTCGTAGGGTCCACCGATATCGCCATTGCACTCGGAGTCACTCGCC
>NZ_CADDZT010000036.1:100739-104225 GCF_902812655.1 Candidatus Frankia meridionalis | reverse complement strand
GGACCGGAACCCGCGTGTGGTGGCGGGCCGACATCGACCGCTGGCTCGGTGGACCCGACCCTGATCGTTGGAGAACCGTGCCCACGACCACCCCCACGCACCCGTCGAGTTGAGAATGCCGGAGCACGCCGATCACGCAGCACCATCGGCATCCTTACGGGGCGAAGCCTCACATCGGGGGTCCGGGGGCGCCCCCGGGCAGACATGACGAAGGGCCAGTGGCACGCAAGCACAGCTCGCAGGCACACCGGCCCCAGGTCATTGGTGGGCGTACGTGGTTTCGAACCACGGGCCTCTGCCGTGTGAAGGCAGCGCTCTACCACTGAGCTATACGCCCCGACCATCCGTCGGGAGGACACGTGAAGCTTACTACGCTGCCGTGCTCGGCCCTGCATCCAGGGTCGAGGCGATAGCCGGCGAGACATGGACTACTCGCCGTACGGGAGCGGTCTGCGGTGTCAGCGACGTTAAGCCTTGCGCAGTGGGGTCCGTTCGGTCACGATCCGGACACAACTCACCTCGATTGGGACGCGCGAGGGAGGGGTAGACCTCTCCCAACACGCACAACAGCAGTAGCGATTCAACTACGAAAGGTAATCGACCTACGGGGGTTCTGCCACATGGCGCGAACTGACTCAGACGGCCGCAGCCGACACCGGCCGTGGTCCACACCAGGTAGCTGGGACCTGTACACCTGCGCCATGCCGGGCAACTCTTCCGAACCGGCGTAACGGATGTTCAAGTCGCATAACCTTGTTTCCAACGAGGCTCAAAGAGGGAACCATCTCGTTACACGGGTGCTCGCCCGCACCACCGCAGCACTGAGAGGCCGCCCGATGACAATTCGCCATGATTCCATCACAGCAGAGCTCGCACTTCGGCTTGTCGTGCCGGGCGGTGCACCCGTCCCGGTCGCGGCGACGATGCGCTACGAACCCGCGGATCCCTACGCGATCAGCATCGGGTTCCGTACCGGCGCGGACGAGGTCGTCGAGTGGACGTTCGCCCGCCAACTGCTCGGCGACGGTGTCCGGCGGCCAGCCGGCGACGGGGACGTGCAGGTATGGCCGGCGGCCCAGTCCGGCGGACGGATTGTCTGCCTCTCCCTTTCCAGCCCTTCGGGCCACGCGCTGTTCGAGATGCCGCGGTCGGAGGTGCTGTCGTTCCTGCGTCGTACCTACTCGGTCGTGCCACTGGGTAGCGAAAGCGACGTGGTCGATCTGGACGCCGAACTCGCGCTGCTTATCTGGGGCGGGCCACAGACCTGACATCGCCAGGCCGGGGCGACTGCCTGCCCCGGCCTGGCGATGTCAGGTGTCCACAGGACATCACATTCCGCTTACACCGTTGACCGGGGTGACGGAGCCGATCCCCAGCAGACGTTCAGCCTTGAGCTCCGTTTCACGCCATTCCATCTCCGGGTCGCTACCCCAGGTGATTCCCGCGCCGGTACCGAAGTGCAGACACCCGGCCGCGAACCAGAACGTCCGGATGCCGACCGCGAGCTCGCCAAGGCCGCGCCCCGCGTCCACCCAGCCGACCGCCCCGCAGTACGGCCCACGCGGCGTCGACTCAAGCTCGGCGATGATCCGCAGCGCGCTCGACTTCGGCGCACCTGACACCGACCCAGGCGGGAAACTCGCGGCGAACAGCTCAGGCCAGCCGACGTCCGGTCGCAGCCGCGCCTCGACAGTGGACACCAGATGCACCAGGCCGGGATGGGCCTCGACCGCGCACAGCGCTGGGACGCTCACCCCGCCGAGACGCGCAACCCTGCCCAGGTCATTGCGAACCAGATCCACGATCATGATGTTCTCGGCGACGTCCTTGGCCCTCAGGTCGGACGCGACCCGGCCGGTGCCCTTGATCGGCCCTGACCGCACAACGTCGGCCCGCCGGGACAGGAACAGCTCCGGTGAGGCGCTGACCACCCGGACATCCGCCTCGGGGACGTACATCACGGCCGCATAAGGCGCCGGGTTGCCGCGCGCCAGCGCCATCCCCAACGCGGCGATCCCCTCCGCACCGTCGTCCGCCACAGGTACGGACAGCACCCGACACAGATTGACCTGGTAGACCTCACCGGCTGCGATCTCGGCCCGGATACGGCCCACCCGGTCGATGTACCCGGCACGGTCCAGGCTGCTCGTCCAGGCCACGCGTGCCGGGCCGTGCCAGGGTCGGCTCGCGAGAGCCGCCAGCGGCGGGGCGGGCCGGACGTCGGCAAAGCGGACACACCGCGCGGCGCCCTCGAAGTCGACCACCACGATCCAGAACCCGCTCCCGTCGAGAGCCGCGAGGTCGTCCGTGACGTCGGTCACCCCGGTCGCCAGCCGGCCGCCCACGACCGCGAAGGACGGCATCCGACGCGGATGGCGCCGTCGGCCCTCGGTCCCGACGCCCGCCGCCGGCTGCGGCACGAATCTCCCGGCGCGGCCCAGAACAACCCGCGACCTGGACTGCGAGTCCCGGTCGGAACTGTCCTGCGGCGTACCCTCCACCCGAATCACGCTACCGGCACGGGGCCCGCCGGCCTGCGCCGGTAACGGGCCGGCCGTACCCACCACCGCGCCGGGTACGGGCCACCGCAGGACCGCCGACACAGGAACTTCACACCGCTGTCACAGCGGACGGCGGACAGTTCGACGACCGGCCCGATCGTCCGATAGAGTGCTAGCTGCACCGCCAAACGGCGGAGTGCGCGGACGTGGCTCAGCTGGTAGAGCATCACCTTGCCAAGGTGAGGGTCGCGGGTTCGAATCCCGTCGTCCGCTCGAGATTGTGTGAGGTCAAGCCCGTCCCGGCCTCTCCGGCGGAGTGGCCGAGTGGTTTAGGCAAGGGCCTGCAAAGCCCTGTACGCGGGTTCGATTCCCGCCTCCGCCTCTGCAACAAACCTGAATAAACTCGGGCGATTAGCTCAGTGGGAGAGCGCTACCTTGACACGGTAGAGGTCACTGGTTCAATCCCAGTATCGCCCACCCCGACCGACCAGGTAAGATAGATGATCTTCTATGGATTACATAAAAGATCATTGTTCTGACGACATACCGGCTTGGATCAAGACTTCGGCTTGGCCTTCCTCCGCCTGGTCAGCTGCCGCTTCTGCTCCGGGGCCAGCCCAACCATCCCAGTCCCCCGCCAAAGGTGACCCGCGTGGGGAGACATATAGCGTTTGAGTGTCTGCACAACTTCCGGGATCTGGGCGGCTACCGGGCCGCCTACGGCCGCGCCCCCGCTGAGATCATGCGGTTCTTCTTGGCCAACCTGATCACACGGTACGGATCGGTGCACGGCTACGCCGCCATCCACCATGCTACATCGCTCCACCGGGCGGGGAGGTAAGGGACAAAAGCGGTTAAAACAACCATCGGGATGAAACGCGCACCGTTGACACGGTAGAGGTCACCGGTTCGATCCCAGTATCGTCCACCCGGGTTTTCCTTACATGCCAGGCCGGGCGTTTCCAAATTCGCCCCCACCGTCCGG
>NZ_CADDZT010000036.1:99476-100194 GCF_902812655.1 Candidatus Frankia meridionalis | reverse complement strand
CGGACGGTGGCCGCTGCGGACGGTGGAGCGGTGAGGAAGGACGTTATCCCGTCGGCAATGCCCTGCGCGGCACGCTGCCGCCAGGTGGCGTCCGAGACCCTCACCGCATCCTGCGCGTTGCGCATGTTGGCGCATTCGATGAACACCTTGGGCACCCGCGAGAGGTTGAGACCACCGAGGTCCGCACGGAACGCGAGCCCGTCGGTGGCGATGTAGTCGGCCCTCGGTTCGGCGGTGCTCCGCTGGAAGGCGTTACGCACGGCGTCCGCGAGGCGGGCCGACGGGGCGAGAATCGCGGCGTCGCCACCGTCGGGGCCGAGGCTCGGGGCGATGACATGGAATCCGGTGCCCTCGGACGGCCCACCGTCGGCATGCACCGACACGGCGGCGTCGGCGTGCGCGTCATTGCCCATCCGGGCCCGCTCGTTGATGCACGGACCGACCCCGGAGTCATCCGTCCTGGTCAGGACGACCCGCGCACCGCGTCCCCGCAGGAGCACGGCCGCCCGGCTGACCACATCGAAGGTGAAGGCGTGCTCGGGGTATCCCGCGTTGGTTTCCGCGCCGACCGTGTCGCACTCCTTCTCGACACCGCCGGCGTCGACCTTCCGAGCGATCACCGTGGATGCCTGTTCGTTGCCGCCGTTGTGCCCGGGGTCGAGCAGGACGGCGCGTCCGTGAAGAGAGTTCGGCCCTGTCGACAGGGACGGCCCGACAG
>NZ_CADDZT010000036.1:97990-99300 GCF_902812655.1 Candidatus Frankia meridionalis | reverse complement strand
ACCCCGAGGGCGCGGCACACCCCTTCCTTCCACGGCTGGCCCCGGGGTACCTGTGGCCAGGCCGCGATACCGACGGACCCTGGCTTGACCGCCTGCCAGATGTCGACGTACGGATGCCCGGTGACGAGGACGTGGGGTGATGTCACGGACGCGGCGATCCGGCTCTCCTTGGAGCCGGCGATCAGGTGGTCGACGAGCACGCCGAGCCGGCGCCGCGGCCCAGGCTGAAAGGAGGCGACCAGCGAGGGCAGGTCGTCCACCCCGTCGAGGCTTTCCACGACCACCCCCTCCACCCGCAGGTCGTCCCCCCAGATGCGTTCGACGAGCGCGGCGTCGTGCAGCCCCTCCACGTAGATCCGGCTCGCCTGCGCGACCCGGGCCGGACGACCGCGCACGGCCACGGACCCGGACGCCGTCCGCACCGGGCCGGTGGGCGCCGAGCGTCGCGGCCGGGTCAACGTCACCGGCCGGCCATCCAGCAGAAACGTTCCTTCGGCGAGCGGAAAGGCACGGCGCCGGCCGTGACGGTCCTCCAGGACCACACCGCCCGCCTCGACCTCGACCACCGCTCCGCAGAAACCGGTCGCCGCGTCCTCGACAACCAGATCCCGTTCGGCCTCCACGGCGGGTGGGGGCGCGGGCCGGGCACGTCCGTCCTGCGCCAGCACGTCAGGCCCATAGTCTCTGCTGCGCACCCGCCTACCTTAATCCGGCCAGGCGACAGCACCGGATCGCGGCAGATCAGGAAACCGTGAGCGCCCGGATACCGAGCGCATACGACGGACGCCGAACAGACCGCCGTCCGTGCCCCGGTGGTCCGCCGGTGCAAGCAACGCCCGAGAATCGGGCTATGACCGAGGGATACGGACCGCGCGTCGCTCTCCTGGTGATCGACATCCAGAACGACTTCGCCTCGCCCGGGGGGAGTCTGTATGTGGCCGGCGGCGAAAGCATCATCCCCGCCGTCAACGACGAGATCGGACGGGCCGCGGCCGCGGGTTCCCCGGTCGTCTACACCCAGGACTGGCATCCCCCGACGACTCCGCACTTCTCCACCAGCGGGGGTCTGTGGCCGCCGCACTGCGTGCGGGAGACGGTGGGTGCGGCGCTGCATCCGGAGCTCCGGGTCCAGGGCACAGTCGTGCGCAAGGGGACGGGTGGTGAGGACGGCTACTCGGGGTTCACGGTGCGAGACCCGCTCACCGGGGACCCGCATGCCACCGGGCTCCTCGACGTCCTCGCCGCCCACCGGATCGACACGGTGGTCGTGGTCGGTCTCGCCGGGGACCACTGCGTGAAGGCGACGGCCC
>NZ_CADDZT010000036.1:92681-97690 GCF_902812655.1 Candidatus Frankia meridionalis | reverse complement strand
GGGCCGTCGCGCAGCTGCGGGAGGCGGGTGTCACCGTCGTACCTGAGCGGTCGCCAGGTCCGTGAGACCACAGGCCTCGGACCACGGTTCTCGGAGCCGAACAGCCGATCGTAGTGATCGCAGTGGAGCCCACCTGATGGTCCTTGCTCGTGTCCATCAGGCAGGCTCACGCGGACAGACCCTGAAAGCGCCCGAGGATAGGACCGTCCAGCTTGCGACGTCCTACCCTCGGGCGCTCTAGGCTGCGCAGTCGGCGCAGATCATCCGCCGGCTGTCAGCGAGCTGGCTGCGGTGGTGAACCAGGAAGCAGCTCTTGCAGGTGAACTCGTCCGCCTGCCGTGGCAGCACCCGGACCGTCAGCTCCTCCCCGGACAGGTCCGTGCCGGGCAGGTCGAGTTCGGCCTCGAACGGGTCAACTTCGTCCCCGAGGTCGGCCGCCGCATCCGCCCGCCGCGCCTTGAGTGCCTCCAGGCTCTGCTCTGAGACCTCCTCGGCGTCGGTGGTTCTGGGGGTGTCGTAATCGGTGGCCACTGAAATACTCCCGTGAATGAGTGCGCTCCTCGTGCGCAACCCACAACGCACGACCGGTGGGGTATGTGCCCGCTTGGACGATCCCCAGCAGATGTGGCCTTCACCACACCGACCAAGGTGCCCCAGGGAGCACCAGCCGCGGACCGCGCCAAGGCGCCGACGGGCTGCACCCCCAGGTGAGCCAGCCGGTCGGGGTCGTCAGGTATGCCGGGACGTCGGGTCAGCCGGTCCGTCGCAGCCACGTGACAGGTGCCCCGTGGGCTCCCTGGCGCAGCGGTTCGAGAACATCATCCCACGCCGTGCCGAGAAGGCGGTGCAGACCCCTGGCAAGAGTCTCGCGTCCCTCTCCACGTTCGATGAGGGCCCGTAGCGCGGCCTCGCCAACAACGATGTCGCCGTTCGCGGCGATCGAGGCACGGTGCAGTCCGAGGTCCGGCGCGTGGGCGTACCTTTCCGAGTCACAGCCTGGCGACGGACCCTCGACCACGTCGAAGGACACCGCGCCGAGTCGGCGTAGCTGACCGGCCAGCCGCCCCGCCGTTCCGCTGGGTGCACGCCACTCCAGGCACGCATACAACGAACCGGCCGAGCGGGGTTGTTCGGACCAGGTCAGCGACACCGGCGAGGACAGCACGGCGGACACGGCAAACTCCAGGTGCGGACACAGCGGTGGCGGGCAGGCCAGAACCGCGAGTACGCCGGAAACCCTGAAGGACGCCGGACCCGAAACAAGATCTCGTGCTGATGACATTGCGACCACGCAGGACCTCCGTCGACGAGTTACGCCTTCCCCTGCGACCTCGTTCCACGATCGTCCGCGTCGTGCGGTACCGATGGTGCCATGGGGTGCACACGGGTTCCAGACCCACCCCCCTGACGGTCGGACCCGGTTTCTCCCGCGACGCCCGGATGGTTCATCGCGGTTGCGCACCGATCTGGTGACCCGGCGCCATACCGCTGCCCGCCGGCCCGGCGGGCAGCACCGGAATTCCCACGAACCGAGACCGATGCCATACCGAACGCCTCGGCGCGGCCCGCCGGGCCGTCCCAAGCGGAACGGACGTCGTGATCAACAACACGCTCGGACCGAATCCACGCGTGATCATATACTTCCGCGCATGATCACACGGTGGTGTGTTTGAGTCCAGCTACAACAATCACCTTCAGACGATCAGGAACCGTCGGCCTGGACTCACCCGACCCACGGGCCTTCGCCCGCGCCGGTCGGCCATGGATCCCCAACCACCCGTAGGCTTCGTGCGTATGTTGCAGGTCTGGCCGGGCAGTCCCTATCCCCTCGGTGCCACGTACGACGGCACCGGCACCAATTTTGCGATCTTCTCCGAGGTTGCCGAGAAGGTCGAGCTGTGCCTGTTCGACGAGGACGACACCGAGACGCGGGTCGAGCTGAAGGAAGTCGACGCGTTCGTCTACCACGGCTTCCTGCCGAGCATCGGCCCCGGCCAGCGATACGGCTATCGGGTTCACGGCCCCCACGACCCGGCACGGGGGCTGCGCTGCAATCCCCACAAGCTTCTCCTCGATCCGTACGCGAAGGCTGTCGACGGCGAGATCGACTGGGACCAGTCGGTCTTCGGCTACAACTTCGGTGACCCTGACAGCATGAACACCGAGGACTCCGCGTCCCGGATGATGAAGTCGGTGGTCATCAGCCCTTTCTTCGACTGGAATGGCGACCGCCCGCCCCGTACCCCGTACAACGAAACCGTCATCTACGAGGCCCACGTCCGCGGCCTCACGATCTCCCATCCGGGGCTGCCGCCGGAATATCGGGGCACCTATGCCGGTGTCGCGCATCCGGTCATGGTCGACTATTATCGCAAGCTCGGCGTGACCGCTGTGGAACTCATGCCCGTCCACCAGTTCGTACAGGACGAGCACCTCGTCAGCCGCGGGCTGCGCAACTACTGGGGTTACAACTCGCTGGCGTTCCTGGCTCCGCACAACGCCTACGCCGCCGCAGGCCGGGCCGGGCAGCAGGTCCAGGAGTTCAAACTGATGGTGAAGGATCTGCACGACGCCGGCATCGAGGTGATCCTCGACGTTGTCTACAACCACACGGCCGAGGGCAACCACATGGGACCCATGCTGTGTTTCCGTGGAATCGACAATGCCGCCTACTACCGGCTCGTCGAGGACGACCCGCGCTACTACATGGACTACACCGGCACCGGGAACAGCATGAGGGTCCGCCATCCGCACGTTCTCCAGCTCATCATGGACTCACTGCGTTACTGGGTCACCGAGATGCACGTCGACGGCTTCCGGTTCGACCTGGCCGCGACCCTGGCACGGGAGTTCTACGACGTCGACCGGCTGTCGTCCTTCTTCGACCTCGTGCAGCAGGACCCGGTGGTCTCACAAGTCAAGCTGATCGCCGAACCGTGGGACCTGGGCGCCGGCGGCTACCAGGTCGGCAACTTCCCACCGCTGTGGACCGAGTGGAACGGCAAGTACCGCGACACAGTGCGGGACTTCTGGCGAGGCCAGGACCACGGCATCGCCGAGTTCGCCTCCCGGCTGACCGGGTCGAGCGACCTGTACGAGTCCGACGGGCGCCGGCCGTCGGCGTCCATCAACTTCATCACCGCCCACGACGGCTTCACCCTGCACGACCTGGTCTCGTACAACGACAAGCACAACGAAGCCAACGGCGAGGACAACTGGGACGGGTCGGATGACAACCGGTCCTGGAACTGTGGCCTGGAAGGGCCGACGGACGATCCCGAGGTGCTGGCACTGCGAGCCGCCCAGGTCAGGAACTTCCTCACCGCGCTGTTCCTGTCGCAGGGCGTTCCCATGCTGGTCGCCGGTGACGAAATGGGACGCACCCAGCGGGGCAACAACAACGGCTACTGCCAGGACAACGAGATATCGTGGCTCGACTGGTCGCTCGCGGAACACAACGCGGGCCTCATCGAGTTCACCGCGATGCTGTCCAACCTGCGCAGGGAACATCCGGTGTTCCGCCGCAGACGGTTCTTCCAGGGACACCCGATACGCGGTTCGGGCACCGTTTCGAGCGGCGAGACCCTCCGGACGGAAGAAGCCCCGGAGCGCGTACAGGCCCTCGACGGCACAGAAGCCCTGAAGGACATCGTCTGGCTGCGACCGGACGGTACCGAGATGTCGGACGTCGACTGGGAGTCGGGCCTTGCCCGGTCGCTGGGGATGTTCCTCAACGGCCATGGCATTCCCGACCGCAACCAGCGCGGCGAGGAGGTCGTCGACCAGTCGTTCCTGCTCTTCTTCAACGCCCATTTCGAACCGCTCGGCTTCCACCTTCCCCCGGAGAACTTCGGTACCAGCTGGGAGATCGTCGTCGACACCCGCACACCCGCCCCCGAGGTGGCCACGACCGCCGACTTCAACCCGTTCAACCCGTTCAACGCGCGGACGGCCAACCTGATCGTGAAGGCCGACGACCTGATCGAGGTCGACTCCCGTTCGACACTTGTGCTGCGCTGTGCCGACTGACATCCGCCGGGGCGCCGGTGCCGGCAGCGGTGCCGAGCCGGCCCGGCCGGTTCCCGTCTCGACCTACCGGCTGCAGCTGAGTATGGAGTTCTCCTTCACCGACGCAGCCGTGATCGTGCCGTACCTGGCCGCGCTCGGCATCACCCACCTGTACTGCTCGCCGGTGCTCGAGGCGGTCGACGGATCAACCCATGGCTACGACGTGGTGAACCACGACCAGATCAGCGCCGAACTCGGCGGACCGGCCGGGTTTCGACGGCTGGTCACCGCGTGCCGCAAGGCCGGCCTCGGCCTGGTGGTGGACCTGGTCCCGAACCACATGGCGGTCGCCGCACCCGAGTCGGCCAACGCGCTCTGGTGGTCGGTGCTGCGGGAGGGCCCCGCGTCGCCGTACGCGTCCTGGTTCGACATCGACTGGAACACCCCGGACAACCCCGGAAAGATCATCATTCCGGTTCTCGGGGCCGCCCTCGCCGAATGCCTCGCGAACGGTGAGATCCGTCTCGCCACCGACGAGGACGGCGACTGGGTGATCGTCTATCACGACCATCTGCTACCCGTCGCGGACGGTACCGCCGACCCGGGTGACATGGCGGCCACCCTTGAACGGCAGCACTACCGGCTGTGCTTCTGGCGGGTCGCCGACGCCGAGCTGAACTACCGCCGGTTCTTCGACATCACCACCCTCGCCGGTCTCCGACAGGAGAACCCGGACGTCTTCGCCGCCACCCACCGGGTGCTCCTCGACCAGGTGCGTACCGGCGCGGTCGACGGCCTGCGCATCGACCATCCGGATGGCCTCGCCGACCCCGAGGACTACCTGCGCCGGCTGTCCGAGGCCACCGGGGGCGTGTGGACGGTCGTGGAGAAGGTCCTCGAACCCGGCGAGACCCTGCCCGACTCCTGGGCATGTGCCGGCACCACTGGTTACGACGCGCTGAACCGGCTCACCCGGCTGTTCGTCGACCCGGCCGCGGCGA
>NZ_CADDZT010000036.1:89545-92241 GCF_902812655.1 Candidatus Frankia meridionalis | reverse complement strand
TTCGCCGCGGTCGGCCGGAAGGCCAAGCTCGACGTCCTCGCCGGCGCCCTGCGACCCGAGCTGGACAGGCTCGCCGCACTCGCGCTGACCGAGGCCCGCCGCCGCCGCGCGGATCTGACCCGAGTCGGCCTACGCGACGCCCTAGGCGAGGTCCTGGCCGCCTTCACCGTCTACCGCGCCTACGTTCGGCCCGGCGGGGTGGCGACCCTCGACGCCCGGGCGCAGGTGGTCGGGGCGTGCGAACGTGCGCGGGAGTCGCTGCCGCGGCGCTCGATCGAGATCGACCTCATCGAGGACCTGGCACTGTCCGGCCCGGCTGAGTTCGTGGTGCGTTTCCAGCAGACCACCGGCCCTGTCATGGCCAAGGGCGTCGAGGACACCGCCTTCTACCGGTACGGCCGGATGATCGCGCTCAACGAGGTCGGCGGCGCTCCCGGGGACCTCCCGGCCTTTCCTTCCGGGCATCCGCACAGCGCGGTGCACGAGTTCCACGAGGCGAACGCGACCATGCAGCGGGCCTGGCCGCTGACCATGACCACCCTGTCGACGCATGACACCAAGCGGTCCGAGGACGTACGCGCCCGCCTCACCGTGCTCACCGAGGACCCACACGGCTGGGGTGAGGTGATACGGCGGCTGATCGCTCTGGGCGAGCGGCACACCGACAGCGAGCACGGCCGGCCGGACAGGGATGCCATCTACCTGCTGGCGCAGACACTCGTCGGTGCGTGGCCGCTGTCCGCCGACCGGGCCCGGGAATACATGATCAAGGCGGTCCGGGAGGTCAAGGTCCACACCTCCTGGACGGATCCCGACCCCGGCTACGAGTCGGCGTTGGTGAACTACATCGACGCGGTGTTCGACGACCGCGACTACGTCTCGACCCTGGAGACCTACGTCGCGACCCTGGTGGAACTGGGACGGCAGAACTCCCTCGCGCAGAAACTGCTCCAGCTCGTCTCCCCCGGCATCCCCGACGTCTATCAGGGCCAGGAGCTGTGGGACGCGTCCCTGGTCGACCCGGACAACCGGCGGCCGGTGAACTTCGGTGAGCGGGCGAAGCTCCTGACCGAACTCGGCCCTGATCCGGGAGCGCGCAAACCCCCCGCGCTCGACGACACCGGCGCAGCGAAACTACTGGTTGTAGCACGCACGTTACGACTGCGGCGGGAGCATCCGCAGTGGTTCGGCGCGGACGCGAGCTACCGGCCGCTGTGGGCGTCGGGTTCGGCGGCCGAACACGTCGTCGCGGTCGTCCGGTCGGGCTCGGTGGTCGCGGTCGTACCCCGCCTGGTGCTGGGGCTGCGCCGCGGCGGCGGCTGGCGGGACACGACCATTCCGCTGCCCGACGGCCGCTGGACCGATCTGTTCACCGGACGCCGCCACGACGGCGGCGTCGCCTACGTCCTGCGGCTGCTGCGCGACTTCCCCGTCAGCCTCCTCGTCCACACCCCCTGAACAGCGGAGGCTGTAGGTGGAAACCGCTGTCATAGCAACGGTTTCCACCTACAGCAGGCGGGGTTTCACCGACAGTCGACGGGGGTTCACCGACATCTTGCGCCGATCCCGTAGGGCTGGATAAGGACACCGGGGTTCAGGAGACCGACCGGGTCGAGGGCGTGTTTCACCGCGGCCAGCGCGGCGAGTTCCGCCGGTGACCGGGAAAGCCCCATCCAGGCCATCTTGGCCCGTCCGACGCCATGTTCGGCGCCGATGCTGCCACCGTCGGCAGCGGCCCGGGTAAGGATCATTTCGGCGAGACCAGCCCGGCCCAGGGTGTCGTCACGGTCCAGCCCGGTGACATTTACGTGCAGGTTGGCCTCGGCGAGGTGCCCCCACAGGTGCAGCCGGGCGGCCGGCGCCGCAACCCGCACAAGCTCGCGCAGGTCGTCGACGAAGGCGGCGATGCGCGCGAGCGGGACGGCCACGTCCAGTTTGACCGGGACACCGGCGGCGTTCACCGCCGCGGTGTGCCCCTCCCGGTAGGTCCACAGCCGGTCGCGGTCCACGGCGGTCGTGGCGACCGCCACGTCCGACACCCCGGCAGCCTTCTCGACCGCGGCGGCGAGCTCGTCGGTGGGGTCGTCGCGCCCCGCACACTCCAGCAGGAGGTGGGGGGTACGGGCCGCGGACATCCGACCGGCCCAGCGGGGAAACGGCGCAGGCAGGCCCTGGTGGGCGCACACCAGGTCGATGCCGTCGCCGAAGACCAGCTCGACGGCGTCCAGGGACCCGACCGTGGCACGCAGCACGGCGACGAACTCGACCGCGGCGGCGACGTCCGCCATCGCGACCAGTGCGGTGGTCCGTGCGGCAGGTGGCGCGACCAGCCGCAGCTGCACCCTGGTGATGATCCCCAGGGTTCCCTCGCTGCCGACGAGCAGCGACGGCAGGTCGTAGCCGACGTTGTCCTTGGGTAGGCCGGACAGTCGTCGCACGACCGCTCCGTCGGCCAGCACCGCCTCCAGTCCGGCCACCTGGCCACGGGTCATGCCATGGCGCAGCACACGCTCACCGCCGGCGTTCGTCGCGGCGATGCCGCCGAGGGTGGCCGAGTCCCGCGCGGCAAAGTCCACCCCGATACCGTGGCCGGCCGCTCGGGCGTGCGCCTGGACGTCTGCGAGGGTCGCCCCCGCCCCCGCGCTCACCAGACCCGCGGCCGCGTCCACAGGGTCGATCGAGGTGAGCCGTCGCAG
>NZ_CADDZT010000036.1:87958-89516 GCF_902812655.1 Candidatus Frankia meridionalis | reverse complement strand
CTGCGACGCCGGCCGGCACCGAGCCACCGACCAGACCGGTGTTGCCGCCCTGGGGTACCACCGGTACCTCGTGGGCGGCGCAGACCCGCAGGACGGCGGCGACCTCACCGGTCGACGCGGGCCGGACCACGGCCGCGGCCCGGCCGGTGAATGCGCCCGTCCAGTCGGTCTCGTAGCCCACGGTGAGGCCGGGATCGGACAGGACGTGGGCCTCGCCGAGCACCGCGACGAGATCCGCGATCAGCCGGTCGTTCCCGTGCATGGTCTCATGCCTCCAGGAAGGCGCCGCTACTCACGCCGCTACTCACGCCACGCAACGCCAGACCACCAAACTGTGTCACAACGTTCATGTGGTGGACAAGCAGGCGTCTGTGGACCATCCCCGAGACTTGCGACCGTGATGTCGTGCGCATAGCAGTGATCACCGAGTCGTTCCTGCCGCATGTCGACGGTGTGACGAACTCGGTCTGCCGGGTGCTGGAGCATCTGCGGCACCGTGGTCACGAAGCGCTCGTCATCGCCCCCGCGGCTGGCCCCCACGCACCGGCGGCCTATCCCGACGTCTACGCGGGTGCCCCGGTGTTGCGGGCACCGTCCGTTCCATTGCCAGGATATCCGACATTCCGGGTGGCCGCTCCATGGCCACGCCTGGTCGGTGTCCTCGCGGACTTCCGCCCCGACGTCGTGCATCTCGCCGCCCCGGCCGGGCTCGGCGCGCAGTCCGCGTTCGCCGCCCGGCGGCTCGGGCTGGCCAGTGTGGCGGTCTACCAGACCGATTTCGCCGGCTTCGCCGCCCGCTACGGGCTCGGCCAGGCAGAACGCACCATCTGGCGCTGGGTGGCGACCGTTCACCGGGTGGCCGGGCGGACCCTCGCACCGTCCTGGCCCGCGGTCGACATGCTGCTGCGCCAGGGCGTCCACCGGGTTGCCCGCTGGGCACGCGGCGTCGACCTCGATCGGTTCAACCCACGCCACCGTGACCCGGGACTGCGCCGCGGACTGGCCCCGGACGGTGAGGTGCTGGTCGGCTACGTGGGCCGGCTCGCCCGGGAGAAGCGGGTGCATCTGCTCGACGCGGTGGCGGATTTCCCCGGAGTACGCCTGGTCATCGTCGGTGACGGGCCGATGCGGCCCACCCTCGAACGGCAGTTGCACCGGGCGGCGTTCCTCGGGTTCCGCTCCGGGCCCGAGCTGTCGTCGATCATGGCGAGCCTGGACGTGTTCGTCCACACCGGTTCCCACGAGACGTTCTGCCAGGCTGCGCAGGAGGCGAAGGCCAGCGGCGTGCCGGTGGTCGCACCGGCCGCCGGTGGTCTGCTCGACATCGTCGAGGACGGGCGCACCGGGTTGCATTTCACCCCGGATTCCCCCTCCGCGCTGGCCGGGCAGGTCGCCACGCTCGTCGCCGACACCGGGCTGCGGACCGCCATGGGCGCCGCCGCCCGACGGTCGGTCGACGGCTGTGGGTGGAGCGCGATCGGCGACGAGCTCATCGGTCATTACCACGACGTCCGCGGTTTCGGAGTGGGGCAACCGCAGGGTGGCGTGCTGCGCCCCC
>NZ_CADDZT010000036.1:86935-87419 GCF_902812655.1 Candidatus Frankia meridionalis | reverse complement strand
GGGCGCAGCTCCGCCGGGCGCGGCTCCGCCGGGCCGCTGTCGACCTCGACCCCCACGATTGACAAGGGGAGCACCCGATGAAGATCATCCAGGCGGCCAACTTCGTCGCGCCACGGTCCGGTGGCATCCGCACGACGCTGCGGCACCTCGCCGCGGGATACACCGCCGCAGGCCACGATGTCGTCCAGATCGTGCCCGCGGACCGCGACAGCGTCCGGCACACCCGGGACGCGACCGTGATCACCATGCGGGCACCGTCGCTTCCCGGCACGGACTACCGGATCCTGGCCGACCCGTGGCGGGTCATCCGACTGCTGGAAGCCGAGGCACCCGACCGCATCGAGGTCCACGACCGGACGTCGCTGCGGCCGTTGGGCCGCTGGGCCGGCCGGGTCGCCATCCCTTCCCTGGTGGTCAGCCATGAACGCCTCGACCGGCTGTTGAACCTGTGGACGCCGCGCTCGCTACGTGGGGCGCTGCCGAT
>NZ_CADDZT010000036.1:84390-86643 GCF_902812655.1 Candidatus Frankia meridionalis | reverse complement strand
GGCGGCGGAGTTCGACCGCATCGGAGCCACCAACCTGTGCCGGGTTCCTCTCGGTGTCGACCTCGACCGCTTCCACCCCGACCGGTACGACATCGTGCTGCGTCGGGCGTTCGCCCGCGACAGCGAGGTACTGCTGGTACACGCCAGCCGGCTGTCACCGGAAAAGCGGGGAGACACCGCCGTGGACGCCCTGGCGGAGCTGGTCCGCCGCGGGGTCGCCGCCCGCCTGGTCGTCGCGGGGGACGGCCCCGCCCGCGACCGCCTCGCCCGGCACGCCAGCGGCCTGCCCATTGTCTTTCTTGGTTTCGTGGCCGACCGCAACCGTCTCGCCCGCCTGCTGGCCACCGCGGACGCCGTCCTCGCACCCGGGCCGGTCGAGACGTTCGGGCTCGCCGCCCTGGAATCGATGGCCAGCGGCACCCCGGTGGTCGTGCACCACGGCAGCGCCCTGGCCGAACTCGTCGTACCGGGCAGTGGAATCGCCGCCGCGGGCAGCGGTTGGACCTTCGCCGACGGCGTGCAGGCGTTGCTCGCCCTTGACCCGGACGTCCGGCGCCGGGCCGCCCGGGCCCGCGCGGAGCAGTTCCCGTGGGACGTCACCGTCGACGGGTTCCTCGGCGCGCAGGGGCTGCCCCCGGCCACCGGTCGTGATACACGCCACCGCGAAGCCACGCAGCACCGCGACGGGACCCAGCACCCCAACGCCGGCCGCGCCGCCTGAGACCGTCCATGACCTGCTTCGTGGCGCTCGGCGACAGCATCACGGCCGGGCTCGGGGACGGCGTGAGCATGGGTCGTTACCGCCGGGAACACACGCAGCGTGCTCTGGCCGGGCGCGGCTGGGCCGCCACCCTCGCGGCGTGCCTGGCCCCGGCCGGTGGGGTGCGGTTCGCGAACCTCGCGACCACCGGCGCGACCACCGGTGACGTGCGCGGCGCGCAGATCCCCGTCGCGCTCACGCTGCACCCGCAGATCGCGAGTCTGATCGCGGGCATGAACGACCTGCTGTCCCCCGGATTCGATCCGCTGCGCCTGCGGCACAACCTGGTGTGGAGTGTGCGCGACCTGCGCACGGCCGGTGTGCTGGTGCTGATGGCACGCCTGCACGATCCCGGACGCCTGCTGCACCTGCCCCGGCTTGCCCGGCGGCTACTCACCGCCCGGGTCGGCCAGTTGAACGCGGCGGTGGATGCCGCTGCCGCGGCCGATCCGCAGGTGCTGGTCGTCGATCTGGCCCGCCATCCCGAGGTGTACCGGTTGTCCACCTTCGATGTCGACCGGGTCCACCCGGGTCCCCGCGGTCACCAGCTCATCGCCCGCGCGTTCGCCGAAGCGCTGGGCGTGGCCGGGGTCCCCCTGCTGGCCCTGCCGGAGGTGGCCGCGCCCGCGGCCGCACCGACTCCGCTTGCCCACGCCGGCTGGATGGCGTCCGTAGGGGTGCCATGGCTGCTCGCCCGGCCGGCCGCGCCGATCCGCCGCCGGGTCCATGTAACCGAAGGCGTCCGTACCACTCCCATGAGGCACATGACCGGTCCGGGGTGGACCCTTCCAGGGACCACCAACCTGTTGCCGACCGTCGATCAGATGTGACCCGGAGCAATCTGGACGAGGATCGTCGCAGGACAGGGCCATTATTCCTTACCGTAGGCATGGTGATATGCGGCCAGGCTGCCTCGCCCCGGTCAGGGGCGCTCACCGGATGGGGTAACGCGTGGCTCGCCGGGCTCGTCAGCACCGACGAGGCGATCACCCAGATCCGCGAAGGTTCCGGTGGGCCGGGCGCCCCCCACACCATCGACGACCAGGGCCTCGCCCTCGGACTCGGCTGGCTGCGCACCGTCGGCGCACAACGGCTACGGCTCGTCCTGCCCGTCCCCGGGGACGTCAGCGGCCTTCCCGGGCCGGCGGAGGCCAACCGGGAAGCCCTTGCCGCCGGTGAGGCGGTCGTCGTGGTGGGCCCCGTCCCACCGCTGGTGCTGGTGCCGTCGGTGACCGCGCACGGGCCGGTGGTCGAAGGCGGCCTCGAGTCGGTGCACTGGCACTCGGCCACCGGTGCCCGCCTGCCGCCGCCACCGTCCCCGCTGCGGGCCGCGGAACACGAGCTCAACCACGCCATCCGGACCGCGACCGCCGCGCTGCTGCACCTCGACCGCGCGATGGCCCGGCCGGAGGTGCTCTCCGCGCTGCGTGACCGCCACGAGGACGAGCCCGTCCCGCTGCTCGCACCGGGCTATCCGCCGTCCGCGCACGCGC
>NZ_CADDZT010000036.1:79901-84137 GCF_902812655.1 Candidatus Frankia meridionalis | reverse complement strand
ACGACGGGGCGGCGGTCACCGCCGAGGAGATCGGACGGCGTTCGACCACCCTGCGCGCACTGTCCGCGGCGGTCCGCCGGGCCTGCGAATCGGCCTACGACGCCTTCGACCCCTCGCAGTCGATGGCCCGATAGGCGCACCCGGCTGCGGGAACCGCCCGACGGACAGGACCCGTCACCGGCCGGGCGCGACCGCGCGCATCACGTCCTCGGCACAGTCCCCCCAGCCGAAGCCCACGACAACCACGGTTGTGGCTCCCGCGTCCGCGTAGCGTTGGATGCCGGCCCGGCACTGCTCCGGCGTGCCGTGGACGATGAGCTGGTCGACGACCTCGTCCGGAATCGCCGCGAGCGCGCCGCGCCGGTCGCCCGCCGCCCACGCCTCCCACATCGGGGTGAGCAGTTTCTCCCGCCCGAGCCAACGCTGGTAGGCGGCGTAGACCTCCACGTTGAGGTAGGCGGCGATCATCCGCCGGGCCTCGGTACGCAGCCGCTCGAGGTCGGGGTTGGTCGAGACGAAGACCTTGCAGACGATCTCCTTGCCCGGGTCGACCTGGGGGCGCACGGTGTCGCGCAGGTCATCCGCGGACAGCCAGTTCAGGATCACTCCGTCGGCTTCCCGCGACGCCATCCGCAGCATGCCCGGCCGCAGTGCGGCGACCAGGATCGCCGGTGGTACCTCGGGAAGCAGCCCGAGGCGGAAGCCACGCACGGTGAACGTGTCGAACGCCGCATCGACCCGCTCACCGGCGAACGCCTGCCTCAGGAAACGGACGACGTCACGGGTGTGCTTGTACGGTTCGACGAACGAGATGCCGTTCCAGCCCTGGACCATGGGCTTGGACGATGCCCCGATGCCCAGCGCGAACCGCCCGGGTGCGGCGTCGGCGAGGGTGGCCGCGGTCATCGCGAGCAACGCCGGCCCACGGGTGTAGACGGGCAGGATGGCCGTGCCCAGGCGCGCGGTGGGCACCCAGGACGAGGTGAGCGCCAGCGGGACGATGCCGTCGGTGGTGTCCGCCTCGGCGGACCAGAAGTCGGTGTAGCCACGCTCGGACAGCTCCACGAACAGGTCGCGGCTGGCGTTCAGCGGAACACCCAGCACAGGAAGGTGGACCCCGTAGCGGGCCGCCTGTGCCACACCGCCGCCGATCGCACCGTTGCTTGTTGCCACGAGTCGGGACCTCGTATCTGAACCTCAGTTGAGCCGCGGGCAGAAGTGTCCGGACGGACCGTCCGGACGTCCGCACAGCACGCACGGTGGCCGACCAGCCGCCACGATACTGCGGGCCCGTTCGACGAACGCCGTTGTCTGGTCAAGCGACAACGACACCTGCAGGGTGTCGAGCTCGGCGTCCCCTTCGGTCCGGGCCGGGCCACCGGGCGCCGTCCCGGCGGCCTCCACGAGTACCCGCTTGCCGTCCCAGGACACGGTGAGCTGGCCGAGGTGGAAGTCCTCCTCGAAGGGTGCGTCCAGCGGCGCGAGATCGACGTAGATCTCCCGTGCTTCGGGCAGGTCGACCCCGGCCGCCCGGCGTACCTGGGTGAGCAGCGTCGTCAGCCCCTCCGCCAGTGCGCTCACCTCGGCCTTCTCAAGGCCTACGGTGACGACCTGTCCACGCGAGCTGGCCTGCAGGTAGAAGTCACGTTCACCGGGCTGGCCGACGGTTCCGACCACGAAACGGTCCGGCGAATCGAACACGTACCGTTGCTGCTGGTACACCTCGTCCCTCCTCGCGGTACTACCTCGGTCAACAGTCAACGTCCTGTCGTCGGGTGTTCGTCCAGGGCAACGCCGGTGACGGCCGGTCCTGCCGTCGGATCGCCGTGGTGCGGCTCCTCGTCCGCCGCGGTACCAGCCGCGGCCGGGCGCCGCGCTCGTGGGGCGCAGCACCGCGGCGGACACACGTCATGGCTCGGTCCGAGCTCGCTCAGGGCCGCCCGCGAGACGTCACCGCGCCTGCGCTCGTCCAGCAGTTCCCGGACCATCGCGACGAACCGGCGGTCGGTCCCGACCGTGGCCGCGCGCCGGAAGGTCAGGCCGGCCGCTTCGGCACGCCCGGACGCCTCCACATCGAGATCATAAACGATCTCCATGTGGTCGCTGACGAACCCGGTCGGCACCACCACGACCGACCGGGTGGTGCCGACCGCGGCCAGACCGGCCAGGTGGTCACCGACGTCCGGGGTGAGCCAGGGGACCTCCGGCGGTCCGCTGCGGCTGACATAGGCAAGATCGTAGGGGTGGCGACGGCCGGTACGCGACGCCACCCTGTCCGCGATCACGGCGGCGGTGGCCGCGAACTGCCGCGGGTAGGAGTCGCCGTCCGGGCCGCTGGCCGCGGACTGCGCGAGGGGGATCGAATGGGCGACGAAGACCAACCGCGCGGTGTCCCGCAGAGATCTCGTGATGGTCTCCAACGCGGCCACGACATTGTCGACCATGGGCAGGACAAAGCCGGGATGGTCGAAGTAGTGCCTCAGTTTGATCAGCTCCGGCGCGCCCGGTCCGACCTCGGCCCGCGCGTCCGCCAGGTTCTCCCGGTACTGACGGCACCCGGAGTAGGAGGCGTAGGCGGACGTCACGAAGCAGGCCGCCCGCCGGATACCGTCCTGGCGCATCCGTTCGAGCGCGTCGGTGAGGAACGGAGACCAGTTGCGATTGCCCCAGTAGACGGGCAGCGGCGCAAGCTCGGTGGCGAGCGCCGTCAGCAACGCCTCGTTCTGGTCGTTGATCGGGCTACGGCCACCGAACCGGTGGTAGTGCGCGGCGACCTCGGCCAGCCGCTCGTCGGGGACGCCCCGCCCCCGGGTGACGTTACGCAGGAAAGCCATGACGTCCGCCGGAGCCCGGGGCCCGCCGAAGGAAACCAGCAGCAGTGCGTCGATCGCCGTTGGCTGGGCACCGGTGGGTTCGGCACCGGTGGGTTCGCATCGGCCCGATGCGGACCGTCTTTCGCTCGACACGCCGCAATCGTCTCCCGTGCCCATGGCGTGGTGCATCCCGGGCCGGTATCTCGGGGCGATCCGTCCGAGATGGGCGCCGCGCCTCGGACCGGAAACACCTCAGACCACAAGCGCCTCAGCCGAATCGGGGTCGCAGCTCGCTGACGTACTCCGGAAAGTAAGTCGGGATCACCGATAGGTCGAAGGTACGCAGGATCGCGCCCGCCGGTTCCCGCGCCAGCAGGAACGCGAACGACTCGCGGACCAGCGCGGACGTTGTCGCCTGGTCCGGATCGGCAAGCGCGAGGTCCGCAAGAATAGCGTCACCGACAGTAACCTGGAAGTGGAACGCCCGTCCCTCGACGTCACCAGCCGTCTCCTCGGCGATCTCGACGTCGAACGCACGAGCGTCCCGTGGCTCCACCCGTATCACGCTCATCCGGCCCACCTCACGACTCGTGGTCGTCAGTGCCCCATGCCGAGCCCGCCGTCCACCGGGATCAGCGCTCCGGTGATGAAGGACGCCTGCGTCGACGCCAGGAACACCACCAGTGCGGCCACGTCCTCCGGCTCACCCATCCGCCGGACCGGCACCTGCGTGACGATGTTATCCCGCTGAGCGTCGGTGAGCGCGTCGGTCATGTCCGTGTGGATCGGGCCGGGAGCGACCACGTTGGAGGTGATGCCGCGGGGGGCGAGCTCGCGGGCCAACGACCGGGAGAACCCGATCAGGCCCGCCTTGGACGCCGCGTAGTTCGCCTGCCCGGGCCCACCCATCATCGCGGAGACCGACGAGATGAAGATCAGCCGTCCACGTCGCATCCGCAGCATGGGCCGAGCCGCCCGCTTCGCCACCCGGTACGCGCCGAGCAGGTTGGTGTCGACGACCTCCCGCATCGCATCCTCGCTCATGGTGAGCAGAAGCGTGTCGCGGGTGATCCCAGCGTTGGACACGAGCACCTCGACCGGCCCGAGTTCCGCTTCCACCTCGGCAAACGCCTTGTCGACGCCCTCCGCGCTGGTGACGTCCAACCGGACGCCGTACATCCCGGCAGGGGCCTCTCCCCCACGGCTCGCGACGGCCACCCGGTCGCCGGATGCCGCCAGCGCGGCCGCGCACGCGGCGCCGATCCCTCGATTGCCCCCGGTCACAAGCACTACACGTCCCTGGTCCTCCACCATGGGTCGGATGGTAACCGGCGCATGTCACGGTCAGAGGTATTCACTTTGAGTGACACACCGAACCCGCTCGACGGTGGACATCGTATGGCTTCCGTCCCTGCCCGGGCGG
>NZ_CADDZT010000036.1:79294-79817 GCF_902812655.1 Candidatus Frankia meridionalis | reverse complement strand
CGCCCGGGATCGGCCCGGACGTCGGTTGGCGGCCATCAGATGGGCGGCCATCAGATGGGCGGCCGCCACGAGACATCCGCCGGCGACACGTCGGGCGAGGCCGGGATGCTGATCGTGCGGGTCACCGCCCCCGCTGTGGACGGCCGGGCAACCGAGTCTGCGCTGCGGGCGCTCGCCACAGCCTTCGGCGTGCGCCGCCGCGAGGTCGTGCTGGTCCGGGGCTCGACAAGCCGTACGAAGATCGTTGAAATCGGCGGAATGCCCGAACCCGCGTTGCGTACCCGCCTGGCCGAACTACGCGCCCCGCCGGGTGACCCCGCCGGGTGACGCCCATCCGGCACAACCTTCACCACCGGCAGATCGTCCGGACAGTGGACAGGTCGCGTCTTCATGGATCTCGTCATGGATCTCGTCATGGACGGAGGCCAGGTTGCTGCAGTCACCGGCGCAGCACGTCACCGGAACCGAACCACTGGACCTGCGCGCCCTCACGGAGATCGAGCGGCGGTTACGCGGGCTCGCG
>NZ_CADDZT010000036.1:78029-79009 GCF_902812655.1 Candidatus Frankia meridionalis | reverse complement strand
TGTCGAGCATCGTCACCGTGCTGTGGTTCGACGCGCTGCGCGCCGGTGACCGGGTGTGGGTGCCGCCGGGTGCCTTCCCGCTGGTGGACGCGGCCCACCGTCTGCTCGGCCGCTCCGACCTGGCAGAGCTCGCAACCTTGACGGGCCGCGCCGGGCCCACCGTGACGGTGTGGGCGGCGATCGCGGCGCGGTTGCGCGCCGGGCATCCCGGTCTGGGCTGGTCCGGACGCCAGATCTGCCTGCTTGACCATGCCCGACTGGTCGACGGCTCGCACTGGGAGTCCGTGACCGATCCGCGGGTCCGCAACCTCGGCGAACTGCTGTGGGTGGTCACGGTCCGCACCCCCGCGACCGCGGCGATCGCCACCGAGACGGGGGTCGCCGGCCAGGCCGGCTTCTTCACGTCCGCCGGTTGGCAGGTACTGACCGTCGGCTATGGACGAGCGCTGTCGGCCCTGTTCCACCGGCCCGGCGGCCAGGCGCTGCGGCACCGGCTCGACGGGATGACCAGCGCCGACCACGAGGTCCTCGTGCGGTCACGAGGACCGAAACTGCGCCGCGGCCTCGCCGGTCACGAGCCGTCCGGCGCCGGTATCACGCGGCTGCTCGACGAGCTGTCCGATGACGAGATCGCCACAGCGCTGCGAGATGTCGGCGGCAACGACCTGCCCCTGCTGGTGGACGCGTTCGACGAGGTCGACCCGACCCGTCCGACCGTCCTGTTCGTGCACGTCGGCGAACGGCCCGACGCGGCGATCGGGCCCCGGTCCGACGAGGTGTGGGAGCCGCCGCCGGCCGACAGCCCGGCCTTCCGCCTGGCCGCCCGCATCGGGCAGCGCATCGGACGCCGGCCGGTCGACCTGGCGCCCGCGCCGGCCGTCCCGGCGGAGCTGGACCGGTCCTACCTCGGACGGGTCTCGACCCTGGCCGCGTTCGGTACCCTCCTGCGCGATCTCGCGGGCAGCGCTCCGGCCGTGGCC
>NZ_CADDZT010000036.1:75235-77512 GCF_902812655.1 Candidatus Frankia meridionalis | reverse complement strand
AGGACCTTGCCTGGTGCACGCTGGAGGCGATCGGTCGGCTCGGCCGGCCGGACGGCCACTCGACCGTCCTGCGGGTCTCGCCGTGCCCGCTCGAGCAGGCACTGGCCGCGATACCCACGCAGGCGGCCGGGCGGGCACGGCGGCGGGCACAGGTACTGGCCGGCGGTTACCGGCTGCGCAGCGGGGGAACCGACCCGGTGGTGACCCTGGTCGGCGTCGGCGCGGTCATGGCCGATGTTCTCGCCGCGGCCGACGAGCTGGCCGCCGGGCTGGGCCGCGGCGTCGGGGTGATCTGCCTGACCTCTCCCGGCCTGGTCTTCCAGGCCCTGCAGGCACGCCGCGGCCTGCGGGCAGGCACGGTCGCGATCCTCGACGAGATCTTCCCTGCCGACCGTCGCAGCCCGCTGGTCACCGTGACCGCCGGTGACCCTCGCACGCTGGGCTTCCTCGCCGGTGTCCACGGCGATCCCATCTCCACGCTGGGTTTCGGCATGGCGCTGCCGGTGGACGCGACCACGATCGTCGGCGCGGCCCTCGACCTGCTGGACGAGACCGAGGGCTGAGCGGTCGGTCGCCCGGCGGTGTCGTCAGTCGCCGAGGTAGGGCTGCGCGAGTCGGGCGCTCGCCCCACCGTCGACCGGCAGCGCGATACCGGTGACATTCGCCGACGCGTCCGACGCCAGCCACAGCACGGCCTCGGCGACGTCCTGGGCGGTCGACGTCCGGCCGAGGGGGATCTGCCGCTCGTAGCGGGCGAGCCGCTCGTCACCGCCGATCCGTCCGGTGAACCGTGGGCTGGCAACGGCTCCGGGCACGACAGCGTTCACCCGGACCCCGGCGGGTCCGTACTCGACCGCCGCGGAGCGCACCAGCTGCAGCACACCGGCCTTGGCCGTCCCGTAGGCGCCAGCTCCCGGCACCGCCGCGAGACCGGCACCGGAGGCCGTGACGATGATCGAGCCATGCCTGGCCGGCGCCATGACCCGCAGGGCCGCGCGGACGCAGAAGAAGTTGGCGTCGAGGTTGAGCGCGATCTCCGCATGCCATCCGGCATCGTCGACGGACGCCAACGGGCCCTGCGCGAGGCCGGCGCCCGCGTTGCTGTGGAGGATGTCGAGCCGTCCCCGCCTGGCCACGACTTCGTCGACGAGTCCGTCGACGAAGTCCGACCGGGTGACGTCCCCGGCGCGTTCCTCGGCGCTGCCCCCGTCGGCGTGCACCTGCGCGACCGTCTCCCTGGCCCGGTCGGCCGCGAGGTCGTTCACCACGACATGAGCGCCCCGAGCTGCGAGCAGGCGCGCGGTGGCCCGCCCGATCCCCGAACCGGCTCCGGTGACGATCGCCGTGCGGCCCTCAAGATGACCAGTCATTGCATCCACCTCCGTTGAACAAATCACCAGACCCACCGTGGAACCGGTCTTCCCCCATGCGCAGACCCCGCCGCGCCCGGTGGTCGACAGGCAGAAACCAGGCAGATAAGTTGACTCTAAGCAGATGGATCCGGGGCAGGACGGAGAACGGCGATGGCAGGGACACTTGCCGGGCGCAAGGCCCTCATCACCGGCGCGGGGCAGGGGATCGGTCGCGGGATCGCCCTCGCGTTCGCCGAACAGGGTGCGGCCGTCACCCTCGTCGGCCGCACCGAGTCGAAGCTGATCGAGGTGGCGAAGGAGATCCGGGACCTCGGCGGCGAAGCCCTGACGGTGCCCGCCGACGTGACCCGGGCGCAGGACGTCGTCCGGGCCGTGACCGCGACCGTCGACGGGCTCGGCGGTCTGGACATCCTCGTGAACAACGCCCAGCAGACCGCGCTCGGCTCGATCCTCGACGTCGGCGAGGACGTTCTCCAGGCATGCTGGGAGTCGGGGCCGCTCGCCACCTTCCGGCTGATGCGCGCGGCCCACCCGCATCTGCGCAACGGCGGCGTCGTGATCAACATGGGGAGCTCGACGTCGGTGAACCCGATGCCGATCGGCCGGGGTGTCTACGCCTCCGTCAAGGCCGCGACCCAGACCCTGAGCCGGGTAGCGGCCACCGAGTGGGGCTCCGACGGCATCCGGGTGCTCACGGTCCTGCCGGCGTCGACCAGCCCGGCGGCAGAGGCATGGGCGGCGGCCCAACCCGAGGAGTACGCCCGTAGCCTCAGCACCGTCCCGCTGGGCCGGCTGGGCGACCCGCTGGCCGACATCGGCCGCGCGGTCGCGTTCCTGTGCAGTGACGCCGCCGGCTACATGACCGGCACGACCATCGCACTCGACGGCGGCCAGGCGTTCTTGC
>NZ_CADDZT010000036.1:68544-75210 GCF_902812655.1 Candidatus Frankia meridionalis | reverse complement strand
CGAGCGCTCGGACGCGGCGTTCAGGTACCGATCGCGTGCACTCCGCCGTCCACGTGGATGATCTCCCCGGTGGTCGCGGGGAACCAGTCCGACAGCAGCGCGACGCAGGCCTGGGCGGCCGGGCCCGTGTCCTGGATGTCCCAGCCGAGCGGCGCGCGCTCGCTCCAGACACTCTCGAACCGCTCGAAGCCGGGGATGCTCTTGGCCGCCATGGTGCGCAGCGGTCCCGCGGCGACCAGGTTGACCCGCACCCCGCGCGGCCCGAGATCACGGGCCAGGTAGCGGGTGGCGGACTCCAGACCGGCCTTGGCCACCCCCATCCAGTCGTAGGAGGGCCAGGCCACGGTCGCGTCGAAGTCGAGCCCGACGACCGAGGCCCGTTCGCCGAACAGCGGCAGCGTCGCCCGGCACAGCGACGCGAGCGACCAGGTCGACACCTGCACCGCGGTGGCGACCTCGGGCCAGGACGCCTCCACGAACGGCTTCCCGCCGAGCACGGACTCGGGTGCGAACCCGATCGCGTGCAGCACACCGTCCAGCCCATCGGTGTGTTCGAGTATCCGGTCGGAAAGGGCGCCGAGATGTTCCTCGTCGGTCACGTCCAGCTCGATGACGGGAGCCTCGCCGGGCAGCCGCCTGGCGATCCGCCGGGTCAGCGACAACCCCCGGCCGAACCCACTCAGTACCACCGTGGCGCCCTGCTCCTGAGCGATACGGGCAACCCCGAAGGCGATGGACGCGTCGGTCAGGACGCCGGTGATGAGAATGCGCTTGCCTGCAAGGAGTCCACTCACAGGCCGCATCCTGCCAAACATCACCAGGCACTGGCGAGCCGCCGCACCGACAAACTCACCCCGCGGAAACTGTCGGTCTCCCCTTGCCTCTTGCCTCGGCGGCCGAACACCCGCAGGGTGACGACGGTGGGCAGGCCGGCCGCGGTCGAGGCGGGCAGGACCCCGCCGATCATCGATCCACCAAAAATACCACCAAAAGTACTACTGAAGGTCCTGGAACCGGAGGTGGCAGTCCCGTGCGCATCGCGCTCAGCCAGATCGTCGCCGACGTCGACCCGAAGGCGAACCTCGACATCATCCGTGGGCAGGCGCTCCACGCGGCCGAGCGGGACGCACGGATCGTGGTCTTCCCCGAGGGGGCGATGGCCCGCTTCGGGGTGCGGCTGCAACCGATCGCCGAGCCGTTGGACGGACCCTGGGCCCGCGAGGTACGCCGGATCGCGGCGGATGCGGGCATCGTGGTCGTCGTCGGGATGTTCACGCCCGCGCCCGACGGGCGCGTCACGAACACGCTGCTGGTCACCGGGCCCGGAGTCGACACGAGCTACGACAAGATCCATCTGTACGACGCGTTCGGCTTCACCGAATCCCGCACGGTCGCCCCCGGATCCGAGGTGGTGACCGTGGACGTCGACGGGGTACGGATCGGCCTCGCCACCTGCTACGACGTGCGCTTCCCCGAACTGTTCCGGGCCCACGCCGACGCCGGTGCGCTGGTCTGTCTGCTTGCGGCGTCGTGGGGCGCAGGGCCGGGTAAGCGTGCGCAATGGGACCTGCTGATCCGCGCTCGGGCACTCGACGCCACCCTCTGGCTCGCCGCCGTGGGCCAGGCCGACCCGATCTCGGTCGGCGTCGAGGTGTCCGCGACCGCTCCCACCGGCATCGGCTACAGCGCCGTCGTCGGTCCCGACGGCTCGATCCGTGAGCAGCTCGGCGCCGAACCCGGCATGATCATAGCGGACCTGGATATCGACGAGGTCGCGGCGATGCGCCAGAAGGTCCCGGTGCTGGAGAACCGCCGGTTCGGGTGGCCCGAGCCACCCGCGTAGGCCACGGCGGTCAGGCGGCAACGGCATCCGCCGCATGGGGGCCGTCGTACGGCGAACCGGGAGCAATCCTGATCTGGTCGCCGACGATGCCCGCGAACGCCCTACCGAGGTCGGCCAGCCGCTCGACGATGTGCGGAGCGCCCAGCAGCTCGGCCAGCACGGGTCTGGAAATCGTGGCGCAGCCCGATGCCGGGCGGCACGGTCCCCTCGACGTTCACTTCAGGCCCTTCCCGTCAGCGACACTGGATGGACTGAACCGACCGTATGGACTCCGCGGTGACCGGCGAACGGGGTGGTTCCAGAAGGAGGCGGTACCACGTTGCTGAACAGAGGTGCCCGCCTCGTCCGACGGATCATGGTGACCACGGTCGGGATGGCCGTGCTCGGCGTCGGCGTCGCGCTGCTCGCCCTGCCCGGACCCGGCTTTCTCGTCATCGCACTGGGCTTTTTCATCCTGAGCCTGGAGTACGCCTGGGCCCGCCGACAGTTCGAACAGGCGCGACAGAAGGCCGCCGACCTTGCCGACCAGGCGGCCGCGGGCGTGTGGTCGTCCGCATTTACGATCATGTTCGGACTCGGCATGATCGCGATGGGCGTCGCCTGGATCATCGTGGACACGTTGCCGTTCTCCTCGCCGTGGACGGGCGGAAGTCTGATCCTCGGCGGCCTGGTGATCCTCGCCACGATCCTGTTCAGCCTGTGGCAGGCCAAGCAGGCCCGCGACGCCGGCCGGCCGACCCCTGCCGAACTGCTCGACCTCGCAGCGGACGGCACCCGTCCAGCCGGGGTTGTCCGGGATCAGCGATCAGACCGGTGAATCACTGGCCCTGGGTGGACACACTGATCCCGATCACGTTCGGTTGTGCGTGCACACACCGGAAGACCTCGGCCCTGTCCACCGTGGACGCGTCCGTGAAGTCGTAACGCAACGGATAGACGCGACTGGACTCGAGCCTGTTGTGGTCGGGCGGCTCCTGAACAGCCCGGCCGGCGGTCGGGCACGCGGCACGGACGGCATCCTTCTGGGCATCGGTGGCGGCCGGCGTGAAGTAGACCACCGCCTCGACACGCGGTGGCGGCCCGGCGACCGTGGCGTAGACACCGAAGGCGGACAGGCCGACGAACACAAGAGCACCCAGTATGACCCAACGCCTGTTATGTCGGTCCGTCAAAGTCCGGCGCAGTCGTGCCACGGCCGGCCCGACCGGCCGTCGGGTACCCGCCCGTGGCGCCTGGTGGGGGACGTCCTGCGAGGTCACGGACCTTCCTTAGAACGTGGTTGCGGTCTGTCCGGGCAGGTATGACGCCGGGCTCTCCCCGGACCACTGCGGGGCGGGGTGTCCCCAACGTAGCCCGCCGGAGGACCCCGTAAGGTATGCGGTCTCGTCCGTGCGGACGCGAGCGACCTTCGTCACAATCTCGAGCGTCCGTCACAATCTTGAGCATCCATCCCAGACCTGACCGTCCAAGGAGAGACCGTGCCTTCCCGCATCGAGGACTACGCGCTGATCGGTGACACTCATTCGGCCGCGCTGGTCTCCAGGGACGGTTCCATCGACTGGTTGTGCCTTCCCCGGTTCGACTCGACCGCCTGCTTCGCCGCGCTGCTCGGCGACAACGATTCCGGCCACTGGAAGATCGCGCCGGTCGATCCGGTTCTTTCGGTCAGCCGCCGCTACCGCGGTGACACCCTCGTCCTCGAGACGGACATGACCACGGCGAGCGGCACCGTGCGGATCGTCGACGCCATGTACCCGCGGTCCGGTGAACACCTCGTGCTGCGACTCGTCGAAGGCATCGAGGGCACCGTGCGGATGCGCAGCGAGACCCGGATCCGCTTCGACTACGGGTCGATCGTCCCGTGGGTACGGCGCTTCGACGACCACACCATGGTCGCGGTCGCGGGACCCGACGCGGTGACCCTGCGCACGACCGCTCCGATGGAAGGCCACGACATGGCCACCTACGCCGAGTTCGCGGTCTCCGTCGGCCAGTCCGTACCGTTCTCCCTGACCTGGTGCCCGTCGCACCGCCCGGCGCCGGCCGAGATCGACGTCCGCCGGGCGATCGACCTGACCGAGTCGTGGTGGGCGGAGTGGATGGCCGGCTGCACCTACGACGGGCAGTGGCAGGACGCCGTGCGGCGTTCCCTGATCACCCTCAAGGCGCTGACCTACGCGCCGACCGGCGGCATCGTCGCGGCGGTCACCACATCCCTGCCCGAGTGGATCGGCGGAGTCCGCAACTGGGACTACCGCTACTGCTGGCTGCGTGACGCCACCATCACCCTGCTCGCCCTGCTCGACGCCGGGTTCACCAGCGAGGCCACGGCCTGGCGGGAATGGCTGCTGCGCGCGGTCGCCGGTGACCCATCCCGGGTTCAGATCATGTACGGGGTCGCCGGCGAGCGCCGCCTCACCGAGTACGAGGTGCCATGGCTGCCCGGTTACGAGGGCTCCGCTCCCGTCCGGGTCGGCAACGGCGCTGTCGAACAGTTCCAGCTCGACGTGTACGGCGAGGTGCTCGACGCGCTGCACGTCGCCCGGATGGCCACCGAGGTGGACGGCCACGACGACTCCTGGGCGCTGCAGACCAAGCTGATGGACTTCCTGGAGACCGGGTGGCGCAAGCCCGACGAGGGCATCTGGGAGGTCCGCGGGCCACGGCGGCACTTCGTCCACTCCAAGGTGATGGCCTGGGTGGCTGCGGACCGGGCCGTGCGAGGCATCACCCAGTCGGGGCTGCCGGGCCCGCTGGACCGCTGGACGGCGCTGCGAACAGAGATCCACAACGAGGTCTGCGCCCGAGGCTTCGACACCGAACGAGGCACCTTCACCCAGTTCTACGGCTCGAAGGAACTCGACGCGGCCCTGCTGTACATGCCGCTGGTCGGCTTCCTGCCCGCGACGGATCCGCGAGCGGTCGGCACGGTGGCGGCCATCGAACGCGAGCTCATGCAGGACGGGTTCGTACTGCGTTACCCGACCGCCGAGGACGGCGCCGTGGACGGCCTGCCCGCCGGGGAGGGCGCCTTCCTTGCCTGCACCTTCTGGCTCGCCGACAACTACGCCCTGTCCGGGCGGGTCCGCGAGGCGCAGGAGCTGTTCGAACGGCTGCTGTCGCTGCGCAACGACGTGGGGCTGCTGTCCGAGGAGTACGACCCACACCTCGGGCGAATGGTCGGCAACTTCCCGCAGGCGTTCAGTCACGTGCCGCTGGTCAACACAGCCCGGACGCTGACGGACGCCCTGCGCGGCATGCCGCGCTCCCGCACCGACCGCGCCTATCCCCCCGGCCACTTCTTCGGTTAGTGCCTGTCCGGTCGCCCGCCGGCATGGACGCCCACCGATACTGGGTACGGAACGCAACGACCGTGGCAGAACAGCCACGGACGAGCCATATCCACCGGTGGGCATAAGGAGCGGGTGACACGTGGCAGGTCGGGTCGCGGTGATCGGCGGCGGCATCCTGGGGCTGGCGGTGGCCCGGCGGATCGGGCAGGTGGATCCGGACGCCACCGTGACGGTCTTCGAAAAGGAGCAGGACGTCGCCCGCCACCAGACCGGGCGTAACAGCGGCGTCGTCCACGCCGGGCTCTACTACAAGCCCGACTCGTTGAAGGCCACCCTGTGCCGGCGCGGTGTGGGGCTGCTGAAGGAGTACTGCGCCGCCCACCACGTTCGCTACGAGGAATGCGGCAAGATCGTCATAGCGGTGGACGACAGCGAGCTGGACCGGCTCGCCGACATCGAGAGCCGGGCCCAGGCCAACGGCGTCCCGGGCACGAGCATGCTGGACGCCGTCGGCCTGCGCCGCTACGAACCGCACGCCCGCGGGGTGGCGGCGCTGCACTCCCCCACCACCGCGATCGTCGACTACCCGGCGGTGGCGCGGGCGCTGCGCGAAGACGTGCGGGACGCCGGCGGATCGGTCCGCACCGGCGCCGAGGTCACGGCCGTGGACGACCGCGGCGACGGCGTTCACCTGGGCCTGCGCGTCCGGGGGACGGCCCGGGTGACTCCCAACGGCAACCATGCGACCGCGTCCAGGGCGGGCGGCACGGTCGCGGAGGTGTTCGAGACGGTCGGGCCGTTCGATCTGCTCATCGCATGCGCGGGCCTGCAGTCCGACCAGGTCGCGGCGCTCACCGGCGAGGATCCCTCGCCGCAGATCGTCCCGTTCCGTGGCGACTACTGGCTGCTGCGTCCTGAACGGCGGGGCCTCGTCCACGGGCTGATCTACCCGGTACCGGACCCGCGCTACCCGTTCCTCGGCATCCATCTGACCAGGCGGGTCGACGGCGAGGTGCTGGTCGGTCCGAACGCGGTTCTCGCGACCGCCCGCGAGGGGTACACCCTGTCGACCGTCCAGGGATCGGAGCTGCGCCGGACCCTTGCCTGGCCGGGTTTCCACAAGATGGCCCGCACGCACTGGAAGACCGGGGCCCGCGAGATCCTGCGGACGGCGAGTCGACGGGCGTTCATCGCCGAGGCCCGGCGCTACGTCCCGCAGTTAGAGGCCGCCGACGTCGTCCGGGGCCCGGCCGGCGTGCGCGCCCAGGCGGTCACGCGCGACGGCAGCCTGGTGGACGACTTCGTCCTGTCGATCAACGGCAGGATCGTGCATGTCCGCAACGCCCCGTCACCGGGCGCGACCGCGTCCCTGGCCATCGCCGAGCACATCGTCAGCAAGGTCGTCCCCGAGCCGGCCGCGTAACGTCATCGGCGCTCGGGACGGCGTCGCGGTCAGGTCTCACACCGGCCGGGCCGGAGGTTTCCGTAGGCCGGGGCCAGGGACCCGCCCGCGGCCTACGGACCAGCCGC
>NZ_CADDZT010000036.1:65341-68244 GCF_902812655.1 Candidatus Frankia meridionalis | reverse complement strand
CACCACCGCGCCGATCAACGCCTCGTGTTCCAGAGGTCGGCCCGCCAGCCGGTCGTAGAGCATCGACGTCCCCGCATCACCGGGCTGATCGCGCAGCCGGTCGATGGTGGACTCGGGTAGATCGTCAGGGACGGCGGCACCGGCGGCGTGGGCGACGGCGACCGTTTCACGCATCATCGCCACCGCGAGCCGGCCGATGTCGTCACGACGCAGCACCTCCAGCCGGCGGCCGGTCAGGGCGGTCAGCGAGTTCGCCGCGGTGTTCGCGGTCAGTTTCGTCCACGCGGCGACGGCGAAGTCGTCCACCGACCGGACCAGCCCCCCGCCGGGTAGGACGACCGCCAGCCGGTCGGCCAGAACGCCCGCCGGAACCTGCATGAACCCGTAGTTGCGGTGCTCGACGACCCCGGGCGCGACCGGTTCGGCGTTGACGTAGACGACCGCGGGGACCACCCGGTCGGCGGACACCGCGTCCGCGACCCGCTCGGCATGGCGAACACCGTTCTGGGCGACGACGACAACGGTCCGCGGGCCGACCAGGCGGCGCAGCCAGGGCATGGCCGTAGGTGTCTGCTGGGTCTTGGTCGCCAGCAGTACCCAGTCGACGGGTTCGGCCTGCTCGGGGTCTGTCAGAACGGGCAACTCGGCCCGGTACACCCCGTCCGGGCTGCGGACGACGAGTTCGTCGAACGGCCGGCGCACACACAGCCGCACGTCGGTTCCGCCGGCTGCCGCTCTCGCGGCGAAGAACCCGCCGACCGCGCCGACCCCGACCACCGCCAGCCGCTGCGCCATCCCCGCAGTGTGGCAGTTCGGCGAACCCCGACACGAACCGACGGCGGGATGCGAGGCTCACCGTCGTGTCTCCGATGACAGACCCGCCGCAACCGGAGCTGGCCGGTCGCTGGCGCACCGCCCGCGAACCGGGCGGGGTCATCCACCTTGACGCCGCCGGGTGCGCGCTGGCCAGCCGGGCCACCGTCGACGCCTGCCGCGAGTACCTCGCCGCCGAAAGCCGGGTCGGCGGGTACGTCGCCGAGATCCGCCACAGCGAGCCGCTGGCACGGGCCCGCACGGACCTCGCGCGGCTGCTCGGCCCAGGTCTGACCGCGGACGACGTGACCTTCCACCACTCGGCGTCCACCGCGTTCGCCGCGCTCGTCGAAGCCTGGCCCCTGCCCTCGGGTGGACGGATCGGTGTGGTCCGCAGCGAGTTCGGTTCCAACGCGATGGCGCTGGCCGCCCGCGCGGCCCGTGACGGCATCGAGCTGGTGGACCTGCCGGTGGACGGCGACGGGCACATCGACCTCGACGCCCTGGACCGCGTCGGCGTCACCGGCCTGAACCTCGACCTGGTGACCTTCCCCCACATTGCGTCCCAGCGGGGGATCATCCAGCCGGCCGCCGAGGTCGCCGCCCGGGCCGCCGCGGCCGGCGTCCCGGTCGTGCTCGATGTCGCGCAGTCCCTGGGGCAGGTCCTGACGACCGGGTTGGGGGCGGCGGCCTACGTGGGGACGTCCCGCAAGTGGCTGTGCGGACCGCGCGGGGTGGGCATCCTCGCCGTCGAGCCACGGATCGTCGAGCGGCTGATCCCGTCGTCTCCGAACCTGTACACCGCGACCTGGGACGGGCACGGGCTGCCGGTCCCACTCGGCGGGATCGCCCGGATGGGGATCGGGGAGTCGGCCGCAGCAGCCCGGATCGGCCTCGCCGTCGCCGTCGGTGAACTTCTCGACGCCGGACCGGAGGCGGTGACGACGCGGATCGCGGCTCTCGGGAGGTTGGCACGCCGACGTCTCGACGGGGTGGCCGGCTGGCAGGTGCGCGAACCTCTGGAGGAGGCCACCGGGATCGTCACCCTGGTCCCGCCGGACGGGGTGGACCCGCATGCCGTCCGCGACCGTCTGTTCACCGACGCCGGCATCCTGACCAGCGCCTTCCCGACCAGCCGCGCGCCGCGGGACATGACCGGACCGCTGCTGCGCGCAAGCCCACACGTGTACACCGACGTCAGCGAGATCGACGCTCTCGCCGACGCTCTGGGTAGCCACACCCGACCAGGATGACCCACACCCACCACCCGTTATGGAAACGGAAAGTCACCAGGGTTTCGATCTGCTGAAATAAGAGCGCCCGGGTCCCCGGCCAAGGGAGGCGCGCTCATGACTTCCACTCGCGCCGCCGGCATCCGAAGGAACCCCGCGATCACATCAGCAGTGGCCTCACACGACGCGGTGATGGCACGCGCGGCCGTACTCTTCCGCGTCCTGACGGGTGCCCTGGGCCTTGCGCAGCTCGTGATCTGGTGGCCATGGTTCTGTGCCCACCCGTGGACGATCGCCGGCCCGCTCACCTCGACCGGATGGGCCGTGCTCGCCGCCGCCGTCATCGCCCGGCACGGTCTGGATCCACGCCTGAGCACGCTCGAACTCGCACTCGCCGGACCACTTGGCTGCTGCGGCGGGCTGCTCGTCCCGCCCTCGACGGTCGGCGACGGCGCCAACTGGGTCTTCATCACTCTCGGTGGGATCACGGTGACGTCGGCATGGTGCCTGCCGGTACGGACCGCGGTGCCGGCTGTCGGCAGTGTCGCGGCGGCGTACTGGGCCGGAGCGGCCCTGGTCGGGCCGTCCGGCCCGGCTCCGGGGGTGCCGGTGCGCTCCGTGGTGCTGCTCGCCGTGGTCACGACGGCATGGGCGGTGGCTGTCCGGACGTGTCATGGTCGAGCCGTGGACGCGGACATCCGGCTGGTCGCGTCGGTACGCCAGTACCGCGTCGCCCTGATCGCCCGCGCCCGGGTCCGGGACCGTCGGGAGCAGGAGCGCCTCGTCCACGACACGGTCGTCAACACCCTCACCGGGATCGCGATGAACGGCATGATCCGCGGCGACTCCGACCACGGC
>NZ_CADDZT010000036.1:64297-64778 GCF_902812655.1 Candidatus Frankia meridionalis | reverse complement strand
TGTCAGTTCTGGAGACCTTCCTGGCTCGGGGACCGTCCCTGGAGGACGACCCGGACGACCCGGAGGTATCCGGGTCGTCCGGGCGGGCGTCGCTCGCCCGCGAGGGCGGCCGGCTGCTCCGCACCGGCTACGCGACGGGTGTGACCCTCGGTGTTGCCACGTTCGCCGTCTGCTGGCACGTGGCGATGGTCCTGCCCGCGGTGACCATGACTGACAGATACCGCTGGCCACTGGTGTCCGTCGGGGTGTGGGTTGCCCTGGCAGGTGTCGCCGCCGCTGCCCTCCCCGTCTCGATCCGGCGGCGGTTGCGCGGCCGGGAGTGCCTGGGCCTGGTGTCCGCGGCCGTGCTCGCCGAGCTGCTCGTCGGTCTGGCCTGCCGTGGATACAACGTGGTCGGATTCGCCAACTGGGCGCTGCTCGGCACAGGCTGGCTACTGATCATCATTGCGGTGAACCGCCCGGCGCACGAGGCGTTTCTGGG
>NZ_CADDZT010000036.1:62963-63958 GCF_902812655.1 Candidatus Frankia meridionalis | reverse complement strand
TGGCACTCTCACGGCTGGTGGCGGCGATCTGGGGCCTGTGGGTCGGACCGCTGGCGGTGGTGGTGGTCCGTCGTGCCCTTGTCATCGCATCCCTCACCACTGCCCGGACGGTCGCGACGAACGCCGACCTGAGCGCGATGGAGATCTCCGCCGAAGCTGTCCGGACCGATCGTTTCCGCCGGTGGGACGTACTGACCACCCACGCGTTGCCCCTCCTGCGGGCGATCGCCGACGGTCTGCTCGACCCGTCCGACGCCGCCGTGCGCACACGCTGCGCCACCCAGGCTGCGACGCTACGCCGGATGCTCGGCGGGACGACCACCCCGGACCTGGAGCGTGTGATCGCCGCCGCGGAACGCAGGGGTCTTCAGGTCGAGACCCAGTTGTCCGGAGACCTGCGCCACGTGCCGGCTGACGCTCGCGTGGCGATCGCCCGCGTGGTCGAGAAGTTCCTGACCGCGGTGACGACCGGTCCGGTCCTGCTCACGGTGCTGGGCGGTACCGACGAGGCGCATGTGTTCATGTCGTTCCCCGCTCCCCCGGACGATGTGCGGGCCGCGGGTGCGACACGGGCCACGCCGGTCATCCCCGCGCACCGTGATCTGGATCGCCACTCGGACGATCAGCCCGACGATCAGCTCGACGTGGTGACCGACCTGGCGGACGGACGGAGCTGCCTGCAACTGCGATGGAGCAGACCACCGACCGGCGGAGGCGTCTAAAGCCCCTGTCATGATCAGCACTTTGTCCTGACCCAGCGACCGTCCCAGCGGCCTGTCCCACCAGAGGGGAACTCATGTTCGAAAGGGTGAAGCGGTGTACCCGTCCCGGCCTGGCGGCCCGGACTTCTGCGCCGCAGTTCGGGTGATCTCCGTTGCGGCCGTGGACGACCATCCCATTGTGCTGCACGGGCTTGAGGGGTTACTTTCGGCGACGTCCGACTGCAAGCTGGTGGCGAAAGCGTCCAGCCTGGCGGAGCTTCTTGCCGGCCCGGG
>NZ_CADDZT010000036.1:45022-62612 GCF_902812655.1 Candidatus Frankia meridionalis | reverse complement strand
CCGGGCCGGCGGTGGTCGTGTTCAGCGCGACCGCCACTGCGTCCACGGTCCGCGCCGCGATGCGCGCGGGCGCGTGCGGCTTCGTACCGAAGACCGACACCGCGGACGACCTGGCCACGGCAATCCGGGCAGCGGCGGCCGGAAACGGCTGGGTGTCGCCCCAGCTCGCCTTTTTCCTACTCACCGACGACTCCCCCGACCGTCCGGAACTGTCCGCGCAGGAACGGGAGGCGCTGCGCCTCTACGCGGCGGGAATGCCGATGAAGTCGGTGGGCCGGCGGATGAACGTGGGCACCGAAACCGCCAAGCAGTACATCGAACGGGTCAGGCTGAAATATCGTAAGGTCGGCCGGGACGCGACGACCAAGATCGACCTGTACCGGCGAGCCGTGGAAGACGGTTACCTCAGCCCCGAATAGCCGATACGCCGACCGGCTCGCCGCATCCACGGCCGGCACCCGTGCGCCCGCCCACGCCTGCATGTCCCTCGTTTCGTTCGCGTCACCACCAGATCGGCCGCGTCCCACCCCGCCCCCCGTTTCAGGGTGGAACGCGTGCCGTCCGGGACCGCCGGACCCATACGGGAAAACCACCGACGTCCCCCGTAGACGTGGCAGGACCGCGAGATCCGGCGACCGGTACCCAGCTTGGCCGCAGCGACACGCGGTGTCATGACCCCCAAACAGGGGACGATGCGACCGCAATACCGACATGGGCCGGTCAGGGCATCCGCGCCGGCCTGTCGCAACGAGCGCCGAGCCGTGCCAGCACCGCGCCGGCGACGACGAGCAGCCCGCCCACCAGTGTGATCCACAAGCCTGGCCCCACCTCGACCGAGATGTCCGGCATGACGCCGGCCAACCGGCTGTCGCGCAGCAGCCGGAACAGGTCGACCACGACCATCAGGACGATCATTGACCCGGTGACCGCGGCAAGTATCCACCCCCAGCCGGCCCGGCCCCACCCGACCAGCAGGCCACCCAGCAGGACGGACAGGACACCGAGCAACAGCGTCGTCCCGCCGAACTGGTCGGCGTCGGTTCCCCGGAGCGGGATCTCGACAAGTCCGAGAGCTCGGATGGTCGCCCATCTCATGCCCGAACCCACGATGGTCATGACGCCGGCCGCAACCACCAGCAGACCACCCGTCACCCGTGCCGACCCGAGTTGGATACCTGCCGCCCGCACCGCGCCCTCGTCCCCGCCTACCAGCGGCGCCCCCCACAGATAACGATGGCCGGTGCTCGTCAGCTCGTCCATGACGGCGTTCGCCGACCACGGCGCACGCCCGGAGGCGACGGGGGAGATATGGACCCGATCCGTGGCCTGCGCGCCGGCAACGGGCGACGTACCATCCTCGGCCGGTCGGGCCCACCGTGGATCGGCCGTCGAGGCCATCGCCGCACGCCACTGGGCATGCTGGTCCGCATGCTGGTCCGCTGGACCGGCATCAGCCGTGGGCCTGTCCGGCGGACGCGCCCATCCGCTCGGATCCTGCTTGGACGAACCGTCCTGCCGTTCGATGCGCACGTTCCCACGATGCCACCGGGACAGGGGCTCGCCGGAACGCGAGCGCTACCGATCCGAACACGCTCGCCGCACCAACGAACCGCCGGCAAGGGCGACCAACCCGGCGGCCAGAGTCAAGATGAGCCCACGCTCGGGAACCACGCTGAACTGATTTGCGGACAGGCCGCGGATCGCGGCCAGTGACGGCGGGCCCATCGCAAGATCGAAGGCAGCGAGGGCCGCGACCCCCGCCCCCAGTACAACCGCGATCGTTGCGGCTGCCACACCCGTGCGGCGGCCGACCAGGCGTACGACACCCATCACCAACAGGACAGCACCGACCATCAACGTGATCCGACCATCACCAACAGTCAGGCCGGTGAAGGTGCGGGTCTCGTCGCCGCTGCTCAACGTGCTCCACGGCAACACCGCGGCAACTCCCGCGGCGCAGCCTCCGGCGGCGAGAAGAAGACCGCCCAGTCGTCCGCCGACCCGCGGCCGGGTGGCCACGGAACCACCTCTGCCGGTCGACCTGGGCTCCCGGTTCGCCGCGTGCCCGAGTTCGACCCGCTTGGATTCGAGGTCGCCGACGTCGTCGAAATCGTCGACGTCCCTACCGAAATCAACATCGACGTCCTCGACGTCCGTGGTGACGCAGGCCGGCCCGGGCTCACCCGAGCTGGCCTGCGCGTGACGACCAGGATCGGTCCGGTCGTCCGTCCGCAACAGGTGATAGCCCGATATGGACTCGGCGATCGGGTAGGCCGACCGGTGCCCGTTCACGGGTCGTGCGGTCTCACCCGGCCACCCACGATCAGGGGCTGGGCCTGGAGCCGTCGGTGGCCTGTTCTCGATCGGTGGCCTGTTCTCGATCGGTGGCCTGTTCTCGATCGGCGGCCTGTTCTCGATCGGCGGCCTGTTCTCGATCGGTGGCCTGTTCTCGATCGGTGGCGCAGGCGCGGATACGGGAGCCGGACCTCTGTGGTCCCGGTACTGGGTGTCACGTGCATGCGGCTGACGCGACGTGTCCGGTAGATCCGCGCCCGCCGTCCAACGCCCACCCGGATCAGCGGGCTGCGGGTACCACGGACGATCCTCGGCAGCCGACGGCCGGGTAGCGGGAAAGCCGTCCGGGCGCGGCCCGTGTGATCGGGGCTGGTCCACGGGCGCGGACGGCCCCGCAACAGGCGGAGACACCGGCCGGAATCCCGGCGAATCCCGTGGACGCTCCGGGTGGGGTCGCACCGGCCCAGGCCGGGCGGGACGGCCGGCGAAGTCCGTGGCCCCGGCCGGCGTGCCAGCCCCTGGCCTTGCATCGGTCGGCTTGACCTCGACCGGCCTCGCTTCGACCGACCTCGCTTCGACCGGCCTCGCTTCGATCGGCCTCGCTTCTACCGGCCTCGCTTCGATCGGCTTGACCTCGGCGGGCTGTCCGTCAACCGGCCGGATGCCCTCCGATTCCCTCGGTCGGACCGGAGCATGGTCGGGTGAAGGGCGCATCACCGGCCGCATGACCGATCCCTGCCATGACAGCACGTTGCCGCGTTGACCGGTTGGGGTAGGCATACCGGTCGTTGCCGCGGGACGCGGGGATGTCGCCGGCCGTTGGTTCGGTGCCGCGTGCACCCCCCGATCCACCGGTGGAGAAGCCGGCTGCGGCTGGCCCCCGGCCGCCGGTCTGCCGGTAACCGGCCCGTCGGGACTGCTCCGCCCGCCGTTGCCCCGCCCGCTCGGCGGCGCAACGCTCGGCGGCGGCGCAACGCTCGGCGGCGGCGCAACGCTCGGCGGCGCAACGGCCCCGGAAGAAGGCGCGGCCCCGGCGGGGCCGGTTCGCGGCGGTCGTACCCCCGCAGGTACGAAAGTCCTCTTCCCACGGTCGGTTTCGGACGGGCTCTCGGCCGGGGGGGAGCCGGAGGCCGTCTGCCGATCGGCCTCCGGACCGGTCCGGCGAGGTCGCTGCGGCGGCGGCTGCTCGGTCATCGCGCACACTCCCGGGTCACCTGGGCCGGGTCAGGTCCAACGCGAACCGGAATGCCCGCACCGCAGCAGTAGCCGCCGCACAACACGTCGTATACAGCCATACCCACACGTTCACCCGATCGGTTGGCACATGTCCAGGGCATGGGACGTTTCCAGGGTGGTGCGAACAATGCCATGATCGCACCGCCTCCGATCGGCTCTAGACCTCCTCACCGATGCGATGCACCCGGATGGTGTTGGTCATCCCGGCTACGCCGGGTGGGGTTCCGGCCACGACGACGACAAGCTCGCCGGGTCTGCAACGTTCCAGCTGGACGAGTGCGCTGTCGACCTGCCGCACCATCTCGTCGGTGCTGTGCGCGAACGGGACCAGAAAGGTCTCGACGCCCCACAACAGCGCCAGCTGGCTGCGGACGGCCGGCACCGGCGTGAAGGCGAGCAGTGGGATGGGGCTGCGGTAACGGGCGAGGCGACGTGCGGTGTCGCCACTCTGGGTGAAGGCGACCAGGTAGCGGGCGCCCATGGCACCGCCGACGTTCGCGGCGGCTTCCGCCAGAGCACCACCGACCGTACGCGGACGGGTACGCAGCGGCGGGATGCGGGCGAGATCCACCTCGGCCGTCTCGATGATTCGGGCCATCGTGGCCACGGCCTCGATCGGATACTCACCCACGCTGGTCTCCGCCGACAGCATGATCGCGTCGGCGCCGTCCAGAACGGCATTGGCGCAGTCGCTGGCCTCCGCCCGGGTGGGGCGGGAAGCGTGGACCATCGACTCCAACACCTGGGTGGCAACGATCACAGGCTTCGCGCGTTCACGCGCCCAGGACACGGCGCGCTTCTGCACAAGTGGCACTACCTGCAACGGCAGCTCCACACCCAGGTCACCACGGGCGATCATCACACCGTCGAACGCCTCCACGATCTCCTCGAGCTGGTCCACGGCCTGCGGCTTTTCGATCTTGGCGAGGACGGGAAGGCGTACCCCGACCTCGTCCATCACCGCCCGGACCTTCTCGATGTCGGCGGCCGACCGGACGAACGACAGGGCGATCATGTCGGCGGGCAGTCCGAGGCCGAAGCGGAGATCCTCGGTGTCCTTGTCGGTCAACGCGGGTACGCCGAGGGCCGCACCGGGGATGTTCATCCCCTTGTTGTCACTGACGGGACCGCCGATGACAACCGTGGTGTGGACGTCGGAGCCGATCACATCGGTGACTTCGAGCGCCAGTCGGCCGTCGTCGACAAGGATGCTGTCCCCCTTGGACACATCCGAGGTCAGCCCGGAGAAGGTGGTTCCGACCCGGTGCTGGTCGCCGACCACGTCGTCGGTCGTGATCGTGAACTGCTGGCCGGGAAGCAGGGTGACCTGCCCCGACCCGAACTTCCCGAGTCTGATCTTCGGGCCCTGGAGGTCGACGAGGATGCCGACGCTGCGTCCGGCAGCGTCGGCGGCGGCGCGGATGCGCCGGTAGATTTCGGCATGCTGCTCATGTGAGCCATGCGACAGGTTGAGGCGGGCAATGTCCATCCCGGCTTCGACCAGAGACTTGATCATCTCAGGCGAGCTCGTGGCGGGACCGAGTGTACATACAATTTTCGCGCGGCGAGACACGAGATAAGCCTAGGAAACAGCTGGGGCGACTTCGACCCCACCCCCGTTTTCCGTCGATCGACACTCGGAACGTATTACGTCTACAGGAAAAAAGACCCTCCTGTCTGCCACCTGCGGTATGCGACCGACCGGCGTATGATCGATTGCGTCTGCACCGCTACGGACGGCGCGGGCAGGAACCGTAGCGGGACGGCGGCACGGGAGCCGGACGGTCCCCCCGGACGAGCTCCCCAGAGCGCGCGGAGGTCGGCAAGTGAAGCAACGTCCCTGGTCACGGCGGGCAGGCAGATGACCGAAAACCCGGCGATCCACCGCCATCCATCCGGCGATGTCGACATCGCCCTTCCGAACGACGAGCCGGAGGCGGACGCTGTCCGTAGCGACGCCCCGGCCGACAACACGCCGACCGACAGCGGCAAAGCGCAGCCGGGCTAGCCGGCGGGACGGTCGGCGCGCCGGTCCCCGGTCGCCGGCCGTCCCCGAACAACGGCCCGGACGGCCCGGACGGCCCGGGCGGCCCGGGCGAGGGACCGAACGGGTCAGACGGCCGCCGGCTGCGCCGGGCGCTGACCGTCGAACTGGGTGCGGTAAAGCTCGGCGTACAGGCCACCGAAGGCCAGCAGCTGCGTATGCCGCCCGCTTTCGACCACCCGCCCGCCGTCGATCACGAGGATTCGGTCGGCATCACGAACCGTTGACAGTCGGTGCGCGATCACCAGCGACGTCCTGCCCTCCAGAGCCGTGGTCAGCGCGCGCTGTACCGCCGCTTCGGACTCGCTGTCGAGGTGGGCGGTGGCCTCGTCCAGAACCACGATCGAGGGCTCCTTCAGCAGCAGCCGCGCGATGGCCAGCCGCTGCTTCTCACCGCCGGAGAGACGGTAGCCACGGTCACCGACCACGGTGTCGAGACCGTCCGGCAGCGCCCGCACGACAGTGGAGATCTGGGCCGCGTCCATGGCGGACCACATCTGCTCGTCGGTCGCCTCCGGCCGGGCGTAGGCGAGGTTCGCCCGGATCGTGTCGTGGAAGAGGTGCGCGTCCTGGGTGACGACGCCAACGGTGTCCCGCAGCGACTGGAGGGTGACGTCGCGGACGTCGTGGCCACCGATGCGAACCGTGCCGGTGCGCGCGTCGTACATCCGGGGCACCAACTGGCTGATCGTCGTCTTGCCCGCACCGGACGGACCGACCAGCGCGACCAGTTCACCGGATTCGACCCGGAACGAGACGTTGTGCAGGACGGGCTCGGGTGAGCGCCGGTCGAGCACCGCCACGGACTCAAGGGACGCGAGCGACACATCGGCCGCCGCCGGGTACCCGAACCCGACGTCGTCGAACTCGATCGTGGCCGGTCCTGACGGCAGATCGACCGCGCCCGGCCGGTCGGAGATCGCCGGCACCAGGTCAAGCACTTCGAACACCCGCTCGAAGGAGACCAGCGCGGTCATCACGTCGACGTTGACGTTCGACAGCTGGGTCAACGGGCCGTAGAGACGCGAGAGGTAGGACGTCAGCGCGACGACCGTGCCGACCTGCAGCGCGCCCTCGGCCGCGAACCGGCCACCCACCCCGTAGACGATCGCGGTTGCCAGGGACCCGACGAGGGTCAGCGAGGCGAAGAAGATCCGGCCGTACATGGCCTGGGTGATGCCGATGTCACGGACCCGGCCGGCCTTCGCCTGGAACCCGCCGTTCTCGTTCGACGGGCGGCCGTAGAGCTTGGCGAGCATCGCCCCGGACACGTTGAAGCGCTCGGTCATCGTGGTGTTCATATCGGCCTTGAGCCCGTAGCCCTCGCGGGTGAGGGCGGCGAGTTTCGGGCCGAGCAGCCGGGCCGGGACGATGAACACCGGCAGCAGGACCAGTGAGACGAGCGTGATCTGCCAGGACAGCACGATCATCGCGGCGAGCACGAAACCGACGGAGACGAAGTTGGACAGGACCGAGGACAGCGTGCCGGTGAAGGCCGACTGGGCACCCAGGACGTCGTTGTTCAGCCGTGAGATCAGGGCACCCGTCTGGGTGCGGGTGAAGAAGGCGAGGGGCTGGCGCTGGACATGGTCGAAGACACGGGCCCGCATATCGAAGATCAGACCTTCGCCGATGCGGGCGGAGAACCACCGTTGCGCGAGTGCCAGCAACGCGTCGACCAGGGCGATCACCCCGACCAGCGCGGCCAGCGCCTCCACGATGCCCACCCGGCCGGGGATGATGCCCTCGTCGATGATCGCCCGGAAGATCAGGGGGGGCGTCGCGCCGAGGGCCGCATCGATCACGATCAGGGCGAGGAAGCCCAGGAGCATCCGCCGGTACGGACGCGCGAACCCGGCGATCCTGCGCAGGGTGCCTGGCCGCAGCTTCTGATGCGCGACCGAACGGTCACGCTGGAACGCCCGAGCGCTCATGGGCGACCCGCCCGCTTCGAATCTCATCAGTCGACCCCCACAGCCAGCTATTACAACTGCAACACTGTAAGCAAGCGAGGCGGAGAGTCATTCCCGAGCGGTCACGCAGGTGGCTCAGTCTCCCACGAGCAGCGCAACTGGGCATCCCGCTCAGCGCGCTGCTGATCCGGCCGGGACCGTTCGCGGCTTCGGAGCAACAACGCCTTCACCTCGATAGCCGGCTCCCGCGGCGCCGCAAGCAGCGCGGCAGCGAGATCCTCCACTGCTCGGCCGAGATCGGCCGGGGCTGCCACCCGGTCCGCCAGCCCGAACGCGACGGCCTCCGGGGCGCGAACCCCGCGTCCCGTCACACAGAGGTCCAGCGCCCGACCGTAACCGACCAGGTCGACCAGGGCGTGGGAGACGCCGAACGCCGGAATGCGGCCCCGATGTATGCCGGTCAGGGTCAGATACGCGTCGTCGCAGAGAACACGCAGGTCACAGGCGAGCGCAAGATGAAGACCGTCAACGGCGTACCCGCTGACGACCGCGATGCTGAACAGGTCGGGGCGGGACAACCAGCCGAACGCGGCCTGCCATTCGGTCAGGAGATCCTCGTCGGCACCGTCCAACCCGTCGTGAACCCCCGGATCAACCCGGGGATGACCGGACGGCGGCGGGCCCCCGACGACCCGCAGAACAACCAGGCGGACGTTGCCCGGCAGGGATCGTCCGATGTCCGCGAACGCGGCGGACAGAACCGACGCACCCGCGGTAACGCCCGCGATGACGCGATCCTGGCGATCGACGGCGATGGTCACCCTCGGGCCGTCGATCGTCAGGACCAGACCGGCCGCCGCCAGATCGGCGGCGGCCGGAACCGACATGGTCAGGCGCTCTTCTTCTTGCTGCCTCGGGTAGCGCCGCCTCGACCTCTCAGAGTCGTACCGGACTCCGAGAGGATCCGGTGAACGAACCCGTACGAACGACCCGACGACTCGGCGAGGAGGCGGATGCTCTGCCCAGCCTCATACTTCTTCCGAAGCTCTGATGCAAGCTTGTCGCGCTCCGCGCCGGTGATCCGGGTTCCTTTCCTAAGCTCGGCCAATGTGGCCCCCTCCGTGATAGATGATCTGCGAACCGATCTTCACTCAGTCGCGGTGAACGCGCCACTCGAAGCGCATGTGATCCATCACACTGATCCTTTTTGCACACGCGACCGGTCACCCGGTTGCACTCGTCTTTCCCTTCTTCCCGCCGCCGAGCCGCTATCGCCCGGCCACGGGTCCCGACGCCGTTTCGCCCACCGGAACGGGTGAAACGACGCGTCCGCCAACGTCAGCGAAGACCAGTGTCCCCAATGCCCCCTGCCTGGTCCGACAGGGGTCACGGCGCGTCGCGACGAACATCGTCGAATCCGCGCCGGTGAACATCGTGCACCACCTGTTCGCGGCGCTGCCGCCGTGGCTACGGTGCACATGTGGTCATCGCGCCGGACAAGCAGCCGTGAAGGCGGCTGTGAAGGCGGCCGATGTCCGGCTTGCCGCCCGGATGGCGGGTACTCGGATGGCGGGTACCCGCGGACGTATGCCCCGGCTGTCCTCCCGCAGCCTCGACCCCACCCGGTTCGTGGAAATCACGATGTGGATCGGGGCGGTAATTTCCTGCCTGGGTCTGACCGCGCTGCTGCGCACTGGCGGCCGCGGCCTGGAACCGCTGCCGGAGATGTTCTCCGGTGTACCGTTCACCGCGGCCCGACGTCCGCATTTCTCACCGGTGTCCCTCCTCGCCCCGGCAGTCGCCGCCGTGGTCGTCGTCGGCGCATGGCGCGGTGTCCATAGCCGGATGCGGTGGGGCCGGCTCCTCCTCGCGGGTTACGTCGCGTCGTTGGGATGGACGGTGGCCCTGGCGGCAGCCGGCCGGACGGGCCTCAGCGGCCCGCTCAGCGGCCCGGACGGCTACCTGGCGGAGCTGGGGACCGTGGACCACGATCCGCTGGGCTTCCTGCGGACGTTCACCGGCCACGCGTCCGCCTACGGCTCCGACACCCGCTCCCACCCCCCTGGACCGGCGTTGCTGCTGTGGACACTGACCCGGCTAGGGATCACCGCACCCGGCACGCTGGGCCTCGTCCTGACGGCGCTGGGGGCCGCCGCGCTCCCCCTCGCCGCGATCGCGGTCCGGTCGTTGTGCCACGAGACCGCTGCCCGCCGGCTGGTCCCGATACTGGCGCTCGCGCCCTGGGCGGTGTGGATGGTGGCGTCGGTGGACGGCGTGGCCGCGACGCTGGCCGCCGCTTTCGTCACCTTCGGGGTCATCGGCTCCGAACCGGGACGACGGCTGGGGTGGTCCGCGGCATCCGGCCTGCTGCTCGGCATGGCCACGCTGTTCAACTACGGGGTGCCCTGGCTTGGCATCGCGGTCGTCGCAACGTACTTCGTCCGCCGACGACCACTGCTCAACATGATCACAGGGGCGTGTTTCCTGGTGCCGCTCTCACTCGCCGCGTTCTGCGGCTACTCCTGGCCGGACGGGTTCGCCGTGGCAGGTACCCGGGCCGCCGGCTCCACCACGGCCGGCCGGGGATGGATGACGCTCGTTCCGGTCGGCCTGGCGGTCGTCCTGGTCGCCTGCGGGCCGCTGGTCGTGCGCGCGGCGCGGCGCGTTCGGCTCACGCCGGGCTGGCCCCTTCTGCTCGGCGCGGTCGCCGCGATCGGATTCGGGATGCTGACCGGCCTTGCTCCGGGGGAGGCGGCACGGGCCTGGCTGCCGTTCTACTGCTGGCTGCTGGTACCGGCGCTGGCGCCCGACCCTCGCCCGGACGGTCCGGGCGACACCGCTCGGGCGGGAACCCTGCCGCTGGGCCTGACCGGCGTCGGAGCTCTCACCGCGATCGTCGCCCGCGCCTGCCTGCCCGGATCACCCTGACCCGCTCGCCGGTGGGGCCGGTCAGTGAGACCGGTCAGTGGGACCGGTCGGTGAGACCGGTCGGTGAGACCGGTCAGTGGGGCCCGCCCGTGCCGGCGACCCGCGGGGACTCGGGCCGGCCGGCGATCGGCTGCTGCTCGCGCTGGTGTGGAATGTCGGGCTCAAGGTAGATCCGGCACGCGATCGGCACGGCGGCCCGCAGCCGCGCCTCGGCGTCGTCGATCGCACGGGCGACAGCGGGCACGGTCAGCTCGACGTCCAGTCCGATCTTGGCGGCCACGAGCAGCTCGTCGGGTCCCAGATGCAGCGTGCGCACGTGGATGACCTGGGTGATGTGCGGCGACCCCACGAGGACGCCGCGGATGGTAGCGACCATCGCCGGGGTAGCGGCCTCCCCGACCAGCATCGCCTGGGTCTCGACCGCCACGATGACCGCGACCACGAGCAGCAGGATGCCGATCGCGAGGGTACCCGCGCCGTCCCAGACCGGATCGTCGGTGACGACGGTGAGACCGACCCCGCCGAGGGCCAGCGCGAGACCGACCAGCGCGGCCAGGTCCTCCAGGAGCACCACGGGCAGTTCAGGGGCGCGCGCACCCCGGACGAACCCCCACCACGAGGCGTCGCCCTTGAGGTGACGGGCTTCGCGGATGGCGGTGCGGAAGGAGAATCCCTCCAGGCCGATCGCCACGAGCAGGACGACGACCGCCACCGCCGCGCTGTCGAGCTGGTGGGGGTGGCGCAGTTTCGCCACGCCCTCGTGGACCGAGAACAGCCCACCCACGCTGAACAGCACGATCCCGACGAGGAAACCGGCAATGTAACGGGACCGGCCGTAGCCGAAGGGGTGCTCCTCGTCGGCCGGCCGGGTGGCGCGCCGTTTGCCGAGCAGAAGCAGGGCCTGGTTTCCGGAGTCGGCGACCGAGTGGATGGACTCGGCCAGCATCGACGACGACCGGGTGATGAGGAACGCGACGAACTTCGCCACCGCGATCCCCAGATTGGCCGTCAGCGCGGCCAGAACCGCCTTTGTGCCGCCTTCCGTGCTCACGCGACCATCCTGATGCAGCACTCCTCGACAGTTGGCGCCGGGTGAACCGGCCGCCGGGTGAACCGGTTCGGTGTGGCCGGATCCGGTCAGGCGAGCGTGATCAGCTCGAGAAGCTCCGCGGACCAGGAGTCCTCGACGCCGTCCGGGAGCATGAGCACCTTGTCGGGCGCCAACGCCTCGACCGCGCCCGGGTCGTGGGTGACCAGCACGACCGCCCCCCGGAACGTGGCGAGGGCGGCCAGTACCTCGTCCCGGGACGCCGGGTCGAGGTTGTTGGTCGGCTCGTCCAACAGCAGCACGTTCGCGGCGCTGCACACCAGCCCGGCCAGCGCCAGCCTGGTCTTCTCCCCGCCCGACAGCGTGCCGGCCGGTTGGGAGACGGTGTCCCCGCTGAACAGGAAGGCGCCGAGGATGCGCCGCAGCTCCACGTCGGAGGTACCGGGCGCGGCGGCACGCATGTTGTCCAGCACCGACCGGTTGGTGTCGAGGGTCTCGTGCTCCTGCGCGTAGTAGCCGAGCCGCAGCCCGTGACCGGGGTGGACCTCGCCGGTGTCCGGGACCTCGACACCGGCGAGCATCCGCAGCAGCGTCGTCTTACCGGCACCGTTGAGGCCGAGCACGACGACCCGCGCACCGCGGTCGATCGCCAGGTCCACCCCGGCGAAGACCTCCAGCGACCCGTAGGACTTGGACAGCCCGGTTGCGGTCAGCGGGGTGCGTCCGCACGGGGCCGGGTCGGGGAAACGCAGCTTGGCGACCCGGTCGGCGACCCGTACCGCGGCGAGCCCGGCGGCGAGCCGCTCGGCGCGACGGTCCATCTGGTGGGCGGCGCGGGCCTTGGTCGCCTTGGCCCGCATCTTGTCGGCCTGGACCTTCAGCGCGTCGATCTTCTTTTCGGCGTTGGCCCGCTCGCGGCGGCGGCGACGCTCGTCGAGCTCCCGCTGCGACAGGTAGGTCTTCCAGTTGACGTTGTAGACGTCGAGGGCGGCGCGGGTGGCGTCGAGGTAGAAGACCTTGTTGACGCAGCGGTCCAACAGGTCGACGTCGTGGCTGACGACGACCAGCCCGCTGTCATGGGAGCGCAGGAACTCGCGCAACCAGACGATCGAGTCGGCGTCGAGATGGTTGGTGGGTTCGTCGAGCAGCAGGGTGGCCTCGTTGTCACCGGCCCCGGCGAACAGGATGCGAGCCAGTTCCACCCGGCGCCGCTGGCCACCGGACAGCGTCCCGAGCTGCTGGCCGAGCACCCGGTCTGCGAGCCCCAGCGCGGAGCAGATCCGGGCCGCCTCGGCCTCGGCCGCATACCCGCCGAGGGTGCCGAAGCGCTCCTCGAGGCGACCGTAGCGGCGGATGGCCGTGTCCCGCGCGGCCTCGTCGACCAGCTCCGCCATCTCCAGCTGGAGCTTCTCCATCTCACGCAGCAACGCGTCGAGGCCACGGGCGGACAGCACCCGGTCACGAGCCGTGTCCGCGGGGTCGCCGGCCCGGGGATCCTGCGGTAGGTAGCCCAGCTCACCGCGAACGTCGATCTTGCCGGCGAACGGCAGGGTCTCGCGGGCGAGGGTCCTGAGCAGGGTCGTCTTGCCCGCGCCGTTGCGTCCGACCAGCCCGATCCGGTCACCCGGTTGGATGCGGAACGACACCGCCTCGATGAGTGTGCGGGCGCCGGCCCGCAACTCCAGATCGGACGCGATGATCATATGTGCACGTGGCCTTCCGGGAAGACGTCAGCAAACGCGGCAGCAGGACGGCACGGCCCGCGTCACGGCCTCTCACGAAGCCGTGAACGTCAACGCCGGGAACTTTCTAGGACGGCGGACCTCGACGCTGCGAACGTCACCACCGAGCCCATTGTCCCAGAGTACGGTTACGCACCCGGCACGGACCTCGGCCCTCCCCGGCCTCCGGCGGAAGCCGGAATGGTCACTTCCACACCTTGCGGGTCAGGAGAACCGTCATGTGGTGGTAACACGGGCAATCTAGGCTCAAGCCGTGGCGGACCTGTTCGAAGGGTATGCGGCGGAGGCCGAGGCCACGGCTGCGTGGGACGAGGTGTTCGAAGCCCCCGACACCCCTCGGGGGGTGTACTCCTCTCTCTACGACGCGTTGCAACCGCTCAGCAGCAGTGACCTCGCCGGCCGCAAGGCCGCGCTCGACCGGGCGTTCCGCGACGCCGGTATCACCTTCAACCTCTTCGGCGAGGAACGGCCGTTCCCCCTCGACCTGGTCCCGCGCCTGCTGGACAATCCGGAGTGGGAGATCATCGAACGGGGGATCACCCAGCGGATACGGACCCTGGAGGCGTTCCTCGCCGACGTCTACGGGCGTGCCGAAGTGCTGGAGGACGGCATCGTCCCCCGCCGGCTGGTGCTGTCGAGCGCGCACTTCCACCGCGCCGCACACGGCATCGACCCGCCGAACGGCGTCCGCGCGCACGTCAGCGGCATCGATCTGATCCGTGACGAGCAGGGCGGATTCCGGGTCCTCGAGGACAACGTGCGCGTCCCGTCCGGGGTCAGCTACGTGGTCGAGAACCGGCGCGCGATGACCCGGGTGTTCCCGGAACTGTTCGCCACCCACCGGGTGCGCCCGGTCGCGGACTACGCCGCCCACCTGCTGTACGCCCTGCGTGCCGCCGGGCCGCCGGACGTCGCAGACCCGACCGTGGTCGTGCTGACACCTGGCGTGTACAACTCGGCGTACTTCGAGCACGCCCTGCTCGCCCGCCAGATGGGCGTCGAACTCGTCGAAGGACGCGATCTCACCGTCCGCAACAACAACGTCACTATGCGCACGACCGAGGGTGACAAACCCGTCCACGTCGTCTACCGCCGGATCGATGACGACTGGCTGGACCCGCTGCACTTCCGTCCCGAGTCCGTGGTCGGCTGCGCCGGGCTGCTCAACGCGGCACGGGCCGGCCGGGTCACCATCGCCAACGCGGTGGGCAACGGCGTCGCCGACGACAAGCTGATGTACACCTACGTCCCCGACCTCATCCGGTACTACCTCGGCGAGGAACCCATCCTGGCCAACGTCGACACCTACCGCCTGGAAGAACCCGACCAGCGTGCCCACGTGCTCGAACGGCTCGACCAGCTCGTGCTCAAACCGGTGGACGGCTCCGGCGGCAAGGGCATCGTCATCGGCCCGCAGGCGTCCGCCGCCGAACTCGACGCCCTGCGAGCGAAGATCGAGGCCGATCCCCGCGGCTGGATCGCCCAGCGGGTCGTGCGGCTGTCGACCTCGCCGACCCTCGCCGATGACCGGCTCGGGCCGCGGCACGTGGACCTGCGCCCGTTCGCGGTCAACGACGGCACGAAGATATGGGTGCTGCCGGGAGGACTGACCCGGGTGGCGCTCCCCCGCGGCAGCCTCATCGTCAACTCCAGTCAGGGCGGCGGTTCCAAGGACACCTGGGTACTCGCGCCGGAGGCGTCCACCCGCGAGAGCGTCTCCATACGCAACCGGCCGGCGGGCATGTCGCCACCGGTCGCCGAGGGCCCTGACATCGGCCCGTCCGCATCGTCCGACCAGCAGCAACAACAGCAACAACAGCAACGGCGGCAGCTGGTGGTGGTGCGTCCGTGCTGAGCCGTGTCGCCGAGTCGCTGTTCTGGATCGGCCGCTATTCCGAACGCGCCGAACACACCGCACGCATCCTCGACGTCCACGTCCAGCGGGTGCTGGAGGACCCGTGGTTGGACGAGGCGTCCGCCGGTCGGGAACTACTGGCCGTGATGGGGCTGCCCGCACCCGACGGCGAGACGGACTCGCGAGGGGTCACCGAGCTGCTCGCGTTCGACCCGGACAACCCCTCCAGCATCACCGGCGCGATCTGCGCCGCCCGGGAGAACGCCCGCGGCGCCCGTGACGTCGTGTCCAGCGAGGTCTGGGAATGCCTGAACGCGACCTGGAACGACCTGTCGCACTCCGAACAGCTCGCCCGCCGGCTCGGCCCGCACGTCTTCTTCCGCACCATCCGGGAACGCACCGCGATGCTCGCCGGTCTCGTCGACGCGACACTCGCCCGCGACGACGGGTGGCGCTTCCTGGTGTTGGGCCGCAGCCTGGAACGCGTCGACATGACCGGCCGGCTGCTGTCGTCGAGCATCAGCGAGGATCCCGCCTCCCAGAGCTGGGTGAGCCTGCTGCGTTCCTGCGGAGCGCACGAGGCCTACCTGCGGACCTACCGGCGGGCGGTGGACGCCAGCCGTGTCGCCGAGTTCCTGCTGCTCGACCGGTTGTTCCCCCGGTCGGTGTACTGGTCGCTGTCCATGGCCGAACAGATCCTCGCCGAACTCGACGGCGCCCGTGGCCGGGCCCGGTTCACCCTCGACGACAAAGCACGGCGGATCGTCGGACGGACCCGCACGGAACTTGAGTTCCGCAGCGTGGACGAGCTCGTCGACGACATGCCCGACCTGCTGGTGTCCCTGCAGCGCACCTGTTCCACCGTCAGCGAGGCGGTCACCACCCGCTACTTCGCCCGGGACGCACCGCGGTCGTGGGCGACGGAGGTGCCGGCATGAGCTGGCAGGTCCGTGTCGAACACTCCACCGGTTACCGGTACGGGAACCCGGTGATCTCCTCCTACAACGAGGCCCGGATCGTCCCGCAGACCGCGTCCGGCCAGGTCACCCTCGAGGCGGACGTGCGCACCGAACCGGCCGCGACGACCTACCGCTACTGGGACTACTGGGGTACGCAGGTCACCGCGTTCGACATCCACGGCCCGCACCAGGAGCTGATCGTCACCGGCCGGTCGGTGGTCCAGACCGCGTCCGGCCGGGGCCGCCCGACCAACGTGCCGAGGTGGACGGCGCTTGCCGACGAGCCGGTCACGGACCGGTTCGTCGAGTTCATCCGCCCGAGCCACTCCGCCCCCGACCATCCCGAACTTGCGGACACCGCCCGCGAGCTCGCCGCACGCCACACCCCGGACGAGTTCGTGCCGGCCGTCGGCGACTGGGTGCGTGAACGCCTGACCTACCGCCACGGCACCACCGGCGTGCACACCTCCGCGGTGGACGCGTGGAAGCAGGGCGAGGGTGTCTGTCAGGACTTCGCGCACCTGGCGCTGGTCCTGATGCGGGCGGCGGGCCTGCCGGCCCGCTACGTGTCCGGCTACCTGCACCCGTCCGCCGACGCCGCGGTCGGCGAGACCGTCGTCGGCCAGAGCCACGCGTGGGTGGAGGGCTGGCTCGGTGACTGGTGGGGCTTCGACCCGACCAACGGCGTCGCCGTCGGGGAACAGCATGTGATCGTCGCCCGTGGACGTGACTACAACGACGTCCCGCCCCTGCTCGGCGTCTACTCCGGCGGTTCGTCCACCTCCTTGGGCGTCACCGTCGCGGTCACCCGGCTGGGCTGAGCCCCCCGCATGAGAGGCTGGCGCCCGGACGGCCCCCCGGGGGCCGCCGACCTCGACTTCTCTCAAGGGGGACGCGCACACAATGTCGACGCTGCTGGTGACCGGGGCCGCCGGGTTCATCGGGTCGAACTTCGTCCGCTACTGGCGTGAGCACCACGCGGGAGACCAGGTGGTCGCCCTGGACGCCCTGACCTACGCGGGCTGCCGCGAGAACCTCACCGACGTCCTGGAAACGATCACCTTCGTGCACGGCGACATCCGCGACCGCGAGCTGATCGAGTCGCTGCTGCGCGAGCACCAGGTCGATGTCGTGGTCAACTTCGCCGCCGAGTCGCACAACAGCCTGGCGATCATCCGTCCGGGTGACTTCTTCTCGACCAACGTCATCGGGACACAGACGCTGCTGGAGGCCGCCCGCACCGTCGGCGTGGCACGCTTTCACCAGATCTCGACCTGCGAGGTCTACGGCGACATGGACCTCGACGATCCGGGCGCGTTTACCGAGGACTCCCCCTACCTGCCCCGGACGCCGTACAACGCGGCCAAGGCCGGCGGTGACCACGCGGTGCGCGCCTACGGCCTCACCTACGACCTGCCGGTGACCATCACGAACTGTTCGAACAACTACGGGCCGTACCAGTTCCCGGAGAAGGTCATCCCACTGTTCGTGACCCGGGCACTACAGGGCGAGAACCTGCCGCTGTATGCGTCGGTGCGCAACCGCCGGGAGTGGCTGCACGTCGCCGACC
>NZ_CADDZT010000036.1:40215-44710 GCF_902812655.1 Candidatus Frankia meridionalis | reverse complement strand
TCGGCGAGACCTACCACGTGGGCAGCGGGGTCGAGGCCGACATCGAGACCATCGCCGACACCATCCTCGCCGAGCTGGGCCTGCCGGGGTCGCTGAAGACAATCGTGCCGGACCGCCCGTCCCACGACCGGCGCTACCTGCTCGACTCGTCCAAGCTGCGCGACGAGCTCGGCTGGGCACCCGAGATCGGTTTCGCCGACGGGATGAAGGCCACCGTCGCCTGGTACCGCGAGAACGAGTCCTGGTGGCGCCCACTCATCGGCCGCTCCCCCGTGTCGGAGACCGCCTGGCGCTGACGGACCCTCAGGTCCCGCCTTCGGCCTGTGCTGTTCTCCGGCCGTGTTCTTCTCCGGCTGTGCGGATTGCGGCATCTCCGCACAGCCGGAGCGCTTCCAGGCGGTCACCTGCGCGTTCGGCGCTCTATGACACCGCAATACCGTGGAGCTGTCCGATGCGGGCCGCCGATGTACCCAGCCCCGTGGGGCCACCGAATGGCGGTACCCCGGCTGCCGGATGGTACAGCAGCTCGGATTCCTCGTATCGATGGGTTCCCTGATGCCATACGAGGATTCCGGCCAGCCAGTTCTGGAGTTCCTCGGCGTATCCAATCAGCGTACTACGCGCATCGGTGTCCAGGTTGAAACCGTCGAATAGAGCGGGCAGTTCGGTGGAGACGACATGTTCGAACTGGCGCATTCGGGAGGTCATCAGATCGTTGACGATGCCGACGGCATTTTTCAGATCGCAGTCGAGGAAGTTCTGGACGACGAGAACGCAGTTGTGAATCTCCCCCTCGAACTGGATCTCCTTCTGGTAGGAGAAAATGTCGTTGAGCAGACAGGCGTAATCCGCAGCCGAGTTCTCCAGTGCTCTGATCGGCCGGGTCCGGTAGATCTCGGGTGGCACCGCCTGCCCGTGAGCCAGCCGGGACAAGCTCATGGTGAGATCCGAACCGAAGGTTTTTCGGCGCATCTCGATGTAGTCGATCGGGTCGGGAATACGGTTCTGCATCTGGTTGGCGAGTTCCCACAACCAGCTATCGATCATGTCCTCGACCGCATGGCGGAAGGTGCGGCGCGCGCTTACGGTCATGGGTTCCGCGGTCCGGGCCCACAGGTCGGCAAGGCCGAGTTCCAGCGCATTTACGGGGACCGGAACAACGGTGGACTCCACCGGCATGAATTCCGACAGTCGTTTGTTGGATGCCGTCGCTCCCCCGATGTCACGGGTGCGACCGAAGATCACCGGATAATAGTCGTCCCCGTAGGTTCCCCAGGTCAGCCAGCCCGTCGTCAGGTTCAACTGATCCGGGGTCGCGTCCGGGTGGATCCCGGCCGAACACAGAGCGAAGTCGAACGCCTTGAGTTTGTGCTCGTCCCAGATTCCGGGCACCGGGTCCAGCATCCCCATCCGACGTGCCCACTCCACGATGTGGCGACGCGAAACGTGCAGGTGCGGGCTCTGCCCGGTGGAAAACGGCATGTAGAAATCAGGATGTCGTACCGGCCCGATGACCTGGTACGGAACGTGCGTGAAACTCCTCAGCCTCTGCGGTGCCGTCGAGACGAGCGAGGACACGACGCGCGCCGCCGAGGTACCCAGGCCCGTCGGACCGCCCAGAACGCCGCTCGCGTCCTGGAAACCGCCATTCATGTAGCGGCTCGACCGCAGGTGCCATTCGTGACCACCCGACTGCCAGTCCTGTAGTCCTTTCACATAGGCCAGGACCTCCGCTCTGGTCTTCGGGTCGATGCCGTGTTCCTCGAGGATCGGAGGTAACTCGGTGAAGGTGGTGTGCTCGAACTGATGCAGCCGGGATGTGAGCAGATCGTTGACGGCATCGGCGGCGTCCTGGGTTCCGCAGCCGAGGAATCGTTCGAATACCAGCACGCTGTTGCTGAGTTCGCCCTCGTCCTCGACCTCGCGTTGGTAGGAGAACAGGTCGTTGCGCAGATGCACTCCGTCGGAGAAAGTGTCCCTGAGTACCTGCATCGGCCGGGTCGCGGCGATCTCGGCGGGTACTTCAGCATCCACAGCGTGTTCGACGAGGTTCGCCGACCAGGGGGCTCCGCCGACCTTACGCCGCATCTCGATGTATTCAACGGGGTTGGCAACCCGCCTCTCATTGATGTTGGAAAGTTCCCACAGGGATTCGTCCAGGAGGTTCCTGGTACTGTCCGTGAACCGGTGTCGCCAGTCCGCGGACCTCGCCGGGACGGTGCGGGTCCACAGGTCGGCAAGGCCGCGTTCCACCGGATTGATCGGCGTCTCGATGATCGCACCTTCCACCGGCATGAACACCCGCAGCCGATCAAGGTAATCCCTGGCGCCAGCCATGTCACGGGTACGCTTGAAGAACTCCAGGAAGTGGTCGTCGAAGTAGAACACCCAGACGTACCAGGCGGTTACCAGGTCAAGCTCCGGACCCATCGCGTCCGGATGGGTATAGGCACAGAGCAGCGCATAGTCGTGGGAGTCGAAGTCGCGCTCACACCAGATTACGGCGCCGTTCTGCGGCGCGTCGATCATTTCCATCTCGTAAGCCCAGGCTTTACTGTGCTCGCGGGCCCGTTCCAGGTTCGGATTCAGCCGTGCCGGGTAGGGCATGTAGAATTCCGGGAGCTCGAATGGCTGCATGACCGGCACCTAGCCTTCCTCTGTCGCGGACCGGCGGTCCCGACTTGTCGAAGTTTTTCGGAAGCCATTGTCCATGAATTGTCGATCGAATCTACCGTGACGCCGTCACCAAAGGTGGTTCTCCTGGTTCTCAGGGGTTGTTGAAGCCCCGGGAAAATGTGAGAAGTTTACCTCCAGCACCGCTGTCACCATGGTCGAGCTGGTCGAGGAAACATGCCCGGCCCGGTTCGACCGGACATACGGATAGAAGACAGACAGATATGGAGGATGCGGGAGGGCGGACCCCGAGATCAGCTTCCGCAACCTTCACCGGGCTTGCTCTGGCCACCAGATCACTCACCCGAAACGGGATTCACCATATCTCGCCTGCGCCCGATATGACAGAGCCCGCATCCGGCCGCCCGGCCCAGGGAGCGCCTCCACACGACACGCGACAACGATGATCATTTCGAGTAGGCCGAGATAATTTATATCCCTTGGATGCCGCCGTCAAGAGTTCATCCAGAACAAAAACCGCCCGCAACGGACTTGACGCGCACAGGCATGACTGTGCGACGATAGGAGGCGCATCGAGACGGGGGTACGAATGCACCAGATTGGCTGGCGCCCACCTGCGCCGACAGTTCTCCGAGTCCAGCCCGGACTTACCTCGAAGGTTCTTGCTCCGGGTCTGCGACACGCGAAAATGGTTCCTACAGCCACCTTTTAATATCCGGCAACATCCCGCCGTGTCCCGTCCGCGCCGAAAGATTCACGGTAGTGTGACGTGGAAATCGGGCCGCGTGGACGCGAACATCTTTGCCGTTCCGTCAGAACCTCGGATCACGCTCCACGAACAATCATGATCGAGTAGGTTCAGTTCAGCTTCCTCGCCGCAGCTATTCGCACCCCCGGCCATCGGGGTGCGATCACGCCCAAGCCGCATCCCGACCTCCGGCTCTCTCCTGACCGGTACTGCACTCGCCTGTCTGCGACGCCGGGACAGGGCACTTTCCCGTACGCCCGCATATTGGCGTCCGTCCGTCCGGCCCTCCGGATTTCCGGCAGCATTCGTTCAGCCCTCCGCTCCCGGAAATTACCCGATCAATGACCCGATGCCTGGTGTCGGGTCAGCCTATGACCGGAAAGAAGAGGTAGATCATGACCGAACTGGTGGATTCAGAACCTGGCTCCGCGGGCGGCCAGCCTCCGCTGAGCCTGGGCACGGCAGCCGCACGTAATCTCTCCACGATCACGAAGTCCGTCCCGCAGATGCAGGAGATCTCCTCGCGCTGGCTACTGCGGGTGCTCCCCTGGGTTCAGGTGGCCGGCGGTGTGTACCGGGTGAACCGACGGTTGAGCTACACCGTGGGCGACGGCCGGGTCACCTTCACCAACGTCGGTGCCGAGGTGCGCGTCATCCCGCGGGAACTCGGCGAACTGCCGGCGCTGCGCGGGTTCGATGATGTCGAGATACTCGACGCGCTGGCTGACCGGTTCGTCCAGCGGGAGTACGCATCCGGGGACGTGCTCGTGCAGACCGGCCAGCCGGCCGACACCGTCCATCTCATCGCGCACGGCAAGGTAAACAAGATCGGCAACGGCGCGTACGGGGCAGAAGCCGCTCTGGGGACTCTCTCCGACGGCGACTACTTCGGTGAGCAGATCCTGACCGACCCACCCGGCGACTGGGAGTTCACCGTCCGAGCGATCACCGGATGTACGGTGCTGACGCTCCCCCGGGCCGCGTTCGAGGAGCTCCGCAACCGCTCCGAAGCCCTGCGCAGCCAGCTCGAACAACACCAGAACCAGCCGGAACCACCCCGCAACAAGTACGGCGAAGCCGCCATCACGCTCGCCGCCGGGCACACCGGCGAGC
>NZ_CADDZT010000036.1:35399-39915 GCF_902812655.1 Candidatus Frankia meridionalis | reverse complement strand
CGGACCTGCCCGGCACCTACGTCGAGTACGACCTCACGCCACGGGAATACGAGCTCAGCGTCGCCCAGACCATCCTCAGGGTGCACACCCGGGTGGCCGATCTCTACAACGAGCCGATGAACCAGACCGAACAGCAGCTGCGGCTCACCATCGAGGCACTGCGCGAGCGGCAGGAAAACGAGCTGGTCAACAACCGGGAGTTCGGCCTGCTGCACAATGCCGATCTCAAACACCGGGTGCAGACCAGGACCGGGCCGCCCACCCCCGACGACCTTGACGAGATGCTCTCCCGGCAGCGCGGCACACGCTTCATCCTGGCACACCCACGGGCCATCGCCGCTTTCGGCCGGGAATGCACCCATCGGGGCATCTACCCGCAGAGCATCGATATCACCGGCAACATGGTGCCGGCCTGGCGCGGGGTGCCCATCCTGCCCTGCAACAAGATCCCGGTCACCGCGGCCCGCACCAGTTCAATCATCGTGATACGTACCGGCGAGGAGGACCAGGGTGTCGTCGGCCTGCACCAGACCGGAATACCGGATGAGTACTCTCCCGGCCTGTCCGTCCGTTTCATGGGTATTGATGAGAAGGCCATCATCTCGTATCTGGTGAGCGCCTACTATTCGGCGGCGGTCCTCGTGCCCGACGCCCTCGGCATTCTGGAGAACGTCGAGGTCGGACGCTTTCATGACTGACGTCACCGAGCCCGACCCGAATGTGAACGATCCCGTTCCGGGAGCCGTCAGCCACCCAGGGAATTGACGTCAGGCGTAGCGACAGATAGATGATTTCCTATTTCACGGATGTCGGATAAATACTGGCGACAACGGCATCGCAGATATGAAGGCGCCCTCCAGCCCGGGAAAACCGAAGTTTCCGACACTTCGGCTCATCGGGTTGAGAGGGCATCTTCAAATTGGTGCGCGGTTCAGAGGAAGACGAGTGGACGGAGTATCCCTCATTGTTTCGATCCCTCCAGGGATGATCGCGGATGCGAGTGTGAACCCGCAGGTCACTGGGTGTTTGCGGGGCCGATCCGGGGCTCGTTCTGCAGCGGTCCGGCGGTAGTGCAACGTCGCAGGTCAGAGCCATGATCCTCATTCATGAGGATCGGGTCCCGGCGGCCCATCTCGAGTCTGGGCCACCCGATGTCCACAGGTGCGGAGAGCGGGTCCGACAGACTCGGATGCTGTCGCAGTTCCCCATGCGTTCCGGTCGGCGATGTCCGCCGGGACGAGCGTCGGTGTCTGGCGACCGACGGCCGCCGCGAACGCGAAAACCGTGGCATTGAGACCCGCGGTGGACACCGTCGGGTTGGTCTTACCCAGGCGAAACGGACCCCACTCCGGATGCCCGTACCTGCCCCAGCCCTGCGGATCGTCGGCAAGGCCACGCAGGTCGGACCAGCCGACAGACCTCTTCAGCCAGCCGAGCGCGCGGGCCATCGGCTCCGGCATCGCGATGACAAGCGGGGTCTTGGCCATGCTCGGCCCCTCGTCCGGGACGAGGTCGGGCACGGCCTGATGTGCGAGCGAGACCCAACCGGACGAGGCCGGTGACCATACATCCGGCGGCGGGGCGTCAGAAACACGGGCGTCAGAAACACGCGGTCGGTTATTCGTCCACCGTCGGATGACAGGCGAGCACGGGTCCGTCGACGCCGGCCGACTCGTCGGGGCAACGGTCGGCGGCTTCCGGTCCGAGATGCCGCGACGCGCACCACCGCCACCTTGGGCGGGCGGTCGTCGACCGGCCGGAACCCTGCCAGCGCCGCAGGCCCACCCAGACGATCAGTGCGACGAGTAGCACCACGAGACTCAGCACGGTGTCGCGGGAGATCGCGGTGGCGACCCCCACAGCCTGGTCACCGAGCGCGTAGCCAAGACCGACGACGACGACGGTCCGCAGGAACGTGCCGAGGATGTCACCGATCAGGAACCACGGCAGCGACATTCCGTACCATCCCGCAGCGGCGTAGATCAGCTGGTTCGGGATCGGTAACCACGGTGCGAGCACAAGGACGCCGAACCCCCACCGCCCCACCAGCCCGTCGACGCGGCCGGCGAACTGCGCGCTCCTCGGCCGCCCGCGGGTGAGCAGGTCGACGGCCGACCGGCCGTAGCGGCGGCCCGCCCACCAGCCGAACACGTCCAGGGGCACCCAGCCGACGGTGGGCGCGGCCAGGGCCGTGACCAGGGCGGCGTGGCCCGCCCGCGCGAACGCTCCCGCGGCGACCATGGCCGGCGATGTCGCGCTCAGCAGTTCGAGCAGCACGGGATGAGTACCGATGAGCTGCGGGATCAACAGGACGCTGACCGATCCCCAGATCGTCTGGACGGCCAGGCCGCCGACGCACACGACGTCCGCCGGCCGTATCCGCCGCCGCTGCCCGGTGGGTTCCGGCACCATGGCAGTCACCGCGCTTCCCGCGCTTCCCGCGCTTCCCGCGCTTCCCGCGCTTCCCGCGCTTCCCGCCCGTTGGCTGCGAGAGGAACCACGAGGTCGTCCACCTCACCATCCTCAGCCCGACCAGGTAGGACACGCGCGGGAATCCGCGAATCCACGCGGGTCGACCCCACACGAAAGATCGCATCCGAGGCGGATGTGATCGCCGACCTCCGGATGCCGGTCAGAGCTCAGTGGAACACCCACGACCTATTGCTACCCGGCAGGAATCCTTACACACACCGCCATAAGTAAGTCATACTATGACGTTTGCTTTACAGCGAACATACCATCCGGACCCGGGAGGAGTCGCACCATGACAGCTGTGGCGGTAGCGCCGCATCAGGCAACGTCTGCCCTGCTACACCACGTCCAGCCGGCCTCTGGCTTCATCGCCTCCCCATCCATCGCTTCGCGATGCACGGGGTACCCCGGCTCCGTCGGCCCAGGTAGAACACCGCAGCCTGGGCCTCCTCCGCCTCGCCATGCATCCACCCGGACACGGCTCGCGACGGCCAACGTTGCCCGACCCGGCACTAGATGATCTCGACGACTTTGCTGTTCGATACGCAATAGCTGCTGTTTTGCGTACGTGGCAACAAACTTGCAGCAATCTTGATCGATGGTTATCCACAGACACAGCTCAGGTATGGCGCCGTTTCGGCCAGACCAAGCATGATCTTGTCATGGTTGACCCCTGTCCCGGTCCAACCCCGGCTCTGCTCCGTCAGGCACGGCGGCAGGACGGAATGATCAGTAGTTCCCAGGCTCAGGCCTTCGGGCTGACCCGCCGGCAGATCGCGCGTTTCGTCCGAACCGGTCAGTGGCAGCCGGCGGGCCCAGGCGCGTACCTGGTACCCGGCGCCGATCCGCTTCGCGGGACGGTACGCGCGGCCCTGCTGCGCCGCCCGGATGCCGTTGCCTGCGAGATCACCGCGGCACGGCTTCTCGGGTTCGACAGCCTTCCGACGGCAGTGCGCGACGAACCCGTGCATCTTCTGCTGCCATGCCGATCCGCGCGGAGGCAGCCAGATGGCGTCGTATTGCGCTGGGGGGACATACCGCCCGCCCACGTCACGGATGCATCCGGTATTCCGACCACCTCGCCGACCCGCACGCTCGCCGACATGGTGCTACGCAGTGAACGCGCTGACGCCGTTGCACTCATGGACGCAACGCTGCACGCCGGACATATCGCCGATCTTGCTGTGGCCCGGTCGCTCGTCTTCGGTAGACGGGGGGCGGCGGCACGGTCGGGTTGGTGGCAGCGCGCCGACAGCCGGGCCGAGTCCCCCCTTGAAACACGGCTACGACTGCTCCTCGCCGACGCCGGACTGGCCCCGGAACAACTCCAGTGGCCGGTCAGGAACACAGCCGGACGCATCGTCGCCCGCCTCGACCTGGCCTGGCCGAGCCTCCGGCTCGACGTCGAAGCCGACGGCGGGGTCGTGCACGCCGATCCACATGCGCTTTACCGCGACCGCCACCGGCAGAACATGCTGACAACGCTGGGCTGGACCGTGCTCCGCTTCACCTGGGTCGATGTGACACGACATGCCGACTATGTGACACAAACCGTGGCGTACACCCTTGCCGCAAACAGCCGACAACCATGATCGGCGCGACTTTGTCGGTATGCACGTGAATCGACCAGAAAAGCGTGCATACCGACAAAGTCACACTGATCACGAAAAGAGAATGCGCTCGATCGGGCCAAGCGTCGGGCCAAGCGTCGGGTCAGACGTTGAAGCCGAGTGCGCGCAGCTGCTCGCGACCGTCATCCGTGATCTTGTCGGGACCCCACGGCGGCATCCAGACCCAGTTGATGGTCACGTCGTTGACCAGTCCGTCCGGCCCGTCGGTCAGGGCCGAGCGGGTCTGGTCCTCGATCACGTCCGTCAGCGGGCAGGCCGCCGACGTCAACGTCATGTCCAGGGTCACCGTGTTGTCGTCGTGGACGTTGATGCCATAGACAAGGCCCAGGTCGACGACGTTGATCCCGAGTTCCGGGTCGACGACGTCACGCATGGCCTCCTCGACGTCGTCGACAGCCGCCTTGTCCACCGCC
>NZ_CADDZT010000036.1:27350-35295 GCF_902812655.1 Candidatus Frankia meridionalis | reverse complement strand
TTCCGTCCCGGCCACCTCCTGCTCCGTGACAACGGTCTCGCTCACCGATCCACCTCCTGTTCCGGGATGCCGCCCAGCGCCTGCGCGGTCGCGTCCTTCCAGGCCATCCACGACAGCAGAGCGCACTTGACCCTGGCCGGGTACCTGGACACGCCCGCGAACGCGACCGCGTCCTCCAGCACGTCCTCGTCCGGTTCGACGGTGCCCCGAGACTGCATCAGCGCCAGGAACTCCCGGCCCAGTTCAAGCGCGTCGTGCACAGACCTGCCGATCACAAGATCGGTCATCACGCTCGCGGACGCCTGACTGATCGAACAGCCTTCGCTCTCGTAGGAGACATCCGCCACCACCCCGTCCGCCACCTTGACCCGCAGGGTCACCTCGTCCCCGCAGGTCGGGTTCACATGGTGGACCTCGGTGTCGAACGGCTCCCGCAGCCCGCGATGGTGCGGGTTGCGGTAGTGGTCCAGGATGATCTCCTGGTACATGGAGTCAAGGTTCACGTCCCGAAGAACCTCCGTACATGCCCCAGACCTTCCACGAGCGCGTCGACCTCACCACGGGTCGAGTACAGGTGGAAGGAGGCCCGTGTCGTAGCCGGGACGCCGAAGCGCAGGCAGACCGGGCGGGCACAGTGATGCCCGACGCGCACGGCCACACCCAGCTCGTCGAGCAGCTGCCCGACGTCGTGCGGGTGCAACGGCCGGTCGTCGGTTCCGGTGAGTACGAACGAGACGGCACCACCCCGGTCGACCGCGTCCGGCGGGCCGATGATCCGCAGCCCCGGCACCGCGGAGAGCCCGTCAAGCGCATAGGCGGTGATGTCGTGCTCGTGCGCGGCGATCGCGTCCATGCCCAGGTCGGTCAGGTAGTCGACGGCGGCGCCGAGGCCGACCGCCTGGGCGATCATCGGCGTGCCGGCCTCGAACCGGTGTGGCGGGACGGCGTAGGTCGACTCCTCCATCGTCACCAGCTCGATCATCTCGCCGCCACCGAGGAAGGGTGGCATGACCTCCAGCAGCTCATGGCGGCCCCACAGGATGCCGATACCGGTAGGACCGCACATCTTGTGGCCGGTGAAGGCGAGGAAGTCCACGCCAAGCGCGGTCACGTCGATCGGCATGTGCGGCACGGACTGGGACCCGTCAAGCACGGTCAGCGCGCCGACCGCACGCGCCCTGGAGACGATCTTCTCTACCGGGTTGACCGTACCCAGGATGTTCGACTGGTGCACGAACGAGACGACCTTCGCCCGCCCGGTGATCACCTGGTCGAGATCGGCGAGGTCGAGGCGTCCGTCGTCGGTCAGGCCGATCCAGCGCAGCGTCGCCCCGGTGCGCCGGCACAGCATCTGCCAGGGCACCAGGTTGGAGTGGTGCTCCATCTCGGTGACGACGACCTCGTCACCGGGCCCGAGCCGGAACCGCTCCGCCTCCGGGCCGGATGTCGCCGCGTTGCTCATCGCGTAGGCGACGAGGTTCAGCGCCTCCGAGGAGTTCTTGGTGAAGACGACCTCGTCGCGCCGGGGGGCACCGATGAACGCGGCGACCTTGTCCCGGGCCGCCTCGTAGAGCGCGGTCGCCTCCTCGGCGAGCACGTGGATGCCCCGGTGCACGTTGGCGTTGTGCAGCTCGTAGTAGTCCCGCTCGGCGTCCAGGACGGACACCGGCTTCTGCGAGCTCGCCGCACTGTCCAGATAGACCAGCGGACGATCATCGTGGACCCGGCGCGCGAGGATCGGGAAGTCCTTGCGAACCTGCTCGACGTCATACCCGCCCCCCGGACCGCCCGTGGCGGGGCGGACGGACTGCCGCCCGGACGAAGGCCTCGTGGAGGTCATGGTCACGCCGCCGTCCCCGCCGGCTCGGTCGTCTTCACATACCGGTCGTAGCCGCTGTCCTCCAGGACCGCGGCGAGCTCCGGGCCACCCGAGTCGACGATGCGGCCACCGGCCATCACATGGACGAACTCGGGCTTCACGTAGCGCAGGATGCGGGTGTAGTGGGTGATCAGCAGAATGCCGGTCTGCCCGGCGGCACGGACGGACTCGATGCCGCCGGAGACGATCCGCAGCGCGTCCACGTCCAGGCCCGAGTCGGTCTCGTCCAGAATCGCGATCTTCGGCTTGAGCAGGGCCATCTGAAGGATCTCGTGGCGCTTCTTCTCACCACCGGAGAAGCCCTCGTTGACGCTGCGCTCGGCGAACACCGGATCCATCTCCAGCGCCGCCATCGAGTCACGGACCTCCTTGACCCACGTACGCAGCTTGGGCGCCTCGCCGCGGACGGCGGTCACCGACGACCGCAGGAAGTTCGACACCGACACGCCGGGCACCTCGACGGGGTACTGCATGGCGAGGAAGACGCCGGCACGGGCACGCTCGTCCACGCTCATCGCGAGGACGTCGACACCGTCCAGCGTCACCGTCCCACTGGTGATCGTGTACTTGGGGTGGCCGGCGATGGAATACGCCAGCGTGGACTTGCCCGAGCCGTTCGGCCCCATGATCGCATGGGTCTCGCCGCGGCGAATCGTCAGATCCACGCCGCGAAGGATCTCCCTCCCCTCGGCGGAATCGGTTTCCACCGAGACGTGGAGGTTACGGATCTCCAGGGTCGACACTTGATCAGTCTCCTATAAACCGCTATGACTGCCCGACGTCCACGAGCACGTCGTCGCCGTCGATCTTCACCGGATAGACGGGCACCGGCTCGGTCGCCGGTAGCCCGATGGGTTCACCTGTCTCGAGGTCGAACTGCGAGCCGTGCAGCCAACACTCGATCTTCCTGTTCTCGACCTCACCGTGCGAGAGCATGACGTCGGCGTGGGAACACTCGTCACGGATCGCGTAGACCTGGCCGCCCGCAAGGGCCAGGCACACCGGCTGCCCGTCGACCTCCACACCGAACGCGGCCTCCTCGCTGAGATCGGACAGCGCGCACACGCGCTGGAAACCCCCCACTAACCGGCCCCGCCCAGCTCGGCCTCGACAGCGGCGGTGATCCGCTCCCGCAACGAGTCGATCTCGATCCGGTCGACGATCTCGGCGAAGAAGCCACGGACGACCAGGCGCCGCGCCTCGTCCGCCGGGATGCCCCGGGCCATCAGGTAGAACAGCGCTTCGTCGTCGAAACGCCCGGTGGCACTGGCGTGCCCCGCCCCGACGACCTCTCCGGTGGAGATTTCCAGGTTCGGCACTGAGTCCGCCCGCGCTCCGTCGGTGAGGACGAGGTTGCGGTTCAGCTCGTAGGTGTCGGTGCCCACGGCATCCGCCCCGATCACCACGTCACCGATCCACACCGCGTGCGCGCCCTCGCCCCGCAGGGCACCCTTGTAGGCGACCCGGCTGCGGCACGAGCGCGGCCCGTGGTCGACCAGCAGTCGATGTTCCTGGTGCTGGCCGGCGTCGGTGAAGAACAGCCCGTAGAGCTCCGCGTCCCCGCCCGGCCCTGCGTAGGTGACCGTCGGGGACAGCCGTACCAGGTCTCCGCCGAGGGTCACGGTGAACGAGCGGAACCGGGCGTCACGCCCGACACGGGCGGCGTGCGCGCCGACGTGCACCGCGCCCGCGTCCCAGTCCTGCAGGGACACCAGCGTCAGCGACGCGCTGTCACCGACCGACAGTTCGACGTTGCCCGCGAACGTGGCGGTCCCGGTGTGATCGAGCACCACCGTCGCGGACGCGAACGCCCCGACCTCCACGACCAGGTGGCCGTAGACGGTACCGCCGGTGCCGTGCACCCGCACGACCACCGGCTCGTCCGGCATGGCCTCGGCGGGAACGGTGACCACCACGACATCCTCGGCGCGGGTCATCGCGAATGCGGCCACCCGGTCGGCCGGGGTGAGGACCCGTCCGACACGCTTGTCGCCGGAGCCGACATGTTCGACCGTGACCGGCGCCGGTGCGTCGACGCTCACCTCGACGGTGGCGTCGGCGGCCGGACCGGTCAGCAGTCCACGCAGACGGCGCAGCGGGGTGAACCGCCATTCCTCCTCACGCCCGGTCGGTACCGGGTGTGCCTCTGGATCACGGGAACGCACGAGCCGCGGCCGGCTGTCGGGCCGCCCGGTACCGGCGGACACGCCGGGCTTTGACCCCAGCGGTGAACCGGTCGACGACCCGGGAACCAGCACGGCCGAACCGGCAGCACCGGAAGCGGAGGACGAGCCGTCCCGCGAGTCGTTGTGGATGGGAGCTGTCACCATCAGCCGACCGCGCCTTCCATCTGCAGTTCGATCAGCCGGTTGAGCTCGAGGGCGTACTCCATCGGCAGTTCACGGGCGATCGGCTCGACGAAACCGCGTACGACCATCGCCATGGCCTCGTCCTCGGACAGGCCACGGCTCATCAGGTAGAACAGCTGGTCCTCGCCGACCTTGGACACGGTCGCCTCATGCCCGATGGACGCGTCGTCCTCCCGGACGTCGACGTAGGGGTAGGTGTCGGAGCGGCTGACCGTGTCCACCAGCAGGGCGTCGCACTTCACGGTCGCCCGCGCGTTGTGCGCACCCTCCTGGATCTGGACGAGCCCCCGGTAGGAGGTGCGGCCACCACCACGGGCCACCGACTTGGACACGATCGTGGACGACGTCCGCGGCGCGGCGTGGACCATCTTCGCGCCGGCGTCCTGGTGCTGACCGGGACCGGCGAACGCGATCGAGAGCACCTCGCCCTTGGCGTGCTCACCGAGCAGCCACACCGCCGGGTACTTCATCGTCACCTTCGAACCGATGTTCCCGTCGATCCACTCCATGGTGCCACCGGCCTGGCAGGCGGCCCGCTTGGTCACCAGGTTGTAGACGTTGTTCGACCAGTTCTGGATGGTCGTGTACCGACAGCGGGCGTTCTTCTTCACCACGATCTCGACAACCGCCGAGTGCAGCGAGTCCGAGGAGTAGATCGGCGCGGTGCAGCCCTCGACATAGTGCACGTAGGCACCCTCGTCAACGATGATCAGAGTCCGCTCGAACTGGCCCATGTTCTCGGTGTTGATCCGGAAGTAGGCCTGCAGCGGAATCTCCACGTGCACACCCGGCGGAACGTAGATGAACGAACCACCGGACCACACCGCGGTGTTGAGAGCGGCGAACTTGTTGTCTCCGACCGGGATGACCGAACCGAAGTACTCCTGGAAGACCTCCGGATGCTCACGCAGGCCGGTGTCGGTGTCGAGGAAGATGACGCCCTGCTCCTCAAGATCCTCACGGATCTTGTGGTAGACGACCTCGCTCTCGTACTGAGCCGCGACACCGGAGACGAGACGCTGCTTTTCCGCCTCGGGGATCCCTAGCTTGTCGTAGGTGTTGCGGATGTCCTCGGGCAGATCCTCCCAGGTCTCGGCCTGCTTCTCCGTCGAACGGACGAAGTACTTGATGTTGTCGAAGTCGATCCCGGACAGGTCCGCGCCCCAGCTGGGCATGGGCTTGCGACCGAACAACTTGAGGCCTTTGAGCCGGAGTTGCGTCATCCACTCCGGCTCGCTCTTCTTGGCCGAGATGCCCAGGACTACGGCCTCCGACAACCCGCGCTCGGCTGTCGCCGCATACGCGTCCGTGTCGGACCAGCCGAACTTGTAGGAACCCAGACCGTCGAGTCGAGTATCGATCTCGGTCTCAGGAGTTGTGGTCATATGGCAGGACCCTCCGCGGAGGTGGAAGTGGTGAGGGTGCGGGAAACAGGAGAGATGGATGTCGGCGAACCGGCCGATGGAGAGCCCCCGGCCGGGAGAACGTGGGTGTCGGCGTGAACCGGATCGCCCAGTGGGACGTGGGTGGTGCACACACCGTCGCCATGCGCGATCGTGGCCAGCCGCTGGACGTGGGAGTCCAGCAACCTCGCGAGCGCGGCGGTCTCGGCGCCGCAGAGTTCGGGAAACCGCTCCGCGACGTGCTGGACCGGACAGTGATGCTGGCAGATCTGGACACCCGTCGGGAGCTGTGAGGTGCTCGCCGTGTAGCCGGCGGCGGACATCGCCGCGGCCAGCGCCGCCGGCCGGTCGGCCGGTTCCACCTCGGCGACCGCGTCTTTCACCCGCCGTTCCAGGTCGGCGGCGCGAGCCTCGGCGAACTCCGCGACGACATCGTGACCGCCGACGTCGGCGAGAAAACTCAGCGCACTGGTCGCAAGGTCCTCGTAGGCGGTCGGGCCGGCCGCATGACCGGCGGCGGTGAGCTGGTACAACCGGGCGGGACGACCCCGACCCCGCGGACCCGCCGGCCGGGCCGAACGGGTCATGATCGCGCCCTCCGCGAGCATCGCGTCCAGATGCCGGCGGATCGCCGCCGGCGACAGGCCGAGACGAGCGGCGAGGGTCACGGCGGTCGAGGGACCGACTTCCAGGAGCAGACGCGCGACACGGTCACGGGTCCGGCCGTCGGCCGCCGTGCCGCTTGATGTGTCGGGCATGCTTTTCACAACACCACTGTGCCTTATTTCCTGCCAGGGGTCGAACGGGTCGACCTGCCGGTACGACCGGATCCGTCGAAATACTCGACCATCGTGACATCCGACCTGGGCATTCACGGTGCCGTCGAGCCGAGCGTCTGATGCGCCACATCCGGGTCACGTCCACGGCCGCGACCCGGGTCACGGCCGATCGCGGCAGGGGCTGTACCACACACAGACCACGATCATCGACGTGTCATGATGAGTGAAGTGGTCGTCTCATCGACGAACTCCTGACAGGCTGCGACAGGGGGCGGATGGCGTCTCCGGTTCGACGTGACCCGGACGGAGAGCGTGACCGAGGCCGACCACGGTACTGACAGCGCCAGCCCGGACAGGGCGGTTGCCGACAAGGCCGACGGCTACGCCGCAGAACTGGGACGCCGCCTCCGGGCCACCCGTCTGCGTCGCGGAATGTCCCTGATCGACGTCCAGGAACGGACGAACAGACGCTGGACCGCCGGCACCCTGGGCGCCTACGAACGGGGACACCGATCGCTGCGGGTTCATCGTCTGGTCGAACTGGCCGAACTCTACGACGTAGCCGCAATCATGCTCGTGCCACCGCCGTCCAACCGATCCGAAGTGGTCGGTCTGCCCCCGCTCGTCATCGACCTGCACCGGCTGCGCAAGCTGCCGCCGACCCGGACCGGGCCGTTGCGCCGATGGATCGCGATCGTGCAGGTGCTCCGCTCGGAAACCGCCCACGATGTGCTGCGGCTGCGCCGCACGGACCTGTACTCGCTGGCCCGGCTCTACAACACCACTCCCCCGCTGCTGTATGAACGGCTCGGCGCCTGGGGCGCGCTCGCCGACCCGGCCACCGGGCAGCGGGCCGCGACCGCCCGCGGGAGATCCAGCCAGCCCCGCACCCGCGGGGCACGAGGCCGGCCCCGCGCCTGACCGTCCCCCTCACCCTCGGTCCGGCTGCACCTCGCGCCCGGTCCGGCTGCACCTCGCGCCCACGGTGGTCCGTAGGATCGCCTGTGTGGCGCAAGACCTGGCAGTCGAGGTTACCGACCTGGTCAAGACCTATTGGCCACGTTCCGGCCAGCCCTTACGCGCCGTTGACGATCTTTCGCTGACCGCCTCAACGGGTTCGGTGACCGCTCTGCTCGGCCCGAACGGCGCGGGGAAGACGACCACGATCGAGATCTGCGAGGGTTTCCGGCAGCCGGATTCCGGCAGCGTCCGGATACTCGGCCTCGACCCCCGCCGCGACGCGTCCGCCCTGCGTCCCAGGGTGGGGGTCATGCTCCAGGCCGGCGGGGTGTACCCGGGAGCACGCGCCGGCGAGATGCTTGCCCTGCTTGCCGCACATCACCGTCACCCACTCGACGTCGAGGTCCTGCTCTCCCGGGTCGGCATGTCCGAATCCGCCCGCACGCCCTACCGTCGTCTGTCCGGCGGCCAGCGCCAGCGCCTGTCCCTGGCGATGGCGCTGGTGGGTCGCCCCGAACTGGTCTTCCTCGACGAGCCGACGGCGGGCCTCGACGT
>NZ_CADDZT010000036.1:24342-26684 GCF_902812655.1 Candidatus Frankia meridionalis | reverse complement strand
TGCGCGGCGATGTCGACCCGCACCTGCTGGCCGCGGTGACCGCCTGGTGCGCGAACAACGGCGTCCTGGCCGAGGACCTCCGAATGGAACAACGCAGTCTGGAGGACGTGTTCGTGGACCTCACCGGCTCGGGGCTGCGGCCATGACCGACACCGACGCACCTACCGAGGTGACCGAGGACGCCATCGGCGACGTGCCGGTCGCACAGCGCCCGCTGGATCTTCGTCCCGATCCCGGTCCCGCGCCATGGCGGAGCATGCTGCAGGCCCAGACCATGATCGAACTTAAGCTGACCCTGAGGCGCGGTGAGTCAGTGCTGCTCACCCTGATCATCCCGGTGGGCCTGCTGCTGTTCTTCACCGCCGTGGACGTGCTGCCCAGCGGCACCGGCCGGTCCGTGGACTTTCTCGTCCCCGGCATCCTGGCACTCGCGGTCATGTCGACGGCGTTCACCGGGCAGGCGATCGCGACCGGCTTCGAGCGTTCCTACGGTGTACTCAAACGTCTCGGCGCGAGCCCCCTGCCACGGTCGATCCTGCTGGCGGGCAAGACACTGGCCGTGGTCGGCGTCGAGATCATCCAGGTCGTGCTGGTGGTGTCCGTCGGGTATGCCGTCGGCTGGCACCCGCATGGCAACCCGCTGTGGGTGGGACTGCTGCTGCTCGCCGCCACCGTCGCCTTCTCGGGCCTCGGGCTGCTGATGGCCGGCACGCTGCGCGCGGAGGCGACCCTGGCCGCGGCGAACGGCGTCTACCTGCTGCTGCTACTCATCGGCGGGGTGGTGTTCCCGCTGTCCCGACTACCCGGATGGCTGGAATGGGTGGGCCGGGCGCTGCCTACCGCGGCCGCGTCGGACGGGCTGCGTGCGGTGCTACAGGATTCCTCGGGGCTGCCCGCCGCCGACCTCGGTGTCCTCGTTGCCTGGGCCGTGGGTTCGCTGACGCTGGCGGCCCGGACGTTCAAGTGGGAGTGACCTTAGTGGTCTCGCCCATAAGTCCTTCGGGGGTTGACATCTGGGCAGGGAGTGCCCGGTCCAGATGATCAGATATCGGGGGTGGACAGGTACAGGTCGCAGGCGCAGTCGAGGGCTTCTTCGGGGGTGCCGGTGAAGGTGCCGGTGGGCAGGAGGGTGTCTTGGTATCCGTCTTTGCTCGCGAGGTAGAGGGCGAATCCCCAGTGGGTGGCGGATCCGGTGTAGCGCAGCCGCATCAGCGGGATGCTCTCTCAGAGGTCGGTTACTCGTTCAGGACCTTGCTCAGGACCGCAGGCGGGCCTACCGGGCCGGCCGCGTCGGCTGTGGCCGCGCCAGGCTTCTACCGCCGGTAGTATAACCGCGATGAGTGAGCGAAACCGACCGCTGCGAATGCCGACGGTGAGCCTGATCGTCTTCCGGCGACTCACCCGGATCTCCGTGGTCCTGCTCGCCCTCATCGTGGTCACCGGTGGTGCGGTCCGGCTGACCGGCTCCGGGCTCGGCTGCCCGACCTGGCCCAAGTGTGGTGACAACTCGTTCATCACCCGCTCGGAGTACTCCGCGCACGGTCTGATCGAGTTCGGCAACCGGCTCCTGACCACCGCCGTCGGGCTGGTGATGCTGGTGCTGCCGCTGGTGTCGCTACGGCTTCGGGAACGCCGGGCGGACCTCGTCGGACTCGCCTTCGGCCTGTGGCTCGGCTTTCTCGGCCAGGTGGTGCTCGGCGGGTTGACCGTGCTGTTCAAACTGCATCCCGCCCTGGTAGCCGGGCACTTCCTGCTGTCGATGGTGCTGCTGCTGGACGTCGTCGTGCTCGACCGCCGGGCCAGGCAGGGCAAAGGCCCGGTGCGCCCCACCGGTCGGCCGGAGCTGCGCTGGCTGGCCCGGGTGCTCGCGCTCGTCGCCGGCGCGACGCTCGTCGTCGGCACAGTGGTCACCGGGACGGGCCCACACAGCGGGGACTCGGCCACGGCGAGGCGTTTCGGGTTCGATATCGCAGGCGTCGCCCAGCTGCACGCGGATGCGGCCATGCTGCTGGTCGGGCTGGTCGTGGCCACGGTCTTCGCCGTCCGCCTCGCCGGCGCTTCGCGGGATGCGGTCCGTGCGACCACCACGCTCGCCATCATCGTGATCGCGCAGGCTGGCGTCGGATTCGCCCAGTACTTCACCGGTGTGCCCGTCGTACTGGTGGAACTGCACGTTACCGGAGCCACCCTACTGTGGATCTTCTCCCTGCGGCTCTGGCTCGCCACCGTCGAACGCCCGGCCCCGGACGTTGCCACCTCGGCGTCGCCGGACCCGGCGCACGCGCGGTTGCCCCGGCTCCGACAGCAGCCCCCGTCGGATAGCCGAGACGACATCAGCGCGC
>NZ_CADDZT010000036.1:22812-24230 GCF_902812655.1 Candidatus Frankia meridionalis | reverse complement strand
GTCATGGTGACGGTTCCTACCTACACCGCGTGGGCTTTCAGGTGAGGGCGGCGACCGCGACAGCGATGAACAGAAGCGTCAGATAGGTGATCGACATGTGAAACAGTCGCATCGGTCGGACGTCCCCACCGCGACGGACACGCCTGACCAGCTGGTGTGCCTCCACGAGGAACCAACCCCCGAGCAACACGGCGGCGGCCAGATACGGCCACCCCGTGTCGGCAACGGGAACCAGCAGCAACGACGCCGCGACCATCGCGTAGGAGTAGCCGAGGATACGTCGACTGACCACTTTCTGTGACGCGACGACCGGCAGCATGGGGATTCCGGCTGCGGCGTAGTCGTCCTTGTATTTGATCGCCAATGCCCAGAAATGCGGCGGGGTCCAGAAGAAGATGACGGCGAACAGCAGCACGGCGGGCCAGCCGACCGTGCCCGTCACCGCGGACCAGCCGATGAGGACCGGGAAACAGCCGGCCGCGCCACCGATGACGATGTTGGACGGGCTGCGGCGCTTGAGTCCCAGGGTGTAGACGAAGACGTAGAACATGATGGCCCCGTCTGCGAGCAGGGCCGACACCCAGTTGACCGCGAACCCGAACAACAGCGTGGCTGCGACACCGAGCAGGATCCCGAACCGCAACGCTTCGGCGGGGGTGACGCTTGCCCGCACGAGTGGGCGCCGCTGCGTGCGGGCCATCACCTCGTCGATGTCGCGGTCGACGTAACAGTTGAACGTGTTGGCACTGCCCGCCGCGAACGTGCCGCCGACCAGCGTCGCGAGTACGAGCCACACCGACGGCAGGCCGCGCTCGGCCAGCAGCATCACCGGAACGGTCGTGATCAGCAGCTGCTCGATGATCCGGGGTTTTGTCAGGGCGACGTAGGAGCGGGCCAGCGCCAGGGCGGGGCGCCGGGACCTCCCCGGACCCGCCGGCCCGCCGGCCGTCGGCCGCGCGGGCATGTTCTGCTTCGGCTCCTGCTTCGACAGAGTGGACACCGACGTGGACGCGGCCAGGGCGGACAGGGCGACCTCGCGATCGGCGGGAGGCGGAAGGACACACCCGCGGAGACTCAGGCCCCGTCACCGGGGCTCTCTGCGTGGTTCTACGACGTGTCGGAGTCTAACCACCGACCACCGCGACAGGCGCTCCACCCACATCCAGCCAGGATTTCGCCATCGGGTGGGACCGGTGGCGACGACGACACTTACCGTATCGACTGATATGACCCACCCGATGGTGGATCACTACAGGCCGCCGGCCGGCCACGGCGCGGGCCGGAATCCTTAACCGGAAGAGGCGGAAAGGTGGTGTTCTCGCTAACTTTCCCGCACCGTCGCGAGTGTCCGGACACCGGGATGGGACGACCGAGAGAGGGTAGGGCGAGGATGACCGGCACCACGCATCCGCCGACCA
>NZ_CADDZT010000036.1:19734-22511 GCF_902812655.1 Candidatus Frankia meridionalis | reverse complement strand
GTCACACCGCGATGACCGACCCCTTGGCACAGCTGTCCACCGCCGGTGTGGCGGTCTGGCTCGACGACATCAGCCGGGATCGTCTGCGGACCGGCAACCTCGCCGAACTGACACGTACCCGCAGCGTCGTCGGCGTCACCAGCAATCCGACAATCTTCCAGAAGGCGATCACCAGCGGATCCGCCTACGACGAGCAGATCCACGATCTGGCCCTCCGCGGGGTGGACGTCGGCGAAGCCGTCCGGGCGATCACCACGGCGGATGTCCGTGCCGCCTGTGACGTACTGCGACCTGCCTACGACGCCAGTGGTGGCGTGGACGGCCGGGTGTCGATCGAGGTCGATCCCCGCCTCGCCCACGAGGCCGAACGCACCCTGGCCGAGGCCCGCGCACTGTGGTGGACGGTCGACCGCCCGAACCTGTTCATCAAGATCCCGGCCACCCTCGCCGGGCTGCCAGCGATCACAGCCACGCTCGCCGAGGGCATCAGTGTCAACGTCACGCTGATCTTCGGGCTTGACCGCTACGACGCGGTCATGGACGCGTTCATGACCGGCCTCGAGCGGGCCCGAGCGGCCGGGCGGGACGTGTCCGATCTCGCCTCGGTCGCCTCGTTCTTCGTCAGCCGGGTCGACAGCGAGGTGGACCGCCGACTAGAGAAGATCGACACCGATGAGGCCCGGTCCCTGCGGGGCAGGGCCGCGATTGCGAACGCGCGCCTAGCCTACGAACGCTACGAGAAGGCGTTCGCCACCGAGCGCTGGACGGCGCTCGCCAAGGCCGGTGCCAAGCCGCAGCGGCCGCTGTGGGCGTCGACGTCCACGAAGGACCCGTCCATGCCGGACACGATCTACGTGTCCGAACTGGTTGCCCCGGGCACGGTCAACACGATGCCCGAAGCGACGATCCACGCCTTCGCCGACCACGGGGTGGTCACAGGCGACACGATCCGGCCGAACTACGACGACGCCCGGACGGTACTGACCCGCCTGGCCGGTCTCGGGATCTCCTACACCGACGTCATCGACGTGCTTGAGCGCGAAGGTGTCGAGAAGTTCGAGGACTCCTGGAACCAGCTGCTCTCGGCGATAAATGACCAGCTTGCAACCACTGTGCGCTGACCTGCCACTGTGGATCGGATGATGACGCAGACCGCAGACCGCAGACCCCAGGGGACGAAAGGGAGGTTCGGGTGACACCAACGGTGAGCGCCAACCCGCTACGAGATCCGCGGGACCGCAGGCTGCCACGGCTTCCCGACGCGTGCGCCCTGGTGGTCTTCGGGGTGACCGGCGACCTTGCCCGTAAGAAACTCATCCCGGCCATCTACGATCTGGCGAACCGGGGCCTGCTCCCACCCGGTTTCGCACTGTTGGGGTTCGCCCGCCGCGACTGGACCGACGGCGACTTCGCGCAGATCGCCCGGGAAGCGGCCGAGGCCGGTGCCCGCACGCCGTTTCGTGAGGAGGTGTGGGAACGCCTCGCCGCGTCGGCGAAGTTCGTCCCCGGATCGTTCAACGACGATCAGGCGTTCGACACCCTGGCGCAGACCCTGCTCGACCTTGAGCACACCCACGGCATCCAGGGCAACGCCGCGTTCTACCTGTCGATCCCACCATCGGCGTTCCCAGTGGTTCTCAAGCAGATGCAGCGCACCGGAATGGCCTCCAACGAGGCGTCCGGCGGCTGGCGGCGAGTCGTGGTGGAAAAACCCTTCGGTCACGACCAGGCCTCCGCCCGCGCACTCAACGAGCTCGTCGACGACGTCTTCACCCCCGCCGACGTCTTCCGCATCGACCACTACCTGGGCAAGGAAACCGTCCAGAACCTGCTGGCGCTGCGGTTCGCCAACACCCTGTTCGAACCGATCTGGAACTCCCACTTCGTGGACTCCGTCCAGATCACCATGGCCGAGGACGTCGGCATCGGCTCGCGCGCCGGGTTCTACGACGAGACCGGCGCCGCCCGCGACGTGCTGCAGAACCACCTGCTGCAGCTGCTGGCTCTCACCGCCATGGAGGAGCCGGTCAGTTTCAACGCCGAGGCCATCCGGTACGAGAAGCTCAAGGTCCTGCGCGCTGTGTCGCTGCCGGCCGACCTCGGCCGTTACGCGGTGCGCGGCCAGTACGAGCAGGGCTGGCTCGCCGGCCGGCGGGTGAAGGGCTACCTCGACGAGGACGCCATCCCCCCGGACTCCCGGGCGGAGACCTACGCCGCCGTCCGCCTCGGTATCGAGACCCGCCGATGGGCAGGCGTCCCGTTCTACCTGCGGACCGGCAAACGGCTGCCACGGCGTGTGACCGAGATCGCCGTGTCGTTCAAACGGGCTCCGCACCTTCCGTTCGACGCCACCGACACCACCGAGCTCGGCCACAACCAGCTGGTGATAAGGGTTCAGCCGGACGAGGGCGTGACACTGCGGTTCGGTTCCAAGGTGCCGGGTTCGGCGATGGAGGTCCGCGACGTCGCCATGGACTTCCTGTTCGGCGAGGCGTTCACCGAGGCCCTCCCCGAGGCGTACGAGAGGCTCATCCTCGACGTGCTGCTCGGGGACGCGACCCTGTTCCCGAACAACGCCGAGGTGATCGAGTCCTGGGGGGTGATCGACCCGTTGGAGGAGTTCTGGGCCGGCACCGTCCCCCACCGCTACCGGGCGGGAACCTGGGGACCAGCCGCCTCCGACGAGATGCTCGCCCGTGACGGGCGCCACTGGAGGCGACCATGACGACGTTGTGGGACACGACCGGCTCCGACGTCGTCAAGGCGCTCGCGGCCGA
>NZ_CADDZT010000036.1:17764-19469 GCF_902812655.1 Candidatus Frankia meridionalis | reverse complement strand
TGCGGCGTCGGCTCACCCGTGCCGGCTACTCATCGTCGTACGGCGTCAGATGGACGCGCCCAATTCGCGGCTGGACGCCGAGGTCTCCATCGGTGGACGACTCGGGCCCGGCGAGGCCGTGGTCATGCGGATGTACGGACGGCTCGGCCTGCATGCGGAGTCGGTGGTGCTGCCCCTGCTCGCGCCGGACGCACCCGTGGTGACCTGGTGGCAGGGCGAGTCCCCGGACCGCATCGCCTACGACCCCCTCGGGGTCTTCGCGGACCGACGGGTCACCGACGCGACCACGTCGACGGATCCCGTGGCGACCCTGCGCCAACGGGCGGCGGACTTCGCGCCCGGCGACACCGATCTCGCCTGGACCCGGCTGACCGGCTGGCGAACGCTGATCGCCGCCGCTTTCGACTCGATCACGGAGACACCGCGATCGGTGAGCATCGTCAGCGGCCCCGCGGACCCCAGCGTCTGCCTGCTGTCCGGCTGGTTGTCCGACCGGCTGCATGTACCTGTGGCCGTCCGCGAGGCTCCCCCCCGTGGGCTGGCCGAGGTACGTGTCACGTTCGACGAGGGCGAGCTGGCACTCGTCCGGCACGACCCCCACACGGCGGTGCTGCGTCGGCCCGGACAACCGGACCGGGCCGTACCCCTGCCCGAACGTGGCCTCGGCGATCTGCTGGCCGAGGAGCTGCGCCGCCTCGACGACGACCCGCCCTACTCGGACGCGCTGTCGGCGTGGAGTGGCGTGGCGGGCCTCACCGCGCGCTCACCGGTGCGCGAACACATCTGGCGTGACCCGATGGCGAGCGCGGCCACCGGGACGGACGACTGATGGGTGCGGCGCCCGAGGTCGTCGTCCATCGGGACGCGGACCTGCTGGCAGCCTCGGTCGCCGCCCGGCTGGTCACCAGCCTGGTGGACGCGCAGGCCGCCCGCGGCGAGGCATCGGTGGTGCTGACCGGTGGTGGTATCGGTGGCGCCACGCTGCGCGCGGTGCGGGAGAGTCCGACCGTCGGTGCGGTCGACTGGGGGCGGGTGGACGTGTGGTGGGGCGACGAGCGGTTCGTTGCGGCCGACTCGCCCGACCGCAACGACGGCCAGGCCCGGGCCGCCCTGCTCGACGCGCTGCCCCTCGACCCGGCCCGGGTGTTCGCGATGGGCAGCGCGGACGGCGGTTCGGACAGCTCGGAGCCGGACGTGGACGCAGCCGCAGCCGCCTACGCCCGGCTGCTCGCCGACCACGCGCCCGCGGGCGCACGGCTGCCGGTGCCCTCCTTCGACGTGCTGCTGCTCGGCGTCGGACCTGACGGACACGTGGCATCGATCTTTCCCGGGTCCCCGGCCGTCCACGCCACCGCGACGGCGGTAGCGGTTCGGAACTCCCCCAAGCCACCACCCGCCCGGATCACGCTGACGTTCCCTGCGGTCCAGGCCGCCCGCGAGGTGTGGGTGCTCGCCGCGGGCGAGGGCAAGGCGGACGCGGTGGCCCGGGCGCTCGCCGGTGCCAGCCCGGCCGAGATCCCGGCCGTGGGCGCCCGCGGAAGGACACGGACACTGTGGCTGCTGGACACCGCTGCCGTGGCCAGGTGGCCGCGGCCGTAAGGGGCCATTGCGCTGAAGGACCGGTGTCGTGAAGGACCATGCCAATAGGCACGGTCCTTCACGACACCGGCTAGGCAGCTGAGGAACAGCTACGGCCCCGTGAGGC
>NZ_CADDZT010000036.1:16729-17633 GCF_902812655.1 Candidatus Frankia meridionalis | reverse complement strand
GGCGGTACCCCGTCAGGCGGTACCCCGTCAGGCGGTACCCCGTCAGGCGGTACCCCGCAGTTTGGCGAGAGCCTCGGCGAGGATCGCCTCCCCGTCCTTCTCGTTACGCCGCTCCCGCACGTAGGCGAGATGGGTCTTGTACGGTTCGGTCTTGGGTGGCGCCGGTGCATTGTCGCGGTCGCGCCCTGCCGGGAAGCCACAGCTCGGGCAGTCCCAGGTCTCCGGAATCGCGGCGTCCGCGGCGAACGACGGCTTGGTCTCGTGATCGTTGGCGCACCAGAAGGAAATCCGCTGCCGCGGAGCTGTCTCGCCCCGTTCGGCCTCCCCCATCGGTCCCGCGCCTACTCGGCTACCCCGGATGGCGTTACCACCTGCCACGGTCCGCTTACTCCTTTGTCTCGTCTCGCTGGTTGACTCCGGACCCGGCCCCCCAGCGCCAGCCGGTTCGGCCTGACCGAGTGTAAGACGAGATGGCCCGACCTGGTTGCACCGACCACCCCGGGTCATCCTTACGACGCGTTCAGGTCACGCTCACGAACATCTCACGCGATGCCCAGGGAGACACTGGTGGGATCGCCGTTGTCGAGCGACGGCAGCCGCGCAAAGCCGCGGACGTTGGCACTGTGCAGCCGCGGGACGACGGTGACGACCAGCGGGATGACCGCGGCCTCGGTGAGCAGGTCGCGTTCCAGGTCACCCCAGCGGGTCGCCGACGCAACCGGATCGCCCTCGGCGAGCGCGTCGTGCAGCTCCCGGGTGATCCGATCGTTGCGGTATCCGCCGTCCGCCGGCCGCGGGCCCGACCATGCCGGGTCCAACAGCGGCTGCAGCACGCTGCGGCCGGCGTTACCGAACCAGACCGGCGTCACCGTGGTGAGGATGAGGTCGAAGGCCCCGCCGTCCG
>NZ_CADDZT010000036.1:8530-16324 GCF_902812655.1 Candidatus Frankia meridionalis | reverse complement strand
CCGGACGGCGGTGACCCCCAGAGCCGCGGACGCAGGACCGTGAAGGCCCACGGTGAGCAGCACGGTGGAGCCTGGCCCGTCCGTGGACAGCCTGCCGTCAACACGGGCGGCCAGCGGCGCGACGTCGGCGAGGGGGACGGCGCTACCCAGGGCCATGTCAGCGCGTCCGGCGTCGATCTCGGCCTGCGCCGCAGCGGCGTCCAGCCCGAGGCGCACGGTGATGTGGTCGGCGAGCGCCGGGCGAACCCCGTCCGACGGTGCGATCCACCCCGGGTTGCGCGACAGCCGGTAGGTCCTGGCATCCTCCGCGGGCACGAAATGGTACGGGCCGTCGGAGATGAGGTGTGCGAGGTACTCCGGTGAGTCCGGCGGGTACGCGAGGGCTTCCATCGGCACTGGCGAGGCGGCCGGCAGGGCCAGCACGTCGGTGAAGTCCGCGGCCGGCTCCAGCAGATGGAACTCGATCGTGTCGTCACCGACGACCTGAACACCGGTGATGTTCTGATATTCGATGACGTCATGCACGCCGCCGACCGGAGCCTTCGCCAGTACGTCGCAGAAGGCTGCGAAGCCCATCACCGTCGCGGCGAAGTAGCCGCGCAGGGGTGAAGGATTCGGCGGGGTGCACAGCCGTTTGATGCCCCGCGCCACGTCGGTCGCCGTGACCCGCCGGCCGACCGGGGTGTCCCAGCGCGCCCCCGGGTTCAGGGTGACCGTGTAGACCTTCCCACCCTCACTGATCACCGGTGGCCCACTGGCCAGGTCCGGCACGGGGACGACGGCCGCGGCCGGGTCAAGGCTCGCCCGGTAGGAGTACAGCTGCCGGGAGACCAGCCGCAGCAGCATCCGGGAACCGGGGTCGGCCGCCCAGCCGGGATCTCCGCTGGGCATCGCCGTACCGACCAGGCGCAGCGTGCCACCGGGCTTGTCGGTGGGTTCGGAGGTGACGGTGGGAGTGACCGATGTCGCCGGGGTAGGTCCGGGTCTCCCACCGCCACAGGCGGCGACAACGGCGGCGAGGACAGCCAGGCAGACGGCGAGCGCCGACGCCGGTGTCCGGGTTCGTCCGGAGCCGCTCACTCCTTGAGGAGAAGACCCAGGCCGATGATGGAGGTGATCCAGATCAGCCCGATGGCGATCGTCAGCCGGTCGAGGTTCTTCTCGACCACCGAGGAACCGCCGAGCGAGGACGAAACTCCACCGCCGAACAGCGTGGACAGCCCGCCTCCCTTGGCCCGGTGCAGCAGCACGAGCAGCACCAGCAGTACGCTCGTGATGATCAGGGCAATGGACAGCCCGACAGTCATCTGGGGACCTGCTTTCGTGCCGTCGTCGTTGTCCGGCGATCCTTGCCGGCCCCTCCAGGCGCGGAGAAAATCATGATCGCGCCTCCTTCGGTCGGCCGGTTCACAGCGATCGTCATGCAGTTCACAGTAATCATGTCAAGCTACAGCACAGCGTTTGCCCCACAGCACAGCGTTTGCCCCACAGCACAGCGTTTGCCACCAGGGCACGGCACCGTCCGGACCCGTCCTACGGGACGACGCCGAGTGCGGCGAAGTCCGTCATCATGAAGGCGGGTGAATAGCGGACGTTGGTCAGCCGGTCACTGTAGACGTTGAGCGCCCGGTCGTAGAGTAGCGGTACGTACGCGGCGGACGCCACGACCGTACGGTCCAGCGTCGTCCAGATGCCTGCCGCATCGTCTCCGTCGCCGGTACGGATGCCTCGCTCCAGCCCCTGGTTGACCGCGGGCTGATCCAGCTCGGCGACGTTGAGGTTGTTCTCGCGACCGATCGCACGCCCACCGACGACCGGGGCGAGGAAGGCGTACGGCGTCGGCCGGTCGCTACTGCGGGCGGCCAGCACCAGGCCGATCTTCGCGTTGTGGATCCGCTCGGGAGTCTCGATCACCGAGATCCACTGCTGCTCGTCGAACTTCTCGACGGTGACGCTGATGCCGACCCGGGCCAGGGAGGTTCGGACCGCCTCCGCCTGGGCGACGTCCTTCGATGCGGGCCCGGTGGCCAGCGTCACCGCAAAGCCCTCCCGCCGGCCGCACGCGGCCAGCTCGTCCTTTGCCCTGGCGATGTCTCCGGTGCCGCCCGGGCTCGGGAACAGGTCGAACCAGGAGAAGGAACGCACCGGCGGAAGGAGCATCGTCGATGCGATGTCACCGCCTACGGTCGCCCCGCCCCGCGCGGTCTGCTGGGCCCGTTTGTCGACTGCCCAGGCAACGGCGTTGCGGCAGTGGATGTTGTCGAACGGCGCGACCCTGGTCAGCACCGCGAGGAAGCGCAGCATGCCGGTCGGGGCGTCGGCGGTACGGTCCGCGTGCAGGCTCGGGTTGGCGACGATCTGGGACTCGGCATGGGCCTGCACCCCGGTCTGGTCAAGAAAGATGTCGGCCTGGTCGGTCAGGATGCGGTTGTCGATGTCGGACGGGGCCAGTCCCATCCGTTCCTCGACGCGGTCCGGACGGGCCGGCCGGTTCGGGTCGGTCTGGGCGTTCCACTGCGGGTTGCGCACCAAGGTGATGGACTCGCCGGGGTGATGGCTCTCAATCCGGTAGGGCCCGGATGCCACCGGTCGGGACTCGTAGCGGGCGCCGGTGTCGCGCAGCCGTGGTACCGGGGTCGACACGGGTGACGCCATCACAAGGTTCCAGTCGGCGAACGGCCGGTTCAACCGGAACGTGATGGTGTGGTCGTCCGGCGTCTGCACCGAGGAGAGTCCGAGCCGGTCGGGAGTCGAGTCGCTGTAGGGGCCCCGGTAGGGGTTCTCCGGGTCCTGCAGAAGATCGACAACCTCGCCGGGACCACCCGGGACCACGTCCGTGGCGAACGCCCGCTCGATCCCGTACTTGACGTCTCTTGACGTGATCGGCGTGCCGTCCTCGAAGGCCAGGCCCGGGCGGATCGTGTACGTCCAGGTCCGCAGGTCCTTGGAGGTGGGGACGTCGGTGGCGAGATCACCCGCGAGCTTGGCGGCGCCGGGGGCCGGGGCGTAGGTCACCAGCTGCCGGGAGATCCACCGTTGCTCGTTCCAGCACTGGGCGGACGACGTGCGCTGAGGATCCCAGGAGTCGCAGTCGGCGGTCGCCAGCACCCGCAGCGTCCCGCCGTTCTTGTCCACCGGCCTGATGACCCGGTTGCTGATCGCGGCGGGTGGACCCGGCGGATCAGAGGCGGCCTTCGTACCGCCTCCGCCCGTGCAAGCGGCGAGGACCCCGCCGAGGACGGCCACGGCCGTTGTGACCCGGGTGAACACCGTGACCCGGGTGGATGTCGTGACCCGAGTGGACGCTGTGACCCGGGTGATCGCGCGATTGCGTCGCATCGCCTTCGGTGAGCCCCTTCCCGGCAGAGCCGCGCCCCGCCACCGGAGTCACCCAAGCACACCGGGATCGGACCTCCGTGATTGCGGGCCGCGCCGGCAACGGCGCGGCCCGTCAGACCCCCTGCCCGTCAGCTTGGCGGAGCGCTGCGGACGATCGCGGCGAACTCCGCCGCGTCCAGGCTCGCACCGCCGACGAGCCCGCCGTCCACATCGGGCTGGGTGAACAGTTCCGGCGCGCTGGACGCCTTCACCGAACCGCCGTAGAGGATGCGGATGACCGCGGCGACATCCTCGCCGAAGTGCTTGGCGAGCCGACCCCGGATCGCCAAGCACATGTCCTGCGCGTCCTGGGCGGACGCGGTACGCCCGGTACCGATCGCCCATACCGGTTCATAGGCGACGACCAGCGTACGGGCCTGTTCCACGGTGATTCCCTGGAGGGAACCGTCGAGCTGGTCGAGGACGTGGGCGACGTGGTTGCCCGCGACCCGCACCGGCTCCGGTTCGCCCACGCACAGGATCGGGGTGATCCCGTGGGCGTAGGCGGCCCGCGCCTTGGCCGCCACCAGGGCGTCGTCCTCATGATGGTCGGCGCGTCGTTCGGAATGGCCCACCACCACGTAGCCGCATCCCAGCCGGGCGAGCATCGAACCGCTGATGTCGCCGGTGTGCGCGCCGGAACCGTGCGGGGAGAGGTCCTGGGCGCCGTAGCCGAGCGCGAGCTTGTCACCGTCGATGAGGGTCTGGACGCTGCGCAGGTCGGTGAACGGGGGCAGGACGACGACGTCGGCGTTGTCGAGCTCGGCCGGCTTCAGGTCGAAGGCAACCTTCTGGACCAGCGCGATCGCCTCGAGATGGTTGAGGTTCATCTTCCAGTTGCCCGCGACCAGGGTGCGCCGACCGCTGCCGCGGGGCTTCCTGCGGTCGCCGGGCTTTCTGTCCGTGGACATCAGACCTCCAACGCCGTAAGGCCGGGGAGGGACTTGCCCTCCAGGTACTCCAGACTGGCGCCGCCACCGGTAGAAATATGACTGAACGCCGCTTCCGGAATACCGAGAGTGCGCACGGCCGCCGCCGAGTCGCCGCCGCCGACGACGGTGAGGCCGTCGAGACCGGCGATGGTCTCGGCCACCCCCCGGGTACCGGCCGCGAACGGCGGGAGTTCGAACACACCCATCGGGCCGTTCCAGAAAACCGTCCGGGCCCCGCGCAACCGGTCGGTGAACAGTGCCACCGACTCCGGCCCGATGTCGAGGCCCTTCTTCCCGTCGGGGATGGCATCGGCCGCCACCACCGCGGTGACCGCGTCGGCGGACACCTCGCCTGCCACCACCACGTCGGTGGGCAGCACGATCCGACCCCCACCCTCGCCCAGCAGGTCCTTGCAGGTGTCGATCATCTCCGCTTCCAGCAGCGAGTCGCCGACACCGTGCCCCTGCGCGGCAAGGAAGGTGAAGCACATGCCACCACCCACCAGCAGGGCATCGACCTTCGGCAGCAACGCCCGGATCACCCCGAGCTTGTCGCTCACCTTGGACCCGCCGAGGACGACGGCATACGGGTGGGCCGCGGAGCCCGCCAGGGTCCGCAGGACCTCCAGCTCGGCGAGCACCAGCTGCCCGGCCGCGTGCGGGAGCCGCTTGGGCACGTCGGCAACGCTGGCGTGAGCCCGGTGGACGGCGCCGAAGGCGTCCCCGACGTAGAACTCGGCCAGCGCGGAGAGCTTGTCGGCGAACGCGGCCCGCACCGCTGCGTCCTTGCTCGTCTCCCCCGAGTTGAACCGCAGGTTGTCCAGGAGCGCGACCTCGCCGTCACCGAGCCCGGCGACGATCTTCTGGGCGTATGCGCCGGCGATGTCACCGCTGCCATCACCGGCGAACGCGACCGGTCGTCCGAGCAGCTGCGCGAGTCGTACGGCAACCGGGGCGAGCGAGAGTGCCGGGTCCGACGCGCCCTTGGGCCGGCCCAGGTGCGAGCAGACGACCACCCGGGCGCCGCGGTCCAGCAGCGCGCGGATGGTGGGCACGCTCGCGCGCACCCGCCCGTCGTCGGTGATCCGGGGCGTGTCGCCGGAGCGGTCTAGTGGCACGTTCAGGTCACTGCGGACGAGAACCCGGCGCCCGCCGACCTGTAGATCATCAATGGTTCTCACGCCGTTGCTCCGTTGGTTCCTGAGACGTCGGGATTAAAGGCGTCCGCCGACGAGGGCGGTGAGGTCCACGAGGCGGTTGGAGTAGCCCCACTCGTTGTCGTACCAGCCGATGACCTTCACCTGGTTGCCGCTGGCCATGGTGAGCAGCGAGTCGAAGGTGCAGGACGGCGACGTGCCCACGATGTCGGAGGAGACGATCGGGTCCTCGGTGTAGACCAGGATTCCCTTGAGAGCGCCCTCGGCCGCCGCCCGGTACGCGGCGTTGACCTCCTCGATGGTGACCTCCCGCTTGAGGGTCGCGACCAGGTCCGTGACCGATCCGTCGACGACGGGAACGCGCATCGCCAGCCCGTCCAACTTGCCCTTGAGCTGCGGCAGCACCAGGGACGTCGCCTTGGCCGCACCGGTCGTCGTCGGGATGATGTTCTGCGCGGCGGCGCGGGCGCGACGCAGGTCCGAGTGCGGGAAGTCGAGGATGACCTGGTCGTTGGTGTAGGCGTGCACGGTCGTCATCAGGCCACGCTCGATACCGAAGGCGTCCTCGAGAACCTTGGCCAGCGGCGCGACGCAGTTGGTCGTGCAGGACGCGTTCGACAGGATCGTGTGCTTTGCCGGGTCGTAGACGTCGTCGTTCACGCCGATGACCACGGTGAGGTCCTCACCCTTGGCCGGGGCCGAGATGATCACTTTCTTCGCGCCCGCCTGGACGTGCTTGCGGGCGTCGTCGGCCGTGGTGAAGCGACCGGTGGATTCGACAACCACATCGACCCCGAGGTCACCCCAGGGCAGTGCCGCCGGGTCACGCTCCGACACCACCTTGATGAGGGTGTCGCCGACCTTGATCCCACCATCGACGACACTCACCGGATCGGCGAGCGTACCCAGCGTCGTGTCGTACTTGAGGAGATGAGCAAGGGTCTTGTTGTCGGTAAGGTCGTTCACCGCAACGATCTCCACGTCGTTACGCTTGCTCGCCTGAAGCGCCCGCCAGAAGTTGCGGCCGATACGGCCAAAACCGTTGACACCCACTCGCGTAACCACGTCAGAGAACCCCTCTACCGTTGTGTGTTTTCCGTTGTGGCAGTGAGCCTAACGACTTTGGACATCACCGGCGGGTATCCGGCCTGATCGCTGTTGGGCTCCTCACAGATCGGCGCCCGGCGTGTCCAGGAGCTGCTCGCCTGGCTCTTTTTCCGGTTCTGGCCGAATGCGAACCGGTTTGGTCGTCACCCGGTGGGCACCCGTCGCGATCCCCGCCCCGGGAGATCGATACACACGCTCCGTAACCGTTTCCCGATATTCGGCAATCAATTTCTCTTGATCGACCTACCCCCCGCCGGCCATGAACAACCGGTCTGTCTGCGACATGGGGATGACGTGCGGATGGCGCACGGATGGCGTGACGTGCGGCAGAAACCGCGGGGACACGGCCCGGCGTCCCGGGCCGTGTCCGTCGTGCCCGACCGACCGGATCCCCCCGGGTCGGCCCGCGTCGGGAGCCGGTAGATCGATCTGCGTGACAGCCCGGCCGCCACCATCGTTGGACTCCATACACCGATATGACCCATGTAGCAACCCACCGCCGAGGAACCGGTAGGGAAATTGTGACACCCGCCATAGCGGCCTTGCCGGGTCACGCCCACCACACCGGGTCACACGGGCACCGGTCACACCGGCACCGGTCACACGGGCACCGGTCACGCCGACACCGACGGGCCCAGGTCCGCATCCCGCCCGGAGGGAATCCCCTATCCCCGTCCCACGGGAGTCCAGACCCGCGGGTACCGCCCCGAACGGACTTCGCCGACCGCGCGAACCAGGAAACGGGCGGGATGGCGGGACAGGTGTTACGCCGAGGCCGGGACGGCTACCGCCGGTATCCCGGTCCGCGCGGAATACCCGCCGCGTATCGGCCCGGAGCGTGAGTTGGGCACGTCCTGCCTCGGGGAGGCCGAACCTGCGCGTCCCCGCCCGCGACGCGCGGGTAACACCCTGGTTCGACAGTCACCCTGAAGCCGAAATTCCTGACATGCGGATATCGACCAACTGGGAATAGACATATACGCGCGGCACGCCCTAAGCTCCCAAACAGTTCAGCGACCGACCGCGGATACGAAAACAGGCGGAGAGGACGCTGGACACCAGGTTTTCTTTTCACTGTCGAGGGGGATTTGAAGCTCCTCGGTGGCCGGCTTACCGTGCCCTGGCCACCGAGGTCGAACTGGTACCGGCGGCCCCGCCTCCGTCCCCACTCACCCCACCGGGGTGGGGCCGCCGGTACCGTCACGCAGGTGCGGCGGCAC
>NZ_CADDZT010000036.1:7178-8175 GCF_902812655.1 Candidatus Frankia meridionalis | reverse complement strand
GAACCGACCGGTTAACGCTGCCGGTGGAGGTTCATCTTCTGCTCTGCTCCGATGACCGGATTCTCCTCGCTCGTGGCGACAGGTCGGGGTCGGGGCCGGCACAATGGCGTCTGCCGTCCGGGAACCTCGCGGGCCAGTCCGCCGTCGACGCGGCGGTCCGCATCACCGCGGAACAGATTTCGTTGGTAGCCGTCGCCAGGGATGTGTGGCTGGAGCACGTGGCCCATCACCGGGTAAACGGGGAAGAACGCCTGGGCCTGTTCTTCCACGTCACACGGGCACAGGGTACCCCCGTTCCCGGCCCCCGCAGCGGGCTGCACAGCCTCGAATGGCATTTCCTCGGCACCTTGCCGGACCGGCTCATCCCGTCCGACCAGGACGTTGTCAGCCGTTGGGCAAAAGGAGAGTTCTTCTCGCAGGGTGGCTGGGAATAATGCCGCATTCCACCTACGCCGACCACACCGCTGTCAGCTGCCGCTGCCACGTCTCGATCGTGAACGGCGAACGGACGAAGTGCCGCAGCGCCCCCCGCCGGTCGTCGAGCGACGGGGGGACGAAGGTCAGCGCCCGCACGGTGTCGGCCCAGATCTCGTCGTTGGCGGACAACGGCAGCATGGTGATCCCCGGTAGCAGTCGGGCGATCTCCCCCACACCCGGCAGGTCCGACGACAGGACGGGGGTGGCTACCGCACACGCCTCAAGAACCGCGCTGGGCAGGCTCTCGTGGTGGGAGGTGAGCAGCAGCAGCGACGCCGCGGCCAACAGTCGGGGGACGTCGTCTCGTTCCCCGAGCATCTCGACGTGATCGCGGACCCCACGCCGGACGGCCAGCGCGAGTAGTCGCGTGTTCTCCTCGGCATCCTGACGTCCGATGATCTGCAGGCGGGCGTCCACCCCACGGGTGCGCAGAGCAGCAAGCACGTCGATCCCGCGGGCCCGGTTCTTGTTCACCCCCGGATACCCGATGTGGACCATGATGATGGGCGTATCCGCGCCC
>NZ_CADDZT010000036.1:5057-6960 GCF_902812655.1 Candidatus Frankia meridionalis | reverse complement strand
TCGGGCGCGGTCTCCAACGCCCGCCGCCGGGCGGCGATGGCAACGCCGAACGGTTCGACCTCCAGCCCGTTGTAGATCACCCGACAGCGCGGGTCGACCCGCCACTCAAGGCGCCACAGCTCGCGCATGGCCACCTCGCACACCGCCACCAGATCGGTCGCGCCGAGGTCCAGCAGTCTCCGTCCCGCCGCGAGCTCCGCGCGCCCACGCACGCTGTCGACACCGCGATCACCACTACCGCGCAGGTGCACGACGCGACGCGGCACACCCGCCAGCCTGGCGATGACGAGCACAAGTCCAGACAGGGTCGACACACTCGAGTGGACGACCTGCGGACGCAGCCGGCGGAGCAACAGGAAGAACGCCAACGGGAAGGTCGGGCCGGGCCGGCAGTAGTACACCTCGCCCCCGAGGGAGCGGATCTCGTCATCGAGCGCGCCCCGTTCGGCAGCCAGCGAGCAGAACACCAGACGGAACTCGCCCGGGTCGAGCCGGCGCATCAGCTCGACGGTGCGCAGCTCCGTTCCGCCCCGGTTCATCACGTCGACGACGTGCAGCACCGTCCGTGGGCGTCCGACCATCCGATACCGGACCGGACTACTCTCGCTACGTGTACCCACACTCACAGGAACTTAACCTACAGGATCCGACAGACTACTTTCAGTTACGGCACCCGGTGTGGTCAGGATAGATCCCGAGCACACGGACGACACACCCCGAGCGGTCAAGGTTGCGGACACTGCCATCCGTCGACCAGACAGGGCCAACCAGACAGGGCCGGGCAAATTCGACCGGCTTGCCCAGGGGTGAACCTTGGGAACTTCCGAGCGTGTTTCGCCTGACGGGGATGCCGAACAACGCCGGCACCCTGAACCTCATGAGATGAACCCAGGAAAATCGCTCTTGAAACTTCCGGTGGTCGGTGTCGTGGTCACGAGCACGGTTGCCGGGCTCCACCTGCTCGGCGGAATCCAACCGGCCATCGCGGAATCGCCGGTCCTCTACGTGAACGGCTCCGCCAGCAGCTGTTCGGACCACCAGGACCGCACCACCGCGCGCAGCCCGGCGAGCCCGTTGTGCACCCCGACCCGAGCCGGTCAGCTGGCCGTTCCGGGAGACACCGTGTTTATTGCACCGGGCCGCTACACCGGCACGTTCTCGCCGGCGACATCGGGAACGCCGGACGCGCCCATCACCTATGCCGCAAGCGGTGTCGGCGTCATCCTGGACGCGGCCGGCGGCCGTGTCGCGCTCAAGGCGATCTCAGTGGCCAACCTGGTCTTCTCCGGTATCACCATCACCGGTGCGAATGCCCAGGGTGTGTGGCTGCAGAACACCGACAACATCACCCTCACCAACGTCTCGATCATCGGGAACCAGGGCCGGGGAATGCAGACCAAGGATACCCGCGGGACGCAGCTGAAGAACTCCTCCGTCACTGGCAACATGAAAACGGGCGTCCAGGAACTGGGCGGCGGAACCGGTGGAATCTACGATCAGGACTTCATCAGCGGCAACGGCCGGGACGGCGAGCCGTACAACGGCGACGGCATCCAGCTCGACTCGGCCGGTTCGATCGTACGAAACTGCACGATCACCGACAATGGCGACCACCCGATGTACGAACACGGTATCTACACGAGCGTCACCGCCACGGGATTTCTGATCGAGTCAAATATGATCACCGGAAACGCGGCGACGGCGGTGAAGGCCGAGGGGTCGGGCACCATCCGGTACAACACCCTCGGCCAGATGGGTAACGCCGGCCTGTACGCCTCCCGCCAGGCCGGCGCGGGTCTGTCCGTGTACTACAACGTCATCATGGGCAGCTTCGCCGCCGGGGTTTCGGTGGCCTCGGGCGGGCACGTCCTGCTGTCCAACAATTCGATCATCAACACACGGG
>NZ_CADDZT010000036.1:1216-4728 GCF_902812655.1 Candidatus Frankia meridionalis | reverse complement strand
CCTCCGGCGGCGGTCAGCCGGCCGGTGTCCTCGTGGACGCCCACGCCGCCGTCCGGCTGCGGAACAACATCATGAGCGTGGCACACCCGATCGGCCGGGCGATCGTGATCCCCACGGGAACGGGTGTCACGATCGACTCCGATCACAACTGGCTCGCGGTACCCGGCGCGAAACTACCGGCCGTGTGGAACGGCCGGTCGGTGTCGCTACCGGAGTGGACCGCGGCCGGCGGACAGGACGCCCACAGTGTCGTCTCCGTCCCGCCGACGTTCGGCGCCGACGGGCAGGTCCTCTCGGTCAACCACGGTGTCGGGATCGGTGAGCCCCTCGGACTGACCCGCGACATCCGCGGGGTATCCATACCGGCGACCAGCCCGGACGCGGGTGCCTACCAGCATCTCCCGTCCTGATCTTCGGGTGCTGAACCTCAGGTCCCACGAGGATGGGTCAAAGGGTCAGCGGGGCGACCTCCAGAGCGTCCGCGATGACCGTCCCGCCGCCATTTGACCGCGCACGGGCGACCAGTGCGATCCCACCGGCCACCGGATGGCGCGGGTCGACCGGCAGGCTGGTCTCGACGACCCTGGTCCCGTCGACCGACACCCGCAGCCGGCCACCGTGGGTGACCTCGGCATCCAGACGGTGGCTTCCGGCGGCCGGCAGCGAATGTTCGGCGAGGGTCCGAACGGTCTCGCCCCTGTTGTCTTCCGCGTTTCCGCCGGCCGTTCCGCTATCTCTCCCGCCCACGTTCCCGCTCCCGCCGGAACGGACCGACAGCCAGCCGGCGGACAGCCCGATCCGCACCGGGAGGCTGCCCCCGTCGAGCAGCGACACGACGGTCTCGGCGGCCTGCCCGGCGTTTCCGAGCCCGTGCAGGGACATCGAGACCCGGTAGTCCGTCCACCAGCTGGTCCGGTCGGGTGCGAACCGCACCCGCGCCCACCCACCCGCGGCACCCGGAGCAGCGGGAGCAGCGGGAGCACCCGGAGCAGCGGGAGCGGTCCGCAGCGTCAGCGGACCTGCTCCCCCTGCGACCGGGTGCCCGTCGTCGTCCAGCCAGCGGCCCGCGGGCAACCCCGCCGAGACGGGCAGCGGGCTGCCCCGGGCCACCGACGCGGCGAACTCGTCCAGGCCGGTGGTACCGAGGATCTCCACTCGGCGCAGTTCCCTCGCGGCAGCCGCCTCCGGGGTGGTCAACGCGGCTCCGGACTCATTGGTCATGGATGCGGCAAAGGTCGCCTCCACCGCGGCTCGCAGGCGGGCCGGCACCGCCGGGTCGTTCGTGGGGCGGTCCACCGCCGAGAACGGATAGGCGAACAGTGCGGGACGGCCGAGCCCGTGGCCGGCGAAGTCGTCGACCTGGACGGCGAGGTCATCGCGGACGCGAGTCTCGTACTCCGCCAGGGTCTCAAGGCGGCCTGTATCCGCGAGCCACTCCCGGTTGGTCAGGAAGGGTCCGGTCGTCCCGTCCGCGCTGATCGGGATCTCATGGTGACCGTCGTGGGTGTGGCCGCCGAAGTCCCAGCGACCCGAATCCCGCAGCCGGCGCAGTTCGGCCCAGCTCACGTAGTAGCCGGATCGGTCACCGACCATCCCGGTGATGACGAAGGCGGTCGCGCGCATCCCGGTGGCGGCGAGGACCGGGTCGGCGTACCGCCAGATCCCGCTGATGCCGTCGTCAAAAGTGATCAGTACCGGACGAGGCGGGAGCGGAGCCCCGGCCAGCCAGGCCAGGACGTCCCCCTCGCTGATCGCCGTGTAACCGGCCGCCGCGAGCAGCGACATCTGCTCTGCGAACGCGGTCGCGGTGACCGCGTACGGGCTGGTCGAAGTGGGGCTGACATCGTGGTAAGCGAGGATCAGCGGAGGATCACGGTGGCCCGGCTCCGGTAGCCAGCGTAGATCCGCGAGCACCGCCGGGACGACCGGCCAGGGGCCGGTGGCCGGCTCCTGAACGGAGACCTCCGGTGCGCGCCCGCCGCGGACCGCCAGCGCCACCTGCAGGGCACCGGGTACCGCAACGTAGATCAACGCAAGGATGACAAACCCGGCCGTAAGTAGAACGCGACCAAATGGTCGCTGTACGTTCACACCCGGTCCGCGGTGAGGTTCTCAGAACTCTCGCGCGGCCACGCGAGTTCGGCGTCCGGCAGGTACCCCGGATGCCGCTGGTGCCGGCTCCCACGCCCGCGTTTGCGCCGTTGCCGCCGTTGCAGCGCCGGGGTCGCACCCGCGACGCGGGTACCCCACCGGCTGTCACGCAAGGTCGCGAGCGCATACGGCATCTGCCATACCAGCACGGACGTGTAGAGAAGTGCGAACACCACCCCCTGTTTCCACAGGCTTTCCCGGCGGTGTGCCCGGTAGTAGAGGCCGTACACGAAGGCCATTGCCAGTACCCCACCGAGATACCAGACCGGCAGCACATCGGCGATGAAGGGCTGGACGACCAGTGCGTGCCAGACAACCTGCGGCGCGAACAGCGGCAGCACAATTCCGAGGTAGAACGACAGTGACATCAGCGGGTGTTTACGCCACATGAAGCGTCCGGCCCGTATGCTCTCCCGGATCCACGACTTCTTCCACCGTAGCTGCTGACGGAGGAATTTCGAGAAACTGTCCGGCACGACCGTCCAGGCCTGGGCGTCCGGCGCATAAAGCACCTTCCAGTCCGGAAGCAGGAAGTTCGTGAGGCTCCGGTCGTCGCCGTAGGTGGAGGGAGCGCCCAGGAAGCGCTGGTCCAGCCATGGCATGAGAACCGAGTCGACCGCGGACCGCCGATATCCCGAGAAACAGCCCGAGCAGCAGGTGACACTGTTGAAGATGGCCTCCGCGGACTTGTACACCCGGAAGGCGATGAAATACCGCACCGCCTGCATCCGGGTCAGCATGTTCGTGCCCGCGTTCAGCACGTCGGTATGGCCCGCGACCGCGCCGACACGAGGGTCTGTGAAATAGCGGACCAGCACGCGCAGCCCGTCGGCACGCACCAGCGAGTCGGAGTCGACGAAGACCAGGATGTCGCCGCGGGCCCGCCGCACCCCCTCCGCCATGGCGTGCCGCTTACCCAGGTTACGGGGAAAGGCGACGACTTCGAGCCCGGGGTTACGCTCCGCGACGGCCCGCATGACCTCCAGCGTCCGGTCGGTCGAACAATCGTCCACCGCGATGACCTGGAGTCGGTCGGCCGGGTAGTCGACACCCAGGCAGTAGGCCAGCGTGTCACGGATGACGTCCTGCTCGTTCATGGCCGGCACGATGATTGTTACGGACGGCAGGTCAGCGTCGGCCAGGCCCACCGGCCGCGGCCGGTAGAAGAGCGCGAGCAGGAACCGGGACAGGATGTAGAACGTGACGACCACGCTGTAACCGGCCCAGAACGGAGTCTCCATCAGCTCCGCGACGGTCAGCACCTTGATGTAGATGATGACCGCGACGACCGCGCACAGCACACCCAGGACCGCGACCATCTCGGGGCCGGGCGGGCGGTGTATGGCCGCTCTGTCCCGCGG
>NZ_CADDZT010000036.1:0-638 GCF_902812655.1 Candidatus Frankia meridionalis | reverse complement strand
ACCGGGCGGACCGGCGTCCCGCGGACGGGTGAACCACGGACGGGTGAACCGCCATGACCGCCCGATCGGTTCGTCGTTGGCACCGGCCTGCTCCACTTGCCCCCACGTCCTGCCCCAGGTCACAGAAATGATCATCGGCGGGCGAACCCGTCGCCACCAGCCCTATCACCATAAGAGTTGGGATGGCTCCTCAGAGTTATTTCAGCAGGTGACGCGCACGATCAGACCGGAGGTTCTGCTCGTGTCCCGCCGGGCGCAAGGGCCGGTTTGCTCCCACACGACGAACCGGACCACATCGTCGTACCTCCATCGCGCATCCGCCGCGCCGCCACCCGGTGGCCGTCTCTCGCCGCCCGGTGGCCGTCTCTCGCCGCCCGGTGGCCGTCTCTCGCCGCCCGGTGGCCGTCGCGTAGCTACCGCACAGCCGGAAGGTGTACGAATCCTGCCCCTGGGTGGCATTACAGTGACTTTCCGCGCTAGAGTCACACTGTCCGTCACTATTGTCCGCTTTTGCCCCCGATCCCGGCCCCGGCCCTGACCCCGTGGGTGGTGTGCGTGGCAGCAACCGGAATCCCGCCGTTACGTCCTGCCGGTGCCTCCGATCATGGCGCCGGACCCAGCCATGACTTCGGATCCGG
>NZ_CADDZT010000035.1:22285-28630 GCF_902812655.1 Candidatus Frankia meridionalis | reverse complement strand
ATCGTCGACGCTCACGGACCTGAATCCGATCTTCCCCGTCTTGACCGCGGCACTTCCCCCACCGGATCCGGCGCAGGTGGCCCAGGCCATCCGCAACCGGGAGGCCGCAAGGACCCGCTTCGACCAGGCTCAGGCGTCCGTCCACACCGCGCAGGACGAGCTGGACGCGGCCCGCCGGCTCGCGCTCGCAGCCAGGCAGATGCGGGAGGAGGGGGCGAAGGCCTGCGCGTCGGCGGTCCGGGACGCCTCGCACGCGGGGATCCGCAACAGGCCCTGGTGGTCCTGGGAGAAGCTCAGGCAGACCGCCGGAACGGTCTGGCATGTCGCCGTCGAGGTCGCGAAGATCGCTGTCGCGGTACTGGGCGTAGTCGCGCTGGTCATCGGCGGGCCGATCGCCTGGGCGGTCTTCGCCGCCGCGCTCGTCCTGCTGGCCGACGCCCTTGTCCGATACGGCAACGGCCGGGCGTCCCTGTGGGACGTCGGGTTCGCCTTACTGGGCTGCATCCCCGGCACCAGGGGCCTGACCACCCTCGGCGGGCTCGCCGAGGGTGTCCGCGGAGCCGGACAGGCACTGCGCGAGGGTCGCGCCCTCACCGGCGCCCGCGCCTACACCACGACGCTGGTCAGAAGCCTGCTCCCGCATGGGCATACGATCACCCCCGACGGGCAACTGCTCATGACCGGCGGTGACTCCCTCCGCGACGCCCACCAAGCAGCCAAAGCCGCCTCCGGTTCGATGTATGGAACAGAGCATCAACTCCGGAGCGGGCTCTCTCTCGGATTCGCCGATCAGGACGAGTTCAGCCGGTTCTCCGACTTACTGCACGAAGGTCTGAAAGAGGCCGGATACCCCAACGCTCAGGGTATAATGCAGGGAAGTTCCGTGACCGGGATAAGCTTCAAGGAGAGGATACCTTTCGACTCGGGAAGACGAAGCGACTTCGATGTCGCCATCGCCGATAATATACTTTTCAATAAGGCGCGGGAAGTCGGCGTACTACTTCGCAGAGGTGGTACGCGAACCGCCCCTCTCAGAAACCGCGATCTCAAAGCCCTGAACCTGCTTGAACTCAGAAATAAACTTATCGAAATCGCCGGAAGAAAGGTAGCCTTCATGCCATATCGAGACTTTGATGCCGCAGTAAAAAGATCTCCGTCCATCATCATTCCGAAGCAATGAACGAGATACTTCTCTACGGCTCTCCCCGGAATGACATCGACAGACTCGCCGAAGAACTGGGTAACGCTCTTGGCGTAGCACCGGAAGCTCGCGACAGCAGCTACTTCGGCGAGTACTACTCGCTCGAGGGACCCGAATTCGAAGCACGACTTGATCAAAATATGGATGATCCGGAAGAAGAGGAAGAAAAGGATAGATATCAGGAGCCAGACCATAAAGATATGACCTTGATGTTCGAGGTCATGATCACAAAAGGAGACCCGGAAAAGATCAAAAGATCTATCAACGGCGTCCCGGGCATGACATTTCTGAAAAATTGCTGACCCGGAAGACAATTTGATCATCAAGGTAATCCCGCAGCGGTGAGTACGTGGCGCGGCATCCCGCTGTCGGACGGGCGCGGACGGCATGATCGAATGGTCTACCAAACGGTAGACTGCACGGTATGACAATGACGACGATCAAAGTCGAGGTGGCAGTCCGAGACCGGCTGGCCACGGCGGGGCCGTAGGTCAGTCGCCAGCGGCCAGGCAGCCGAACACCGCCGCCCGCAGCGCACCAATGTCGGTCAGGTCAGACAACACCGCATCCGCACCGGCCGCGGCCAGCTCCTCGGCGCTGCTCGCGCCGGTTGCCACGCCAACCGCCCGGGCGCCGGCATCGTGGGCGCCCTTGACGTCGTGCGGTGTGTCGCCGATAACCGGCTCTACGCAGTTGGCCGGACGTCGCGTTTGACCACTGACCATCCGTGACCAGGTCGTTGTGGCGGAGCGTGGCCGATCTGGGGCCGAGAGAGGGACGCACCCGCCCTCCTGGAAAGATCGCTTCTTGCCTAGGGAAGAGATCACCGGGAGACGGGTGCGTCGTGTTCGAGGGTAGGGGTTACGGGCTGGCCGCGTTGCTGGGGCTGCCCGGTTTCGAGGTTGATGTTGTGGAGTGGGAGGCGGACGGCTCACCGACGGTGCATGTGGTCAGCGCGCCGGAGACGGTGGCCGGCGTGACCGAGGCCTTGAGCAGCGAGGAACTGCTGGCCGACGACCCGGCGCCGACCGCCGCCCCGAAGGCCGAGGCCGCGCCGCCGGCCGACGACCCGCAGGCCAGGGCCGGCCAGGCGCCGTCGGCGGAGAAGCCGGAGCGTGCCGGCGAGGCGGGGAACAGCGCGGAGATCCCGCGCCGGCTGCGCTCGGTATTCGGCCCGGCGCCCGCTGTGGGAGTGCTCGGGATTGACGACCAGCGGCGCGGCTCCCGCGGTTTCCACAAGGACCCGGACAGTGGCCAGTGGGTCGCCGACGCGGACTGCTGGCAGACGGTATTCATCGACTCGACCGGCGGCCACGGCCTGCTCGGCGCCGTCGAGGGTCGCGCCAAGGCCCCGGTGATCGCCTGGATCCTCGCCCAGCCACCCGCCTGGCGCGCGAGGATCTGGGCCGTCACGATCGACCTGTCGACCCTCTACCGGGCCGCCGCCCGCGAGGCCCTCCCGCACGCGATCATCCTGGCCGACATCTTCCACGTCGCCCAACTGGCCACGAAAATGGTCGACGACGTGCGCCGACGCAACACCCACCGGATGCGGGGCCGCCGGGGCCGCGTCTCCGACCTCGAGTACACGATCAAGAACCTGCTCCGGTGGGGGCCGTCCACGCTCTCCCGCCGCAGCCGTCGGAAGATCCTCGAGACCCTCAGCGCGCTCGAGACGGTCGACGGGGCGGCCACGCACGAGATCCGCACAGCCTGGACCGCCAGGAACCTGCTGCTTGAGATGCTCGCGCTCGCCCCGTCCCGTACCGGCCGCGCGACCACCCGCACCGACGTCGGCCGAGCCCTGTACCGCTTCTTCGATTACTGCGCGACCTTCGGCCGCGACATCCCCGAGCTCGTCACCCTCGCCGAGACCATCGACAGCTGGCGTGACGAGATCGCGAACGCCGTGACCCTGGGCATCACCAACGCGGCAGCGGAAGGCGTCAACCGGCTCAGCAAGTTGATCTACCGGGTCGCCTTCGGCCTGCGTAACGTCGTCAACCAGCAGCGCCGCGCCCGCTACATCGCCTACCGCGCCACCCGCCCTGACTGGCAACCCACCGTAACCGCCTATGCGAAGGTCGCGTAATCGGCCGACTACGACTTCCGACCAACTGCGTAGAGCCGGTTATCCGCTCATCAAGCTGGATTCCATGTCGACTGTCTCCGAGAAGCGGACGGACAGCCCCACCCGGTCAAATCCGGTTTCGTATCAGTGCTCTTCCAGTGCGGTGATGGCCTGGTTGAGATAGCCGGCCACCTGGTCACCATCCGAGCTGGTGGTGCCGATGTCCCGCTGGCGCACTGTCCACACGCAAGCTGAGCCAGCACGGTCGGCGTTTCCTGTTGTTGGTGTTCCGGGTTACCGGCGGGTCTTGGCCCACTGTGCCGCGTCGGCGACCAGCGTTGGGAGTTCTGCTGGGGTGTTCAGGCCGGCGACGTCGGCGATCGGTACCCATTGGGTGGCGCTGACTTCTTCCAGTTGCGCGGTGAGCTCGCCGGATAGTGCCTGCAGTACGTAGACGAGGTCTATGTGCCGGTGTATGCCGATGGTGGAGTCGCTGACCTGCATTTCCAGGATCGTGTACGGCGGGGCGTGCACGGTGACAGCCGGGTGAGCGAACGGTGGATCGCAGACGATCCGTGCGGTCACCCCGGTCTCCTCCAGCACTTCACGCAACGCGGCCTGGGCCGGGTCTTCGTTGGGGTCGACGTGCCCGCCCGGGTAGAGCCACTGGCCGAGTTTGTTGTGGTGGACGAGCAGTACCCGCTCGTGGTCGTCGAAGACAATCGCGGAGGCGGTGAAATGCCGGATGGTGGTCATGGACGTTGCCTTTCGGCATGGGCTGCGGCGAGAACTCCGATGCGGTCGGCGACCCACTGTAGTGCTGCCGGTGACATATCTGGATGAACGGGGAGCTGGAGCGTCGCCGCGCACAGTGCCTCGGCGTTCGGGCAGGCGGTGGCATACGCGGCGAACAGCGGCCGGTGGTACAGCGGCCGGTAGGCGTAGCGGGTCGAGTCGGGTGGCAGGCCCGCGGCGGTAAACCCGGCCGCGAGCGGTTCCGCGGAATCCGAGGCGATCAGTACCAGGTTGTAGTAGTTCGGTGTGTCTTGCGGTCCGTAGCCGAGTTCGGTGAGCGGGCTGTCGTCCGGCAGGGCGGCGAGTAGCCGGGCGGCGTGGGCCCGCCGGGTTCGTAGTTGCGCCTCCAGCCCGCGCAGCCGTCGGAGTCCGATCGCGGCCAGCGGCCCGGCGAGTTTGTGGTTCACCCCGTGTACGTGGCCGTTCAAATGCCCGAGGTGGGTGTAGAAGTCGATCCGGTCGGCGAGCTCCTCGTCGTCGGTGAGCACGAATCCGCCTTCGCCGGTGGCCAGGAGTTTGCGGTCGTGGGTGGAGAAGCATCCGGCCCGGTGCCGGGTGCCGGCGTAGCGGCCGCGGACTTTCGTGCCGTGGGCCTGGCAGGCGTCCTCGATGATCGGTATGCCGGCGGCGGTCAGTAGGCCGGCCGTCGTAGTGTCATCGGCAGGGTACCCCCACAGCGGCAGGGTGATCGCCGCCTTGGTGCGTGCGGTGAGTTTCGCGGCCACGTCGGTCGGGTCCAGGGTGAGAGATCCGGCGGCGGTGTCCACGATGACCGGAGTGGCGCCGCAGGTCAGGATCGGCATCGCCGTGGGCAGGGGTGCGGTGGCCGGGACGAGGACCTCGTCACCCGGCCGCACGCCGAGGGCGATGAGGGTGGCGTGCAGGGCCGAGGTACCGGAGTTGACCGCGACCGCTCGCTGCACTCCGAACCAGCCGGCCAGGGCCTTCTCGTAGATCGGCAGGACGGGTGCCCCGCCGGAGAGGCGTCCGTCGGCCAGCACGCCCGTGATCTCGTCCAGCTCGCCGCAGGCGGGTGGGGTGTAGCGGTCGTCGACCGGGTGGGCCGCGTCGAAGGCCGGCTCAGGTGTGGTCATAGGTGAGCACCACCTTGATCGTGTCCTGGGGTGTGTGGGTGATCAGCGAGTAGGCCTCGGTGGCGCGGTGGAACGGAATCCGGTGGGTGATCAGCTCGTCGGTGCGGACCGCGCCGGAGCCGATGAGCTGTCGTGCGGTGGTGTTGAGCCGGTCGAGGGTCCATAAGGGGTGTTGGCGCTGCGCGCACCCGTTGATCGTCATCGAGGAGATCAGGGTGATGCGGTTGCGGTGGTACTCCTCGCCGAGGCGCAGCCCGGGCTGGTCACCGTGGTAGGAGGCGACGGTGGCCACCCGGCCGCCGATGCGCAGGCAGCGGATCGCCTCATGCAGGCCCGTGTACGAGCCGGATGCCTCGATCGCCGCGTCCGCGCCGGCCGGGCCGGTCACCTCGCGGATCTCGGCGGCGACATCGGTATCGGATGTGGCGAGCACCGTGGTCACGCCGAAGGCCTCGGCGGCGGCCAGCCGCCGTGGGAACCGGTCCACGCCGATCACCCGTGCTCCGGCGAGGCGGGCCAGCTGGGCGGCGAGCAGGCCCACCGTGCCCAGCCCGACGATCGCCACGGTTTCGCCCACCGACAGTGCGGTGTCATGGACCCCGCCGAGCGCGACCCTGGCGAGGATGAAGAAGATCGTCTGTTCCGGGGAGACGCCGGCGGGCAGCAGCCCGGCTGTTGCCGCGGTCTCGGTGAGGAGATGCCCGTCGGCGTGGGGCGCGTCGATGGCGATCAGGTCGCCGACCTGCACGCCGGTGACGGCGGTGCCGACCTGGGTGACCGTGCCGATCGACTCGTATCCCGGTGCGACGGGGAAGTCCCGGCCGGGGCCGTCGAGGTAGAAGCGCCGGTTGGCGTCCCAGGTGCGGTGCAGCGCTGCGGCCGACCCTTTCAGCCAGGCGATTTCGGTGCCGTGACTGATTCCGGACAGCACGGTGCGGGCGTACACGTCGTGCTCGCCCAGCGGCGGTAGCCGTTGTTCGATCAGTTCGACGACCCCGGGAGCTGTGATCATAAGTCGTCTGCAGGGTGGCCCGGCTGCCGTGGTCTCGTCGACGACATCGGGGGCGGGCTGTCTCATCGGGACTCCACAGGGATCGGGAGCTGGCGTACCTGGGCGGCCAACTCGGACAGGTGTTGAGAGTCGAAGGCGTCGAACGTGGTGGCGTCCACGCGGATCAGCGGCC
>NZ_CADDZT010000035.1:20386-21872 GCF_902812655.1 Candidatus Frankia meridionalis | reverse complement strand
GGTCGGGGGGGGCATGTCCGGCCTTGTTCGGTGGAGGGCTGCCCGGTAGTGGGCTGGTAGCAGACCCGGGTGTGATGTCCGGCTGCCGCGTGGGGGAGCTGCTGGTAGAAGCCGATCCATTCCCGTGGGGTCATCGCCGCCGCCTGGTGGGTGTGGCCGCGGCCGATGGTGGAGAACAGCTGGTAGTTGACCTGGGTGATACCGAGGTCGTCGGCGAGGTCGAGGAGTTTCAGGCAGTCGTCGCGGTTGGTGCGGGTGACGGTGCAGAGGAACCAGACGTCGAAGCCGCGGTCGGTGAGGTCGGCGGCGGTGGCCATCGCGGTCGCGAATGTGGCGGGACCGTGGATCTGGTCGTGGGTGAGGTGTGAGCCGCCGTCCAGGCTGATCTGGATGGAGGACAGCTCTGTCGGGGCGAGGCCGCGTAGCTTTCGGGCGGCGGGGGTGAGTCCGTTGATGGTGGTGCTGACCTGCTGGTAGCCGAGCGTGCGGGCATAGCGGAGGGTGTGGACGAAGTCGGGGTGCCCGGCGGGTTCCCCGCCGAGGATCGTCGCGTGCGACCCGCCGAGGCGTTGCCAGACGTCCAGCGCCGTGCAGATCTGCGACCAGCCCATCGTGCGGGCGTGTCCGAGCCGGCCGTCCAGGGAGCAGTGGGTGCAGCGCAGCGGACAGGCCTCGGTGATGTACAGGTCGACGTTGCCGAACCGGCCGTAGGCGGCCCGGTCGATCCGGTCGGAGTGGACGTCGTGGCCGGGCGCGGGCAGCGGGCCGGACCTGTACACATTCCCGGACTTGCCCTCGGCCGTGGGGACGGCCGGCATCGAAAGATCGGTAATGGTCATGGGTGAAGCCCTTTCACCACAGGTGCGGGCGACAGCCCGCCCGACGCGAGAGAGGGGGCGATGGCGGTGAGGACGGCGTCGATGACCTGCCGCCGGCTGGGAGTGGCGTCGATGACCTCCCAGAGCACACCCGCACGGATCAGTACCGTGCGGATTCCCGGGATCGTGCGCCGGTAGCGGTCCCGCCGCCGGACGAACAGCCCGGTCAGTGCGGCGGTCACCGTGGACTTCCCCGACCCCGGCGGACCCAGTACCGCCAGCCACACCCGGCCGCCGCCGGTCGCGGTTTCAGAGGACGACACGATGCGCCGCCGTGCACATTGCCGCTCGCTTCGCGTGTGGTGATGCGATCAGTTCGCACCGGTCGGGCCAGACCCGCCGTTCTATCCGGGTCTCCCGATCCCGGATGATCAATGACAGTTCGACGTTCGAATCGGCTGCCAGCCGATGGCACCACTGGTGCACCACGGATCCGCCGGTAAAAGAGGCGAGTAGTCGCCTGCCTGTATCGACGACATGAAACCGCGCTTCTTCCATGACTACTCCATTTCTTTTACATGAAGTCCAGTGATGGAACCGTCCTGCCGTCCGAAGTGGTCGATATCAGGTCCCTGGAGAACAGCGATTTTGGTTGCCGCCGGTGGTCA
>NZ_CADDZT010000035.1:13001-20333 GCF_902812655.1 Candidatus Frankia meridionalis | reverse complement strand
GGCACCGTATTCACCCGCCAACCGGGACACCGTCAGCCGGTTGCCGGGGAGTCTTTTCTGCCTGGACGGAGATCAATATCCGCGAGGAGGTACCGGCAGTCAAGGAACGCGCGATTGCATGCCGTGAGATTTTGACGGCACACGCGTGGAGCTGATCCTCGGTCGACGGCGTGGCGGATTCCGCCTCGCCCCAGGCAAGGTTCTCGGAGAAGGGGACCAGAGATCGACGCACAGTCGTGTCGCTTCCTCGTGGACGGTGCCCGCGGGTTGCCCGGTAGGTGTCCGTAGGGCAGAGGGCCACATCGACACGCTCCCGCCTGAGGCGGAATGTGACGATGCGGTTGTTCACCGCAACCGAGGATGGCCTGATCTCAGTAGCGGAAGTGACACAAGTTGTGTCACTTCCGCTACTTGACGGCGCGTGAGAGATCTGGGCGACTACAGATCGCTGCCGACCCAGCCGACCAGCTGGGCGAGTGGTTCGTTGGAGCGGTGATGCAGGCGGATGAGCATCCGCACCACCTCGCGGGTGGTCGGATGGTGTCGTGTCTGCTGAGGAGCAAGCTTGCGGGCGGTATACAGGCAGCGAAGAGCAGCATCTTTGTCGTTCGCCCACAGATACGCACGAGACAGGTCAATGAAGTGGTGACCGGCCCGGATCTTCGGCAGGTCCGGAGGAAGCCTCAACCCGTCCGCGCGAGCAATGGCCGCGGGCCCATCCCCCAGCTCGACCTCAGCGGCGACCTCATGGACACCGGTGTTCGCCGGCCCGAAGGCAAGCTGGTGCCACCCGCCGTCGCCGTCCTGTCCGTCCAGATGCCCGATGATCGTTCGAGCTTCCGCAAGATGCTCGTGTGCCCCGTCAGCGTCACCGCCACGCGCGGCCAGGATCGCGGAACGCAGATGCAGCGCCCCGGCCATCTGCAGCGCGTCGCGACCACCACTCTGAATTACCCGGGTCAATGTCGGTCTGGACGCGGTCGAGCAACTGCCGTCCGATGTCGTACGACCCTGCCTGCAGCATCGATGTGGTGCGGGTCCAGGCCGCGAGAGCAATCATGAGTGGATCGGACGAACCCGCCGCCGCCCAGCTGATGCGATCCTCCACAACCGTGGACAGGTCCTCGTAGCCCGTCTTGTATGTGACGCTGTGAGCCGCGAACAGCAGCACCGTCAGCAGGCCGAAGATCTGCTCACGCTGTGATCCGTCGGCCGCGTGTACTGCGGCGGTCGTTTCGGTCAACAGATCGGGTAGTGCCGCTGCCAACCGGGTGTGGTGCGCCGTTCGCCGAAGCTGGGCGGCCATCTCCACATCCGCGGCGAGCTCAGGCAGCGGACGTGGGGAAATGCCATGCGGTGGCAGGTCCCAGTACGTGAGCGCCCGACGCAGCGCAGGAATATGAGTGTGGATCGGATCCCTACGGCGTCCAGCTTGATCGTAGGGCTGGCCGGTCAGTGCTGTGACGTCAATCGCGAGGACCCGGGCTGTGTCCGCTACAAGTGCAGGGGTGGTGTCCCTGCTCCCTTGCTCCACTTTTCGCAGCAGGGAAACACTGACGCGAATGCGGTCCGCGAGCTGCTGCTGGCTCAGTCCGGCAGCCTTACGTGCGTCCGCGATCCGCTCACCGATGCTGCGTGCGCCGTCGTTGCTCAAAGCACCGCCCCCGATGACGTTGGGCTTTCTCGTGTAGAAGCGTACGTGCTACGGGTTACCGGAGCTTGTTATCCGCGACGAAGCTTGCCGTGGCAGATGCCAGATCTTCTCCGGCGAGTTCGTCCAGGAGCCCGCATGTCCGGGCCGCGGTAGCGTTGATCTGGAAGCTGCACGGGTCGGGATTGCCGTCACTCTCGACCGAGACGCCGAACAGATCAGCCGCCGACCGTGCGGCCTGGCCGAAGGTCAGGTTGGCCGACGCCACGTTGAACAGCCCCGTGACCCGGTGGCTGGCGGCCCGCCACAGGGCGCGCGCGGCCTGGTCGCGGTGCAGCCAGCCACGCCAGTGCGCAGGTTCGGGTACGGCCACGGTCCCGTGGCCGGCGGCCTGGGTCACCCACTTTTCGATCCGGTCCTTCCGGACGCCGCGGTCGTCGATCCCGTACAGGGCGCCGAGCCGCAGCACACACCAGGACCGTCCGGACGTGATGAGCGTCTGCTCGCAGCCGGCCTTCAGCCGGGCATGCGTCGTCAGCAGTTGGACGGGTTCATTCTCGCCGCACAGGTCATCGTGCCGTGCGCCGTAGACCGTGCACGTCGACACGGACACCACATGGGCCTCCGGCGAAGCGACCGCGAGCAGCTCGTCGAGACGTTGCGGCTCGGCATGTTTGACCCCGTCCAGCAGCCACACCACCGAGCACGGCCCGGACGACTCGACATGGTCGAGAAACTCCTGCCAGGCCAGCGACGGCACTCCACGGCGGCTATCGCCCGCCCAGCTGACCACGACGACCCCGCCCCGGCCAGCTTCTGTGACGACCCGGCTGCCGACATAGCCATGCCCGCCCACGACGTAAACCTCGTTCATTGGCCCATCCTGTCCCGCCTCGACGCCGACGGGATCCCGTTGGCGTCAGCCAGGGGCAGGTAGCGGGCTGCGCCAGCCGCCGGCTGCCGATGGCGCGTTCGAGGCGGCCATCACCAAGATGACCGCAACGGTCCACCGGCAGCCGGTCAGCAAAATCCTTCCAACAGGATGATCCAGGGGTGCGTGCCCGATGCCCCCGCCCGATGCCCTCAGAGGAGTTCGATATCGGGTCCGACCGGCGTCACGTCGTCATGCTGCCCGCAACGTTGGGTTGGCAGCCAGCAGCGCGTGTCGAGGACGGCACGTGCGCTACGCGCCACCATGTCCCGCTGGAACACGTCGTGATCGACCAGGACGACCACCAGGTCGGCGGCGGCGATCTCCGCCGCGTCTGCCTCGACGATGGCCACGCCCGTGGGCAGGCACGAGCTGTCGACATGCGGGTCCGCGGCCCGCACGTCCGCGCCGAGACCGGCCAGCAGACCCGCGACCCGGACGGCCGAGGACTCCCGCGCGTCACCGGTGTTCTTCTTGTAGGCCAGCCCCAGCAGGAGGATGCGGCTGCCGTTCACCGCCATCCGGCGTCGGTTGAGCATCTCGACGATCCGGCGCACCACATGATCGGGCATGTTGTCGTTGACATCGTTGGCAAGTTCGACGAAGCGGAAACTGCGGCCGAGGCTACGCCGCACCCGCCACGACAGGTAGGACGGATCGATGGGCAGGCAGTGCCCGCCGACCCCCGGGCCCGGGCTGAACCGCATGAAGCCGAACGGTTTGGTCGACGCGGCCTCGATCGCCTCCCACACGTCGACGCCCAGTTCGTGGGCGAACATTGCCAACTCGTTGACCAACGCGATGTTGACGTGCCGGAAAGTGTTCTCCAGCAGTTTGGTCAACTCCGCCGTGCGGACGGAGCGGACCGGAACGGTCCGGTCGACGATGGTGTCGTAAAACGACCGCACGGCCTCCAGCGACCGGCCGTCGATCCCGGAGACGACCTTCGGCGTGTTGCGCAGATTCCAGGTCGGGTTACCCGGGTCAATCCGTTCGGGCGAATAGCCGAGGAAGAACGACTCCCCCGCGATCAGCCCCGACGACTCCTCCAGCAGCGGCCCGAACAGCTCGTCGGTCGTCCCGGGGTAGGTGGTGGACTCCAGGATCACGGTCGCCCCGGGCCGCAGCCACGGGCCCAGGCTGCGGCCGGCGCTCTCGATGTAGGAGAGATCCGGGATGCCCTCCCGTAGCGGTGTCGGAACCGTCACCACCGCTATGTCGAACCCGACCGCGTCCTCGTAACTGGATGACGCCAGGTAGTGGCCACCGTCAAGGGCGGCGCCGACCACCGCGTCCGGGATGTCCTCCACGTAGGACTCGCCGATCCCGAGCCGCTTGACCCTTGTCTCGTCCACCTCGATCCCGACGACCGTCCAGCCGACATCAACCGCCCGCATCGCGAGCGGCAGCCCGACGTAGCCCTGTCCGACCACAACCAACTTTCCGCAACACTCCATACTCAGAGAGTGACATCTCGGGTGCATGTCGGACCGGAGGCCGCCGCGCGTGTCGCGCGGACGCGGCCCGCGACACCCACTGCGACGTCCACCGTGCCACCCGCAGCGCAAGGAGCGCACTCCGGCGGCATCGGGCGCGCCACGACCGATGAGTACACCACCGGTAGTAGCATTTCGTCACTCAGAGTAATTCTCTTGCTACTGCATGCGAGCGGAACCCCCTAGAAAACCCAGGACCGATGGAGGACCACGTGGTGCTCTCGGCAGTGATCGCACTTCTGGTAACCGCGATCACGACACCAACCGTGATCCGCGGGATGCGGCGCCTGGCCGCGGTGGACACGGTGACCGAACGGTCATCACACCGGATACCGACATATCGCGGCGGCGGGGTCGCCGTCGTCCTCGGCCTGTTCGCGGGGATGCTGGTGCCCGCCGTCCGCCCGGGTGCGGACGCGTCGGCCGAGCTGCTCATCCTGATCCTCGCGGTCGCGCTGTTCGGTCTTCTCGGCCTTGCCGAGGACATCCACGGCATTGCCGCGCTGCGCCGGCTCGGCCTGCAGATGGTTGCGGCAGCAGGGATCCTCACGGCATGGATCGTTGCCACCCACCCTGATCTACCGGTCCAGGCTGTGCCGTTCGCCGCCGCCGTGGCACTGGTATGGATCACGGGGTTCACCAACGCGTTCAACTTCATGGACGGCATCAACGGGATCTCCACCGGCCAGACCCTCGTAGCCGGGGTGGCCTTCGCCGTCATCGGGCAGCGCAGCGGTCTGGAGGCCCTGAGCTACGGCGGCGCGGCGGCGGTCGGGGCCGCGCTCGGCTTCGGCCCCTACAACTTCCCGCGGGCCAGGATCTTCCTCGGTGACGTGGGGAGTTACGCCCTCGGCGCGCTGATCGCCACACTTGCCCTGATCGCGGTTGGGCACGGCGTCCGCCCCGACACCGTGGCCGCGCCGCTGCTGGTCTACCTCGCGGACACTTCCTTCACCCTGGTACGTCGGGTCCGCGCCGGTCAGGTCTGGTGCGAACCGCACCGCTCCCATGTGTACCAGCTGCTCACCGTGTCAGGCTGGTCGCACACCCGCGCCGCATTCCTGGTCTCCTCGGTGACCGCCACAACCGCCGTCCTCGGACTCGTGGCCTACAGCGCCTCGCTGCCGGTGCGGTTGGCGAGCGACGCGCTCGCCGTCGCGGTCGTGTGCTGTTACCTTGCGCTACCCCGATATCTCACTGTGCCCGGCCGGGACGGGAGCTCGACGGCCCGTCCCACCGTGGCGGCAGGGCCGCGCACAGGCGGTCAGACCGACCCCCTCCGACACCCAGCAGCGTGATGACCCCCGACCGCAGAGCCGGCGGGCCCGCCGTGCCGGCGACCACCGTCGACACGGCGGGACGATGGCAGGTGCTCATGGTCTGCACGGGCAACCTGTGCCGCTCACCGATGGCCCAGTACCTTGCCGCCGCGGCGTTACGGACCGACCAGGATCCGGCCGCGCAGTGGGTGACCATCATCAGCGCGGGAGCACACGCCTCCGAGGGTTCCCCATGCACCCCCACGCGGCCGTGGTGCTGGCCGAACGCGGCCTGAATCCACGGGGTTTCGCCGGGCGCCGCCTCGACACCACTATGATCAACAATGCGGGCCTGGTGCTGTGCGCGCAGCGTGAACACCGCACCGCGGTCGTCACGATGGTGCCGAAGGCTGTCCGCCGCACCTTCACCCTGCGGGAGCTCGCCCGGCTGACCGCCGGCATGAAACCCGCCGACATCATGGCTACCGGCCGGACGACCGGCGACCCCAGCGTGGCCGACCGCGGCGTGCGGTACGGAGAAGCCCTGGCCGCCTGTGCGGTGGGACGCCGGGGCCGGACGCTGCCCGGGCATCCCACCGACGACGACATCATCGACCCGCTCGGTGGATCGGTCGAGGCGTTCCGCCGATGCGATCAACGACGCGTTGGCCCGGCCGTTGGAGTTGCTGACCCGCGCCGTACACGTGACCGGTTGACAGCTCCGCTCCCCGGACCCGACGCATGGCCGGTTGTCACAGCACCGGTTGTCGCAATCCTGGTTACTGCGATGGCGGTTGCGGGATCGCTACCGCGGCCCGTTCCCGTCCCGATCCCGAACCGGTGCGGCCCGCACTGCCGCGTGCGACCGGCCCACTGCCGCAGCCACGGCAGCATCTGGTCGCCGGCCATCGGACGTGAGACGAAGTAGCCCTGCACCTCGTCGCATCCCCAGGCGGCCAGGAGCTCCCAGACCCGGGCCGTTTCGACGCCTTCGACCACCATCCGCAACCCCAGGGTGTGCGCCAGGGCGATCGTAGAGCGGACTATCTCGGCGGCGGCCGGGTCCGACCCGATGTCCCGGAGGAAGGCCCGGTCGAGTTTGAGCTCGTCGGCGGGAAGCTCCCGCAGGTAGGCGAGAGAGCAGTAGCCGGAGCCGTAGTCGTCGAGACTGATCCGCACTCCGAGCGCGCGCAGCTCGTGGAGTGTCTGCCGTGCGAGTTCCCGCCGTGTCATCAGGGAGTCCTCGGTGATCTCCACGCACAGCGCGGCCGGGGGCAGGCCTGTTGCGGCAAGGACCGCACGGATCTCGGGCACGAGACCGGGATCGACGATCATGGAGGCGGGTACGTTCACCGAAACCGACAGCCCGGCTCCGGCCGCCCGCCAGCGCGCACAGTCGGCCACGGCGGTGGCGAGAACGAGCCGGGTCAGTTGCGGCATCAGACCGGCCGATTCCATCTCCGGCAGAAAGACGTCAGGCGGGCGGACGCCGTCGACGGGATGCCGCCAGCGCACGAGCGCCTCCACTCCGGTGACCCGACCGGTATGCAGCTCCGCCTTGGGCTGGTAACGCAGTTCGAGCTGCCCGGCCTGCACACACGTTCGCAGTTCGGTGCGCAGCCGCAACCGGGCCGGGCTGGGCCGCAGGCAGCCAGTGTCGTAGACGCGGTAACCCGTACGGGACTTCTTTGCCTCGCGCAGGGCCGAAGCGGCGTTGCGCAGGAGTTCGTCGACGTCCCGACCGTGCTCGAAAGCAATCGCGATACCGATGCTCGCCTCGACCGCCACCTGCATACCCGCCAACAGCACCGGGGCATGCAGAGCGTCCCGGAAACGCGTGACGACGGCACCTGCGCTTTCGTCGTCCACATTGCGCAGCATCATCGCGAACTCGTCCCCGCCGATCCGCGCGAGCAGGTCACCGGGCCTCCCTACCGCGTCGAGACGCCGGCCCACCTCGACCAGCAGGCGATCCCCCCGTTCGTGGCCGAGCCC
>NZ_CADDZT010000035.1:11513-12716 GCF_902812655.1 Candidatus Frankia meridionalis | reverse complement strand
TCCGTTGACCTCGTTGAAACAGTCGAGGTCGATCAGCATCAACGCGCCGGCCCCGCGGGATGTCCACCCGCCCTCCGCCGGTGGGCATCCCACCTCCGCGAGAAAGCGTGCGGCCCGGTCGAGGAATCCGTGCCGGTCGGCCAGGCCGGTCAGCGGATCGACACCGGCTGCTCCCGGACCGGTCGCCCCGGTGCCGGCGATTCCGGTGTCGGCGCGCCCCGGCCGGGCCGACCGCGGCGCCGGAACGAGCCGGGCGATCAGGAGGGCAACCACCAGGCAGGTCAGGACGCCCAGCCATCGTCCAGGCCCGCCACGCAGGGCCGCGCCGACCAGAAACGTAGCTGCAGCCGCCCCGGCGAGTACCGGGACTCCCGGCATGCTCCATCCACCCGCCGTGCCGCCGTGCCGCCGGAGCCGGCCGGGCGCGAACAGCGTCACCATCGGGCTGGAGGGCCAAAGGCGGCGCGATCATGGTCTCCGCGCGCCGCCGGAGGCCGAAGTCCCCGAACTGCTAACGGTGTTGGTGCGGACTCCCGGCCGCTATGACTACCACTCTTGACAGGCATCAATTCCCCCGAAATACGGATTTGCTGGAGTACGCGACATGCACGGTCCGAGAGTAACGCGCGGGACGCGCCCAGTATGCAGGGCTTCGAAACCCGCGGACGGTCCGTTCCTGCCTGCTATCAGGAGAATCCTGGGTATCCGCGCGATGCTGCGTCCACATCATCTTCAACGCCCACAATGTGGTCTGCCTTAAGGGCAACAATGTGGTCCGCTCCAGGGGAGACAATGTAGTCCGCATCAAAAGGTGAAAAAGTTGTTATGACACGGCCCACCGGGAAACCGCGTCACGGCCGGCCGGCGCAGGGAGCGCCGGCGCAGGGACCTCCGGTACAGGATCGGTCGGTACAAGATCGGTCGGTCGGCGGCCGGGATGCCCGTACCCCCCGGCCAGGAGTATCTCGGCGATCCGCGCGCCCGCCCGGCCGTCCCACAGGGCTGGCCGCCGGGGCGATGGGGGATCGTCGAGCACCCGACACGCCGCCTCGACGATCCGTGCGGGTTCGGTGCCGACGATCTCGTTGGTACCTTCGGCAACAGTTACAGCGCGTTCAGTAGTCGTCCGCAGTGTCAGACATGGCACGCCCAGCACGGTCGTCTCTTCCTGGACCCCACCGGAGTCGGTCATGACGAGCCGTG
>NZ_CADDZT010000035.1:7156-11280 GCF_902812655.1 Candidatus Frankia meridionalis | reverse complement strand
CAGCATCGTCACCCCTGCCGGTAGCTGCCCGTCGAGGCGTGCCCGGGTCCGGGGATGGACGGGGAACACCAGCGGACAGTACGCGGCCACGGCCCCGAGCGCGCCGAGCAGCCCGGCGAGCACGCCGGGATCGTCGACGTTGGACGGGCGGTGCAGCGTGACGAGTCCGTATCCACCGGATGTGAGTCCGAGCCTGGGCAGGGTGTGCCCGGACCGCGCCCGCTCGATGTTCGCGAGCAGGGTGTCGGCCATGACGTTGCCGACGAGATGGATCTGGTCCGGCCGGTAGCCCTCACCGCGCAGGTTCACCACGGCTTCCGGGGAGGTCGCGAACAGCAGGTCCGCGACCCGGTCGGCGACGACCCGGTTCACCTCCTCGGGCATGGACCAGTCCCGGCTGCGCAGCCCCGCTTCGACATGGGCGAGTGCGATGCCGGACTTGGCCGTGACCAGTGCACAGGCCAGCGTGGAGTTGACGTCGCCGACCACCACGACAACGTCCGGGCGGACCCGCTCGAGCAGGGGCTCGAAGGCGGTCATGACCCCGGCGGTCTGAGCGGCATGGCTACCCGAACCGATGTCGAGGAAGTGGTCCGGGGCGGGCAGGCCGAGATCGTCGAAGAACACGCCGCTCATCGCACTGTCGTAGTGCTGCCCGGTATGGACGAGCGTGGCCCGCGCGCCGCGGGCCGTGACCGCGGCGAGAACGGGGGCGACCTTCATGAAATTGGGCCGCGCACCGGCGACGAAGAGCACATGCACGACGGACTCCCTGGAATGGTCCTTGACCTGATCGGCGAGCCGGTTGTTCACCTGGCTGGCGTTGCCGGACGGGGTTTCTGCCGCCGCGCCCGACGCGTACATACGGATCGTATCCAGATGGCTACGCTAAGCTGTGCCACGCTGGCCGATCGTCACACGCGCCATCTCCCGTCCGTCATCGGTCGCCCGGCACCCCGTACCCGTGCCCGTCCGCTGTGCCGGTGTTCCCCATGCCGGTGTTCCGTGTCCGCCTTCCCGTGTCCGCCTTCCCGCGCCGAGGAGACAACCGTGCCGTCCCTTCCCGTCGTCGTGCGTGTGCAGTCGAGGTAGCCCGGTGGCTCCGCAACGCCTGCGCGTCCTGCTGATCACCCATTACTTCCCGCCCGAGGTCGGCGCCCCGCAGGCCCGGCTCGCGGAGACGGCACGGGCATGGGCGGCGGCCGGCCTCGACGTGACGGTCCTGACCGGCATGCCCAACCACCCGACCGGCGTGATCCCACCGGAGTACCGGGGTGCGTGGCGTCGCATCGAGCACCGTGACGGCTACCGCGTGGTACGGACGTGGCTGTACGCGACCCCGAACGAGGGTGTGGCCCGCCGGGGGCTCGGCCACCTCTCCTTCATGGTCACCAGCGTGCTGCTCGGCGCGAGGCGGGCCGGCCCGGCCGACGTCGTCGTCGTCTCCTCGCCGACCTTCTTCCCCCTCGCCTCGGCCTGGCTGCTGGCACGGATCCGCCGCGCGCGCCTCGTGGTCGAGGTCCGCGACCTGTGGCCAGCGATCTTCGTCCAGCTCGGCGTCCTGACCGACCGGCGTGTCATCGCCGCACTCGAACGCCTGGAGCTGGCCGCCTACCGGGCCGCCGACGCCGTGGTCACCGTGACCGACGGTTTCCGGGACGACATCGTCCGGCGTGGAATACCCGCGCGGAAGGTCCACACCATCCACAACGGGGCCGATCTTCGGCGCTTCGGCCCGTCCGGCCCGCCGTCACCGTCGCTGCGCGCCCGGCTGGGAGCAGGACCCGGCGACACCCTCGTGGTCTACATAGGCGCCCACGGCATCTCGCAGGGCCTGGGTTCGGTGGTGGAGGCCGCGGACGCCCTCGCCGGGGAGCCGGTGCACGTCGCGTTCGTCGGCGAGGGAGCCGAACGCCGACGGCTCGCCGACCGGGTGGCCGAACTCGGCCTCACCAACGTCACGATGCTGCCGGCGGTGAGCCGCGACGAGGTACCGGACGTCATCGCCGCGGCCGACATCTGCCTGGTGCCGCTGCGGAACGTGCCCCTGTTCACGACCTTCATCCCCTCGAAGATGTTCGAGCTGCTGGCCGCCGGTCGGCCGGTCATCGGCGCGCTCGCCGGCGAGGCCGCCCGGATCCTCACCGAGGCGGGAGGCGTCGTCGTCCCGCCCGAACACCCGGACGACCTCGCCGACGCCATCCGCCGCCTGGCTGCGGACCCGGCGAGGCGGGAGGCCATGGGCCGCGCGGGACGCGCCCACGTAGAGGCGCGCTTCGACCGCGAGGTGCTAGCCCGGCGCTACCACGCCCTCCTCGGGGAGGTGACGGGCCGCACGGTCGCCGTCCCCCGGCAACGGCCGGCCGGCCCATCGGACACGTCCAGCGCTCCCGGGACGTCGAGCGCCGGGCCCGGGGCCGCTGCCGTCGTCGCCGAGCACCTGGAGAACGCATGAGGCTGCTGGTGACGGGAGGGACGGGGTTCCTCGGACGCCGCGTCGTCGATCTCGCGATCAACGAGGGTCATCAGGTGGTCGGTCTCGCCCGCAGCGCCACGGCGGCCCGGACCCTCGAACGCGCGGGGGCCGGGACAGTACCGGGTGATCTCGACGATGCCGCCTCGGTGGACGCTGCGTTCCGGGCCGCGAAGGGCGACGCGCTGGTCAACATCGCCTCTCTCGGGTTCGGGCACGCGGACGTGATCGTCCCGGCAGCCGAGGCCGCGGGGTTGCAACGTGCGGTCTTCATCTCCACCACCGCGATATTCACGACGCTGCCCGCCCAGACGAAGCGGATCCGTACACAGGCCGAGGCGCTGATCACCGGAAGTGGGCTCGCCTGGACCATCCTGCGGCCGACAATGATCTACGGAGGAACGGGCGACCGCAACATGGCACGGCTGCTGGCCATCCTGCGCCGGGTCCCGCTGCTGGCGCTACCAGGCGGCGGCGGCCGGCTCCAGCAACCTGTCCACGTCGACGACCTCGCCTCGGCCGTGCTGGAGGCGGTACGGCGGGACGCGGCCATCGGCCGTGCGTACAACATCGCCGGCCCCGAACCGCTGACCTTCCGGAAAATCGTCGAGGACGCCGGAGCGGCGGTCGGTCGCCGGGTCGTCACCGTGCCGCTCCCGCTGCGGACCACCCTCGCCGTCGCGCGGGGGTACGAAAGACTCGCGACCCGCCCAAGGCTGCGCGCCGAGCAGATCGCCCGGCTCGCCGAGGACAAGGCCTTCCCCATCGACGACGCGGCCACCGACCTCGGCTTCGCCCCGCGGCCGTTCCGCGAGGGCATCCGGCAGGAAGCGGAACTACTGGTATGACGGATCCGCGCCAGGAGCCGCCCGGTGCCCGCCCCGCCGTCGCCGGCACGACCGTCGCCGTCCCCACAGCCCTCCCCGCCGGCCCGGTGGTTCCAGCCGCCATCCCCGCCGTGGTGACCGTCCCCGCTGGCATGCGGGTGGCCCGCTACCTGCGCACCGTCGGACACCTCGAGCCGGGGCAGGTCGCGGCCCGGGTCCGCCTGCGGGCCCAGCGGACGCTCGCCGCACGGATACCCCGGACGGCCGACCGGCTGCTGGACCTCGCCGCCCCGGCGGTCGGCAGCTGGCCGCGCCCGTTCGTCCCGTTCGACGGACGCCACACGGCAGGCCTGCCGGACCCGGCCGAGATCCTGGACGGATCGCTGACCCTGCTCGGCCACACCCGCCGGCTGTATCGACCCGGGGAAGACCCGCGGGTAGCCGACTGGACGCAGGCGGACGCTCCGTTGTTGTGGCGCTACCACCTGCACTACTGGGACTGGGCCTGGGCGCTGACGGCCCACCCCGACCGCGCCGGGGCCCGGGCGGCGTTCGCCCGGCTCTACCCGTCCTGGCGGGCCGCCACGGCGGCTCCCCGCGGCACCGCGTGGTCCCCCTACGTGGTTTCGCTGCGCGCCTGGACGCTGTGCGGGCTGTTCGAGCCGCTGCTACACGGCGGTGAGGTCGCCCGATCCGTGCGCACGGACCTCGGCCGGCACGAGGCCTTCCTGCGTCTGCATCTGGAGACCGACGTCGGGGGCAACCATCTCGTCAAGAACCTCAAGGCCCTGGTCGGCCTCGCGATCGCCGCTGGGGACACCGGG
>NZ_CADDZT010000035.1:4803-6624 GCF_902812655.1 Candidatus Frankia meridionalis | reverse complement strand
ACCGGTGGGTCGACATGCTGCGCGCCGAAGTCCGCCGCCAGGTACTGACCGACGGTGGTCACTTCGAACGGGCGCCCGCCTACCACTGCCAGGTACTCGCCGACCTCGGCGACGTGGCCGGCCTCCTGTCCGCGGCGGGTGTGCCGGTGCCGGACGAACTGCCGGACGCGATCACCCGGATGCGTCACTGGTTGCGTGCGGTTCTCGGACCGGACGGCAACGTGCCCCTGCTCGGTGACGGCTACCCGGTCCCCGCCGAGGTCGTCAACGATCTGCTGCCCGCCGCAACCGCCGCCGGTAGGAGGGCACCGGCTGCGGCCGGGGCCGCGACGGGGTCGCGGCTGCTCGCCGACACCGGCCTCGCAGTCCTGCGTGCGGGCCGTTGGCAGCTGCTCGCCGACGTCGGCCCCCCCTGCCCGGACACCCTCCCCGCGCACGCCCATGCCGACACGCTGGCCTTCCTGCTCTGGTGGGACGGCACCCCGGTGATCGTCGACACCGCTACCTCCACCTACGAGCCGGGCCCGGTCCGGGACGTCGAGCGTTCCACCGCGGCACACGCGACGGTCGTCCTCGACGGCGTCGACTCGACCGAGGTCTGGGGCGCGTTCCGGGCCGGGCGGCGGGCCCGCCCGACCACCGTCCAGATGGCGGTGGACGAGCGCGGTGCCGCGCTCACCGCGTCCCACGACGGCTACCGGCACCTGCCGGGACGCCCGGTGCACGAACGCCGTTTCCGGGTCTCGGCCGACCGGGTACGCGTCGACGACCGGATACGCGGTACGGGACCGCACCGGGTGGAGGTCCACTTCCCGCTCGCCCCCGACACCGAAGCGGTCGTGGACGACCCGGCACGCACCGTCCGGATCCGCGCCGCCACCGGCGGGGAGATCCTCCTGCGCTCCCGGGTCCGGACCCCCGGCGATGGCGATGGCGGCGGTGGTGGCTGCGGCGATGCGGACGCCGGTAGCCGCGTGGGTGTCACGGCCGGCCGCTGGGATGTCCGCCCGGCGCGGCGGGCTGTCGGATGGCGGCGCACCGTGCCGGCGCTCACCGCCGTGTACGTCGTCGACGCCAGGCTACCGATAGAGATCAACACGGACATCGGAGCCGTCCGCCGGAAAAGAAACAGGCGTGTCGGTGAACAGGTCGGCCGCCGGACGAACCAACCGCAGGCCGAGGAGATAGGATGGATATGAAGCAGGTGGTACAGGCCGTCCGGGGTGGCGCGGTCGAGGTTCTCGACGTCCCCACCCCACGGATCGGCCCCACCGAGGTACTGGTCCGTACCGTGGCGAGCGTCGTCTCCCCCGGCACCGAACGGGCGGTCACGGCACTCGCCCGCTCAGGGCTGGTGGCGAAGGCCCGGGCACGTCCCGACCTGGTCCGGCAGGTGGCGCGCAAGGCCCGCGCGGACGGGATCGCCACCGCGGCCCGGGCTGTCCGGACGCGCCTGGGCGGGGACGTGCCACTCGGGTACAGCGCCGCCGGTGTCGTCGTCGAGGTCGGCGGGATGGTCCACGGCATCACGGCCGGGCAGCTGGTCGCGACCGGCGGGGCGGGATGGGCCAACCACGCCGAGGCGCAGGCGGTGCCCGGCCTGCTGTGCGCGCCGGTTCCCGCCGGGGTCCCGGCCGCCGACGCAGCTTTCGCCACGGTGGCTTCGATCGCGCTGCACGGCCTGCGCCTGGCCGATGTCGGGCCGGGCGCGAAGGTGCTGGTGGCAGGGCTCGGCCTGGTCGGGCAACTTGCCGCCCGGATCGCGCTGGCCAGCGGGTGCGACGTGGCGGGCATCGACATCGCCGACCTGCCACTGGCCGC
>NZ_CADDZT010000035.1:0-4559 GCF_902812655.1 Candidatus Frankia meridionalis | reverse complement strand
CTGCGCGAGCGGGGCGAGGCAACCACCGCCGAGGTGGCGGAGTGGACCCGCGGCCGGGGAGCGGACGCGGTCCTCGTCTGTGCCGCCGCACGGACGTCGGATCTGATGGCCCGGGTTCCGGCACGCTGCCGGGACCGCGCCACGGTCGTCATCGTCGGGGACGTGGGACTCGACCTGGACCGCACGCCGTTCTACGAGCGGGAGCTGTCGGTGCGGTTCGCCCGCTCCTACGGGCCTGGCCGCTACGAGCGGGCCTACGAGGACTGGGGGGTGGACTACCCGGCCGGCCAGGTCCGCTGGACCGAAGGGCGCAACCTGGAGGCCGTCCTCGACCTGCTGGCCGCCGACCGCCTGCGGGTCGCCGACCTGGTGACGCACAGTTTCGCCATCGACGACGCGGCCGCCGCCTACACGCTGATCGAAGACGGGCACGAGCCGTACCTGGCCATCCGTTTCGACTATGACGCGTCCCGCGCGCTCGCCGAGGAGATCACGCTTCCCGCCGCCCGGCAGGGGGCGCTCCCGTGGGCGGCGCGCCTGGCCCAGGCAGGACGCCCGGGTATCCCGGCGGCGGGCGTGGTGGTGCCCCGGCAGCGGCGGGCCACGGGCGGCGGCGGGGCGGGCGCGCCCGGCACAGGCGGCGGCATCGGCTGGATAGGCGCCGGGGCCTTCTCCTCGACAGTGCTGCTGCCCGCCTTCCGCGCCGCGGGCTTCGAGCGCTTCGTCACGGTGAGCTCCGCCGGCGGCCTGTCGGCCAGGCGGTTCGGCGAGCGCGCCGGTTTCGCCAAGGTCGCGAGCGGAGCGGACGCCGTCATCGACGATCCAGACGTGGACGCGGTGGTCATCGCGACCCCGCACGACACCCACGCCGACCTGGTCGTCCGCGCTCTGGAGGCCGGCAGGCACGTCTGGTGCGAGAAGCCCCTCGCGCTGTCCTTCGACGAGCTGGACGCGGTCGGGACGGCTGCCCGTCGCAGCGACCGGGTCCTGTTCGTCGGCTTCAACCGCCGGTGGTCACCGGCGGCCCGGCTCGCCCGTGAACACCTCGACGCACGCACCGCTCCATTGACCCTGATCTACCGGGTCGCGGCCGGCCCGGTGCCCGACGGGCACTGGTACGCGGACCGGCGGCAGGGTGGGCGGCTGCTCGGGGAGGTATGCCACTTCGTCGACACCTGCGTGTTCCTCAACCCGTCCGAGGTGGTGTCGGTGCGGGCGCACCCGGCCGGCGGCAGGGGCGCGCTGCTTGCCGACGACGTGACGGTCGTGCTCGGGCACGCCGACGGCTCGACGTCGGTCGTCGTCTACTCCTCCGCCCGCCCGCCCGGCGTCGGCAAGGAACATCTGGAGGCGCTCGCCGGTGATCTCCATGTCGTTCTCGACGATTTCCGGGAACTGACCGTCGGTGGCCGCACCGTCTGGCGCGGACGCCAGGACAAGGGACACACGGCGGCCGTCGCCGAATTCCGCCGGCGTATCCGGGAGGCCGACAGCGCGGCCGAGCACCTCTTCGGACTGGAATCCTCCGCCCACGTCCTCGCGGCGGCTGCGACAGCAACCGCCAACTCCCGGCCGGAACCTGTGGACGGCGACATCGACGGCACCGCGGCGTGACAGCGCAGAGCACGGATGCCGACCAGAGCACAGCTGATGCGGTAGCGCTCCCCCGCGTTCGGCGGCGTGCCCGACACCGGAAGCCACGGGGTCGGGCCGTACCGTCGGGGATCGCCGTCGCCGCGGGCAACGCCTCGGGAATCGTCCTCGGAATGGCCTCGGGGATCATCACTGCCCGGGTCCTCGGGCCAACCGACCGGGGGGAGTTCGTGGCCACCCAGACGATCTCGAGCGTCGTCGGGGTAGTGCTCACCCTTGGTGTCACGCAGGCCGTGGTCATCGACCGCGGTACCGACGACGATCTCATCGGTCCGCTGCTGGCACAGGTCACAACGGTGGCGCTCGCAGGAACCGCGCTGTTCGGATTGCTCGCCGCCACCCGGACCCAACCATGGCTGAACGTGCCGGCAGTACTCGGAGCCACAGCAGCCACGACGGGCACGGTATGCGCATCCCTGGCGTCCGGCATGGCGCAGCGCCGGTCGCGGATGACCGGCGAGTTTCAGATCGTGCGGCTGCTGCCCCTGCTCGGGGGCCTGCTTCTGCTGAGCATAGCCTGGTCCACAGGCACACGTAACATCGGTATCTGGATTCTCTGCTCGGGAGCAGGGATTCTGATCCCTGCCGTTGGAGTGCTTGTGTGGACTCTCGGCGGCAAGCCGGGACTCCGCAGAATACATCGCCTCGTCCCGTCACGGGCACTTACGCGCGGTGCGCTCGCAGCATTACCCACGGCCGTCGGAGCACAGGTGATCTACCGGCTCGACTCCGTGGTTATCGCTATATCCCTACCCACCGCCAGCGTCGCGTTCTACGGCATCGCGGCCACCGCAAGTCTCGCGTGCACGGCACTCGGCCAAGCCGTCGGGATGGTCGCCTTCAGCCGATTGCGCGGTGCCAACGGCCCAGAGCACCAACGCATACTGGTCCGTCGCGGAGTCCAGTGGGCGCTGACCATCGCTGCCGGCGTCGCCATACCGATCGCAGTCCTAGCACCCAGGCTGATCAAGTTCGGTTATGGTCGGGACTTCCTACCCGCTACAGGCCCCACCAGAATCCTCGTTCTCGCAGCAATCCCGTTGTCCGCCGACTACCTGTTGATCCACGCCCTGCTCAGCCTGGCGGGCCAGCGCAGCGTGTACCTGACACAAGCGATGGTCGGAGCCCTGACCATTGGGGGCCTGTGGGTCACCGTGCCGACAGAGAACCTCGCGCTCATCGCCACCGCATCGGTGGTCGCCTATACCCTGTCCGCGGCACTGCTATTCAGTGCGGTGCTGCGACGAACAGCACCCGTCCGCGCCGCATCGGCAAAGCAGGCGTGAACAACACCTGGTTGTCATTGAAAGCACCACACCGGCGTCATGGAAATCCGGAGTTGTGTCGAGCACCTTTGGGACAATTTCAGCGGGGAGATAGATCCATGAATCCACGACGGCGCAGCCAAGGAGAAAAGATAAATGAACATTTCTGCAGGCCCGATCACCATGGCAGCCAGCGCTCCAGAGGACATCGGCGAACGGTACATCGATCTACTGAAGCAGGTTCTTTCCTTCTCGTTGTGGGACGGCCGGGACGGTACGGTCTGGCGCGGGAGAAAGGGCGCCCAGATTCTGCGACGGCTCCTCGAGTACTATAATCTGTCAATAACAAGAATGACATCTTCAGAAATTCGCCAGAACGGACAGGACTGGCCCCGACTGGCACACACCATGGTGGGCATGAAACGCCTGAACAACCTACATGAATGTATCGATACTATCCTCGATGATCAAATTCCAGGCGATCTAATCGAAACAGGTGTCTGGCGCGGCGGCTCGTGCATCCTGATGCGCGGAATACTGGCAGCCCGCGGAATCACCGATCGCAGGGTCTGGGTTGCGGACTCGTTCTCGGGGCTGCCTGTGCCCGATCCCGAGCGCTATCCCGCGGACGCCGGTGACGGACACCACACGGTCTCCGACCTCGTCGTCCCACTGGTAGAGGTCAAGGAGAACTTTCGCCGCTACGGACTGCTCGACGCCCAGGTCAGTTTCCTGCCCGGCTGGTTCTCCGAGACGCTGCCGGGTGCGCCGATCGAGCGACTCGCCCTCATGCGCCTGGACGGCGACATGTACTCAAGCACGATCGAGGCGCTGACCGCGCTCTACCCCAAACTTTCAGAGGGCGGTTTCTGTATCATCGACGACTACGGAGCGGTCGAGGGCTGCCGAAGTGCGGTCGAGGACTTTCGATCGGCCAACGGAATCGACGCTCCGATCACCCGGATCGATACCTGCGGCGCTTTCTGGCGCCGGTAACTCTCGAGTCGAAAGGTTGGTTCGCCCGGGACAGCCGGAACGGGGTCGTGAGGCTGTTCCGGGCGGACCGCGAGAACAGTGCGCGGTCCGGCCAAAATGTAGGGTAGGCGGCTGGCCCGGTGGCACCCTGGCTGTAGGCGTTGGTCCGGTGCCTTTGTCCGTGTGGTTTCCCGCCCGTTTTTCATCCCGGCACGCCATGGCGGTGCTCCGTCTCCAGCTGGTAAGCATCGGTGGTTTGTTGTGATCGATTGATTACGTAATGGATGACCAAGGAATTCCCGGCTGTGCCGGGTAGAGGAAGGGGAGGTCCAGTGGCTGCAGTGGTTTCTGTCGGAGTCTCCGTAGGACCACAAAAAGATCAACAGTCGGCGGATCGAACTGCTGCGGGCAGAGCCGGCCACCGCGCCGCACCCGGGCGGGGTGCTGATCCTGGACGATTCCGGGGACCGTAAGAGCGGGCATGCCACCGCGGGGGTGTCCCGCCAGTACATCGGTTCCCGCGGCGGGGTCGAGCGTGGCCTTGTCGCGGTGTCTGGGAATGTCAAGCCGATCGGGTTCTGGCGACGATCACGTGATGGCCTGGTCCGGGAGTTGTCTGATCAGTACACGCTTGCGAAGCAGGTCGAAGTTCGCGCATCCGTACAG
>NZ_CADDZT010000034.1:152295-157842 GCF_902812655.1 Candidatus Frankia meridionalis | reverse complement strand
ACGGGTGGACGGGTGCATTCGTGGCTTAGGGTCTGCCGGAAAATAACCCGTAGATTCCGCGGCTCTGGCAAGATCCTGTGCTGTGGGGTTCGAGGTGAGCCGGGAGACGCTGGCGGCGAAGTTCGAGACGATCTTCCCGCATCTCGACGAGCGGCAGCAGCGGCTGCTGATGGGTGCCGAGGCGCGGGCGCTCGGGCACGGCGGGATCCGGCTGGTGGCGCAGGCCGCAGGGGTGCGGGAAGCGACCGTGTCGGCGGGTGTCGACGAGCTGGACGCGGGCGCCGAACCGTTGGGTCGGGTCCGGCGGCCGGGCGGCGGGCGTCGACGCGCCGTCGATGTCGATCCGGGCCTGCGGCCCGCGCTGCTGGCGCTGGTCGAGCCCGAGGAGCGGGGCGACCCGATGTCACCGCTGCGCTGGACGACGAAGTCGACGAGGACGCTGGCTGACGAGCTGACCCGCCAGGGTCACCGGGTCGGCGCGGACACGGTCGCTGACCTGCTGCGCGCCGAGCATTTCAGCCTGCGGGGCAACGCGAAAATGCTGGAAGGCACGCGGCATCCGGACCGGGACAGCCAGTTCCGCTACCTCAACGACACCGCCCGCGGCTACCTGGCCGCCGGCGATCCGGTGATCAGCGTGGACACGAAGAAGAAGGAACTGGTCGGGCAGTACCGCAACGCGGGCCGGCAGTGGCGCCCGGCCGGCGACCCGGTCAAGGTTGACACCCATGACTTCGTCGACGAGGAACTGGGCCGGGCGGTCCCGTACGGCGTCTACGACCTGGCGGCGAACGCCGGCTGGGTCACGGTCGGGACCGACCATGACACCGCGGCGTTCGCGGTGGGCGCGATCCGCCGCTGGTGGGACGGCGGCGGCAAAGCCGCCTATCCCGCTGCCCGGCGGCTGCTGATCACCGCGGACGCCGGCGGGTCGAACGGCTACCGCACCCGCGCATGGAAGGCTGAACTCGCCGCGTTCGCGCTCGAGTCCGGCCTGGCGATCACGGTGTGTCATTTCCCGCCCGGCACGTCGAAGTGGAACAAGATCGAACATAGGCTGTTCGCGCACATCACGATGAACTGGGCCGGCCGGCCGCTGACCAGCCACGAGGTCATCCTCAACAGCATCTCGGCGACCACGACCCGCACCGGGCTGTCTGTGACCGCCGAACTCGACACCGCCAGCTACGAAACCGGCGTCACGGTCAGCGACAAGCAGATGGCGGCGCTGCCGATCGACCGCCACGAGTGGCATGGCGACTGGAACTACACGCTGCGCCCCGAACCGCCCGCCCCGGTGCCGGATCCGGTCCCGTTCGACGAGGTCAGCCCCCGGCTGGCTGTGCCACCCGACGCTGACCGGCATGAACACCGACCAGTTCGACGCCCTGATCCGTGAGCTCGCCGCGGCGCACGCCACCCAGCGTGACGGGCAGCTCGACCAGCGGCGCGGCGGGAGGCCCCGCATCGTCGGCGGGCCCACCACCGGCCGCCCACCCGCACTCACCCTCGGCGACCGGCTGCTCGCCACGATCCTGCACTACCGGACGCGCCTGCCCCAGGTCGCAGTCGCGATGCTCTTCGGTGTCCGACCAGAAACGGTCAACAAGCGGATCCGGGACATCCGCCAGATCCTCACCGCCACCGGCCACACGATCATGCCCACCGGTCAGCGGCTGACGAGCCTCCAGGACCTCCACGCGTTCGCGGACGCGGAAGGGATAAGTCGTCCAAAAGAGATCAAACCAGCGTGTTAATAATCTGCAAGCCCTTAATCGAGCGGCATTGGGTCATGGCCGCTCGACAGAACGGCTCCGGTCTGGAATGATGGCACGCGGTGGCCTTCTTGGTCGGGCTTTTGTTTGGTCGCGCTTTCATTATCCCGACCGGAAGGCCGCTTTCATCACAACGGTAGCTCAGATTTTACTTGATTTAGGGGCCGAGGCGTTCCGATCACACGCGGAGAGGATTCTCCAAGTCGGCTTGCGTTCCGCGGGCCGAGTTATTCCGAGAATCCCAGCCGAGGCGGCAGTGGAGTGGCGCTGACGTGCGTCTCCCCGTCCCGAGCGCATCCAGATGTCACGAGAAGGCGACTGCAAAGTGTAGCCCACCGTAACTCAATGTGATCTTCCCGCGGCCCTGGGGTCGGAACCTCCGGCTCGGCCCGAAGCCGGTCGTGCCAGGAGGAGAGTCTGCCAGCACAGGAGATTCGGCCGCAGCCGGGTGGCCCAGCGGTCGAGCGAGCCAGTGGTATTCGGCGACAGCACGTTACGCAACCGCCACCAGGGAAGCCCTCCATCGGGCATAGCCGTCACCACATCGAGACCGCTACCTCGAACGAGCCGTAGAGCAGAGTCGAAGGTGAAGAATCGCAGGTGAGTGGCGTCCATCACCCCTGTCTGCGTGTATTCGAACTCGCCACGTAGGAACTTCACCCGCTGGCTGTAATGCAGCACGTTGGGAAGCGCCACAGCCACAAGACCGTCGTCGGCCACGACACGCCGAGCCTCCTCGAGCAGATGTGTGGGGTCAGCGAGGTGTTCAAGGACGTGTGACAGCAGCACCAGGTCGTAAGAACCATCCCCGGCAAACGGAAGTCCGACTTTCAGATCGCTGAGGTGCACGACCTCGCAGAACTCCTCTGCCGCCGTCCGCTCAACCGGATCGATGGTGATTCCGGTGACTTTCCACCCGCGGCCGGTCAGCAACCGAGCATTGTCACCGGCCCCACAGCCGCAGTCGAGCACCCGGCCGGGCTCCTTGCAGATCAGGTCGAGGAGGGTCGTATTGCCGGCGTTTCGATACAACAGATCCAGAGCCATCAAGCTGTTCTCCTACGTATGGTAAATAGCGATGCTCAATTTGACTACAATTTACAAAATAAGCTATATGCTAGATAATCAAGCGAATGCACTCTTCGCCATCAGGACACTCTAGTACTACAGCAACAGTCATGATGATCAATCAATGTGCTGACGCGGTGACCTGCGCTTACGTAAACGATCTTTGGTTCGCGTCGAGCGTGCCGTCGGCGTGTTGCCGCCGACACGCCGACAGGTGTTGCTGTAGTACTAGGAATTAATTACCCCGAGAAGCAGCTGCCCGGCCCGCTCGGCGTAGGCGTCAGGCTCGGTCGCCATTCGCGCCCACGCCCGGGCCCTCCGACCAGCCTCGGCAAGGCCCCCACGATCGGACAACAGCCGTAGTACCAACGCGGCGAGAGCGTCCGCAGACTCGTCCGCAGGCGACCAACCGGTTATCCCGGCGATATGGGCATCAGCAGAGCCGCCGGAGAACGGCGCGACGACCGGACAGCCCGCAAGTTGGGCTTCGACCAGCACGATACCGAAGCCTTCTCCGGTGCACGGAGGCCGGACCCGGGTCCGAGTACACAGGGTGAACAGGTCTGCGTCCGCGTAGAGCTCGGCCAGCTCCACATCGGACGGCGACACACGCAGCTCGGCGTTGTCGACGCGAGCCAACAATCGCACAAGATCGGAAGGTGCCGGTCCCTGCCCCGCCACGACGAGACGCACCTCGCCGAGCCTCTCGCGGACATGCTGAATCGCTTCTGCCAACTCGGGCAGGCCCTTCCCCCGCCAGGCCGACAGTCGGAAGACCGTCAGCACGACCGGTGGGCGGTCCGCGCCGGCGCGCCGTGGGGTCTCCTGCAGGATCTGGCGCCAGAGCGGATCGATGCCGGGCGGCAGTACCACCGGGACACCGAAAGACAACAAGGCGCCTGCGCTGAAGCTGCTGACTGTCAGGGGGCGCGCCCGCGACGCCCAGGCAAGCAGCGTCCGGCGCAGCGCCGGAGTGCCCCAGATGTCGGTGCCATGAAATGCGATGAACGAGCGATCTGGTCGAGCCAGGGCCGCCACCGGTACCGCGACCGGTACGAGGCCGGGATGTCCGACCAGCAGGCACCGGACGGGCGCATATTGACGGGCAGCGACGAGCGCTCGGGAGGCAAAGGCCGCCTTCGCCGCGGGTGTAGGTCGGCACCCCGGAGTGAGCAGGTCCACCCGACGCACCCGGACACCCGACCGGTTGAGTGCCCCTTCAACCGCGGCCAGGTACCGCTCGATACCGCCTCCGAGTCCCAACGAGGGTGCGAGCAGCAGCGCGTCCTCGCTCCGGTCACCCCCACCTCCCCGAACATCACATATAGAGCTCTTCACATCACACATTGTGCTCGAGCAGTACATCAGATCGACGGCATGGACGCGCCGAACACACCACGTGTTGGATACTAAGGGTATCTCTCTTGCTACCCTTAGTATCCAACGGAGCGGCACTCGAGAGCAGGTGCATCCATGGACTGGAAGAGTGCGGCTGTCCGCCTGGGCAGGCGGACAGCCGGCCACGCGGACCATCCCGTCCGTTGCTGTGGTCGATGCGCTGCCGCTCGACAATTAGCCTCGAGCCCGTACACCCGACGGGACCGCCCAGCCGCCCATGCCGTCCGACCGTATCGAGGGGACAGTCAGATGAAGGAACCGGTCCTTGGCAGAGGCAGGAGGCGCCCCGCGCCGGCAACTCGACCCGCGGACGGGCGGCCATGCGAGTCCTGAGCAGTGACGGATGGGTCGACGGCTTCCTGGACGAGACGGTGCTACCCGACAGCTGCCGGATCGCTCCCTCCCAATGGATCCGTGTACTGCCCGTCGATGGCCTCTACTTCGTGCGGGAGGCAAGTCCCCGGACGCTCGGCACGTATGTTCGCGAGTTCGGTCCCACCGCCACGGCCCGCAAGGTGGTAAGCCGCCGCGCCGAACGGCACCGGAACGTCCGTTACCTCTGTGTCGGCGCCGGGCACGTCCTATCCGGTCAACAAACGGACAAGTTCTCGGATGGAGCACCGGTCGCCTTTGTGGCTCCCCGGCACCCGGCGTGCATGGAACGAGTGGTGCTGCACCGTTGCCTGCTCCGCCCTTGGAAAGGATACCCGGATGCAGGCGTTCTACCGCGGGCGATTCGGTACTGGCAGTCCGTGTCGAGTCCGCCGCCTGGCTCGATCCGCCAACTCGCGGGCTGGTCGCCGTTCGCCGGCGACACACCACCTGCGGAGACGGTGGACGCACTAGTCGCCTGGCTCGAGGACATGACCGCTCGTCAGGAGCCGTCCCAATGCCTCCCCGTGGGAACCCCGATCCGCGAGCACACCGGATCCACCCCGCCTGCTCCACGTCAGGGCCGCCCCACGGCCGTGCTGTTCGGCTACGGCAATTACGCGAAGACTCAGGTCCTCCCCCATGCCCATCGGTACGTGGACGTGGTGCGGGTCCACGAGATCGACCCCCTCCAGATCGGGCCCCTGGCACCAGGGAATCGGTCCCGGTGGGACCACTCGTGGGACACCTCGCCTGTGCCCAGAGAGGAAGTCGACCGACCCCCGCATGACATCGACTTGATCGCGGGTTTCCACCACACCCATGCCCCGCTCGCCGTCGCGGGGATGGCTGCCGGTCGGGTCGTCGTGGTGGAGAAGCCGCTCGCCACCACCGAGGACGAGGCCACTGCCATAGTGGACGCGGTCGCAGACGG
>NZ_CADDZT010000034.1:151559-152156 GCF_902812655.1 Candidatus Frankia meridionalis | reverse complement strand
CCCTATGACCTACGTGACGGTCGTCTACGAGGAACGGCTGCCGGCCCGTCACTGGTACCGTTGGCCGGCCTCGCGGTCCCGGGTTGTCTCGAACGGCTGCCACTGGATCGACCACTTCCTCTCGCTCAACGACTTCACCAAGGTCCGAACGGTACAAGCCTGCCGCGCCCAGGTCGATCTGATCCATCTGTACGTAGAGCTGGAGAACGACGCGACCTTCTCGATGACACTCACCAGCGAAGGCGGTTCTCGGCTCGGGCTGCGCGAGTACACCGAGGTTCGCACGGCCAACCGGGTCGCCAGAATCGTAGACGGCCGTAAGTACATCTGTGAGGACGACCGCCGGATCATCCGGCGACGTTCGGTGAACCGGCTGCACACCTATCGAACGATGTACGAGAAAATCTTCCGGGCCGTGGTCGCCCACGGGTCCGGGGAGCGTCCCGATCAACTTGCGGCGACACTTGACCTCACACTGGCCTTGGACCGAGCAGCCCAAGGCATTTCGGAAACAATCCCATGACAATCACAAATATTCGACCTCACGCAATCACTGGTCACGCCGTGCTGGTCGACTGTGCAGGAGCCCACATGGGC
>NZ_CADDZT010000034.1:134989-151293 GCF_902812655.1 Candidatus Frankia meridionalis | reverse complement strand
GCGGCCGGTGAGGTCGAGGTGATCGGCCGCGGCCGATCGGTCACTCCCTTCTGGCTCGTCCGCAGGGAACGGCCATCCACCCGGCATCGACTCGTGGCGCTGAACAACGTCGGTTTCATCGCGAGCCGAGGCGAGCGCTGGGTGTTGCTGCGCAATGCATTGCATTTCCTCACACCCGACGAGCCCGCGGCGCGTTTTCTGCCCCGCTCCCTTCGGCTGCAGATACCCGTGGTGCGGCAAGCGGCGGCTAGGGCGGACGTCATAGTCGTACCGACCTCGATAATGGCCGAGCGAGTGGGGATGGCCGCGCCGAGGCTGCGATCGCGGCTCGTGGTGCGACCCCACCCGGTGACACCGATATCACATGCACGCTCTACCAAATGTCGTGAAGTCGGCCTAGTGCTGTGTCCGGTGCTGTTCGCGCCGTACAAGGACATGGGAAGCCTACTATTGATCATCGACGAAGCGGTGGCGAGGGTGGCCACCTATTACCCAACTCCCCCTCGTGTGCTCGTGACGGCGACCGAGGAGGAACGAGTCCGTGCGGGGTTGCGCAGCACCCGCCATCTGACCTTCATCGGGCGCCTCGACACCGATGCGCTGGCTCGGCACCGGGCACGCAGCACGGCGATTCTGTATCCAACCCGGTGTGAATCGTTCGGCTATCCACTGGCCGAGGCGCAGGTCGAAAGACGGCCTGTCGTCGCACTCGACATCGCACACAATCGGGAAGTCGCCGGTGATGCCCTGATCGGTTATGCCCGGGAAAACCCTGAGGAGATCGCCATCGCGCTTGGCCGCGCGCTGACCACCACCCTCCCCCCCGCCATCTCAAGGCCCTTCGAGCGTGACCCCTACTTCCGCTGGCTGTTCAAGCTTCAGGAGCTGTCATGACATGGCGCGCCGGCCCCGACCGCCCGGCGATCGACCACACATTGGTGCTCATCCGTTACGGCGGTTCGACGACACCGTGGATGTTTGCAGTAACGGAGGCCGCCCGATGATCCGTACCCGCGGAACGACTCGGTCGCTGGCACCGCCGTACGGGACAACGATCCCATCAGCGCCACCGCCGCGTTCAGTGCCGGTAACCGCAATTATCCTGGCACGTGATGAATGTCATGACATCGCTCGAGCTGTCCGGTCAGTCGGATGGTGCCGACAGGTGGTGGTGGTCGACTCGGGTTCCACCGACGGAACCCAGCAGATCGCCCGCGCACAGGGCGCCACCGTGTGGGAGGAACCCTGGCGCGGTTTCGCGGGTCAACGCGAGTGGGCGATGCGTAATCCCGGCGTCCAACACGACTGGGTCTACTTTCTTGACGCCGACGAATGGATTCCGACCGACCTCGCCAACGAGATCGCAGCCCGGGTCGGACGGGAGAACTGCGTGGCCTATATCCACCGGCGCCGATTCTTCTTTCTCGGACGGTGGATCGCCCACTGTGGCTGGTATTCCAACAGCTGGCAGGCTCGCCTGCTTGACCGGCGGTTCAGTTCGTTTGCCACCACCGATCAGTTCAGTGAACGTGCCTCGGTGAAAGGAACAATGCTGCGCCTGGCGTGCGATTTGGTCGACGAGGACAGCAAGGGATTGACCTGCTGGCTACACAAGCACGTCACGTATGCAGAGTTGGAGGCAGGTCGCCGGGCCGCACTCGTTCCGCCGTTCCGGCGGCTAAAACAGGTGCTGGCCGGCGGCTCCGAAGAGAGCACACGACCGCTACCGAGGACCATCGCCCGGGATATCGTGTTTCCCCTGGTGCCTTTCAAGGCACTGGCAATCTTTGTCTACATGTACCTGTTCCGAAGTGGCTGGCGGGATGGCTGGCAGGGCCTCGCGTTCTGCATACACCGGGCCTGGTACGAAAAGATGATCTACCTGCTGGGTCGACCCGAAGCCCTCCCGGGTGGATCAGGAGGAAATCTGGCACCAGCACCCGATTCAATCGATATCCCACCGGTACCACCTGCTACGGATACCGCGAACGACGGTGGATTTCACGCTCTGAGGTGTTCCTCCTAAATTGGAGAGATATTTTGCGTCGCACACCTGAGAGGGCGACGATCGCCTCTGTCTTCGACCCACGGGACAACAGCCTTTCGCTCGTTAGGCTGACGCTTGCCTGGATCATCGTGGTCTACCACGCATGGACGCTTGGTGGTTTCGGCCAGCTCGAGGTCAACCGCTTCAATCCAGGCGTACTGACAGTTGACGGATTCTTCGTCATCAGCGGTTTCCTGGTTACCTATAGCTGGAGTAGGACCGACACCGCGGGACGCTTCCTCTGGCACCGATTTCTACGGATATTTCCGGCTTTCTGGGTATGTCTGATCGTCATTGCCGGCGTTTTCGCGCCACTCGCGTGGCTGCACGACCGTGGGTCGTTGGACGGCTATTTGAACTCTGGTCCGCATGGCCCGATCCAGTACATCCTACAGAACAGCGGACTTCGAATACGAATGTCCGATATCTCCGGAACACCGCATGGTGTGCCCTTCCCCAAGCCGGGCTCAGGCCTTTCCCAAGCCTGGGACGGTTCGTTGTGGACAATGTGGTGGGACTTTCAGTGCTATCTCGGGCTCGCCGTACTCGGCCTGCTCGGCATCCTCCGGCCGAGCCGCCGATACATTGTCGTGCTGGCCGCAGCGGGAGTGTGGTGCGTACTCGTCGTCCATTGGCTCGCCCCGGGTTTCGCCAGCCGTGAATTCGGCGGTCAGCGAGCCCTTGGTACGACTCGGTTCGTCCTGCTGTTCCTCCTCGGCGCACTCCTGTTCCTCTATCGCGAGCGGGTGTTCCTATCCCGGCTCCTCGCCGTTCTTTCAATGCTCGCTGTCGCTGGCTCCACGTTGATCAGCGAGCCGCGGATAGTTTCCGATCCACCCTTCGCCTATCTGGTCATCTGGCTAGGTCTACGTCTTCCTTTTCGGAGAATCGGGACAACCCGCGACATCACCTATGGCCTCTATATTTACTCATTCCCCTTCCAGCAGCTCATGGCGGTCTACGGAGTTCATCGCCATGGTATGGCGGTTTACTACGTCACCTGTGCCTCCGGATCGCTCATCCTCGCCACGGGCAGCTGGATGTTCATCGAACGACCTGCCCAACAACTGAAATCCTGGACGCCGCGATGGTTCGTCCGCAACCAGGGCAGCCCACCGGTATCAGCCATACCGGCGCCCCGTCTCAGCGCGAACAGGCGGGCACGACCGGCGGCACCCTCAGTCGATCCAGCGTCCCGTCTGAACAACATCCACCCTTCGTCCGCCAACAGTGCCGACCCCACGGGAGCAACGCATCCGTCAGCAAACCGATGAAGAGCGATGAAGAGCGATGAAGAGCGATGAAGAGCGATGAAGACACATCTACGGCTCTTCCCAGTAATATGGCCCGCCAGGGCCGGTAAGGCAGGTCGTTCGACCGCGTGAACTACTTCGACTCCATCCTCAGCACCGAGCGAAAGCCAGGAAAACGCCATTCGTCGACGCCGGCGAAACGGAACGCGTCAAATAACGGCGCTGGGCCGATCGGGAATACGATTAGACTTCATGCCGTTCTTCTCAGGACACACCGGATTCCAGCCGACCCTGTCCCAGAGTCTCCATATGACAGATCCAGACCCCTCGGGCTCTTTCTCCGCGTGTAGCGACGACGGAGGAACACCATTCGTTTACACTGGGCCATACTCGACATGCTGAAAGCAGTTATCAGGAGTTATCACATGCCAGCTATGCCAATCACGGGTATGATCATCCGGAAGAGTCCACACCAAACGAGTTACTGATCAGAAAATTCGCGGACATCTCCGGCTCCACACCACTCACGATCACATGCGCCAACAACGATCAGTCCAGCGTTTCGTGGCCGCAGCAGATCTGACGAGGGGACACCTGCCATACCGCGAAGCAGGGCTGAACACCACTCGTCTGCCCGTCACCCGAGTAGGAGACCGTGAACGCACATACTATGTCGGGCCGGCGCTCCTCGACGCCCTCCCGCCGACCACGAAAGTCCACGGTTGCGACCGGTTTCGGCCCGGACAATAGCCTCAACTTCCTGCGGCTGATCCTGGCCATGGTCGTCATGACATCTCATGGCTGGTCTCTGGGCGAGTTCGGCCTTCTTCGGCTTGGACATTACGACGTCAGCGCCCTCGCCGTCGACGGGTTCTTTGTCATCAGCGGGTTCCTCGTCACCCGCAGCAACGCACGGATGGGTAGTACCACGCGTTTCCTGTGGCATCGGTTCCTGCGAATTTACCCCGCTTTCTGGGTCTGCCTTGTCGTTGTTGCCGGATTCTTCGCGCCGCTGGGATGGCTGCATGCCCATGGCTCACTGCACGGCTTTATGAGCGCAAGGCATGGTCCGCTTCAGTATATCGTCGGCAACAGCACACTCCATATAAAGTTCTATGATGTGGCGGGCACCCCTGTCGGTGGTAGCCTGCCCGCGAAGTACTCCACGCAACCAGGTGCCTGGAATGGCGCGCTGTGGTCATTGTGGTGGGAACTGCTATGCTACCTCGGCATAGCAGTTCTCGGGCTGGTGGGCGTGCTCCAGCGACGCCGGTCCGTCGTCGTCCTACTGACCGCTATCATGTGGGCTGCTCTGGTTGTACACCGGCTTGCGCCGGACTTTGCCAGCGGTCTACTCGGTAGCTCGTTCGCGGATGGCACCCTCCGACTCGGCCCGCTGTTCCTTAGCGGCTCGTTTTTTTTCCTTTATGGCAATCGCGTGCCCGTGTCCGGCTGGCTCGCCGCGGTAGCCGCGCTACTCGTGACGGGCTCGATGTTCCTAGCCGAACCACATCTGATTATGCCAGTGCCGCTCGCGTACCTCTGCCTGTGGTTGGGAATTCGGCTCCCGTTCCACCGGATCGGGGCGAAGAACGACCTCTCCTACGGTCTGTATATCTATTCGTCGCCCATGCAGCAACTCATGGCGCTTTACGGAGTACAGTATCACGGCGCACTTGTGTACTTCTCCTTGTTCACAGCTGGATCGGTGGCCCTCGCCACAGCCAGCTGGTTTGCAATCGAAAGACACGCACTACGAATGAAAAACTGGGTGCCTCGGCGAGGTATCGTTCACCGTCTTCCACCACAGGTGGAACTACAGCGGCAGGATAAAAATCAACAATATTGGACCGTGGCAGCCATCGGAACAGGTGACCATGGAGACCCGCGTAGAGAGGACGACGGGCAGTCGGGCTGAAACCTCATCGAAAACGGACCCTATACCCGAGAACAGGAGCACGCATGGACTGGCACCATCTGGCCCGCTGTGGATACACGAGGAAGACGCCGGCGCAGCCTCCCCGCGCCCATGCACCCGCCACGCGGCCCAACATCGGCACGCTGGCAGCAAAAACAGGCGGGACCTCAAAATGATAAGTCAGACCCGTTATCCGACCACGACGTGGCTCACACCCAGATCCATCGCCGAACGTGTGTCCCACCGGATGGTGCTCCGGCGCCGTCTGCCCACACCCTTCAAACAGACACAGATATATGTGTCCTCCGAGGCAGGCCTGAAGTACCTGTGGCCAAGACTCGACGACATCGATCCGGTTCTGCTCGGACTTGCCTACGATCTTGTCCAGACGGGCAGCGCGGTGTGGGACATCGGCGCCAACACCGGGCTTTTCACCTTCGCATCCGCGACGGCAGCCGGTGCCACTGGAAGCGTACTCGCTGTTGAGCCCGACACCGTGATGGTCGAACTACTACGTCGGTCCTCCCGGCTGCCCGGTCCACGCGCGGCTATCGACATTCTGCCGGCAGCGGTGACCGCAGCTTCAGGTGTGACCAGATTCTGCATCGCGTCGCGAAACCGCGCAACCAATCACATAGAGGGACTCGGTAGTTCTCAGACCGGTGGTGTTCGCGCCGTTCAGGTAGTCCCCACAGTTTCCCTCGACCTCCTGCTCGAATACTTCGCGGCTCCGGACATTGTCAAGATCGATGTGGAGGGCGCGGAGCACCTGGTACTCGAAGGGGGTGCACAGCTCCTGTCCGACGTGCGACCGATCATTATCTGCGAGGTTGCCGCGGAAAACACCGCCACCGTGACGACGGTACTCCGCGAGCATGACTACCAGATCTTCGACGGCGACCAGACCATCGGCACTCGACCTTCGGTCGACGCGGCTCCCTGGACGACACTCGCCATTCCCGCGGAGCATCCAGACCGGCGCATGAGCCCGGACAGCAAGGTGAACAGATCCGATACATCATACGGGGTAGATTCGTGATCGAGAGAGAGTGTCCGTTCTGTGGTCGTCATGGTGCCAGAACTTTTGGTCGCCGCAACACTGCGATCTGGGCCCGATGCCGTACATGTCGTTCGCTCTTCCGGAACATCTCGACAGCGGAATTCGAAAATCTCCACCAAAAGGCGGAGGAGCAGTCCACGCTGATTCCACGCAGCGTGAGCGCTTCCGGTGACCAGGCACGGGCGGACGTCTGGCAGACAATCGGGCTGGCCGGATCCACCGTACTGGAGATCGGCCCCGGAGCCGGTCACGTCCTCGCCGCAGCCAAGAATGCCGGGCGACAGATATGGGGCGTGGAGACAAATCCGGCACACCGTGCGTACATCACGCAAGCATGGGGGATCACCACCGTCGTCCCCGCGCTTTCGAACCTTCCACCGGACCTGAAATTCGATACGATCATTGCGGTCAATGTTCTCGAGCATGTTCATGATATACGCGGATTTCTGCACGACCTTTGTGCACGGCTGACACCGACCGGCAGCATCTTCATCTCGACATCCAACGCCGCCTGCATCGTGCCCCAGGTCGTCGGCACATGGTGGTCAATGTTCAAGGAGGTGGACCACGTCGCATTCCCGACCGCAGCGGGAATGTCGGCGGCAGCGGCCGTCTCGGGTCTGACCATCAACCGGGTCTGGACGAGCGAACTCCCCTTGGAGACACCGATAGGTTTCGTCGTCGCTATACGCGACTATCTGCGCAGTGCATATTCGGCAAAGCACCCGCCCCGGGTAGAAGCGCCGGTGCCACAGGACGCCAAAGTATCGGATCACCAGCCACTCAGTCGACGGATAGTCCACCGGATCTACCGCGTCGGGAAAAGAGGAGAACCGAGCTCCAGACTAATCGGCCGGCTTGGACGAGCAGCCTCCATCAAGGTGGTGCTCACCCAGAACGTCGATCCGATGCCCGCAGGCCCCATCCAAGGAGGATATTATATGCAACCCCCTCGACGGCAGCATGCATAAGGCCACCAAAAACACGTTTGACGCTTTGCCAATGGCTCGAAATGGCAATATTTCCCTACTGACTTCTTCGGCGCAGAATGAATGTTGGCGGGGCATCGAAGAATTTAGGACCGCGCAGCACTCGACGATCCAATACTCGATCTTGGTGGAGCTGGCAGGTACCGGCGTCAAAGGAGCGAGGGAAGTCAGTGAAAACCAGGCAGGGGCGCTCAGTCGCGGCCGTGATCGTACACTGGGGACCAGCCCAGCCAAGCGTCGAGTTGGCTGGTTGGCTCACCCGGTGTGAGCATGTCTCCGAAGTCGTTGTCGTAGCCAACAATCGGATTCCCCGCCCGGAAAGTCTCGAAGCGAGCGTGAAATGGCTGGTACCGCACCGAAACCTCGGCTTCGCGGGTGCATTCGACACGGCTGTCTGCGAACATCCCGGCTACAAAACGTACATTCTTCTGAACAATGATGTAAGACTAAGTCGGGAGACCGTCGAAGCCTGCCTAGTGTTGCTCTCGGCCGGGGACATCGGGGTCGTGGCTCCGGCGCTTTACAACGATAACGGGCTGCAGTCCGGCCTTGGTACCATCAGCAACATCGTGATGGAACCCCGAATTCATAGAACAGGAACCGGGGCCGTGGATGCAGCGTGGGTCACCGGAGCGGTGATGTTCATCAAGGCATCTTGTTACAAAGAGGTCGGTTTCGACCGGCGCTTCTTTCTCGGTGGCGAGGACGTCGACTTCTGTCTGCGCGTTCGCCGGGCCGGCTGGCGGGTGGTTATCACATTCTCAAACAGAGCCTGGCATCTCGGCGGGTCCACCATCCCGTCAAACGGCTTCCTGTATTACGCCATCCGTAACAGGCTGTGGCTTGTTCGTCTGCACGGTGGCCGCCTACGCCATGTTGCCGCTGGCTTCCGCATCGGTGCCGTTTTGCTTGTACGGACTCTGGTGGCGGATCTGGTGAAGCGGCGCAGTCTGATCCGGACGCGGCTGGCGGTTCACGGACTTGTCGACGGTATGAGCCCGATGCCCAGGTCGAACGAACCATGGCCCGACGAGCCGCGTGCCAGCAGGTGGTTGGAATCGTGGTGAAAGTTCACAACGAAATCCCGTGAACGATGGACAGCGTAGATCTTCGAGTCCCGGGAAAGTGACGAAGGCTGGCGGAATCAAGCGGTCATGGCGACACATGCCGTTCCAGCAAGTCGTTGAACATTTCTATCGGCTTTCCCAACGTCTCGCGGGGCCTGCCATTCAGCTCCGCGGCCACTCTATCGAGATCCGTCTGGGAATGCAGGGACAGGTCCGTGCCCAGTGCCCCGGTATTTTTGCTGGGAAGCGGTTCATAGTTCGTGTTGAGGGGTTGCGGTGAGGGTGGGGTGTGGGTGTCTGCAGGGCATCGGGCCCTGACGTGGGACGGGCATGACACTTAGATGATCATGGAGGTTCCTACGCCAGCCTGATCGTCCCTGGGGTGCCATGCCCGCCGCGCCATTATCCGCCTGCGATCCTGTTTTGGATCAGCCGGCCGCCTCGATCATCGACACGGTGCCGCCGCCGGCGTTCCCGGCCGGTCTGCTGAAGGTGTTCACCCGGCTTGCCGATCCACGCGGGTGCCGCGGGCGCCGCTACGGGTTACCGGTGCTACTGACGTTGGCGACGTGCGCGGTGCTGGCAGAAGCCCGCTCGTTCACCGCGATCGCCGAGTGGGCCGCCGACGCTGGTCCGTGGAGAACCAGCTCCACTGGATTCGCGACCTGACCTACGACGAGGACCACCACCAATCCCGCACCGGTAACGCCCCCCAGGTCATGGCCAGCCTGCGCAACCTCGCCCTCACCATCCTGCGCCTCACCGGCCATACCACCATCGCTACCGCGATCCGCCACCACGCCCGCAACCCCGAACGCCCACTCCACGCAATCATGAAACTAGGCTGCTAATCCGCAAAAACGCCGGGGCACTACTCTCCGCACCGGATTGGCATGTGTAGTGGGCTGATTACGCAGGCTTTGCGTAGGTGCTTACGGGGTGTAGCCAGTCGGGGCGGGTGGAGCGGGAGACGGTGTAGCGGGCGCGGCGCTGCTGGTTGGCGACGTTGGTCAGGCCGAAGGCTGTCCGGTAGACCAGTTTGATCAACCGGTTGACTCCCTCGGCTGCGGCATTGGACAGCCCATACAAGATCGAGTTTGTGATCTCGACGCGCCAGTCCGAGATCGTCTCGGCGAGGGTGACGACCTCAGGGACGGTCGCGCCGGTGGTGGCGCAGTACTCGAAGAACCTCGTCAGTGCCCTGTCGATGTCGGTGCGGGTGGTCGTCCGGCCGGTGCGGGTCGGGGAGAGTGCGAGCAGGTCGAGTAGGAGGTCCGTCGCGCGCCAGGCGGTGCCGATCGCGAAGCCGGCCTCGCCGCCGAGGTCGGCCAGGGTGGTCAGGATCTTGTCTTTGGCCTGGCAGGAGAGCCTGCGCGGGTTCCGGACGAGCACCCTCTTGATCGTGTATTCGGGGTCCGTGGCGCGGCCGCGCCGGCCGCGCAGGGCGTGGGTGACCCGCCGGCGCACGTTCCCGATCACCTTGATGTCCAGGTGGGCGACGTGGAACGGATCGGCGGCGATCAGCGCGTGCGGGAGCGCGTGCGGGAGCGCGTCGCGGATCGCGGACTTGTAGACGGTCGACACGTCGATCGTGACGGCCCGGATCCTGGCGCGCCAGGCGGCGGGCTGGGACCTGATCCAGTCGGCGGTGGCTCGGGCGGTCCGGCCCTCGACGGCGCCGAGCAGGCTGTGGCCGCCGCTCGAGTCGAAGAACCCGGTCTGCCACCGGTCGGCGTCCTCGACCCAGCGGCCACTGACCGGGTCCTTGTGGTAGCGAGGCCGGCCGCGGCGGTGGTCGTCGATCCCGAGCACCTCCACGTCTGGCAGCGGCCCGGATACCGACCGCGACACACGGCCCACGCGCTGCCCATCGGCGTTCTGACCGCCGGCATCACCACTGTCCCCGCCGTTGGCGGCGTCGTCGGCACCCGGCTCGGCCGTGCCGGCGGTGCAGGGTCCGTCCGCTGCCGCCTCGCCGGCCGTGGCCTGGGTGGCCGGGTCGGTGACCGTGATCCCCGCGGCCTCGGCGATCCTGACGAAGCCGTCGTGCGCGGTGTGCCAACTGACCCCGGCTGCCGCCGCGGCCACGCTCACGGGCACGAGCCAGTCCCCGACCAGGTGGCCCACCGTCTCCATGCCCGGCAGCGACACCGTCCCGCCCCGGACCGCCAAGCGGCCCGCCCTCGGGAAAACACGCTGGTCACAGCCCTCGCTGCCACACTGCCACCGGTGCTTGTGCCAGATCACCGCCACCGGCGTCACCGCCAGATGGGCCACCGTCTGCCCCGCGACGCCCCGGACCCGGCCCGACGGCGCCCCGCACCGGGGGCAGCACGCCGCGACCCCCGCCGCCGTGCGCACATGCACGGTGAACGACCCGTCCGCCTCCCGCTCGACCAGCTCGACCTCGACACCGGCCGGCAGCCCCAGCAGCCCGCCCAGCACACAGCCCATACCCTGAAACACACGTACCCGTCCGCCCGATGATCTTTTCTGTGGTAAAAGCGATCATTTCAGTGGGCGGGTGCGCCTCTCCTCCCACACCCAAACCGGCCACGCTCCGTCACCACCCGGAGATCGCGGCGGGTAGGCGATCAGACATACCTACTAATCCAATGCGGAGAGCCGGAAAAGGACCCTACCCAGGGCACCTCGCCGGCGACCTACCCGACTCGAAAGGGGGCCGCTGGCGAAACCGGACCCCGTGGCAGCACAGCGCACACGCGCTGGCGGACGGCGAAAGTGTCCGACGGAAGCCCCGTCGACCCCGTCTCTGCCTCGAAACCCGGACCAGCCAGCGGCCTACCTCACTCAGTCCAGCTTTCCCACCTGTTCCTGTCATGAGCCGACCACGCCCGGCCTATAACAGTAGAAGTTGGCGTGCGAACTGACGCTCTCATCCCCGTTGTATGGATGGCGATTTTCCCTGACCTCGAACAGCTCCCAGTCAGGCCGATTCTGTTCGACCCAGTGAGTGAACTGTCGATCGCGCACATGTGGCGCACCCCGTCGCAGGTCATCACTATTCGACGAATAAATGATCACATATTTTCGGGCGCTCACAAAAAGACGGTCCATATATCCGTCGAACACCACATCCTCAACAAGATGATAGATCACATCAAGCGAAAGAGCGACATCGGCGCGAAACAACCCGGCATGATCAACAAAACGATGCGGATCATAATAGAAGAAACTCTTACCATGGTCTGCCTCATGGCGTTGCAGGCACCTGTCGATCGCATTCCCGCTGACGTCCAATCCGACATATTTGGGTAGTTTCAGAAAATCGAGTTGCTTACCGTCACCGCATCCCCACTCGATTACCGAGTCCACCTCCCATTTCCGACAGAGGTCGTTGACGACGGCTGCCTTGTAGCGGGCCAGTCGACCGGACGAACCAACACCGGAATCGCCCCCCGCAGCGTATCGCTGCTCCCAGTACGAGGAGGAACCGGGGAAATTTGCGGCCCGGTATGATGATACCGCCAACGCGCTGAATCTGCCGATCAGCGGTGCATCTCGGATCACAGATTTGATCAAAACTTTCACTGTATTTTCCTCTCCCCTCAGGATCTGTAATGAAGTAACAAATGCATCCTCGGGAGCGTCTTCGCAGGTCACTGGCCTGCAGAAGGCTCAAAATGAACAGGTTATTTCATTCCGGCTACTCAGTCCAACGCGGACAAGAGCCTGATTGTTGACATCAGTGCAACCGATGGTGAGCCTTTAGGGCAGGATGAGCACCACCCTGGCAGCGGATGGAAAGACCACTAATCACCGGATAGCGGGCGGACCTATGGATAGATTCCTGACCTTCAGCGGAATTTCAGAACCCTTCCGATCACCTTCCGCAGAGGCCGATACCGTGTTTTCCTGCCGCTCGTCAACCAGTATAAGAAGCGTCAGAAAAATCCATATAAAAAGCGCTACCCTGTTCGCCGTGAAGGCGGGTAGGCCCATTGTCGCCGCCACGCTCAGGACCAAGACAGCGGTGGCGAAGGAGCGCTCCGGCACCGACCGTGTCGGCCTTCCCTTAAGCCAGCCGTAAACCAGCACCACCAGCACGAGCGCGAAAATTATCACACCTACGAATCCGCCAACGATCATCATCTCAATCCAGGAACTATCGTACGGCACAGCAAGTCCACCAGCGCCGTATCCAAACCACGGATGGGTGTCCGATACATATCGGAATGCCACTTTGAATGGACCGTCCTTACCCAGCCGTCCCGCCGTGTACTTGGTTGTCGCACTCGTGTCACTGGTGGAACCGAACAGCAACGTCAGCATCCAGGCGCCTCGCCACTGCGGAATATGGATCTGGGAGGCGAGAATCCTGATTGATCCAGCCATGCAGACAAGGACCAGTAGCCGTTGAATTCGCCGTCCCTGGCGCACCGCCTGCCATACCGCAAGGGGTAGGCCGACCAGCAGGAAGATCTTCGAAATACTCAGGACGCCCCCGACGAACACAGGCGCCACGGCAAGTCCGAGGAGGACCGGACGGTCTTTGCCATGCCGGCCGAAAAGGTAGATGGCTGCAAGGAGCGCGAGCGAGTAGGCGATCCCGGCCTCGGCTGGTTGAGAAAAGATTCCGGTCAGCCGACCATTGCTGAGAGCACGCACGGCAACCGTCGTTTCAGGGGTGGCCGGAGCATACCCCCAGAACCTCTGCAGATGGTTGGTCGGATCATCAAAAAGACCGGTAATCGCGATGACCCCGTTTAGTGAAACCATGATGACAAAAATCTGACAAAATATTTCCAGGAGGCTCAGGCGAGTGAATCCAACCGCCGTCCAGCATGCCACCAGCAGGAGCACCGCCAGCGGGTAGAGGAAGTTGTCGATACCGGATTTCAGGCTGCCAGGAAAAAAAGTTCCGAGCACTGGTACGCGGTTTGCGTTAACCACAAGAAGAAGGAGAAGGAACGCCCATGTCAAGGTGACGTGTGCATGCAGAATGTCAAATTTTAGTCTCGACAGGAGAAACGGAAGAGCCAGTAGCAGCGAACCGTAGACCGCCACCTGTTCGGTCCTGACGCCGTCTGCGACGTACGGTCCGAATGCGGCAACAGCAACGACGACAGGCCAGATTCGGACAACAAGAGATTTTCGACCACGGACGCCAGACGAATCTACTGCGGTTATGGGACCGGAGTAAGCGGCAAAGCGTTGCACCGCAGGACGATGGTCCGAGGCCGTCTTCACCGGGACGACGACTCCCTTCGCTTCTTCGACAGCTGACCGCGTACGACGGTGCGGCACCCGGCTATTGTCAACGGTCTGGCGCGTCGACGCGGGTACCCGGTAGGCAACACGCCGGACGCCCGAGTAGAAAACACAACAGATGGCGCAATCTGTACGAGATGCGATCTTTCTGGATAAATCGCCTTTCGATTATCATAGGGTGTACTGAAGGTTGGGTCGACACCCGACGGCGGGCGACGGCCGCGGGTACGATCGGCGGTCGATATCAGGCAGTGTGATCCGATCGAATCCGTACCACATCTACATCCGGTTCGAGGTGGCGTTTCGCCTCACGGTTACACGATCACAAAGCTGATGTAAGAACCCCAAGTCTGTTCCGGGTGATATGTCACGGTGCTCGGAACAGGACACCGAGGAATAGCACGGAGGCAATCTTCTGGAGAAAAGTTCCGATATGCCAGGAACGAGGATATCAGTGACTGAACAACGGAGTAGACCGCAATCCGACACATCGTTGCCCGTAAAGTTCGTGCCGCTCCTGCTCCGTCAGCGACCGTGGATGCTGATCTTTCCCTGCCTGCTCGCTCTCGTCGTACTGAGCTGGAAGATCGCCGATCTGCCGATGGCAACCGCCGTCGACTCTATGGTCGACCCCCGGCTCGCCTATCCCTTCCGCCAACAGCAGCAGTTGTCCGAGGCGGTTATCCAGCTCGAGGATCCGACGAATGTCGTTCTGGCCTCCGCCGCACTGGCAGGATTGTGCCTGCTGGTGCGTACCCCCCGGGCCGCGCTACTCAGCCTGGTCGGGCCGCCCCTGGCCGGCGCGCTCACCGAATGGGTGCTCAAACCGCTGGTCGACCGCCGTCATCTCGGTGGTCTTGTCTTCCCCAGCGGGCACACGACCGGGGCCTACGCAGTCGTCCTCGTCCTGCTCCTGCTACAAGGCGCCGCCAACCGGTCTCATACCCGGTGGAGCCAGATACGCCGTCGCGGGAACGGACTCCCACGCCTCTGGCAACGGTTTCGTTATCAGCGGTCCGGTGTCCCACTTCGACACCGGCAGCACAGCACCCACAAGAACACTCTAAGTTACTATCATGGCACGTAAAGAATACGATGCGGGCCGGCGTTTCTCCCGGCACGATCGGCTTACAACCCCCGGCTACTCGACGGCATCAGGCATGCCTTCCGGTCGGGAGCAGTCAGCCCGACAACCACCGCGATCCGGCGCATCACCGGCCGGGCAGCTGGTACCACCCATGCTGCGCCGACGACTGTGGACGTTGATCGTCCCCTGTCTGCTGGCTCTCGGAGTGCTGTGCTGGAAGCTCGCCGATCGGCAGACGTCCACCGCCATCGACGCCGCGATCGATCCGCGGCTCGCCTATCGCTTCGGTCGGCAGCGACGGCTTTTCGAGACGGTCATCGCGCTCGGGAATCCGACGAACGTCGCCCTGGCCTCCGCCGCGCTGGCCGGGCTGTGCCTGCTGATGGGTGCCCGCCGGGCCGCGCTGCTCAGCCTGGTCGGGCCGCCCCTGGCCGGAGCGCTCACCGAATGGGTACTCAAACCGCTGGTCGACCGCCGTCACCTCGGCGGTCTCGCCTTCCCCAGCGGACACACGACCGGGGCCTGCGCGGTCGCGGTCGTCCTCGTCCTGCTCCTGCTACCCGGCGGAGCCCTGAGAAACCTCGCCGCACCGGTACGGGTACTGCTCTGGTACGCCGCCGCCGTCTTCAGCGCCGGCGTCGGCCTCGGGGTTGTCGTACTGCGCTATCACTACGCTACCGACGTGGTCGGGGGGGCGGCGGTCGCGGTCACGGTGATCCTCGCGTTCGCCTGGACGCTCGACCGCCTGGCCCACCGACGGTAATCAGTCCTGTCGCAGCCGGGTTGTCGACGGGCGGTCGAACACCTGGGCAGCCGGGGGCCTCTCGGCAACCCCCGGGCGCGCCCAGGTTCTACTCCAGAGACAGGTCCTACTCCAGGTAGTCGCGCAGCTTCTGCGACCGGGACGGATGCCGCAACTTCGACAGCGTCTTCGACTCGATCTGCCTGATGCGCTCACGGGTGACGCCGAACTCCCGGCCGACCTCCTCCAGCGTGCGCGGATGGCCGTCGGTCAGCCCGAACCGCAGCTGGATGACCTTCTTCTCCCGGTCGGACAGCGTGTGCAGCACCGAGTCGAGCTGCTCCTGCAACAGGATGAAGCTGGCCGCGTCCACCGGTACGACCGCGTCGCAGTCCTCGATGAAGTCACCGAGGTGGGAGTCCTCCTCCTCACCGATCGGTGTCTCCAGTGACACCGGCTCCTGGGAGACCTTCAGGATCTCGCGCACCTTGTCGGGCGTGAGGTCCATCTCCTTGGCGATCTCCTCGGGGCTGGGTTCACGACCGAGGTCCTGCAACAGCTGCCGCTGGATGCGGATGAGCTTGTTGATCGTCTCGACCATGTGCACCGGAATGCGGATGGTGCGTGCCTGGTCGGCGATGGCACGGGTGATCGCCTGGCGGATCCACCAGGTGGCGTACGTGGAGAACTTGTAGCCCTTGGTGTAGTCGAACTTCTCCACGGCACGGATCAGGCCGAGGTTGCCCTCCTGGATGAGGTCCAGGAAGAGCATGCCGCGACCGACGTAACGCTTGGCGATCGACACCACCAGTCGCAGGTTCGCCTCGACGAGCTTACGCTTGGCAATCTGTCCGTCACGTTCGATCGCCTCAAGGTCGCGGCGCATCTGTGGGGAGGTCTTGCGGGTCA
>NZ_CADDZT010000034.1:133305-134371 GCF_902812655.1 Candidatus Frankia meridionalis | reverse complement strand
CGCCGGGCAAGCAGGTCGGCCTCGTCGGCGTCCTCCCCACCCGCCTCAAGAACCTCGATGCCCTCGTCGTTGAGGACCTGCAGGATCGCGTCGGTCTGCTCCGGTGGCAGTTCGGCCGCCTGCAGGGCGACCGTGACGTCCTCGGTCGTGAGGAAACCGATCTCCTTGCCCCTGGTGATGAGGTCCTTGACCTCGTCCACCTGGGCTTCGCGCGGTAGGACGGCTGGACTCATGGGCGGAATCTCGTCACTTCCTTCTCGGGATCGACCCAGGTTACGCGGCACCCAGGCCCCGTTCCCGGAGTTGGCGCTTGTGCTGCTCCAAGGCGATCAGCTCACCATATGCATGCTTGAACGTCTCGGCGTCGGTCACGGGGTTGAGTCGCTGCACACGCGACTTCAGATCCGTAATGCGACGGGTCACATGCAACTCCTGTACGCGTGACATCTGTTCATCGACATACCGGTCGTCCACATCGTGGTCGCAGAACACGGCTTCGACGGCAAGCCCGGTGACGAACCGCCGAAGCTCGTCGTCCCCGGCAGCCTCGGCCACCGCGGAAACCCAGGACGCGACATCGCCCACCGCGGACAGACCGGCGCACACCCCGCCCGCCGCGACAACGGCCTCGCGGACAGCGCGATGCGCAGGCACCGTGAACAACTCGGGTGACAACATGTCGAACATCGGGCCGGCCAGCCCCGGATACTGCAGTGCGACCTTGAGCACCTCCCGTTCCACCGCCGCGGCCATGTCGTCGGCAACGTCCTCCCGCCGGCGCAACTGCGCCGGACGGCCCCGGCGGGAATCACCGGACGCGCCACCACCAACCGCACCACTGCCACCGCTACCGCGTTGCTGGTGCTCAGCGACCCGCCGCACCACGAACTCCTCGTCCAGAAAACCGAGCCAGTTATCCAGGTTAACCGCGTAACGGTGCCGCAGGCCCCGGTCCTTCAGCCGGTTAATCATCGGTGCGACCGCATCGAGAGCGGCCAGACGTCCCTCGGTGGTGTTCAGGTTGAACTCGGCCAGCTTCCCTCGGATGGCGAACTCCACCAGGGCG
>NZ_CADDZT010000034.1:118293-133024 GCF_902812655.1 Candidatus Frankia meridionalis | reverse complement strand
CCCCCCTCGCCATCCGCAGGTCGCACGGGTCCAGCCCGGACGGCTCGATCGCCACGAAGGTCTGCGTGACGAACCGTTCCTCGAACTCGAAGGCTCGGATGGCGGCCTTGCGGCCCGCCTCGTCACCATCGAAGGTGAACACCACCTCGCCACGGTGCTCGCTCTGGTCCATCAGAAGCCGTCGCAGGACCGTGACGTGCTCACTGCCGAACGCGGTGCCACAGGAGGCGACCGCGGTCGCGACACCGGCGAGATGACAGGCCATCACGTCCGTATAACCCTCGACGACGACGACCTGATACCGCCGCGCGATCTCACGCCGGGCAAGATCCGCCCCGTAGAGGAGGTTGGCCTTCTTGAACAGCGGGGTCTCGGGCGTGTTGAGGTACTTCGGGCCGGGGTCGTCGGCGGCGAGACGGCGGGCGCCGAAGCCGACCACATCCCCGGCGAGGTCGCGGATCGGCCACACCAACCGCCGGTGGAACCGGTCGATGAGGCTGCCGCGACTGCTCTGTTTGGCCAGGCCGCCGAGGACGAGCTCCGCGGAGGTGAAGTGCCGGCCCATGAGATGTCGGGTGAGACCGTCCCAGCCGGCCGGCGCGTAGCCGACACCGAAGCGGGTGGCCGCGTCCCGGTCGAAACCCCGAGCGGAGAGGAAGTCCCGTCCGTCGCGGGCGTCGGGGGAACCCAGCCGCTCGGCGTAGAAGTCGGCGGCCGCCCGGTGCGCGTCGAGCAGTCGCTGGCGTTGACTGGTGACCGCCCGACTGGTCACCCCACCGCCCTCGTAGGTGAGCGTGACACCGGCGCGACGGGCGAGGCGTTCCACCGCCTCCGGGAAGGACAGTCCGTCGATGGCCCGCACGAAGGCGATCACGTCACCGCCGACGCCGCACCCGAAGCAGTGATAGGCACCGACCTGCGGCCGGACGTTGAACGACGGTGTCTTCTCGTCGTGGAACGGGCACAGGCCCCGCAGCTGACCGCTGCCGACAGGACGCAACTGCACGTAGTCGCCGACAACGTCCTCGATGGGCGAGCGTTCACGCACGGCAGCGACGTCCGTGTCGCGGATGCGTCCGGCCACACGTCCCTCCCTGCGTCACAGGCGGAGCGCCAACGCGCTGGTGTCATGCGGGGTATTCCGCCCCACCGGCCGGCCGCGGACCCGCCCTCTACCCGTGATGGTACTTGTCATCCGCGCCGTAGGGCCGATCTTCCCTACCACACAGCGTATGCCCCAACCGTTCAGGATCGTCGTACCCGACCTCCGGCACCGGATCACAACCAGAAACCCACCGGCACCGGAGCGCCGTCACAGAACCGCCGTCCATGGCCGGCCGGTCAGCTGGGCGTGGCGCCGTCCGGCACTGGCGTCGGTGAGGCGGGCGACCTGGTCGACGACAACCCGTAGTCGGCCGGCGTCGTCGGGCGCGGCGAGCCAAGCCGGGCGCAGCAGGGGGTCGAGGGCCTCGGGCGCGCGCACGACCAGCAGCGCGAGAAGCTCCGCAACAACCTCACGCTGGCGGCGCTGGCGGGCATGGGCGTCACGGCGGTCCATGACGAAACGGGCGGTCACCCCCTTGAGCAGGCAGCACTCGGCAACTGTGGCCCGGGGCACCACGAGGTCGGCGCGGTACCGGCGCAGCGGCAGGTCACCGTGGGCCGCCCGGGTGGCCCGCACCGCCGCGACGCACAGGCGCGCGATCAGTTCGCTGGTCATCGTCCGCAACGCACACAGCGCAGCCGGCGTGCTGACCGGTCCGGAGAGCCACCACGGCGCCCGGCGCAGCCGGTCCAGTGCCTCCCCGAGTTCCTCGGGGGACGCCGCCGGGTACCGCGGCGCGATCGAGGCAAGCAGGTCAACGCGTTCTCCCGGGTCCTCCAGACGACCCAGGTCGATCAGGCCGGCGACCACGCCGTCCTCCAGGTCGTGTGCGCTGTACGCCACGTCGTCCGCCCAGTCCATGATCTGGGCCTCCACGCACCGCCGGCCCTGCGGCGCGCCGTCCCGAACCCAGTGGAAGATCGGCAGGTCGTCGGCGTAGACGCCGAACTTGGGCGTGTCCGGCCGCCGCGACCACGGGTACTTCAGTGACGCGTCGAGGGTGGCTCGGGTGAGGTTCAGACCGGCCTCACGGCCGCGGACATCGACGATCTTCACCTCGAGGCGGGTCAGTTCGCGCAGGCTCTGCGCGTTGCCCTCGAAGCCCCCACAGCTTCGCGCCGCCTCGTCAAGGGCGGTCTCACCATTGTGGCCGAACGGGGGATGGCCGATGTCGTGGGCAAGGCAGGCGGCATCGACCAGATCCGGGTCCGCGCCGAGAGAACGGGCCAAACCCCGGCCGACCTGTGCGGTCTCCAGGGAATGAGTGAGCCGGGTCCGTGGGAAGTCGTCGTCGAGCGGGCCCACGACCTGTGTCTTGCCTGCCAGCCGCCGCAACGCGCTGGAGTGCAGGACACGCGCCCGGTCCCGTTCGAACCAGGTCCGGTCGTCCGGTGTAGTCTTCACTCGCTCCTCGCCCCAACGGACGACATCGGACTCCTCGTACCACTCCTCGACCACGCAGCCGAGCGTATAGGCGCGATTTCCTCACGTCCGGGGTGCGAAGCGGCGATACTTTGTGGTCAGCCCTCCCAACATCGGCCCGGAGGCCCGCCGTGGACAAGATCATCAGGTACGGTCTCATCGCGTTCGTCATCTTCTTCGTTGTGACCTCACCCAGCAGCGCTGCCAGCATCATCAACCGGGCTATTGACGGTCTGCAGTCTGTTGGTCACGGCCTGTCCGGCTTTGTGACCGACACAGTTCTGTGAAAAAGCGCCGGCCGTCGACGCAATCCGGAAGACTGCCGTCGTGCTGAGACTCCGGATCCCTGACCCAGCCGCTCGAGACGACAAGTACCTTGCCACTCGCGAGCGGCTGGTCATGATGGTCCGCATGCACTGGGCGATTCTGCTGCCCGTCTTCCTACAGACGCTTGGCTCGATCGTCCTCGCGGTCCTGGTCGCGTTCCTGCTGAAGGGGCTGGACAGCGGCGGGTTCGTTTCCGCACTCCCGTGGTGGTTCGCGCTTTTCATGATCCTCAGGATGCTGTGGAAGGTGACCGAATGGCACTTCGACCATCTCATGATCACCGATAAGCGCCTCCTCAAGGTGTCGGGAATTCTTCTCCGCAAGGTGAAGAGCGTGCAACTGGCAAAAGTGACGGACCTCACCTATACCCGTGACCCGATGGGTCGGCTCCTCGGGTATGGCGAGTTCCTGGTCGAGTCGGCCGGGCAGGATCAGGCCCTGTCGAACATCCCGTTCCTGCCTCGGCCGGACAACCTCTACCGGACGATGTGCGACATGATGTTCGGCGGTGCCCCGGCGCCCAGCGGCTCCGACGACTGAACGGAACCACTGGAGCGGCGGCCCACCCGGTTCCCCCCGCAACCACAAGCTCCCCCGCAGGCCACCTTCAGGCGGCCTGCGGGGGAGTTCTCTGTACGTGGACGCTGTGTAAGCGGACCTGCGTACGTGGACCTGCGTAAGCGGACGGTCAGCGCAGCAGCGCGCGGGCCGCATCCGCGATGTGGCCGGCCGAGATACCAACGGCGTCCAACAGTTCGGTCGGTGTCCCGGAACCGGGTAGCTGCCGGACGGCCAGGTGGCGAAGTCGCACCGACACCCCGGCTCCGGCAAGCGACTCGAGGACCGCGCTACCGATGCCGCCCTCCGGGTAGTGGTCCTCGGCGACGACGAGCCGGCCGCCGGTCGCCCGTACCGCGTCCGCCACGGTGACGCCGTCCACCGGCTTCACCGAGTACAGGTCGATCACCCGTGCCGAGATGCCCTCGGCCGCGAGCGTGTCCGCCGCGGCCAGACAGTGGTGCAGGGTGACGCCGGCACCGATCAGGGTGATCGTGTCCGCGTCCGAGCGTCGCAGTACCTTGGAACCACCGACGGTGAAGGACTCCTCCGGCCCGTAGAGCACCGGGTAGGCGCCACGGGTCGTCCGCAGGTAACTCACCCCGTCCAGGTCGGCCATGATCTCCACGAGCTTGGCCGTACTGGTCGCGTCGCTCGGATACAGGACGCTCGAACCGTGCACCGCCCGCATCATCGCGAGATCTTCCAACGCCATCTGGGACGGGCCGTCCGCGCCGATCTCGACACCGGCGTGTGATCCGGCCAGTCGGATGTTCGCATCGGAGATCGCCGCCATCCGGATGAAGTCGTAGGCACGCGAGAAGAACGCGGCGAACGTGGAGGCGAACGGGATGTAACCACGTACCGACAGTCCCACCGCGGTCGCGACAAGCTGCTGTTCCGCGATGAAGACCTCGAAGAAGCGATCCGGGTGGACCTTGGCGAAGTCCTCGGCATGGGTGGAGTTGCTGACCTCCGCGTCCAGCGCCACCACGTCCGCCCGGGCTCCGAGCGCGGCGAGCGCCTCGCCGTATGCCTTGCGGGGCGCGACCTTCGCACCGCGTTCGTAGATCGGCAGCTCGACGGTGACCGCGGGAGCCGGCGCCGGCCGTTCGATGGACGCCGGTGGCACCGCCCCCCGGACGCGCAGGTGACGCTCGCCGCCGAGTTCGATGATCGCCCGCTCGGCCATGTCGGCTGGCAGCGCCTTGCCGTGCCATCCGTCGACGTCGGCGATCTCGGAGAAGCCCTCACCCTTGCGGGTGCGGGCGAGCACGACGACCGGGCGGTCGGATTCGGCCGCCTCGGTCAGGACCTTGTCGATCGCGGCGATGTCATGGCCGTCGACCGTGAGCGCGCGGCACCCGAAGGCCTCCACCCGGCGGACGTAGGCGTCGAGGTCCCAGCCGAGCTCGGTCGGACCACGCTGGCCGAGCCGGTTGACGTCCACGATCGCCGTCAGGTTCGACAACTGGTAGTAGGCAGCCTTGTCCAGCGCCTCCCAGATCGAACCCTCGGCCATCTCGCTGTCACCGCACAGCACCCACACCCGGTAGGGAAGCCGGTCGAGGAACCGGCCGGCGAGCGCCACCCCCACGGCGTCCGGCAGCCCCTGCCCGAGAGATCCGGTCGCCACGTCGACCCAGGGCAGGATCGGCGTGGGGTGGCCCTGGAGCCGCTCGCCGAAGCGCCGGTACCCGGTCATCAGTTCATGGTCGGAAACCACACCGACGGCCTTGAACATCGCGTACAGCAACGGGGACGCATGCCCCTTGGAGAAGATCAGATGGTCGTTGGCCGGGTCTTCGGGGTTGTCCCAGTCGTACCGCAGGTGCCGTCCGAGCAGAACCGCCATCACGTCCGCGGCCGACATCGACGACGTCGGGTGGCCGGACCCCGCGGACGTCGACGTCCGGATCGAGTCAACCCGCAGTTGCTGAGCCAGTTCCCGGATCTGAGCAAGATCGGTCACGTCGACCACGATCTCGGATACGGGAGTTGCCACGCCAGCCTCCTATACGCCTGCGTATCTGTGCATGGCTGTCTGTAGTCGGTAACTATTTATAGTCGGTAACTGTCTACGATCGGTAACTGTCTGCCGTAGGCATACGCCCACCGCCCTGATTGTCCGCCTGTTCTCTGGCGGTCGGGGCCCTACCCGGGGCCCTGGCCCGAGTCCTACCGTCCCGAACGGTACCAGCGGCAGCGGTGCGTGTCGGTGACGAACGGGCCAGGCTTACAGGACGTTCGCGGGGCCGAAAGCACCTTCCCCAGCGGCGTTCTCAGACCGCCGACGGCGCCCTGCCCACCGGAGTCGCCCGGTGGAAAAGCTCGTAGAAACGGTACGCGGCGCACTCCCGGACGATGTAGCGAAGCTGGGTGAGGAAACCTCGGGTCGCAGGTCCGACCGTGACGGACGATACGACCGCGTCGATGTCGAGGTCACGGGCCATGGTCCGCGAGCGCAGTGAATGCCACGGATCGGTTACGATCACCGCGGTTCGCCACTGGTGGGCAACCATGACCTTCGCTACCGACTGTAGTGAACCGAGGGTGTCCCGTCCCTCGCCCACCACCACCAGATCCGTGGCCGGGACACCCCGGGACAGCAGATAGTTCGCCCCGGCCTGCCCCTCGGTGTAGGCGTCACCGATCTGAGCTCCCCCGACCGTCACGATCCGCGGAGCGACGTTCTGCCGGTACAGGTCCAACACGTGGTCCAGGCGCGCCGCGAACACGGCCGAGGGGCGGCCGTTGTACTGCGAGGCACCCAGCACGATCAGGACGTCGGACCGGCGCCGGTCGTCCCAGTGCCCGGCCAGCCATACCTGGATCACGGTGACCGTTGTGATCATCATCCCGGCCAGGACCCCGACCGCGGCGGCCCGCAACAGCCAGACCCACCAACGCGTGTGAAACCATCGCGCCGTGCGCTGCTGCCGGGTAATAGCCACAGGCAGTCACGCTATGCCCTAATCGGCAGGAACCGACAGGCGCTCTTACCCGACGCGTCCGAGGATGGCCGCCCGACCGGCTTCCAGCCGGGCCACCGGCACCCGGAACGGCGAGCACGACACGTAGTCGAGCCCGACCTGGTGGAAGAAGTGCACCGAGTCCGGGTCGCCGCCGTGCTCCCCACAGACCCCGAGTTTGATGTCGGGTCGGGTCGCGCGCCCTTCCTCGACCGCGAGCCTGACCAGCCGGCCGACCCCGTCGATGTCCAGCGACTCGAACGGGGACACCCCGAAGATTCCCAGATCGAGGTAGCGGGAGAAAAACGACGACTCGACATCGTCGCGGGAGAAGCCCCAACCCATCTGGGTGAGGTCGTTCGTCCCGAACGAGAAGAACTGTGCCGCCTCCGCGATCTGACCCGCCGTCAGCGCCGCCCTCGGCACCTCGATCATCGTGCCGATCAGTGCGGGCACGTCGACCCCGGTTTCGGCCGCGACCTCCCGCAACACCCCCTCGGCCTGCTCGCGGACCACCTCCAGTTCCTGGACCGCGCCCACCAGCGGCACCATGATCTCCGGATGCGGATCGCCGCCGGCCTGCCTGCAGATGACGGCAGCCTCGGCGATCGCACGCACCTGCAGGGCGAACAGGCCCGGGATCAGCAACCCCAGACGCACCCCGCGCAACCCGAGCATCGGATTCTGCTCATGCAGCCGGCGGACCGCCTCCAGCACCACGACATCCTCTTCGGCAACGGGCTGACCCGTTGCCATGGCAACACCCACCTTCACCGACAGCTCCGTGAGGTCCGCCAGGAACTCGTGCAACGGCGGGTCGATAAGCCGCACCGTCACGGGCAGCCCGTCCATCGCCGTGAAGATCGAAACGAAGTCGTCGCGCTGGAGCGGCAGCAACGCGGCCAGCGCGGCGTCCCGAGCCTCATCACCGTCGGCGAGGATGAGCCGCTCGACCAGTTGCCTGCGCTCCCCCAGGAACATGTGCTCGGTGCGGCACAGCCCGATCCCGGCGGCCCCAAACCGGCGGGCCCGCCCGGCGTCCTCGGCGGTGTCGGCGTTCGCGCGCACCCCGAGCCGGCGAACCTGATCCGCGTGGACGATGATCCGGTGCACGGCGTCGACCAGCGGATCGGACCCGTCCGCGGCCAGGTCCCCCTCGAAGTACCGGACCACCGGGGAGGACACCACCGGTACCTCACCGAGGTAGACCGCACCGGAGGACCCGTCGATCGAGATCACGTCCCCCTCCTGCAGGACGATGCCGCCCGGTACGATCGCGCGGCGCGCCCGGGTGTCGACGTCGATCTCCTCGGCCCCGCACACGCAGGTCCTGCCCATTCCGCGGGCCACCACGGCGGCATGGGAGGTCTTGCCGCCACGCGAGGTCAGGACGCCCTGCGCGACGATCATCCCGTTCAGGTCGTCGGGGTTGGTCTCACGGCGCACCAGGATGACCGGGATACCACCGGCTGCGAGTTCCACGGCCCGGTCAGAGTCGAAGACGACCTGGCCCACGGCCGCACCGGGTGAGGCGTTCATACCCTGGGCGATCTTCTCGGCCTGCCCCGCCGGGCCGAACCGCGGGAACATCAGCTGGGCGAGCTGGGCTCCGCTGACCCGGGTCACCGCCTCGTCCATGCTGATCAGACCCTGGTCCACCAGCTGGACGGCGATCCGGAAGGCCGCACCGGCGGTGCGCTTACCCACCCTGGTCTGCAACATCCACAGCTTGTTCCGCTCGATGGTGAACTCGATGTCGCACAGGTCGCGGTAGTGTTCCTCCAGCGTTCCCATGATAGACAGCAGCTGGGTGTGGGCGGGCGGGTCTATGGATTCCAGCGCGGTGAGCGGCAGAGTGTTCCGGATTCCCGCGACGACGTCCTCGCCCTGTGCGTTCTGGAGGTAGTCGCCGTAGATTCCCTGTTCACCGCTACCGGGATCGCGGGTGAAGGCCACCCCGGTGCCCGAGTCCATACCGAGATTACCGAAGACCATGGCGACCACGTTGACCGCGGTGCCGAGATCCGCGGGAATGCGTTCCTGGCGGCGGTACAGGCGGGCCCGCTCACCGTTCCAGGAGTCGAAAACAGCCCGAACGGCGAGGTCCAGCTGCTCTCGCGGGTCCTGCGGGAAATCCCGCCCGGTCCGGTCCCGGACAATCTCCTTGAACGTCTTCACCAGCTTACGCAGATCGGCATCGTCGAGGTCGAGGTCGTTGCCGGTTCCCCTGCTCTTCTTCGCAGCGTCGAGAGCCTCGTCGAACAGCTCTCCGTCCACCCCGAGGACGGTCTTGCCGAACATCGCCAGCAGGCGGCGGTAGGAGTCCCAGGCGAAGCGCGGCGAGCCGGACTGCCTGGCAAGACCGGACACCGAATCGTCCGACAGGCCGATGTTGAGGACGGTGTCCATCATTCCCGGCATCGAGAACTTCGCGCCCGAGCGCACCGACACCAGCAGAGGGTCGTCCGCCTGCCCCAGCCGCTTTCCCATCGCCCGCTCGAGTGCGCGCAGGTGTTCGCCGACCTCGTCGCGCAACGCGGCAGGCTCCGCCCCGTGCGCAAGATACTCACGGCACGCCTCGGTGGTTATCGTGAAACCGGGTGGGACGGGAAGTCCCATATTCGTCATCTCGGCAAGATTGGCGCCCTTGCCACCAAGAAGGTCCTTGAGGTCCCTGTTCCCCTGATGGAAGTCGTATACATAGGTGGTCATGGCCGCCCTCTCATCTCCCGCCCGCCGCGAACCGCCGCTTAATCGACCGTGGCATGCCGCCCCGACCCGCGTCAGGTCACGGAGGGATCTGGGGCTCCACTCCCGACTTGTCGCCCGGCAGTTCGTCCGGTTGGCCCCGTGGTGGCACAGGAGATTACCGTCCCGGACCACCACAGGAGATGTTTAGCGAAACAGATCACCAACCAGGAAATTTACCATGAGTAGCTCTTCGGTAACTTTCCGCTTGACGCAAGTCGACCTCGGGCCGGTGAACGACAACAATCCAGAAGATGTCGGGACACAAGGGCCGCCGGTCCCGGCGCAGCCGCCCAGCACCGGACGGAGCGCCGTCGATCATCCGATCAGCACGGACCGAGCTGGGCGTTGAGATAAGACACCGCCTGGTCCATGGAAACACGTTCCTGGGCCATCGTGTCCCGCTCACGGACCGTCATAGTCTGGTCTTCCAGTGAGTCGAAATCGACCGTGAGGCAGAAGGGCGTACCGATCTCGTCCTGCCGGCGGTACCGGCGCCCGATCGCCCCGGCATCGTCGAAGTCGACGTTCCAGTGCCGGCGCAGCTGGGCGGCAAGGTCACGGGCGACGGGAGACAGGTCGCCGTGGCGCGACAGCGGCAGCACCGCGGCCTTCACCGGCGCGAGGCGACGGTCCAGGCGAAGCACCACCCGGCGGTCCACCCCGCCCTTGGTGTTGGGCGCGGTGTCCTCGGCATAGGCGTCCAGCAGGAAGACCAGTGTGGCACGGTCCACCCCGGCCGCCGGCTCGATCACATAAGGGGTGTACCGGGTACCGGTGACCTGGTCGAAGTAGGCCAGGTCCGCGCCGGACGCCTTCGCGTGGACGGACAGATCGTAGTCCGTACGGTTCGCGATACCTTCCAGCTCACCCCATTCCAGGCCGGCGAAGTTGAACCGGTACTCGATGTCGACGGTGCGTTTGGAGTAATGGGAGAGCTTTTCCTTCGGGTGTTCGAAATGGCGGATGTTCTCCTCCCGGACGCCGAGGTCGCGGTACCATTTCGTACGTTCGCCGATCCAGTACTCGTGCCAGGTCTCGTCCTCGCCCGGCGGGACGAAGAACTCCATCTCCATCTGTTCGAACTCACGGGTCCGGAAAATGAAGTTACCCGGTGTGATCTCGTTACGGAAAGACTTGCCGATCTGGCCGATACCGAACGGCGGCCTGCGCCGAGCGGTCGCCTGAACGTTCGCGTAGTTGATGAAAATGCCCTGGGCCGTTTCCGGACGCAGGTAGGCCAGACCCGACTCGTCCTCGACCGGGCCCAGATAGGTCTTGAGCAGGCCGTTGAACATCCGCGGTTCGGTGAACGTGCCGCGGGACCCGCAGTTCGGGCAGACGACCTCGGTGAGCGCTGTCGGTGGCCGTCCACGCTTGGCCTCGAAGGTCTCCTGAAGATGGTCGGCGCGGAACCTCTTGTGGCAGGACAGGCACTCGGTCAGCGGGTCGACGAAGACCTGCACGTGCCCGCTGGTCTCCCAGACCTCACGCGCGAGGATCACGCAGGAGTCGAGGCCGACCACGTCGTCCCGCCCCTGGATCATCGCCTTCCACCAAGCCCGTTTGACATTGTTCTTCAGCTCGACCCCGAGCGGACCGTAGTCCCACGAGGCCCGCAGGCCACCGTAGATCTCGCTGGACGGGAAGACCAACCCCCGCCGCTTGCACAGGCTGACGATGGTGTCCATGCGGTCGGATGCACTGGCCACGCGGGCACTCCCTTCCATACGCCCGCCGTCATCAGTGACAGCGGGCGGTCGCGTCCTGCTCGCCCTCCCCGCGACCCGTCCGATCGCGACCAGGTCCCACCCGGCTGCGGTGTGTTTCCTGGTCCAACTGGCGATCAGGGAGACAAGTGCCCAGCGTACGGCCCCGGCTCTGATGTGGAGCGGGTAGGTGCGCCTTCATCACCCCGATGGTGGGGCTCCGGGCACGGCGGTGGCGGCGTCGGGGGCCAGGTCAGACCCGCCGCGACGGGCCGGACCACCCGCGCCGTTGTGGGCCAGCAGCACCTCGAACGCGCCCGGTTCATCGACGGCGTAGGCCATCAACGGCATCAGTTCGACCCGGACGTCGAACGCCGACAGGGCTCGGCGCCAGGTACCCACCCCGTCCCACTCGGACGTGATCGCCCACAGCTCGGGATCGTCGACAGCCCGTCCCAGCCGCGCCGAGCGGTAACCGCTCTGGGCGGCGAGAACACCCAGAGCGGCTTGCGCGCGCTCACGGAAGGTGTCCGCCTCCCCGATCGGCACCCGCAGCCGTGTGACAACAAGCACGCCACGGTTCTATCAGGTCGTCGGAGTCCTCCGCCGGATCCACAGCCGCTGGATCCACGGCCGCCGGATCCACAGCCATCAGATCCCCGACGGGCGGGCGACGATGCCTCCGTAACGGCGGTCACGCTTGGCAAAGTCCTCGCAGGCAGCCCACAGGTCACGGCGGTCGAAGTCCGGCCAGAGCCGTTCGACGAACAGGAACTCCGCGTAGGCGGCCTGCCAGAGCAGAAAGTTACTCAACCGCTGCTCCCCCGACGTGCGGATCAGCAGATCGACATCAGGCATCTCCGGCTCGTCGAGGTAACGGGCGACCGTCTTCTCGTCGATGCGGTCGGCCCGCAGCCGACCGTCACGGACGTCGCGGGCGATGGCTGCGGCGGCATCGGCGAGCTCGGCCCGTCCGCCGTAGTTCACGCACATCGCCAGGGTGAGACGGTCGTTGCCGTGGGTGCGTTCCTCGGCCGCCTCCAGCCGCCGGATGACGTTGCCCCACAGGCGGGGACGCCGGCCGGCCCACCGGACCCGCACACCGAGCGAATCCATGTCGTCGATGCGCCGGCCGAACACCCCGTCCGTGAAACGCATGAGGAACGCGACCTCGTCCGGTGACCGCTTCCAGTTCTCGGTGGAGAACGCGTACACCGACAGCCACCGGACACCCAGTTCGATCGCGCCCTCCACACAGTCAAAGAGGGCGTCCTCACCGGCCTCATGACCCTTCGTGCGCGGCAGGCCACGCATCTTCGCCCACCGACCGTTGCCGTCCATCACGATGGCGACATGTCGCGGGATCAGACCGGACGGAATCTCCGGCGGGCATGCGCCGGACGGATGCGGGTAAGGCTCCCGGAACCGACTGACCCCCGTGCTACGCAGGTTCACCGGCTACCCCCTCCTGCTGGGACAAGCCTGCCTGCCGAGACAAGCCTGGCCTTTGTGCCACGAACATCATCGGTGCCTCTTTTTCGAATGCTTCCCGCACGGGTTCCCGGCCCCGGCCGCACTCTCCATGCGAGCCGGTCATGCCCGCTCCAGGTGAGGCAACGCACGTAACCCGTATTCGAGATGCCACTGCAGGTAGGCTGCGACGCAACCACCGGCCTCCCGCCGGGTACGGACCTCGGTCGCCCCGGCGGCAGCCCAGTCGCCGGTGAGCAGGTCGGACAGCAGTTTCACGGCGGCCAGGGACATCGACACCGCACCATGCGGTCGGCATTGCGGGCACACTACGCCGCCAGCCGGAACGGAAAGCGCATGGTGGGGTCCGGGCTCACCGCAGCGGGCACAGTCGTCCAACGCCATTGCATACCCGGAGACGGCCAACGCGCGGAGCAGGAACGCGTCCAGCACCAGAGACGGCGGACGCTCGCCTTCCGCAAGCGTCCGCAGACCGCCCACGAGGAGCAGGAACAGGCGCATGGCGGGCTGACGTTCCTCGCCGGTCAGCCGCTCGGCGGTCTCAAGCATGACCGCCGCCGCGGTGTGCCGGGGATAGTCGGACGCGATCACCGCCCCATAGGGGCTCACGATGTCGGCCTGGGTGACCGTGTCGAGAGACCGTCCCTCGTGGAGCTGGAGATCGACGTAGGTACCCGGTTCCAGCCGGGCCCCAAAGCGGGACGACGTGCGCCGTACCCCTTTGGCCACTGCGCGTATCCGTCCGGTCCGCCGGGTCAGAACCGTGATGATGCGATCGGCCTCGGCGAGCGGCATCGTCCGCAGGACGACACCTTCATCGCGATAGACCGGCACCCGCCCATGGTTGCACGCATCCCGGTAAGTGGTCAGGACACGGTCTCCTCGGGCTGATCGTGACATGCCGCGGCCGACCGCTCGTCCGTCCACGGGCCTCCCGTCCATGTCACATCGACGTCACATCGACGTCACGCAGGCCCTTGCGGCCACGGACCGTCACGCCCTGCAATAGTGACCGTCGGCATCCGAGGAAACGCTAGGAGCAAGGAATGCTGGCAGGTGGGAAACGACCCGGACGTCGTCACAACGGGTTCCGGCCGCTTTACCCGGCCGTGGTCGCACCTGCCGTGGCCGTGGTGATCGCTGTCGCCGCACAGGTTCCGGCCCCCGCCCCCGCCTCCGGGGGGTCGAACGCACCCGCGGCCAGTCAGTCCGTCACCGTCTACCTGACCGCGCCGGACCCTGTCGGCCTCGGCCGCCTCGCCCGATCGGTTGCCGGATCGGTCACCGGATCCCCGCGGGCCCGCGCCGACATCCTGCGGGAGTTCCTGCCCTCGCCCGCGGCCCACGACAGCGTGGCGGTCCGGCTGCGTGCCCTCGGCCTCACCGTCACCGCGGCAACCACCTGGAGCGTCACCGCGGCAGGTACGGCCGCCCGGGTCCGGGAACTGTTCGGCAGCGCCCGCAACACCCGCCAGACCCTGCGGTACGCCCAGAGCCTGCCGGTCCTACCCGAGACACTGCACGGTCTCGTCTCGGTGGCCCTCGGCGGCGACGAGACCCGCCCGGCGTTCCGGCACCTGAGCTCCCCGCCCTCGCCGACGGCCAGGGCCGTGCCCGCCGCCGACGGCTACACCGGCCCCCAGCTGCGTGCCGCATACGACGCCCCGGACGGCCACCGCCGCGACGGCGGGCCGGACCCGACCGTCGCCACCCTCGCGCTGTCCGGCTGGGACCCGTCCGATCTGAGCGCCTACGCCGCCGCGGCAGGGATACCCGATCCGGTTGCGGACGGGCGCTACACGGCCGTGGGTCTCGGCCGCTCACCCGACTACAACGCTGTTGCCGACGGCGATGGAGACGCGGAGGTCACGCTCGATCAGGAGTCGCTGCTGGCAGTCGCGCCCACCGCACGCCAACGCGTCTACATCGCCCCCAACACCGACCAGGGCTACCTCGACGTCCTCGACCGGGTCCGGGCCGACGCCGCCGATCCGGCAACCGACCTGGTGGCCTTCAGCATGTCCTGGGGCATGTGCGAGGCGTACAACAGCCCCGCCTTCGTCAACACCGCGGAAACGCTGCTCGCGGCGATCGCCGTCGCCGGCGTCACCACCTTCGCCGCGTCCGGCGACAGCGGATCGGACGACTGCGACGATGCGGGCACGACCACCAGCTACCCCGCATCCTCACCGTCAGTCATCACCCTCGGTGGTACGACCCTGCTCAACCCCACGGGCGCACACCCCTCGGAAACCGCCTGGGCCGGTTCGGGCGGCGGATGCTCCACCCTGTTCACCCGGCCCGGCTGGCAGCCGGCCACCCGGTGCGCCTCCCGCGCCCTGCCGGACCTCGCCATGGACGCCGACCCGACTACCGGTTTCGCGGTCTACCACCGCCGC
>NZ_CADDZT010000034.1:110206-117976 GCF_902812655.1 Candidatus Frankia meridionalis | reverse complement strand
CGGCGGCCAGGCCACCTCTGTTCCCACGGTCGTACAGGCCTCCGGACACGTCACCTACATCGTCGGCGGTACCGACGGGAACCTGTGGATGCGCGGTGGAACCGACCCGGCCTGGTCCCCGCTCGGCCCGCCCGGCACCCGGTGCTCCGGACAGGCTGCGATCGCCGTCGGGTCCGTCCTGCACATCGGATGCCGCGGCAGCGACCAGAAACTGTATGTGACGACGGTACCGGTCGACTCGACCGGGAGATCCGCCCGGGCCACCTCGTGGACGAGTTACGGGGGGCAGAGCAACGCAGCCCCGGCGGTGGCCGTCGTCGACGGGGTTGTGACCTGGTTCGTGACCGGAATCAACGCGGCACCCGCGGCCAACCTCTACCGGCGGACGGCTACCTCGGGCTGGACGGTACTGGGCGTCCGGTGTGACGGAGGACCGGGTGCCGGTGGCGGCAGGGACGGCGGCGGCACCCGACGGACGGGTGGACCGGTGTTCCTCGGTTGCCGGTCGTCATCCGAAGCGCTCGTCTACGCCGCCGCGCCGTTCACCCGGTTCGTCTCCGCCGGCGGGAAGATCCTCGGCGTACCCGGGTTCGCCCGGGTGATGGACGGGATCGCGGACGTGTTCGTCGCCGGGACCGACGCCGCTCTCTACAGCCGCAGGCTGTCCGCGTCCGCGCCCCGCGACAACGGCTGGACGAAACTCGGTGGCGTCTATCTGCTGGCGGCCGGCGCAGCCGGGATCGACCAGGAGCCGTAGACGCGAACCTCCCCGGGCACGAGAACCTCACGGGAGGCAAAGGGACGTGTTCCGGCTTCGGGACGAGGATGGACCGGTGCGAGTGGTGCGGCGGGCGGCCAGAGCGATCCTGATCGACGAGCGAGGACAGCTGGTCGTGTTCCGCCGAACACTGCCCGGCCATCCGTCCTACTGGTCCACCGTGGGCGGCGGGGTCGACCAGCAGGATGCCTCCGTGGAGGCTGCCCTGCACCGCGAGCTGGCTGAGGAGCTCGGCGCCACCGTCGACCGCGTCCAGCAGGTGTTCCTCACCAGCGCACCCGGCCACGGCGGTGCCGGCAGTGATCGCCGCGGTGCCGGTAGTGGTCGCGAACCCGGCATCACCGTCCACCACTTCTTCGTCTGCCGGCTCGTCTCGATGGATCTCACCACCCGAACCGGGACCGAGTTCACCAACCCGGCCAAGGGCCGGTACGACGTCGAACGCATCGACCTGCACGGCGAGGATCTCGCTCGCTTCGCCCTGCAGCCGGAAACGGTCAAGGAGTTCATCCTGGCGAACAGGGCCGCCCTGCTCGACGCCGTCGGGGAGGACAGCCAGACCTCACCGGTCAGGTAACGGATCACGCAACGGATCACGGGCCGGTGGCGCGCCGAGTTGAGTCGTGAGCGCCGGCCAGGCAACCGGATCGTGTCCGGGCACCAGACGCAGGCCACGGGCGGACGCAATCGCCTTCAGCCGCCGGATCGGCTCCACGGTCGCCTCCGGTGATACGCCGATGGACCCGCCGACCGCCCGTTCCTCGTCGATGTTCTCCTGCAGGTCCGCGGCGTCGAACGCGAAGACGTACCCACCACCGCCCACCGACGGGTCCAGTTCGACGACGAAGCTCTGATGACCGGGGGTGTGCCCGGCGGTGAGGACGGCGGTCACCCCCGGCGCGATCTCGGTGTCGCCATCCGCCACCTGCCAGGCGATCCGCGGGTGGTCGAAGTCGACCCGGATGATGCCGTCGGCCTCCAGGTCCGCCGGGTGCGTGCCCAGGCCGTGGTCAAGCTCACGGCGCTGGATGTGCACGGGGGTCTGTCGTCCGGAGAAGTGACGCAGGCCGCCGGCGTGGTCGTTGTGCAGGTGGGAGACGGCCACCGCGTCCAACCGGTCGAGCGCGAGCCCGACCCGGTCGAGTTCGGCCTCCAGCGGGTCGGCGTCTCCCGCCGGCAGCCAGACCTCGACGCCCGTGTCCCGGTGGAACCGGCGGCACAGCGCGGGGTCGCGGACGAACGCCGGATTGAACCCGGTGTCGATCAGCAGCCAGCCCCCGTCGACCTCCAGCAGCAACGCCGGGACGGGTTCACGCAACCGGACGTCGTCCGCGGCGCCGTACACCGACATCGAGTACGGCACCTCGGCCCATCCCAGGGTCAGCGGGATCACCCGCCGCACGCCAGCCATCGCCCCTCCTTCCCCACGGACGCCGCACACTATGCCTGTGGGCGATGCCGTTCGGATGGCCGTGGGCCTGGGCGGCCTGCTCGCCGTCGCGGTCGCCTGCCTCACCGTCGCCCGGGTACGGCTGCGCCGGGCGGTGGTCATCGCCACCGTTCGGGCCGCGGCCCAGCTCACCCTGGTCGGCCTGGCCCTGCGCGGGGTGCTGGCCGCGCCTGCGACAACGGCACTGGTCCTCGCCGTGATGCTCACCGTCGCAACCCTGACCGCGGCAGGCCGCCTCGCCGGCTTCCCTCATGCCAGGCGGGTCGTTCTCACCGCCAGCGCGGTCGGCGCGGTGGTCACCCTCGGGATCGTCTTCGCCGTACCGCTGCTCGACCGGTCCGCGCGCTATCTGGTCGCCGCCGGTGGGATCGTGATCGGCGGGACCATGACCGCCTGCACCCTCGCAGGCCGGCGGCTGTTCGATGCGATGGTGCGCCGCCGCGACGAGGTCGAGGCATGGCTCGCGCTCGGCGCCACCCCTCGCCAGGCGGTCGCGGACCTCACCCGTGACGCCATCCGGGAGGCCCTGCTGCCCGCCGTCGACCAGACCCGCACGGTCGGGCTGGTCACCCTGCCCGGCGCGTTCGTCGGCGCGCTGCTCGGCGGAGCCAGCCCCACGGCCGCGGCACGGTTCCAGCTCGTCGTCCTCGTCGCCCTGCTCACCGCGGAGACGCTGGCGGCCGTCACCCTGGTCTGGCTGTTCGGCGCGCCGACCCACATCCCAGAACGGAACGCGTAGGTGGTTTCCAACGCCAGGACGACGGTTTCCACCTACAGCCGGTGGGGGTCCACCTACGGAACGGACGGTCAGAAGCCGAGCTTGCGCAGCTGGCGGGGGTCGCGCTGCCAGTCCTTGGCCACCTTGACGTGCAGGTCCAGGAAGACCGGCGTCCCCAACAGCGCCTCGATCTGGCCGCGGGCCCGTGTCCCGACGTCCTTCAGGCGGGCGCCCTTCGCGCCGATGATGATCGCCTTCTGGCTCGGCCGTTCGACGTAGACGTTCACATGGACGTCCAGCAACGGGCGGTCCGCCGGACGGTCCTCGCGGGGGATCATCTCCTCGACGACGACGGCCAGGGAATGCGGCAGCTCGTCCCGGACGCCTTCCAGGGCGGCCTCGCGGACGAGTTCGGCAACCATCACCTGCTCGGGCTCGTCGGTGAGCTCGCCGTCCGGGTACAGGGGCGGGCCGGCCGGCAACCGCCCGACCAGCACATCCGCGAGCACACCCACCTGAAACGACGACACCGCACTGACCGGCACCACGTCGGCGAAGTCCGCGAGGGACGAGACCGCGAGCAGCTGCGCGCCCAGGGCATCGCGGTCGGGAACCAGATCGGTCTTGGTGATCACCGCGACCACCGGCGTCCGCTTCGGCAACCGGGCGAGCTCCTCGGCGATGAACCGGTCGCCGCGTCCGACCGCCTCGTTCGCGGGGACACAGAAGGCGACCACGTCCACCTCGGACAAGGTGGCGCGCACCACATCGTTGAGACGCTGGCCGAGCAGGGTCCGGGGCCGGTGCAGCCCGGGGGTGTCGACGAGCACCAGCTGCGCGTCGTCACGGTGCACGATGCCACGGACAGCGTGCCGGGTCGTCTGCGGACGCCCGCTGGTGATCGCGACCTTCGACCCGACGAGCGCGTTGGTCAACGTGGACTTGCCCGCGTTGGGACGTCCGACAAAACAGGTGAACCCGGACCGGAACCCCGGTCCGGTCTCCGCGGCGGCAGCCATCAGGTGGTCACCCGGCCATGGGCCACACCGTCCGGGCCGGCGAGGTACACCGGCACACCGGCGCCGAACTCGCCCAGCGTCAGCAGGTCATCGGCGTCCGGCGTGTCGGGCGTGTCGGGGCTGCGCCGGGCATCAGGCAACGACACCCGTGCGGATACGACCGCCGCCGCCTCGAAGCGGCGCGCTCCACTGGACGCCGCCGCGGCCACCGCCGCCCGAAGCGCCGACACGGTCAGCCGCCCGTCGGCGTTCTCCATGGTCGCCGCCGCATAGGTCCGCCCGTCGGCGTCGCGGACGGCCGCGCCCTCGGCTGCGACGTCACCGCCCCGCGGGACGTAGGCCCTCAGCCTGGCTGAGCGCGCGAGGGTTACGAGCTTGGCATCCTCCGCTTCCAGCGCGCCGGGATCGAACTGGCCCGAGTCCAGATCTGACACGGCTACCCCTGTCTCCTGTCTGCTCACGTCCGGGTACCCGACGCGGCGCGGCGGGTACCCGAGCCGGAGGTGTCCACATCGCGGCCGTTGTCATCGCGGCCGTGATGGTCACGGCCGTTGTCGTCACGGCGGCGGCCGTGGCCATCGCCGTCCCGTCTGCTGTCCCCCCGGACGTCCTCGCCCCGGGGCCTGGCGGCCGAAGAGTCCTCGGTGCCACGGGACAGCCGTCGGACCACCACCGTACCGATCTGGTTTCGCCGCCCGGCGGCGCTCTCGGCGGTGAGGGTCAGCACACCGACCGTCGCGGTCGCCCCCGGGATCGGTACCCGTCCCAGCGCGCTCGCCAGAAGGCCGCCAACCGTCTCCACGTCATCGGATCCGGGCAGCTCGTCGGTGTCGAACAGCTCTCCGAGGTCATCCACGTCGAGCCGGGCGGTCACCCGGGCGGTGTCATCGTCGATCCACTCCACCGGCGGGGTCTCGGTGTCGTACTCGTCGGTGATCTCTCCGACGATCTCCTCAAGGATGTCCTCGATGGTCACGAGTCCGGCGGTCCCGCCGTACTCGTCGATGACGATCGCCATGTGGGTACGGGACGCCTGCATCTCACGCAGCAGCGCGTCGGCGTGCTTGCTCTCCGGAACCAGCGCGGGCGGACGCATCACATCCGCCACGGGCCGGGACTCCCAGCCTTCGCGCTCGCGGCCGACCATGTCCTTGAGAAAGGCGATCCCGACGACGTCATCGACGGTGTCCCCGGTCACCGGGATGCGGGAGAAGCCGCTGCGCAGCGCCAGCGAGATGGCCTGCTGGACGGTCTTGGACGACTCGATGTAGACCATGTCGGGACGGGGGACCATGACCTCCCGGACCAGGGTGTCCCCCAGCTCGAACACGGAAGCGATCATGTCGCGTTCGCCGCGTTCGATGACGTCACGTTCCTCGGCGAGATCGACGAGGTCGCGCAGTTCCGCCTCGGTGGCGAACGGGCCGTCGCGGTAGCCGGGCCCCGGGGTGACCGCGTTACCGAACGCGATCAGCAGCCGTGGCAGCGGCCCGAACATCCGGCCGAGCCAGGCGGTGAGGCCGGCGGTGGCGAGCGCGACTGCGGGGGCGTGCTGGCGGCCCAGCGTCCGGAACATCACCCCGACGAGGATGTAGGCGAACAACGTGCCGACCAGCGCCCCGAGACCGACAGCCGTGAACCCGGCGCCGTAGGTACGCACCGCGACCACGGTCACGCAGGCCGCCGCCACCATCTCCCCGACGATCCGCAGCAGCAGCAGGAGCGCGAGGTAACGACCGGGATCGGCGACGATCGTGGCCAGGCGCGCGGCGCGCGGGCGGCCGGCGCGGACGAACTCCTCGACCGAGACCCGGGAGATCCGGGTCAGCGCCGCGTCGATACAGCCGATTCCGGCCGCGAACAGCGCGGCGACGACCGCCAGCAGCAGCAGTGGAACATCCCCAGAACCCATGGGCCCGTCCTGTCAACTCCCCCGGGCCGTGCTCAGGAAGCACCGGCGGTGCGGGCGGCGCTCCAGGATGCCAGCAGCCGGGACTGCACGGTCCACATCTCTCGCTCCTCCTCCGGCTCGGCGTGGTCGTAGCCGAGCAGGTGAAGGATCCCGTGGGTGCACAGCAGATGCATTTCGTGTTCGGTCGAGTGGCCGGCCTTCGCCGCCTGCTTGCGGGCGACCTCCGGGCACAAGACGACGTCGCCGAGCAGCAGGGTCGGATCGTCCTCACCCGAATCGGGCGCGGACGGGTCGAAGGCGTCGTCCTGAGGGAATGCCAGCACGTCCGTCGGGCCTTCCTCGCCCATGTAGCGGACGTGCAGCTCCTCCATCGCGGACAGTTCGACGAGCATCACCGACAGCTCCGCCAGTGGGTTGACCTTCATGGAGTCGAGTACGAACCGGGCGAGCGCGGCAAGGGTGAGCTCGTCGGTGTCCGCACCCGACTCGTTCGCCACGAACACGGCCATCAGTGATCCATCCTCATCGTCTTTCCCGGCGGGCGGCCTGGGCGGGCCGCGGCTGGGGGGCGCTCGCCGCGTCCCAGCGGGCATAGGCGTCGACGATGTCGCTGACAAGCCGGTGGCGTACGACGTCCGTGCTGGTCAGGGTCGCAAAGTGAACGTCGTCCACACCGTCGAGGATCTCCCGGACCACGCGTAGGCCGCTGCGGGTACCGCTGGGCAGGTCCACCTGGGTGATGTCCCCGGTCACGACGATCTTGGCACCGAACCCAAGCCGGGTCAGGAACATCTTCATCTGCTCGGCGGAGGTGTTCTGCGCCTCGTCCAGGAGGATGAAGGCATCGTTGAGGGTCCGCCCGCGCATGTACGCAAGCGGTGCCACCTCGATGGTGCCGCTCTGGATCAGCCGAGGAATCGTGTCCGGGTCGATCATGTCGTGCAGGGCGTCGTAGAGCGGGCGCAGATATGGGTCGATCTTGTCGTAGAGGGTGCCCGGCAGGAAACCGAGCCGCTCCCCCGCCTCGACCGCCGGCCGGGTCAGGATGATCCGGTTCACCTGCTTGGACTGCAACGCCTGGACGGCCTTGGCCATGGCCAGATAGGTCTTGCCGGTGCCGGCCGGGCCGATACCGAACACGATCGTGTGGACGTCGATCGCGTCCACGTACCGCTTCTGGTTCAGCGTCTTCGGCCGGATGGTCCGGCCGCGGCTGGACAGGATGTTGAGGGTGAGCACCTCCGCCGGCCGTTCCGCGCTGCCGCTGCGCAACATCGACAGCGAATGGTCGACGTGGGACGGCGTCAGCTCCGCACCGGACTCCAGCAGGGCGATCAACTCCGCGAAAAGCTTCGCGGCCAAGGCGTTCTCGGCCGGGGCACCGGTGATGGTGATCTCGTTACCGCGGACGTGGATATCGGACGATAACGCCTGCTCGACCACGCGCAGCAACTCGTCTTGGTGGCCGAGCAGGCTCACCATACTGTGCGCGCCCGGGACGACGATGCGCGTGACGGTCCGCTGGTCGGACGGGGTGGTGGAATCGGTCATGAGTTGCGGCCGGCGTCGGCCACGAGACCTCTCAAACGACATGGGTCAGGACGGTCCTTTAGTCTAGCGATCCCAGCGGGATGTGTGGGAGAACACGACCGCGGCGGCGACCACACCCGCCGTCGATGTCCGTAACACGGTGCCCCCCAGCCGGAAGGGCCTTGCTCCGGATGCGGCGAACACCTCCAGCTCACCTTCGGTGAGCCCGCCCTCCGGACCCACCACGACAACGATCTCCGGTGATCCCGACGTAGCCGCGACAGGCTGAGCGTCGAGCGCGCCGGAGACCAACGCGCCGGAGATCAACGCTCCGGAGATCAACGCGCCGGCGACCAACGGCTC
>NZ_CADDZT010000034.1:103808-109968 GCF_902812655.1 Candidatus Frankia meridionalis | reverse complement strand
GCGTCGGTGTCGGCGAGACCCCCGATCCGGGGCCAGAACACCCGCCGGGACTGCTTGGCCGCCTCATGCGCCGTCGTCACCCAGCGCCCGTGCGCACGCGCACCCCGGTCAGCGTCCCAGCGGACGATCGACCGGGACGCCGCCCAGGGGATGATCTCGTCCACCCCTACCTCGGTCATCAGCTCGACGGCAAGCTCACCACGGTCGCCCTTGGCCAGGGCCTGAACGACCACCAGCCGGGGGGCGGGCGCCGGGTGCACGACCCTGCGGTCTACCGCGCAGTCGACCTCATCCCGACGGCACCGCAGCACCGTGCACTCGGCCACGACACCGCAACCATCGGTGATGTCCAGTCGTTCACCAGGGTGTAGCCGGCGCACCGTCGCGGCATGTCGGCCTTCCGGACCGGACAGTGTCAGCTCGCGCACGTCCGGCACGCAGCCCTGGTGGAACAGAGGCGCGGTCAGCGGTCGGATCCCGTGCGGGCAGGCTCACGCCGTGGACCCGTCATGCCTACCGCGCCCCGCGGGACCCGCGGAGCCGGGAGAAGAAGCCCTGCCCGTCAATGGACCCGCTGCCGTTGGTCACCACCGCCGGCTGTTCTTCGTCCCGCAATTTCGCGAGCTCACGCAACAGCCGCTCCTGATCGGCATCGATCCTGGTCGGGGTCTCCACCACCACGTGAATGTGCAGATGACCGCGTCCGACCGAACGCAGGTGCGGAACACCCCGACCACTCATCGTGATCACATGATTGGGCTGGGTACCCGGCTTGACCGTGATGGTCTCGGCGCCGTCCAGAGTGTCCAGCTCGCACGTGGTGCCGAGTGCCGCCGCGGTCATCGGGATACGCAGCTCACAGTGCAGATCGTCGCCCTCTCGGGTGAAAACCGGGTGGGTCCGCTCCTGTACCTCGACGTAGAGGTCGCCGTTGGGTCCGCCGCCTGGGCCGACCTCGCCCTCGCCGGATAGCCGGATCCGCATCCCGTCCTCGACACCAGACGGGATCTTGACGGTGAGGTTGCGACGCTTTCGCACCCGTCCGTCGCCACCGCACTCCCGGCACGGATGTTCGATCACCGTCCCGGTGGCGCCGCAGCGGTTACACGGCCTGGATGTGACCATCTGCCCGAGAAACGAGCGGGTCACCTGCTGGATCTCCCCCCGCCCGTTACACACCGAGCAGGTCACCGGGCGGCTCCCCGGAGCAGCCCCGTCCCCGGAGCAGATGCCGCAAACCACCGCGGTGTCGACGGCGATGTCCTGGGTCGTCCCGAACGCGGTCTCAGCAAGATCCAGCTCCAGTCGGAGCAACGCGTCGTTGCCGCGGCGGACCCTTGAGCGCGGCCCACGACTTGCACCACCGCCGAAGAAGGCGTCCATGATGTCGCCGAGGCCACCGAAACCGGCACCGAACGCCGACCCGCCGGCTCCACCACCGGGCGCCAGCGGGTCACCGCCGAGGTCGACGATCTGGCGTTTCTCCGGGTCCGACAACACCTCGTAGGCGGCGGTCACGGTCTTGAACCGCTGCGCCGCCTCCGGGTCGGGGTTCACGTCGGGATGCAGCTCGCGGGCGAGCTTGCGGTACGCCCGCTTGAGTTCGTCGTTCGAGGCGTCCCGGCGCACGCCGAGCACCTCGTAGTAGTCGGTGGCCATCAGTCGGCACCCAAGAGATCACCTACGTACTTGGCGACGGCACGCACGGCCGCCATGGTTCCCGGATAGTCCATCCGCCTTGGACCGACCACTCCGAGGCCGCCCAACGCGGACGCTCCGCGACCGTACCCCGTCGCCACCACCGAGGTGGAACGCAGCGCATCCACGTTGTTCTCACGGCCAATACGCACCGTAACGGTATCGAGGTCCCGAACCTCGCCGATCAGTTTCAACAGAACGACCTGCTCCTCCAGAGCCTCCAGAAGCGGACGCAGCGTATCGGCAAAATCGAGCGCCGACCGAGTCAGGTTGGCAGTGCCCGCCAGCGCGATCCGCTCCTCCGGCTTTTCGACCAGTGCCTCCATCACCACCGCGATCAAAGTGTTCAGGTACGGACGCAGATCGGGACGGGCCTCGTCAGGCAGGTCCGCGACCGCCTCCGGCGCGTCCACCAGGCGGCGTCCGTTCAGCGCCCCGTTGAGCACTCCCCTCAGCTCACCGACGATCAGGTCGTCCACCGGAGCAGGGATCTCGACGACGCGCTGTTCAACCCGTCCGGTGTCGGTGATCAGCACGAGCAGCAGTCGCGCCGGGGTGATCGTCACAATCTCGATGTGCCGGACGCTACTGCACGACAGGGACGGGTACTGCACGACCGCGACCTGGCGGGTGAGCTGCGCGAGCAGGCGTACCGAGCGCCGGACCACGTCATCGAGGTCGACAGCACCTTCGAGGAAGCTCTGGATAGCCCGCCGCTCCGCCCTTGACAGCGGCTTGACGCCCGACAAGCGGTCGACGAACAGGCGATAGCCCTTGTCCGTGGGGATCCGCCCCGCGCTGGTGTGCGGCTGGGTGATGTACCCTTCCTCCTCAAGCGCAGACATGTCGTTACGAACGGTAGCCGGAGACACCCTGAGCTGGTGACGTTCGGCCAGCGCCTTGGACCCGACAGGTTCGTTGCTGAGCACGAAGTCCTCGACGATGGCACGCAGCACATCCAACCGCCGCTCCTCCAGCACGTCGTATCACCCCTTTGCCATGCTCAGGCCGTTGGACGAGGTCAGCCACGACCATCCGAGGCCGCAGGACCAGCGCCCGCCCCACGGACGCACTCTGGCACTCTGTTGCCGCGAGTGCCAAGTGTAGCTGTCTCGGACTCCAGCCGAGACGGACAAACAAACCAGCGAGCGCAGGAACTCAGTCCGGGAGAAGATCACGTATCACGGTGTCCGCCAGCAGCCGTCCCCGCAGGGTGAGCAGGACCCGCCCGGCGGCGAGCGCCGCCGGATCGACCAGCCCGTGCGCGGCAAGCCCGCTGGTCCGGGCCTGTCCCGCGACGGTCAGTTCCCCGACGGCAAGGCCGTCGCGGAGCCTGACCCCGAGCATCACCCGTTCCATCCGCACCGCCGCCTCACCAAGCTCCTCCCGGGCCGCCGCCGGACTCGTCCGTTCAGCGAGCAGCGCACTGTAGGCCGCCGGATGGCGGACGTTCCACCAGCGCACTCCCCCGACATGGCTGTGGGCTCCCGGCCCGAAGCCCCACCAGTCATGGCCGCGCCAGTACCCGAGGTTGTGCCGACTGCGGGAATCGTGATCACGGGCCCAGTTGCTGATCTCATACCAGCTCAGCCCTGCCGCGGCCAGGGTCTCCTCGGCCTGCTGGTAGCGGTCGGCCATCATGTCGTCGTCGGGTGGAAGCAGCTCGCCACGCCGGACCCGCCGAGCCAGCCGGGTGCCGTCCTCGACGGTCAGCGCATACGCGCTGACATGGTCGGGCTCAAGTTCGACCACCGCGTCCAGGCTCGCCTGCCAGTCCCGGTCGGACTCGCCCGGCGTGCCGTAGATGAGGTCGAGGTTGACGTGGGCGAAGCCCGCCTTGCGCGCCCAGCTGACCACGTCCGGGACGCGTCCGGGCGTGTGCCTGCGGTCCAGCGCGGCAAGTACGTGGGACCGGGCGCTCTGCATACCGAACGACACACGTGTGTAGCCGGCTACGCGCAGCCATTCCAGCGTGCCGGCGTCCACGGACTCGGGATTGGCTTCCGTTGTGATCTCAGCGTCCGTGGCGAGACCGAACTCGGTGTCGATCATTCGAAGTAGCCGGCCGAGGTCCTCGGCGGGCAGCAGGGTCGGCGTCCCGCCACCGACGAAGACCGTCGAGACCGGTACGTCGGCCGGGCCGAGAACGGACCGGGCCAGGCTCAGCTCGCCGGCAAGCGTCTCCACGAACGTTCCGACGGCGACGCCCGGCCCGAGCTCGGACGCCGTGTAGGTGTTGAAGTCGCAGTAGCCACAGCGGGTCGCGCAGTACGGGACGTGCACGTAGACGCCGAACGGACGGGTACCGAACCCGTCCGTGGCCCACGCCGGGAGCGCACCGTCCGCCGGAACCCCAGGGCCCGCCCGGCCGGCGGCGTCGCCGGACAGCCCGCGACCGGAGTCGGCCGCCGAGATGCGTGACATGACCATAGTGTGCCTGACTGGCAACGCTGTGTCTGCCAGTCTTGCCCCCTTTCATTACAGCAATCGCACCGACACCCCAGCTGGAAATTGCCCGACCGCCAACACGGTTGGCCATTTGTTGATAATTTACGGGATAATATGGACGAAGCGTCGTGGAATCGTGGTCCCCTGCCAGGGAAGCTCATGAACATGAATGACGACGCCGTGCGCGGTGTCCTCGACAACATCGAGGATCTGCTTCCCCCTCACACGACGGAGTACCGATCCGGCACCCTGACCGGACCGGCGGGTTCAGCCAGCCGCGACGAACCCGCGACCGAACCGATCCACCTACCTTCCACCTCCACCCGGATCCGCTGACCCTCCCCTCCCCGGATTTCCCCCCTCGGAAATCCGGGGATCCCGGAGCCGGGCCGCCCCGGCACCCCGGCTACTTGGTGGTCTTGGGTGTATCCGTGGAGAGCGCTGCGATAAAGGCTTCCTGGGGGACCTCGACACGGCCGATGGTCTTCATCTTCTTCTTGCCCTCCTTCTGCTTCTCCAGCAGCTTGCGCTTGCGGGTGATGTCACCCCCGTAGCACTTGGCCAAGACGTCCTTGCGGATGGCGCGGATGTTCTCCCGTGCGATGATCCGGCTGCCGATCGCGGCCTGAATCGGCACCTCGAACTGCTGGCGGGGGATCAGCTCCCGTAGTCGCGAGGTCATCGCCACCCCGTAGCCGTATGCCTTGTCCCGGTGGACGATCGCGGAGAACGCGTCCACCGCCTCCCCCTGCAGGAGGATGTCGACCTTCACCAGGTCGGACACCTGTTCCCCGGCCGGTTCGTAGTCGAGGCTCGCATACCCACGGGTCCGCGACTTCAGGGCGTCGAAGAAGTCAAAAATGATCTCTCCGAGCGGTAGCCGGTACTTGAGTTCAACCCGGTCGGTGGACAGGTAGTCCATCCCGTCCAACGTGCCGCGCCGCCCCTGGCAGAGCTCCATGACCTGCCCGACGAAATCCGACGGCAGCAGCACCATGGCGTCCACGACCGGCTCGTACACCTCCGCAATCTTTCCCGCCGGCCAGTCACTCGGGTTGGTGACGACGGTCTCGCCGCCGTCCTCCATCACCACCCGGTAGACCACGTTCGGCGCGGTGGAGATGAGCGTGAGACCGAACTCCCGTTCCAGGCGCTCTCGAACGATCTCCAGATGGAGCAGGCCGAGGAAGCCGCAGCGGAAGCCGAACCCGAGCGCCGCGGAGGTCTCCGGCTCGTAGGTCAACGCGGCGTCGTTGAGCTGCAGTTTGTCCAGCGCCTCACGCAGCGCCGGATACTCGCTGCCATCCATCGGGTACAGACCGCTGTATACCATCGGACGTGGATTACGATAGCCGCCGAGCGGGCGCTCGGCCGGCCGGCCCGTCGACGTCACCGTGTCACCCACACGCGCCTGCCGGACGTCCTTGACACCCGGGATCAGATAGCCGACCTCTCCCGCGGACAGTCCCTCCGTCGGGATCGGATCCGGCGAGATCACTCCGACCTCAAGGGTCTCGTGGCTGGCCCGGGTCGACATCATCAGGCAGCGGTCGCGGGTGGTGAGACGTCCATCGACCACCCGCACATAAGTGATCACACCCCGATAGGTGTCGTAGACGCTGTCGAAGATCATGGCTCGGGCGGGCGCGTCCGGGTCACCCATGGGCGCGGGAATCCGCCGGACGATCTCGTTGAGCAGCTCGGGCACACCCTGGCCGGTCTTGCCCGACACCCGCAACACGTCACCAGGATCACATCCGATGATCTGTGCCAGCTCGGCCGCGTACTTCTCGGGCTGCGCGGCCGGCAGATCGATCTTGTTCAGGACCGGGATGATCTGCAGGTCGTTCTCGAGCGCCAGATACAGATTGGCCAGTGTCTGCGCCTCGATGCCCTGGGCCGCGTCGACAAGCAACACCGCGCCCTCACATGCCGCCAGCGACCGGCTGACCTCATAGGTGAAGTCAACGTGACCAGGAGTATCGATCAGGTGCAGGACGTAGTCACGTCCGTC
>NZ_CADDZT010000034.1:99109-103706 GCF_902812655.1 Candidatus Frankia meridionalis | reverse complement strand
ACTCTGCGCCTTGATCGTGATGCCACGCTCACGCTCAATGTCCATACGATCCAGGTACTGGGCGCGCATGTTGCGCGCCTCAACGACACCGGTGACGCCTAGCATCCGGTCTGCGAGCGTCGACTTGCCATGGTCGATATGGGCGATGATGCAGAAGTTGCGGATCGACGCCTGGTCGACCGGTGCCTGGTTGATACGACGGGGGTCGGAGGCTGCGGGCACGCGGGGGTCTTCTCGTTTCGTCGGGACGGACTGTTCTCCGGGGCGGACCGTGCTCCGGGGCTCTGCTCATCGTGCCAGGACTCGGGCGCCTCCATCGCCCCACACCCGCGCGATATGCCCGCGGGATGCTCCTGCGCGGCCCGGCGCCGGCCGGTCGGCGCCCACCTGCCCGCGATCCCTTGGTAAGTTGATAGGGTTGCAGCCGCATACCCAGCTGTGCCGGGTGCTGCAAACCGGTGCTGCAAACCGGGGGCTGCACCTGTCCGGGGTGGTCGTGAACCGAGAACGGGACCCGACCGCCACTCATGCCGATTCGACGACCAGGGGTTCTTTCGCGTGGCCAACATCAAGTCGCAGATCAAGCGCAACCTCACCAACGAGAAGCGACGGCTGCGCAACAAGGCCGTGAAGTCCGAGCTGAAGACGGTCATTCGCCGTTTCCGGCAGGCCGTGGACTCCGGTGACAGCGAGCGTGCCGGTCTGGAACTGCGCATCGCCTCGCGCAAGCTCGACAAGGCTGTCAGCAAGGGTGTCATCCACGCGAACCAGGCTGCCAACAAGAAGTCCGCGATGGCCGCACGTCAGGCCTCGCTGACCGACGCCTGACGTTGACGCACACCGTCAGCTGACGGCTGAGCCGTCCCTGACGGCCACCGCCGTGTGCCACAGCCCGCGCTGGACGTCAGTCCACTCGCGGGTCTGTGGTTTTCATCACTCAACCGGCGTTACGGTGGTCTTACTCATCTGTTCAGTAACGGCTGTTGGCTCGGTGACTACTCGGGACTTTGATCAGTTATCCGTGTGATGACGGGCATGTTCCACCTCTGTCCACAACATACTTCTGATCATGTTGTTGTAGGCCACCATCGCGGCCACCGTCAGCGGCAGAGCCAGGATCACCCACGCGCTCGCCAGATCCGCCAGAGTTATGAGCAGGGCAAGCAGGATGCTGCCAACGCCAAGGAACCCACGCGACCGGCCCGAGATGTCGAAGCCGCCCAGGCCATGCTCCTGATCGTCCCGGTGCCTGTGGGTGTGGCCGTCGTGATGACCGTGATGACCGTGATCGGGCAGCCGGACCGGTTCGGACGGGCTCACGTCGCCGCGTTCTTCGTCGCGGGTCCTCGAACGCGGTTCGCCCCCCGCGCCAGAAACGGCCCCCACGCCGGGAACAGCCCCGTCGCCGGGAACAGCCCCGTCGCCAGAAACGGCCCCGTCGTCGGGCGGTATCGCCTCAGAGGTCATCTACGGGCTCCCGCCGTATCGCCACGAGCCGACACGACCTCGGTGATCAACCGTTCCAACCCATAGGCCGGGTCGACAGCGCCGCCCTTGACGGCCGAGTCAGCTGCGCTTGCAGCACGCATCGCGCGGGCCAGCCCGTCGTCGCTCCAGGCCCGGGCTGCACGCTGGGACCGCTCCACCTTCCAGTCAGGCATGCCGAGACTGCGTGCCAGCTCCCAGGTGGAGCCTCCGCTTGCGGAGGCTACCCGGGCAAGATCTCGCAGTCCGGTGGTCACCGCACTGGCGACGAGAACCGGTGGAACTCCGTTACCGAGAGTCTGCCGCAGAACGGTGAGGGCCTGCGCGAGTTCTCCCGCGATCGCCGCGTCCGCAACCGCGAACCCGGTGGCCTCCGCCAGGCCACGACGGTACTGGGCGACCAGCGTCTCATTGACCACCCCACCCGAGTCTGTAACCATCTGGACGCACGTCGAAGCAAGCTCCCGCAGATCACCCCCGACCGCCTCCACCAGTGCCTTCACCGCGCCAGGGCTGATCTGACCACCCAACCGGCGGACCTCGGTGGCGACAAAGTCGTGGCGATCCCGGGTACGGGTGATGCGTGCCGCTGTCACGACCGTCGCCTTGGCCGCCTTCATCGCGTCCACCAGTTTGCGGTTGCGCACAGCGCCACTGTGAACGACAACGAGCACAACATCGTCCAGCGGCCGGACGCTGTAGGCCAGCAGCGCATCCCGGAGATCCTCCGCGAGTTCCTGTGCACCGCGGACCACGACAACCCGCAGCCCGCCGAACATCGAAGGACTGGTCAGATCGACCACATCGCTGTCGGTAAGCTCGCCGGGCGCCCGGTCGACGATCTCCACCTGCGGATCGTGGGCCCGAGCAGCATCGACTACTTCCCGGACACCCCGAGAGACCAGCAGCTCCTCGTCGCCCGTGACAAGGACCAGCCGCGGCAGTGCGAACGTTGACGCCACGCTGGGGAGCATGTCACGAGGGCGGCCCACGGGCTGTCATGCCCTGGCCGGAATATGCCGCGCGTTCATGCATACGGTCGGGACCCGCGGCAGCACGACCCGCGGCAGCACGACCCGCGGCAGCACGACGCACCCTGTCACCCCGACGGAGGCCACGAAACAGCGAACCGCATCATGATGACCAGTTGTGTGCCCAGCGCCCCGGCGCACACGGCGGCAAGAACCCGGCGCCCGTGACGCCGACGGATCGCCCCCAGCACAACGATGGTGACGGCGAGGAGAGCGAGTGCGCCGAGCGGACCGCCCGGCCATCCGATCTGTGCCCCGGGTGCCCGCGCCGCCACGTGGGCAACCGTGATCAACCATCCACAGGGCAGGCCGGCTACGGTCGCGAGCAGGCGGGCCAGCGGATCACATACCAGCGCGGCCATCGTGGCGAGCACCCCGAGGATCGTCGCCGGGGCGACCGCGACGTCCGCCACCATGTTGGCGGGAACGGCTAGCAGGCTGACGCCGCCACCAACCGCGACCAGGATCGGCGAGCAGGCGACATGCGCCGCCGCGGCGACCGCGAGCGTTTCAGCCAGCCACCGCGGCATCCGACGGGCAAGGGCCTCACGCCAGCCCGGCGCCAGGACCACCAGCCCGGCGGTGGCGAGCACCGACAGGGTGAACCCGACCGAGCGGGCGAGATCTGGATCAGCGAGAACGAGCAGCAGAATGGTCGCCGAAAGCGCGGGGATCGCCACCCGTGGTCTCCCACTGCCGGCCGCGACAACTCCGATCAGCCCCATGACGCCCGCACGCAGAACGCTGGGTGACGGTCGGGCCAGCACGACAAAACCGAACAGGGCCAATGCGACCCATGCGGCCTGTAACCGCGGACCCAACCGACTGCGTCGTACGACAAGGGTCGCCGCGGCGATGATGATCGCGCAGTTCGCCCCGGAGACAGCCACGAGATGGGACATCCCAGCGGTCCGGAAATCCTCCCGAACCTCGTCATCAAGGTTGCTCGTGTCACCGATGACCAGACCGGGCAGCAGCCCCCGACGTGCGCCGGGCAGCCCTGAAGCGGCATCGCGCAATCCCTGCCGGAGATGACCGGCCGCCCGCTGCATTGCCGAAGGTTCACCAACCGTCACCGGCGGAGCCCGGACGAAGATGACCGCGGCAACGGTGTCACCCGAACGTGGCGGTGCGAGGTTTCCGGAGGTGCGGATCCGCTGGCTCGGCAGCAGGCCTTCCCAACCAGGCGCGGTTGCCAGTACAAGGACGGGCTGGCGCAGCCGGATGCTACTCCCACCGACGGTGAGCTGCCGGACCCGTACCGGGATGATGACCAGCTCGGAGTTACCGCCATGACTGATCCGCGGATCACCGGTGACCTCGCCGTCGACGGTGGCGGAAGCCCGAGCCCCGCCGAGGCCGGCGAGCGGACCGTGGGTACGGGCGCGGGCCGGGATGCCCGCCGAGAGCACCCCTGCGGCAAGACAGGCAAGGCAGGCAAGACCCGCGGCCACGGGCCTCCAGACCTGCTGACACCGGAGCAGGAGCACCGTGAGCAGCACCACCACGCATACCAGCGTCCCGGCGAGCCACAGGACGACCTCCGATGGAACGACCGTTTCCGCGCAGGCAGCACCTACCCAGGCCGCAAGCGCCGGACCGACGAGCCGAAGATCGGCCGGACGGTGCACGTCGACCCCGAGCATGTCCATGCCTGCCATCCGTGCCATGCGGTCGCCGCCCATCAGACGGTGATGAACGGGAGCAGATCCGCGAGCCGTTTGTCGCCGACCCCAGTCACCTCTCCCAGCTGTCGGGTGGAGGTGAATCCGCCATGCGCCTCACGCCACTCGACGATCCGCTGTGCCAGGACCGGGCCGACACCGGGCAGGCCATCGATGGCTTCGACGGAAGCGGTGTTGAGGTTCAGCGGTGTGGCCGGTGCGGCAGCCGACGACCTCGCGCCGCCCCCACCGCTGCCACCACTCACAGGCTGCGGCGGCGCCGGGCCTGGTCGGCCATCCACAAGAATCTGCTCACCGTCGACCAGACGGCGGGCAAGCGCGAGACCTGATGTGTCGAGCCCGGGCAGAACTCCCCCAGCCTGGGCGACAGCATCCATCACCCGGGATCCGGCCGGC
>NZ_CADDZT010000034.1:78639-98572 GCF_902812655.1 Candidatus Frankia meridionalis | reverse complement strand
GCCGGCCGGTGACCATGCGGCGTTCGGTCGGGGGCCGGTACCGTCCGCACCACCATGTTCCCGGTCGGCGGAGGCGACCGCCGCGTTCGACCCGGAACGCAGGTTCGTGGTAACCGGCACCGCCCTGCTCTGCCAGGCGAACCACCCTGTTGCCAGCGCCGCGACAAGCACAACGATGGCGAGCAGTAGCGCCCCGCGTAAGGACGGATCCACAAGGCCGCCGCGCAGCGCCCGGGGCAGCAACCCGGCAAGCCGCACCGTGGCGCTCCCGGGAACCGGCTGCCGGCCCGGCCGACCGACAGCGTTCTCGGAGAGCAACTCGTCCAGGGAGGCATGCTCCTCGGGTACGTCTCCTCTCGCCTCGGGCCGGGAGCGCCGGTCGGGGACACTCGGGCCGGACGATCCCGGGTGGACAACCTCCGGATCCATCATGTCGGGATCGACGATGTCGGACCAGACCGACTCCGTTGTCGGAACCTCGGGGACGGCTACGCCCGGAGTCCACCTGGAGAAGACGGGCGGATGTCCTGGACGCCGCGAGCCGTCCTCCTGTGAGGAATCCGCCAGGATGTGATCGTCACCTGGTCCCGGGATCAAGACGCCTGCCTGCGACACCCGGCGCCGCGCGGCAGCCGTTGCCTCGTTTCGTCGGACGCTACGCATAAACGAAAGATCAGCCATGTCCACGACGGTAGGACGCCCCGTGAGCCTGTCGTACGCAACGCAGGGAACCTGTGGATAACGAGAACTCATCCACAGGCGTACGGAACGTGACAGGCCACTTCGGTTATGATCGCCCACAGCGACCGGAGATTGCGCATATCCCAGGTTATCCGGGATACGGCGCGTATAGTTGCGTCACACAACTAAGCGGCGGGCACTGTACTGCGGACAGGTCGCGTCCTACGCCGAGCGCCCACTATCACCGGATGCGGTACCGCTGCACAAGCAACACCGATGAACCCGGACGACGGAGGATGAATGACGACTCAGCCCGACGTCGTCGGTGGTGAAGAATCACCAGCCGGCACCGCTACAGGCCTACCCCACCGGCAAATCATCATTATCATCATCGGACTGATGATGGGGATGCTGCTCGCGGCACTGGACCAGACCATTGTCTCGACCGCGCTTCCGACCATTGTCGGCGAGTTCCACCGCGGCGATATGCTCTCCTGGCTGGTGACGGTCTACCTGTTGACCTCCACCGTTTCGGCCCCGATCTACGGGAAGGCCAGCGACCTGTACGGACGCAGAACCGTACTCCAGATTTCCATCATCATCTTCCTGATCGGCAGCACATTCAGCGGGCTTTCTCAGTCGATGTACCAGCTCGTCGGGTTCCGCGCATTGCAGGGCCTCGGAGCCGGCGGACTTCTCTCGCTGGCTTTTGCTGTTGTCGGGGACATCATTCCGCCGCGGGAACGCGGACGCTATCAGGGGTACTTCGGCGGGGTTTTCGGAGCAGCAAGCATCCTCGGTCCCGTCATCGGCGGCTTCTTCGTCGACCATGCGTCATGGCGTTGGGTTTTCTTCATCAACATCCCGGTCGGATTCGCCGCGCTCGTCGTCATCAACCGGACCCTACGACTACCGTTCCAGGGCCGCCGTGCGGTCATCGACTGGGCCGGTGCGGCGCTCCTCGTCACCGGGGTCACTGCAATCCTTCTCGCCACCCAGACCGGGGGTAGGGACTTCCCGTGGGCGTCCTGGCAGATCAGCACGATGATCGCCATCGGTATCATGCTGATCGCCGCTTTCACGCTACGTGAGCGGATCGCTCCCGAGGCGATTCTTCCGCCACGGCTGTTCGCCAATGACGTCTTCAGGGTCTCCGCGCTGCTGAGCCTTATCACCGGCATCTTCATGTTCGGGTCGCTTATCTTTCTCCCGCAGTACCTGCAGCTCGTTCATGGCATCAGCGCCACGGTCAGTGGGCTGCAGACACTCCCGATGCTCGCAGGCCTCCTGCTGACCTCGATCGCGTCCGGCCGACTGATCAGCAGCAGCGGACACTACAAACGATTCATTGTCAGCGGCACGATCGGGGTCACGGTCGGGCTTCTCCTGCTGAGCCGAATCCGCGCCGACACGAGCCTGGTGACACTCGGCTGTTCCATGTTTGTCTTCGGCTGCGGCCTGGGACTTCTCCTTCAGAATGTCACGCTGGCGGTACAGAACGCCGTGGATCCCCGCGACATGGGTACCGCGACGTCGAGCGTCACCTTCCTGCGAACGCTGGGAGGCGCAATCGGCGCATCCGCACTCGGTGCCGTGCTCACCGCCCAACTTACGACGAATATCGCCCGTCGGATACCAGGCGCGCAGAACGGTGGGACGAACATCAATCGTCTGATCTCGGCACCACACGAGGTCGCACAAATGGCGGCGCCGGTACGAAATGCGATTCGGATCGCCTACTCCGACTCCCTGGGACGGGTCTTCCTCACAGCCGCCCCGATCGGCATCGCCGCATTCCTGGTCAGCCTGTTCCTTCGGGAGGTCGAACTACGTGGATCAGCCGGGCTGTTCCGTGGCGAAGCATCCGGGGACGACGCAGACCTGACCGCGCCGACGGCCGTCACGCCGAACCGCCTGTGACGCTGTCGTGATCTGACATGTTCGCGAGGTAGGTTGTCACCGGAACAGGCAATTCACCGCTCATGAGAGGAAGCCACCGACAGGGAGGACACCATGAGCACATCAGGTGCCAGCCTCGAGAGGCTCACCGGAAGCTGGATGATCGACCCTGATCACAGCCTGCTGGGCTTCGCCGTGCGACACGCGATGGTGACGACCGTCCGCGGCAGCTTCAGATCGTTCGAAGGCACGTTGCACCTCAACGGATCCGAGCCCACCGCATCGACCGCGATGGCCGTCATCCACACCGCAAGCATCGATACCGGCAACACCGATCGTGACAACCACCTGCGCTCCCCTGATTTCCTTGACGTCGAGAAGTACCCCACGATCACCTTCGACAGCATGAACATGAAGATCGGGGATAAACCGGACGTCTATCTGGTCACGGGCGACCTGACGATCAGGGGTACGACCCGTGCCGTCGACGTGGTCGTCGAGTTCCAGGGCAGCGCCGTGGACCCGTTCGGCAACACCCGTGCCGGTTTCACCGGTTCCACCGCCATCAGCCGAAAGGAATTCGGCCTCACCTGGAATGCCGTACTGGAGACAGGTGGCGTCCTCCTGGGCGACAAGGTCGGGATCGAGCTCGACATCTCGGCCATCAGGGCCTCCTGAGCTCGACCGATCAGCGCTCATTCCGTGATGGGATGCTGAGACCATGCGTGTGGCGCTGCTGGGTCCGCTGGCGATTGCCGATGATCTGCGTGCGGGCGGAGCCCTGCGACCACTCGACACCGGCGGCCCACGTCTACGCTGCCTGCTGGCGCTGCTCGCCCTCAACGCCGATCGTGCTGTCGGGTTCGCGACACTTGCCAACGCGCTATGGGGTGACCAGCCGCCGAATGGCGCCACGAACGCACTCCAGTCGCTGGTGTCCCGGCTGCGCCGGACCCTACGGGAAAATTGGCTGCCTACGATCAGCGACGGAACCGGACAGCTGGTCGTCACCACCACCGCCGGTTATCGACTCGCCATCGATCCTGACGACGTCGACGTCCACCGGTTCGATCGGCTCACGGGCGACGGCCGGCGTGCCCTGACCGGTGGTGACCCGGCGACCGCGACCGAACTGCTGTACAGCGCGCTGGATCTGTGGCGAGGACCGGCATTCGTCGACATCTCCGGTGTCGCGGTCACAGCCAGTCATGTGGCCCGTTTCGAAGATCTCAGAATTACCGCCCTCGAGAATCTCTTCGGCGCGGAGCTGGCTCTGGGCCGTCAGGCTGACATCCTCGGCGATCTGGAAGGCCTCGCTCGTGCTCATCCCCTGCGTGAGCGGTTACGCGTTCACTGGATCACCGCTCTTGCCCGCCTGGGACGTACGGCCGATGCCCTTGCCGTGTTCGAGTCGACGCGACAGGCACTCGCCGACGAGCTGGGAGCCAGCCCCTCTCCCGAACTGGCCGGCATCCACCTCGCTCTGCTGCGTGATGATCCGGACCTGGTATGCGGCGATCCGACATCCGCACGTCGTTGCGCCGTCCCGGCCGCGCCCCTGCCGATGTCGAACCTGCCGATGTCGAACCTGCCGATTCCCCTGACCACCTTCGTCGGACGCGACGAGGAACTACGTCAGGTCACCGCCACGCTGGTGTCCCATCGACTTGTGACCCTCACCGGGGCGGGGGGTTCAGGAAAAACGCGGCTCGCGATCGAAAGCGCGAAAAGGCTGATCCACGAGACCGTCGACGAGATCCGGTTCGTCGAGCTGGCATCGGTCGATGATCCCGCCGACGTTCCGGAAGCGGTCCGAAATATACTAGAAGCTCCGGGTACAACCGGATTTGGACCGGCTGCCGGCGCACGCTCGACGGGTGCCGTACCGCGCCAGCGGGAAGCCGACGTCCTCGGTCGTCTGGCCGCCGTGCTTGCTCACCGTCGGGCACTGGTCATCCTGGACAACTGCGAGCATGTCGTGGGAGCTGCCGCCGTCGTGGCCGATGCCATACTCGCCGCCGGTTCGCAGGTGCGGGTTCTCGCGACCAGCCGCGAACGCCTGGCGGTCACCGGTGAGCGGCTGGTGGTGGTGGGCCCACTGCCCCTGCCGCCCGCCGATGCGGACCCGACGGTGGCGTTGCGGTCCCCGGCGGTGGCCCTCCTGGCGGACCGGGCGGCGGCGGTGTGCCCGGGGTTCATCGTGGACAGACGTACCGTGGGTGCGGTTGCGGAGATCTGCCGGCGACTCGACGGGCTCCCGCTTGCCATCGAGCTGGCCGCGGCCCGGCTGCGGGCCCTGTCCCCCCGCCAGGTCGCCACCCGCCTCGACGACCGGTTCCGGCTACTCACGGCCGGCAGTCGCACAGCCCTGCCCCGCCATCAGACACTGCGGGCGGTGATCGCGTGGAGCTGGGACCTGCTTGTGCCCGCCGAACGCACTGTCGCCAGGCGGCTGGCGGTGTGCCCGGCCGGTGCCGCCCTGGAGGCAGCCGAAGAGATCTGTTCGGATACGGCGTTGCCACGAGCCGACGTCCTAGACCTGTTGACGTCCCTGGTTGACAAATCCCTGGTCATCGCGACCGGTGAAAACAGCTGGGACGGCAGGACGGACGAGGTCCGGTACCGGATGCTGGACACCGTCCGCGTGTTTGCCACGGAACGGCTGGCAGAGGCCGGGGAGGCCGACCGGGTACGGGAGAACCACGCCCGGTACTACACACGGCTGGCTGAAACAGCCGAACCGTATCTACGCACAGAAGATCAGATCGAGTGGATCCACCGGCTCGACGCCGAGAACGACAACCTGCTCGCCGCACTGCGCTGGGCCGTCGACGGACAGCACGCGGACACGGCGGTCCGCCTGGGAGCCGCTGTCGGTTGGCTGTGGACGATGCGTGGCCTGCACCATCAGGCGGCGACACGGCTCGCTCCCGTGGTGGCACTACAAGGTCCCGCATCGCTGGAAGCACGTGCCAGGGCGATGTTCATCCACGCGATGAACCGACAGATACCGATCCGACAGGACGGCGACAGCGCAGCCCTGGCCGACGCCCTCCTCCCGGTCGTCCGCCGGGCGGTGGCGGAGTCGGACTCGCCCATGCTTGCCCTGGCCGAACCAATGGTAGCCGCCTGGACGACGGACTCCCCCGCCGCGCGCGAGGCATTCGGTGACATCGTCGCTCATCCAGACCCCTGGACCCGGGCGGTCGCCCTGTTCATCCGCGGCTCGATCGCCGAGAACGCCGGGGACGCCGCGGCCGCGGCCAGCGACTTCGCCCGCTCGCTGAAGGCGTTCCGCATCACAGGTGACCGGTGGGGGCTGCACGTCGGGCTACGTGTCATCGCCGAGGCACGGGCACTGGCCGGCCGGCACGCGGAGGCGGTGGAAGCCTGTCGGCAGGCTCTGGAGCTGGCCGTGGAGGTCGGAGCCTGGGACGACGCCGGCTGGACCAGGATCATGATCGGTTTCCAGCTCGCCCGGGCGGGCGAGCTGCCCGGAGCGCGCGCGGAGATCGAGGAAGCCGCCCGGCTCGCCGCCCGTCACGGCCCGGGGCTGACTGCCCTGCTCATCGACATCGGCCGCGGGGAGATCGAACGGCGGGCCGGAAATCCAGCCCGAGCACATGATCACTACCGGCGTGCGCTGGAGGCTCGGGGCGAGGCGGGGCCACTCCAGATCAAGGTCGCGGCACTGGCGGGCCTGGGCTACCTGGCTACCGCGGACGGCGATGTCGAACGGTCACGCACGCTACTCACCGAAGCGGTCCGCCTCGCGGACGAATGCCACGACATGCCGGCCATGGCATGGGCGGTCGAAGCCATGGCCGACGCGGCGCTGAGCAACGGCGGCCCCGAGCGGGCCGCGTGGCTGCTCGGGATCGCCGCCGGCGTCCGCGGCACGCCGGACCTGGGCAATCCGGACGTGATCCGCGTCATCGAAACCGCCCGCGGTGCGCTCGGCGACATCGCTTTCGACCGGGAGTACGACCTCGGCGGGCAGCACGCCCGCAGCGGGATCACGACCGGAGCAGATCTACTGCGGTCCGCTGGTCCGCTGGTCCGGTTCTCAGGTCCGCCGCAGATACGCCCGGACGGAGAGTGGCGCGAAGACCACGATGATTCCCGCCGTCCAGGCCAGACACGCCAGCACGGGGCCGGCCACCGGTCCACCCAGCATGAGGCCACGTGAGGCCTCGACCAGGTGAGTGACCGGGTTGGCATGCACAAAGGCGCGCAGCCCCGAGGGCATGGTGTCGGCCTGGACGAACGCGCTGCTGCCGAACGACAGGGGCAACATCATCATGAACGAGACGCCCTGAACCGTGCCGGGACTCCGCGCGAGCATGCCGACCAGTGCGGACACGCACGACAGGGCCAGCGCCATCGCGATGACCAGCCCTCCCGCGGCAACCGCAGCCAACGGGTTCGTGTGGATGCGGAACCCGAGGATCATCCCGAACCCGACGACGAACACGGCAGCGACGACGTACCGGACGAAGTCACCGAGAACCGCGCCGACCAGGGCCGCGGAGCGGGCGATCGGAAGGCTGCGGAAGCGGTCGAAGACGCCGGTGGCAAGATCACTGTTCAACGTCATCCCCGTGTACATGCTGGCCATCAGGACGGTCTGCACCATAATTCCGGGGATGACGTAACGAAGGTACCGGTGCCAGTCACCGGCCACGGCACCGCCGAAGAAAAAAACGAACAACAGCACGAACACGATCGGCTGGAGCGTCACGTCGAACAGCTGTTCCGGCGTCCGCCAGCCTTTGATCATATTGCGCCAGGCCAGGATGAGGCCATGCCGCACGCCGTCGACGAAACCCACCCGCCTGCCACCGGCACGGCCAGGCGGGGCTGCGAACGATCCAGCCGTTTCCACCCCGGCCGGGCCGGCGGATGCCGCGGTGTGCGGCGGGCCTGCCGACATGCCGGTGGCGGTGTTCATGCCGCACTCCGATCCGTATCCGTAACGTCGGAACCAACCAGCTCCGGCTGCCCGGGCCGGTCCAGATGACCGGTGAGGCCGAGGAACACCTCGTCCAGGCTGGGACGCAGCAGCGCCAGTTCGGCCGGCACGATCCCGGCCTCGTCGAATCGGCGTACCAGTACAGCCAGCACCGCCGGGTCACTCACCCGGCTGGTCAGCAGGTTCGTGTCGAGGTCCCGCGCCGGCCGTGTCCCGACCAGCTCGGCAACCGTCGCCGCGGCAACGTCGAGCTGTTCAGGGCCGGTGAGCCGGACGTGCAGGGTCTGCGCGCCGGCACGGCTCTTCAGCTCGTCAGGGGTGCCGTACGCGATGACGCGGCCATGGTCGACCACGACGATGTCGTCGGCGAGCCGGTCGGCCTCCTCCAGGTACTGGGTGGTCAACAACACGGTTGTACCGTCGGCAACCAGTTCCGTCACCATCCGCCAGACGTCGTTGCGGCTGTGCGGGTCCAGCCCGGTGGTGGGCTCGTCCAGGAACAGGACGGCGGGATTCCCGACAAGGCTCGCGGCCAGGTCGAGCCGGCGGCGCATCCCACCGGAGTAGGTCCGTGCCCGCCGCGCGGCGGCCTCGGCGAGGTTGAACATCTCGATGAGGTCACCGGCACGGGTCCGGGCCTGCCGTCGGGAAAGCCCGAACAGCCGTCCGATGAGGTAGAGATTCTCCAGCCCCGACAGGTCCTCGTCCACGGAGGCGTACTGGCCGGTCAGGCCGATACGGGCCCGAACCCGATGCGGATCGGACACCGTGTCGAAACCGCAGACGCGGGCATGACCGGCGGTCGGTCGCAGCAGAGTGGCCAGCACCCGGACGGTCGTCGTCTTACCCGAACCGTTCGGACCGAGCATGCCCAGCACGGCGCCGGTACGCCCGACGAGGCTGACACCATCCAGCGCGATGACCGCACCGAACCTCATCACCAGTCCCTCGGCTTCGATCGCTTCTGCCACGAAGATCCCCTGCTCTGTCTCTGTTTCTGTCTCTGTTTCTGTCTCTGTCTCTCGCCTGCCCGACCGACGCCCGTTCGACGTGGGCGGTCCACGGTGGGCCGGGCCCGCCATGGTCAGGACGAACTGTGCGCGACGACGCTGACCGGATGGGCACACCGCGCTGACCGGACGCACACACCACTGACATGACGCGCACCGGACTCGACATCGAACATACGTTCACCTAACGTGTCCGCATGTCCCTTCAGTACAGCCTGTTGATCTCGGGTGAAGTTGAGATCAACAGCGATCCCCCGTCAAACCGCATCCACCTGGACGACACGACATGGGTCGACGTCACTCCAGGGTGGTTGCGCGGCGCCGACGAGCTGTGCGAGATCCTCGCCGCACAGGTGTCGTGGCGACGCGGACGGCGGTGGATGTACGAACGGATGGTTGACGATCCGCGCCTGTCACGGTGGTATGCCGTGTCCGAACCGCTGCCCCACCCGGTGCTGGGATCGGCACGCGGCGCACTGCATACCCGGTACCAGGTTCCGTTCGGCCCGGTCGGGCTCAACTTCTACCGCGACGGAGATGACAGCCTCGCGTTCCACCGCGACCGCGAACTACGTAGGCTCGACGACACCCTGGTGGCGATCGTGACGCTCGGGGCACGGCGTCCCTTCCGGTTCCGGCCGCGTGGCGGCGGAGCCTCGCGGACCCTCTTCCCCGCTTCCGGTGATCTTCTGGTGATGGGAGGCCGCTGCCAGGCCGACTGGGAACACGCTGTCCCGAAAGTCACCGCCTGCGGCCCCAGAATCAGCGCATCCTGGCGCTGGGTCAACTCGTGAGTGGATGATCGGTGAACGGAAGTTCGTCGCGATCGGGCATGACCTTCCCGGCCCGCACAGCCGGCTGGCCCGAGCGACCCGGTTCGTCGTCCGCGGTCACCGGGTCGAGCAGGTAGGCGCCGTTGTTGTGCACGTTGCCCACCTGCGCGCTGACGGGATGGGCACGCAACACGCCGGGCGGCGCGGGTGCCAGCATCCCGGTCAGGGCCACCGGATCGTCCAGACGGGGGTCGAGCCAACGCGACCAGGATGACCGCGGGAGGAGCACCGGTGAACGTGGATGCAGAAACTCCAGGCCACCCGCCGCGGTGGTCGTGATGACGGTGAAGGTCGCGAGCCGACCGCCCGATGGCGGCTGCCACACCTCGTACAACCCAGCGAACGCGGCAGGCTCACCGTTGTCCGGACGAACCAGGTACGGCTGTTTGCGCCGGGCGCCCTCCACCCGGTGCCACTCGTAGTAACCGGTGGCCGGTACGAGGCAACGGCGCGCCCGAAACGCGGCACGGAACGCCGGCTTGATGGCCACGGTTTCCGCCCGAGCGTTGATCAGACGGGTACCGATGGCGATGTCGTCGGCCCACGACGGCACCAAGCCCCAGCGGGCCAGCCGGAGTCGAGCGTCCGCGGTCGGCTGGTCACGCGGGATGACAACCACCGGGGCCGTATTCGTCGGCGCGACGTTGAAGTTCGGCTCCGCACCACCGGTCTCGTCACATGCCGTGAACGACTCCGCCAGCTGCTGCGTGGTGAAGGTGTTGGCGTAACGACCGCACACGGATTCCGAGTCTGCCACATGCCCATCCGCAGGGCCTGCCGGTCAGCGCACGAGCTGACCGGTCAGCGCACGAGCCAGTCCCCCGCAACGGTGAGGCAGAGCAGGGAGACCATGGCGAAGAACGCCACCCACATCGACGCCGGGGTTGCGGTGAGCCGCGCCAGCTGATCCGGGTCCGAGGTCGGCGCCCGGCCGCGACTTCGGGTCCGCTGGACCTCGACGATCGGTCGCAGGCCACCGAGCAGGAGAAACCAGGTGATGAAGGCGGCGAACACCTCCTGCCAACGATATGGCGCGAGGACGGACACGGCGATGACGGTCGCGGTGCTGAGCACGATCGACAGCGCTCCGAAGGCGTTGCGGATGGCGACCAGCACTCCGAGCAGCAGGACCACGCTGACCCGCAGCATCAGGCTCACCTGGTTGACCGCCAGCAGGGCGGCCCCTCCGAGACCGAGCAACGAGGGCGTGATGTAGCCGGCCGCAACAGTGATCACAACACCGAGTCCGGTCGGGCGGCCCGCCGACACGGTCACCCCGGACGTGTCGGAATGCAGCCGGATCCCGCCGAGCCGCCGGCCGCTCCCGACCGCGGCAAGCGCGTGTCCGCCCTCGTGGGCAATAGTGATCACATGTCGAGCCACCGGCCACAGCCGGTTGTTGAGCACCACGACCAGAGCGACCGCGGCGCCGGCGACCGCTGTCCAGCGTGGCGGATTCCCGGATGTGAGTAACTGCGTCCACTCGGCATGCAGCCGGGTCCACTCGTCAGGCGTCGCACGTCTCCTGTCTCACTGGCGTTCTGTCCCACTGGCGTTCTGTCCCACTGGCGTTCTGTCCCACTCGCGCCGCTGTACAGGCGGGTGCGGTGTCGGTGTGACTGCCGGAACCCGAGTATGCAATGCTCCGGGGACCGATCGTCGAGCGCCTGCCGGGTGCGGCCTCCTCCCGGTTCACACCACTCAGGGTACGATCAGACACTCACTTTCTGCGGCCGGTATGAGCCATCGACACAACGAAGAAGGTCGGGAGGTCAGGAGCGGGTGGCGGAACTCGTCTACCAGCCGGTGATCCGCTTTGCGCTCGGGTTCTTCAAGGCTCTCGATCTCAAGCTGGATGTGCACGGGCAGGAGCACGTACCGGCCACGGGCGGGTGCGTCGTGGCCATCAACCACGTGTCCTACCTGGACTTCGCCCTCGCCGGCGTCCCGTTCTGGTACTCCCACCGCCGCCTGGTGCGTTTCATGGCCAAGCACGAAGTCTTCGCCCACCCTGTCGCCGGGCCCCTCATGCGAGGGATGCACCACATTCCCGTCGACCGGTCGGCCGGTGCCGGCTCGTACCGCCATGCGGTGAAGGCCCTGCGGGCTGGCGAACTCGTGGGCGTCTTCCCCGAGGCGACTGTCAGCCGGAGCTTCTGCCTCCAGCCCTTCAAATCCGGGGCGGCCCGGATGGCCGCCGAGGCAGACGTCCCGATTCTCCCGGTCGCCATCTGGGGCAGCCAGCGCATCCTGACCAAGGGACGGCCGCGTAACTTCCGGGCGGCGCGCGGCACCCCAATCTCGATCATGCTCGGGGAGCCGATCCCCCCAGCCGAGCTCCAGCACTCCGCTACCGGGACGCAGCTGCTCGCGGACGCCATGGCGAAGCTTCTCGCCGATGCGCAGCGCGACTATCCACCACCGCGTCCCGGCGAGTCACCGTGGTGGCTTCCCGCCCACCTCGGGGGCGGCGCGCCCACCCCTGAGACGGTTGCCCGTGAGCAGGCCACACTGCGCGACACGAGCGGCGAGAGCGACACGAGCGGCGAGAGCGACACGAGCGGCGAGAGCGGCGAGAGCGACACGAGCGGCGAGAGCGACACGAGCGGCGAGAAGAAGTAACGACGCGCGGGGGTCGCAGCGGCGTTCCACTGTTCGCGGAACACCGACGGCCGCACCGACCGGGGTCGTCGGCGGTGTCGGCAACAAACGCGAATGTTGTCAGAAACGTCTCACCGTGCCGTATCGGACGCATTCCTGAAACAAGCACCTCGTCAAACGTGGGGTAACGGAAACATTGCGGCCAGCAAACATTCGATTGTAACCGCCGTCAACAACCATGACGCAGATCACCCGGTCGACCGCGAACACGGGAAATCGCGAACAGATATCTACCACCACGGCGGTGTGATGCTCGTTGGATGCCGCGGGCGGCACCGGGAGGTGCCCGAGGAAGGTCTCGCACCGTCACGACGAGGAGTTGTGACACCACCCCGGCGGTAGGCCCGAGCAACGAATCGCGGTGACTGCCTCCTGCCGGCATCCCGCGGCGCTCTCGGCCGGTGTCGGCTCAGGATGTGCTGGTCCGAGCTGTCACCAGGTGTCAGGAAACCCGCGCCCGAAGGTTCGCCGGCCGTTCCCGGCATGGCCACGCTGGGAACGGCCACGCTGGGAACGGCCACGTTCCGAGTCCCGAGCCCCGCGGGCCGATGCCGCACCGTCCAGATCCCAGTGCTTATAGCACAGTGCCCGGACAGTTTTAGCAGAAGGGGTGGGCAGGCATTTCGGTGGGGGCCGCATCTAGGGGACCGTCCGACCACGATGCCCTCCTGAGACAAGGCAAAGGCTACTTGCAGACAACAACCGAGGCTCAGATGTGTCCGGGCTCTCTAGGGAAGCAGGGCGACCCGTTGGTAACCTCAAGCACCAACAACATTTCGCATCGGCCCACACGGCTCGCCGGGTCTGTGTTTACAAGAGACTCACCTGTTCCTGTCGACGGAGGCGCCCACGATGGCTGTACAAGAGCTGGTAATGCCGGCTGCAAGCAGGGTCGGCACAGTGGTCGCGATCGGACAGCAGGTTCGAGTCCCGAAGACCGCCGAGCTTGTCGCGGCGCATCTGCGCCGCCGCATCGTCCGGGGAGAACTCGTCGAGGGCGACGCCCTTCCCCCCGAGGCGACGCTCATGGAGCAGTTCGGTGTCTCCCGGCCGACGCTGCGTGAGGCGTTCAGAGTCCTGGAGTCCGAAGCGCTGATCACGGTCAGGCGTGGCGCACACGGCGGCGCACGGGTGCACACCCCGAACGGGGACATCGCCGCCCGCTACGCCGCCCTCGTGCTGGAGTACCGCGGAACCACCCTCGCAGACATCCACCAGGCCCGTGCGGTGATCGAGCCGCCGTGCGTGGCGCTCCTGACGGAAAGCCGCACCCAGGAGGACCTCGACAGGCTCAGGATCGCGGTGAACGAAACCGCGGCTGCGACCGCGACCGACGATCCGGGCCAGTGTCTGCAGGCCAATCTCGCCTTCCACGTTCTGCTGGTCGAGCTTGCCGGAAACACCACCCTGTCGGTTCTGTCCGGCATGCTGCGCCACATCCTCGATCTTGCAACTCTCTCGCATCCGACGGTGGACCAGCGTGGCCCGGAGCACCGGCTGACGATCCGCCGACGCCTCCTCGCCCACGAGCGCGTCGTGGAACTCATCGAGGCACGTGAAGCACGGGCCGCGGAAGATCTGTGGCGGGCGCACCTGCTGGAGACCGGCGAGTACCTGACCGACGGCCCGATAGCCGCCACCGTGCTGGACCTGCTCGGCTGAGGATCGAGCACCTCATCTAAGCGGGTCGTCCCTCCCGGGAGCGGTGTCGTCAGAGCCCGGGCGATATGCACGCTCGTTCGAGCGCGGCCGCTCGCGTCTCGAACGGACCGTCAGCAAGCAGGCCGGCGAGCGACCAGCGGACGACCCACCAGCGATGGCCATCATCGTCGCAGACAACCTGCATCGATCCGTCATCGTGACCGCTGGCGTCGTCCCGGGCACTGCGGCGGGAAGCGGCCGTCCGGTATCTGAAACATGAATGGCGCAACGCCGTCAATCGTCCGTCCACTTCTTCGGCGGTCGGCGGCCGGTCATCCAAGTATTCGGACAACCACCGACGGTGCGGCCTTTCGCCGCTCCACCCAGGCAGACTTACACCCATCGCACTTGTTGTCAAAGCGCAGAACCCGCCCGCAGGTTGGAGCCCCCCTTCCTCAGGGCATGGCCGTTACCAAGAGCATTCCTACGACTCCCAATCCATCAACGAAGGGGATCGAAGGGCGCGAGTTCCACGGGCCGCCGACCCGTGGTGACCGCCTCTGCCACCAACTGCCCGGTGACTGGACCAAGGGTAATTCCCCACATTCCGTGACCGCCAGCCGCGAACACCCGCGGGGACGCGGTTCGCCCGACAACGGGAAGGCCGTCCGGTGTACACGGACGCGAACCAACCCATTCCTGCGTCCGCATGTCGAGGTCGACACCGGTCAGCAAAGGGCGGACCGCATTGACGATCGCAGCGATGCGTCGGTGATCGAGCGGCGCTCCAGGTTTCCGGAACTCCATCATCCCGGCGATGCGCAGCCGGTCCCCGAGGGGTGTGCAGGCCACCCGGTGTGCGGGAAAGTACAGCGGACCGTCGGGAACCTGACGGGCGGCGACGCTGAAGCTGTACCCGCGTCCGGCCTGCACCGGGATCCGGACTCCGAACGGGTGAACCAGTTCCCCCAGCCACGCGCCGTTCGCCACGACGACCGCGTCGAACCGGGCGATCTGCCCCGTCGAAAGGTCCAGTCCTACCTCGCCGGCACCATTCAGGCTGTCGCGGGCATCGAGAATCCCCGGACGGCCTACGTGGATCCCCCGGACGCCGACCCCCTCCCACAGGTCACCGCCGCGGGCTCGGACACTGTCCGCGAGCGCCGTCACCAAACGCCCCGGATCGCAGAAGCGCTGTCCGTCGATGCGGACCGCAGCATTGATCTCTGTGGTCAGCGCCGGCAACAGTCCACGCACCGCGGGTCCGCTGAGCAGTTCGAACTCGACCTTCTGCCCGGCAGCGCGGATCTCCTCCAGTTCGGTGACCAGCCCCTCCCGCTCGCGCGCGCTGCGGTAGCAGGCCAGAAACGGCGCGGCCGGGGGGGTGGATGTCTCCACGCCCCCGGCCGCGAGCAGATCGAAGGCGGCGAACGCCCTGCGGTTGAGCGGGGCAAGTGCCCCCATCGCCACCCGCCAGCGGCCTGCTGTGCTGTTGCGGACGAATCCGGCAAGGAACCGCAGCAGCCGAGGGTCGGCGCGGAGCGGCACGTACACGGGTGAGGCGGGGCTCAACACAGCGCGGGCGCCATAACGCAGCACAGCCGGTTCCGGCAGGGGCGTCGCCAGGCTCGGCGTCAGCCAGCCGGCGTTACCCCAGGAGGATCCGGCGGCCACATGATCACGTTCGATCACCGTGACCTGGACTCCGCGCTCCTGCAGAAACCATGCGGTGGACAGCCCGACCATGCCGGCGCCCACGACCGCCACCCGTTCGAACGCGCTCACCGGGCACGTACTGTCGTCGCCATGCGGCCGATGATGGCGGTGGGCAACGCGTGATTCATGCGATTCTCGCCTATCTCACATGCCCACTGTGTCTCCAGGGCCTCACTGTCGGCGACAGTCAGGTACGCTGCCCGGCCGGCCACGCCTACGACATCGCCCGGCAGGGGTATGTGACGTTCACCACTGGACGGGCCAACGAGATCTCCGGCGACAGCGCCGACATGGTGCAGGCGCGGGAGGCGTTCCTCGCTGCCGGCCATTTTACGGCGCTCGCCGACGCGCTCGCTGAAACCGTCCTGGGACAGCAGACCAAGAGCGACACCGAGCTTGGGGACACCCATGGCCGGCAACCCGGTGGCCAGCCGGTCATCGTCGACGTCGGGGCCGGTACCGGCTATTACCTGGCACACCTGCTTCGAGCGTGTCCAGGCGCGGTCGGAATCGCCATTGACGCGTCCCGCTACGCGCTGCGGCGGGCGGCCCGCGCGCATCCGCTGATCGGTGCCGTCGGGGCGGACGTGCGCAGTCCGTTGCCCATCCGCACCGGCGTGGCATCCCTGATGCTCGACGTCTTCGCGCCACGCAACGTCGCGGAGATGCGCCGCGTTCTGCGACCGGACGGCAAGCTGGTCATCGTGATGCCCACCGCCCGGCATCTGGCCGATATCGTGAATCCGCTCGGCCTTGTCACAGTGGACGACAGAAAGGCCGCGCGGCTGCGCGAGAAACTTGCCGGCCTGTTCGTCCGTCAGGACCGGCTGATGCTGGACCTTGAGCTTTCCCTGAAAGCAGACGATCTTTTGAACCTGGTGATAATGGGTCCGAGTGCCCATCACCGACGGGTGGCGGATGTCCGGGAAGTCATCGAGAACAGGTGGCCGGACGGAGTTTCCCTGACGGCATCATTCACTATCGAGATCCATCAACCGGCCAGGTGAGCAAGATTACTGGGTTCGAACATCGAGCTGATCGTGACCGGGACGAGAGCGCGTTGGGCGATGATCCTCTCGAGTTCTCCGTAGAGATTAACGACCACCTGCTGGTTCGCATGCCCCAAAACGATTGCTCCCGGTTGGAGGGACTCGCGCGCGGCGGCGACGAGTTCATCGGCCGTGACCCCCAGCCGGGAGTCCCCCACCGTACCGTTCCACATGAGAATCCGCGAGTAGCCGAGTTCGGCGAGGATCGCCCTGGACCGCTCGCTGTACTCCCCATACGGCGGACGGAACCACGGACGGGTGCTGACACCGAATGTCCGCTCGATCCAGTCGTCATTACGTTCGACCTCGGTCCGCAGCGCCGAATCCGACAGCGTACGGATACTGAAGTGGCTCCAGGTGTGATTGACCATTGTAACCCGTCCAGCTTCGATCAGCGACCGGACGGCGTCGGCATGTGGATTCCACACTTTTTGGTACATGCCGTTCGGTGCAAACGAGAGGGGAATATTCGTTCGCTTGGCGAAATCGATGTACCCGGCAACCGCGATGGCGTTGAATCCGTCGTCAACGGTAAGGGCGATCTGTCGGGTCGGTCCCGGGGCGTTGAACAGGATCTGCTGCTTCTCGATCACAGTTGGCGCGAACACGGGAGAAGATGCCGGCGCCGATGGTGGCTCCCCCCGTATAGCGGGCACGGAAGCCGTACCCGCCGGACCGAGGTGCGCCGATCCGGGAGCCGACCACAACGCCGAATGGCGCGGTGAGCCAGCTGATGATATGCCGTTCCGGCCGTTGTCGGAACAGCCGACAATCAGGTCGGCAGCCCCTAGGGCGAGGATTCTTACGAGGGTGCGTCGGTCCACTCATGAAATTCTGAGGACGACGGCTACTCTGCGCAACAGATCGCTGGTGGGATCGGCGTACCGGCACTTTTTCGGTGACCGCGTGTCAGGACAACAACCGGGATTCCCAGGCATGTACCGCCCCCGGACGCGCGCCATTATCCGCAAGCCAGCCCCGCGCGCCACCGCAGTGGCCGTCAATGATGGCCAGCACCCGCTCGACCGCCGGCGCCGAGATCCCGGTCATGTCAGGACCGTCCATTCCGCCCCCGACGGGCAACAGCGGATGGGCACCCATCCGACTCAGCACCCCCGGCATGTTCGTGGCTGTGGCCGCGTAGTCCGTGAGTACCGCATCCGTTTCCACCCCCGCCGCGCGCAGCAGCACCGCTACGACAAGACCGGTCCGGTCCTTGCCGGCCGCGCAGTGGACCAGAAGCGGTGCTGGCGCGTCCACCGCGAGGTGGAGAATCTGAACGACCTTTTCAGCGGCAAGCGAAAGGATCGCCAGGTACAGCGCGTCCAGACCACCGGACAGCGCGCGGGTTGCGCTGGAGGTGCGATCAGTGGGATCGACATCGCCGAGTAGCGGGATCACGTGGACGGCGGTCCTGTCCGATGCCAGCGGATGTGCGCCACTACCCCGCTCGACCGGCGACCGCAGATCGATGACCGTGCGTGGCGGCCATTCGAAATCAGCGGATGGTGACCAGTCGTCACGCCGAGGCGCCTCACTGCGATAGAGCACACCCGTCCGGGTGAGCCGGCCGTCCCCGGTCGGCATTCCACCCACGTCCCGCAGGTTCACCAGGCGCGCGAGATCGGGTCGGGATGCCGTCGTGTCGCCGGTGCTCATGGGCTCACTCTCCAGGTGATCGTCCGATGCCTTCCCAGTTGAGCACACCCACCCGCAGTGGGGCCGGGCCGAAGGAGAAAGTTCACCTCCAGATGGGGAGCGCCCCGGCCGGCTCCCGGTCAGGGCTGGTACCGGGTCCGTATCCGCTGGCGATGCGGGTCCGGGACGAGTTGGGTGAGCTGTTCGCTGACGAGGGGTTCGCCGAGGCGTTCGGGGTCCGGGGCAGGCCGGGGTGGTCGCCAGGACGGTTGGCGCTGGTCACGGTGCTGTAGATGGCCGAGGACCTGACCGATCGGGCGGCGGCGGCGCGGGTGCGGTTCGGGATGGACTGGAAGTACGCGTTGGGGATTGGGTGTGCGGCGCCCATCTCGTCAGGGACTTGCGGTCGGTCCACGAGGGTGACCCGGACGGGCAGGTGTGGGCCGACGCGATGGCGAACACTTTACTGGAGGCCCGCGACGCCAGACCCGCCAAGGTCCAACAACGGGCCTCCGGGAGCTGCTGGCGCACCCTGCAAGGCCTCATCGACTTCGCCGTCGTGCAGTCCTACCTGTCCACCGTCACCAAATGGGGCCTGGACACCCTCGACGCGCTCACTTAGTTGTTCACCATCGGCGCCTGGCTCCCGCCCGCGACCCAACCCTCCTGACGCCACGCTCAGCAACCAGCAATCCCAGCTGAACAGCTACCAGTATTCGGGATTTTTCGTATCAGAATCCCGACATGAACGCGACTCGACGGTGGCGAGCCAAGAATCTTATGGGGGATAGCGCTATGTTTATGAATCGTTAGTCATTCTGTCGAATCAATTGCCGTTCCGCCGTCATGCCAGGGGTCGATGAGTTCGACCTCCGTATGCACGAAATCCTTCGCGTTACGGGTTGCGAGGCCAGCCGAGTAACTGCGACAAATCGCCGCGATCTGGGCGTCTGCCGTGCTGACGGGAAGGCCATGGTGCTCGCGGCTCACGACGATCTCGGCGAAGTGACTAGCAGCCTCGTCGTCGAAGGGAAGAATCCGGCCAGGGAAGTCCTCCTCAAGGGTGCGGCGTACCCGGTCGGCGAGGTCGGCCCTGCGTCGTCCTGCTGGCAGGCACGCAACGCCGTACCGCAGTTCGGCGGTCGTCACCGCGGTCAGGTAGACGTCGCCGACGGTCTGCGCGTCGACCCACGCCACAACGACGGGATCAGCGCGCGGATGCATCAGCTCCGAGATGACATTCGCATCCAATACGATCACGAGGGAAATTCTGCCGGCTGGGGCTGGTCGGTACGCGGTGGCGGCGAGAGGGTGAAACCGTCGAGATCGGTGAAACGACGCTGAATACGGCTACCCAGCCCCCGCTCCGCCGCTGGCCCGGTCAGCGCCGCACGCAGAATAGCCCGAACCTCAGCCTCCATCGACCGACCGTTTTGCGCCGCTCGTATCCGCAGTCGGGCCTTGATCGTGTCGTCCAGCTCTCTGATGGTCAATGTGGCTATCCGGCTCACTTCCAGATGCAATGCTAGCATTGCAGTCATCATCGGAGCTGCAGGGAGGGCGGGAGCCAAGCCGTAACGAGCCGCGGGGGTCTGTTGCGTTATGTGGAGGCAGGACATGGCAGGCACTGCCAGACCGGTGATCAGATCGTCAGGGTGAGTTCGGTGAAGGCAGCCGTCAGCCGCAGGTGCGGGTCGGTGTCGACGCCGAGTTCGTAGTGGCCGCGGCGGATGTTCTCCCGCGAACGCATGACCGGCTGCGACCGTCTGGGCGGAGCGGAAGCGTTTGAGTCCGCGGATCGGCCCGTGGGACCCTGCTGGTTAATCCCGTGGG
>NZ_CADDZT010000034.1:77353-78288 GCF_902812655.1 Candidatus Frankia meridionalis | reverse complement strand
CGCGCTCCTCAGCAAAACCGAGAGAAGCTGGCGCAGACTCGCACGCCGGGAGCTCTACCAGCACAGCTGCTCCCGTCGCTGTCGGTATCCCGAGTGAGGGAGCGCAACGATGGTCGAACCGCCCGGGCACCCGGTACCCGAACACCCGGCACCCGAGGCCCGCCTGCTGATCGTCGACGATGAACCGAACATCGTCGAACTGCTGTCGGTGAGCCTGCGGTTCGCGGGCTTCGAGGTCGCCACCGCGGCCAACGGACCGGATGCCGTGACCGCAGTCCAGTTGTTCCAACCGGATCTGGTCGTGCTCGACGTCATGATGCCCGGCATGGACGGGCTTACCGTCCTGCGCGAGCTGCGTGTGCATGGTTGCCGCATCCCGGTCGTGTTCCTCACCGCCCGCGACGCTGTCGAGGAGAAGGTGCGTGGCCTCACCCTCGGTGGCGACGACTACGTGACCAAGCCGTTCAGCCTCGCGGAGGTACTCGCCCGGATCCGCGCGGTGCTGCGCCGGGTGCGCGATGCGGGGGCTCCCGGCAACGGCAACGGCACGGACGGCAACGGCGCCGGCACGCCGGCCAGCCGGCTGAGCTTCGCCGATGTGGAACTCGACGACGAGACCCACGAAGTGTGGAAGGACGGCGAGCCGGTAGCGCTGTCACCCACCGAGTTCAAACTGCTCCGCTACTTGATACAGAACAGCGGACGCGTCCTGTCGAAGATGCAGATCCTCGACCATGTGTGGAACTACGACTTCGGCGGGGACGTCGGGATCGTCGAGTCCTATGTGTCCTACCTGCGAAAGAAGATCGACAAGGACGAACCGAGATTGATTCACACCCTGCGCGGCGTCGGTTACATCATGCGGATTCCACAGTAATGATCTTGAAGCGGCTGCGAGGTGCCACCGCCGACACTCCGCTGCGGATCAGGTTGGT
>NZ_CADDZT010000034.1:73580-77055 GCF_902812655.1 Candidatus Frankia meridionalis | reverse complement strand
GCTCCGCACCTACCTGGTCAGCCGCGTCGACTCCCAGCTGACGACGACCGCCCACAGCACCCGGGAACACGCCGGCTGGGACAGCTTGTACGCCGATCGTTCCAACACCGATCGTTCCAACACCGATCGTTCCAACACCGATCGTTCCAACACCGATCTTTCCGACGCGGACCGGAAGCGGCTCGACATGATCAAAAATGCGGGCCGCCCGGTCACGGATGCGGTCTACATCCTGTGGACCGACGCCACCGGCGGTCCCACGACCAGTCCCGATCTACAGGTGCCGGCCGGCGGCGTGCGCAGTGCCCCGGCCCTGCCACGGCTCGACGCGGCAGGAGTGTCCGCGCTCGCCGGACGGCCCTTCACCACGTCCGCCACCGGAAAGGGAGACGACTGGCGCGTCCTCGTCACCGCCCTCGCGGACGGAGCCGGTGCGGTGACCGTGGCCATGGGCCTCGAGGACGTGGACAACACCATCCACCAGCTCGAACTCATCGAACTGGTGGTCGGTGTCATCGTCCTCGCCGTCCTCGGCGTCCTCGCCTACCTGGTGGTGCGTTCCAGCCTGCGCGGACTCGTCGCGGTCGAGACCACCACCGAGGCGATCGCCTCGGGAGACCTGACCCAACGGGTACCGAACACGGGACGCCGCAGCGAGATCGGACGCCTCGCGAGCGCCATCAACACGATGCTCGCGCAGATCGAGGCGGCATTTCGTGCCCAGCGGACATCCGAGGCCAGCGCCCGGGCGTCCGAGGAGCGGATGCGTCGTTTCGTCGCCGACGCCAGCCACGAACTGCGCACCCCGCTCACATCCATCCGCGGGTTCGCCGAACTGCACCGCCAGGGTGCCGTGAGCGGTCCCGAAGCGGTGAGCCGGATGCTGGAACGAATCGAGACCACGGCGACCGGGATGGGTCTGCTCGTCGATGACCTGCTGTTACTGGCCCGCCTCGACCAGCAACGCCCACTGGAACGACGTCCCGTCGACCTGCTACTGATCGCAGCCGACACGGTGGCGGACGCCCGGATGATCGCCCCGGACCACGCGATCACCCTCGACGTCACCGGCCGTATCGACCCGCCGCCCATCGTGTTCGGGGATGAGTCTCGTCTGCGCCAGGTCGCCACCAACCTGATGTCCAACGCCCTCATCCACACCCCACCGGGAACGGCCGTTACCGTACGGGTCGAAAGCGTCGGCGACGATGCCGTCCTGGAGGTCGCCGACAGCGGGCCCGGACTGCCGGCCGAGACCGCACAGCGGGTGTTCGAACGCTTCTACCGGGCCGATCCCTCCCGGTCCCGGTCGCTCGGCGGCACCGGTCTCGGTCTGGCGATCGTCGCCGGACTGGTCGCCGCCCACGGCGGCGATGTCGAGCTGGACACCGCCCCGGGTGCCGGAGCCCGGTTCCGCGTCCGGCTGCCCCGTGGGGACGAGGTGACGGACCCCGCACCCGACAGCGCCACGGTGGGTGACACCACTGTGGGTGACACCACCGTGGGTGACACCGCGGTGGGTGACACCTCGGTGGCCAGCGGGGCTGCGGGTACGTCGTGACGATGACCTGTCCGAGAACGGCTCACAGCAACCTCGCAGCCTGGCTTCAGCGACGGTGAAGACCCCTCGCCCACGGTGGGTATCAGAACGCCGGCACGTCCCCGGGCGCGGACACGAAAGGCAACCCATGGCCATGACGACGCTGGGCTCGTCCAGACCGGTCGCCGCGGACGGGATGCCGCTGGCGGGACAAGCCGCGAATCCGGTCCCGCCGGATCCCATCCCATCGAACGACCCCCAGCAGGGATGGCGGGACGCGGCAGGTCTCGCCACGGCCGGGAGCATGCTCGTCGTGGTGGCACTGTGGGTCGCCCATGGAGGCCTGCGCGACCTGGCCACGGCCGGCCCCGCCGACACCCTGACCGGCCTCGGCCGGATCACCGGCCTGATCTCCGCCGACCTGCTGCTAGTCCAGGTGCTGCTCATGGCGCGTATCCCCTGGGTGGAACGCGCCTACGGTCAGGACGAGCTGGCACGGCGGCACCGCCTGGTCGGGTTCACCTCGTTCAACCTGATGCTCGTCCACATCGCACTGATCACTGTAGGTTACGCGGCATCGGCACGGACCGGAATCCTCACCCAGGCCTGGGACCTGGTGTGGAACTACCCGGGCATGCTGCTGGCGACGGCCGGGTCCGTGCTGCTCGTCATGGTCGTCGTCAGCTCGGTGCGGGCCGCCCGGAGGCGACTGCGCTACGAGTCCTGGCACCTGTTGCACCTCTACGCCTACCTCGGCGTCGGCCTGTCCATCCCGCACGAGCTGTGGACCGGCACCGACTTCACCGCGACCCCCTGTGCCCGCGTCTACTGGTGGACGATCTACGCCGCCGCGGCGGGCAGCGTCCTTGCGTTCCGCATCGGCCTACCGGCCTGGCGCACCTGGCGCCACAGCGTCGTCGTCGACCAGGTCGTCATCGAGGCGCCCGGGGTCGTGTCCCTGCACCTGCGCGGGCAGGCGATCGAACGGATGCGGGCGAGCGCCGGCCAGTTCTTCATCTGGCGGTTCCTGAGCGGACCCGGCTGGTCGCGCGGCAACCCCTACTCCCTGTCCGCGGCGCCGCATCCGCGCTGGCTGCGGATCACCGTGAAGGATCTCGGCGACGGTAGCGGCGGGCTCGCCACCGTACGGCCCGGCAGCCGGGTGCTCCTCGAAGGTCCCTACGGCCGGCTCACCGGGGCGGTCCGCCACCGACGCCGGCTGACAATGATCGCCTCAGGCATCGGCATCACCCCGATCCGGGCGCTGCTGGAAGAACTCGACTACTCGTCCGGCGAGGCCGTGCTGATCTACCGGGCCAGCACCGAAGCAGAGCTGATCCTGCGCCAGGAACTCGACACACTGGCCACGCTGCGCGGCATCCGCACCATCTACCTGCCCGGACGCCGCTCAGCCAGCCGTCTGTCGTGGCTACCGGACCAATTCGCCCACATCCCGGACGACATCGCGCTACGACAGATCGTCCCCGACATCACCGACCACGACGTGTTCGTATGCGGCCCGGACGCGTGGATGGACGCGGTACAGGACGCGGTCGTGGCGGCCGGCGTCCCCTCCGGCCAGCTGCACATGGAGCGGTTCACCTGGTGACTCCCGCTGCCTCGTGAGCGAATCCTCCGGCCGACCAGAAGGGAACCGACCATGCGCCGCATCGTCATCACCATCGCCTCGACCGTCGCGGGTGTCGTCCTGCTTTTCAGCTACCGCACCAGCACCAGCAGCTCCATGGCGCGCTCCGGGTCGACGACCATCACCGCGGGCAGCACCGACAGCAGCACCGACAGCAGCACCGACCCGGGCGGCGGAACGAACGGATCTCAAACCGTGACCGGCTCCCGGGCCAACACCCGGTGGGGCATCGTCCAGGTTCAGATCATCGTCAAGGACGGCAAAATCGCCAGCGCCGACACCGTACA
>NZ_CADDZT010000034.1:68234-73216 GCF_902812655.1 Candidatus Frankia meridionalis | reverse complement strand
GCCCTGTTCAGTACCTACCGGCCCGACAGCGAGATCATGAGGCTGAACCGGGGCGAACTGCGACTACGCGAGTGCAACGGGCTCATCCGGGAGGTCGCCGACCTGTGCGCCGAGGCCACCGAACGCACCGACGGCTACTTCACCGCCGACCTGCCGGTGCACGACCGGTCGACGCCCGGCCTGCCGGCGGCGGATCGCTGCCGCTGGTTCGACCCGTCCGGCCTGGTCAAGGGCTGGGCTGTCGAACGGGCCGCCAGGGACCTGTCCGCGATCGACGGCCACGACTACTACCTGGGCGCCGGCGGGGACATCGCCGCCTACGTGGACGACCCGATGTCCCCCGCCTGGAACGTCGGCGTCGAAGACCCCCTCGACCGCTCCCGGGTACTCGGTGCCCTGCCCATACGTTCGGGTGGAATCGCGACGTCCGGCAGCGCGGCCCGCGGCGCGCACATCATCAACCCGCGGACCGGCCGGCCCGCGGGTGGGGATGCGTTGGCCGTGACGGTTGTGGGCCCGTCGGTGATGTGGGCGGACGTCTACGCCACTGCCGCGTTCGCCCGTGGCGCCGACGCGCTGACCTGGCTCGCCGGACTCGAGCAGACCGAGGGTCTGATCGTCGCCGCGGACGGCGACTACCGGAGCACACCCGGGTTCGACCTGCGGCCGGTTTAGCGAACCCCTGAAACCTCCGACGGCGGGCTTCCTTCCCGGGTTGTCGGGGGCGTTCACGGTTCCCTGGACCGTGGGACGGCACTGTTGACACAGCCTGCGCGCGGACGCACACTGCTGCACAAATGCGAACTTAAGTTCACTAGGCGAACAACGTAAAGGAACGCCATCGCCATGGCAGCAGCGAGCGACATCGCGAACGGGCCGGACACGTCCGACACCGACACCGACACCGACCCGGATCCCACCGCGCGCCGGCCAGGAGGCTCGGATGCCGCGGAAGCGACCCAGCTGGAGATCTTCCGGGAGATCCAGGCGTTCCACGCAGACGCCGCGAAGCGCCGGGCCGACGGCACGCCCGCCTCGTCAGACCCGGAGCTGGACTTCCCCCCGTACCGCAGCAGCGTCCTGCGTCATCCTCACCGTCCTGCGGTCACCGCACCGGAGGCGTTCGTCGAACTGGCCGGCCCGGTCTTCGGGGATGCCGACGTGTCCGAGCTGGACGCCGACCTGACCCACCAGCACATCGGTGAACCTCTCGGCGAGCGGATCATCGTTACCGGCCGGGTCCTCGACCGTGCCGGGCGTCCTGTCCGCGGCCAGTTGGTGGAGATCTGGCAGGCGAACGCGGCGGGCCGGTACGCCCACCGGCGCGACCGGCATCCCGCTCCGCTGGACCCCAACTTCACCGGCGCAGGCCGCTGCCTCACCGACTCCGAAGGCCGCTACCGGTTCGTCACGATCAAGCCGGGTGCCTATCCGTGGCGCAACCACCGCAACGCCTGGCGGCCGGCACACATCCACTTCTCGTTCTTCGGTACCGCGTTCACCCAGCGGCTCGTCACCCAGATGTACTTTCCCCGAGATCCATTGTTCCCGCTCGACCCGATCTACAATTCGATCACTGACGAGGACGCCCGCGGGCGCCTGGTCGCCGCATACGACCATGACCGCACCACCGCCGAATGGGCCCTCGGGTACAACTGGGACGTCGTCCTGGACGGCCCGGCCGCCACCCGGCTCGAGCAGGACCAGCATTGAACCCCGCGGAGAACACCGGTGTGCCGGCAACGCCCGGGACCGCGCTCCAGGCCGCGAACGGGCGCCAGGCCACGCCGGGGCAGACCATCGGCCCCTTCTTCGGCTATGCCCTGCCGTTCGCGCACGGCGGCGACATGGCGCCGACGGGCCACCCGGACACGATCACCATCCACGGTGCCGTCCACGACGGTGCCGGGCAGCCGGTGCCCGATGCCCTCCTGGAGTTCTGGCAGGCCGGCCACGACGGCTCCCTCACCGGGAACCCCGGATCGCTGCACCGCGACGGGCACACCTTCACCGGTTTCGGCCGCGTTCCCACCGGCCCGGACGGACACTGGGTGCTGCGCACGCTACCGCCGGCCGTCCCCGCAGGGGCGCCCCACATCGCCGTCGCGGTCTTCGCCCGGGGCCTCCTGCACCGCCTTTTCACCCGGATCTACCTACCGGGCAATGCCCGGGCGAACGCCGCCGACCCGCTCCTGCGCGGCCTTGACCCGGCGCGGCGCGCAACGCTCGTCGCCCACGCAGAGTCCGACCGGGTCTTCCGGTTCGACGTCCGGCTACAGGGCGACGGGGAGACGGTCTTCCTTGAACACCGCTGACGCGGCGGACGTCGGTCTGCTCTCACCGGGCCGGGCCGGCACCGCCGTCGAGCAGGCCACCGGTGACACCGCGTGGCTACAGGCCATGCTCGACGCGGAGGCCGCGCTGAGCCGCGCGCAGGCGAGCCTCGGTTTCATCCCGCCGTCCGCAGCAGCCACGGTTGGTTCCTGCGCTGATGCCGACGCCTATGACGTCCGTGGCATTGCGCTACGCGCCCGCGCCGGGGGCAACCCGGTGATCCCGCTCGTCGCGGACCTCACGGCGGCCGTCGCCGCCCGCGACCCGCACGCGGCCGAGTACGTCCACCAAGGTGCGACCAGCCAGGACATCCTGGACACGGCCGCCATGCTGGTCTCCAGTCGCGCCCTGGGTATGATCACAACCGATCTGGACCGCGCCGCCGTGGCACTCCGCCGGCTCGCGGCCGAACACCGCGACACGCCCCTGCCCGGTCGGACCCTCACCCAGCACGCCGTCCCGACGACCTTCGGTCTGAAGGCGGCCGGCTGGCACCAGCTCGTCCTGGATGCCCGGTCCCGGCTCGGCACGCTGCTCGGCCAGCTGCCCGCCCAACTGGGTGGGGCCGCCGGGACACTTGCCGCCTTCGACGCCTACGCCAACGCCAACGCCAACACCTGTATGGATACGGCCGGGGTCGCCGTGACGACACCCGGCATCGCGCTTCTGGCCGAGTTCGCGCGCGAACTCGGCCTCGCCGAACCCCTCCTGCCCTGGCACACGCTGCGTACCCCGATCGCGGACCTCGGCGCGGCTCTCGCCTTCACCGCCGGCGCACTCGGGAAGATCGCCGCAGATGTACTCCTGGCGACGCGAACCGAGACCGGGGAGCTCGCCGAATCCGTCGGCGGCGGCTCCTCGGCCATGCCGCACAAGAGCAACCCGGTACGTTCCACCCTCATCGCCGCCGCGGCACGCCACGTCGGACCGCTCGCCACCGTACTGATCGGCTCCCTGGTCTCCGAGGACGAAAGGCCCGCCGGTACCTGGCATGCCGAATGGCAGATCCTGCGGGAGGCCCTGCGCCTCGTCGGAGGTGCCGCCGAGGGTACCGCCGACCTCACCGAAGGGCTGCGGGTCGACGCCAGGCGGATGCGCGCCCATCTCGACCTGACCGGAGGCCTGGTGGTGTCCGAACGGTTGTCCATCGCGCTGACCCGCCTGCTCGGCCGGGCCGAGGCAAGACGGGTCAGTGAGGACGCGGCCCGGCGCAGCGTGCGTGAGGGACGCGGGCTGGGTGATGTCCTCGCCGCGGACCCAGCACTCAGAAAGCACCTCGACGCCGCCGAGATCGCCGCGCTCCTCGACCCGACCACCTACACAGGGTCCGCTGCGGCACTGGTCGACCGGGCCCTGAGCGTGCTCGCGGAAGCGGACGCCCGCAGTGACAGCACCGATGACCGTCACAGCGGCCGCGACACCCGGCCGCGGACCCGGGGGGACGCGTGAGCAGCGCCATCCGCCTGCACCACCGCGTCGACGGCCCGGTGTCCGGGTCGCCGCTGCTGCTCGGCCCGTCGCTTGGCACCACCCTGCACGTCTGGGACGAACTGGTCGGGAGACTCGCCCGCCACCACCGGGTGCTGCGTTTCGACCTGCCGGGTCACGGTGGCACCGCCGCCGACGTGGCCGGGGCTGAAACCGGGGCCGGGGCCGGCGTTGCGGATCTCGCCGAACTCGTCCTGGAACTGGCCGACGTGTACGGCTACTCCAAGTTCGCGTATGCGGGGGTCTCGCTCGGTGGTGCGGTCGGAGCCCACCTCGGCGTCCACCGGGCAGAGCGGCTCAGCGCGCTGGCCCTGGTCTGCTCGTCCGCGCGTTTCGGGGAACCGGACGGCTGGCGTGACCGCGCCGCCGTCGTCCGCGAGCAGGGCACGGCCGCGCTGGTGGGACCCGCAGCCGCACGCTGGTTCACCCCCGCTTTCGCCGATCGGGCCCCGGACCGGGTCCGCGGCCTTCTCGCCGAACTCACCGCTGTGGACCCGGCCGGCTACGCCGCCTGCTGCGACGCGCTGGCCGGCTACGACCTGCGGGCGGACCTCGGTCGCATCACCGTGCCGACCCTTGTCGTCGCCGGGCGGGACGACCTGGCGACCCCGCCCGCGCACGCGCGCGAACTCGCCGACGGCATCCCGGACGCCACCCTGGTGGAGATCGCCCATGCGGCGCACCTCGCCGGCGTCGAACAGCCGGCTGCGGTCGGGCGGGCACTGGCCGCCCACTTCGGCCGGCCAGTGCCGGCCGACGACGCCGATCGGCACACGGCCGGGATGACGGTCCGCCGGGCGGTCCTCGGCGACGCCCATGTGGATCGGGCCCAGGCCGCGACGACCAGCCTGACCGCCGACTTCCAGGACCTCATCACCCGGTACGCCTGGGGCGAGATCTGGACCCGGCCGGGCCTGGACCGGCGTGCCCGCAGCTGCGTCACCCTCACCGCGCTGGTGGCCGGGGGACATCACACCGAGCTCGCCATGCACGTACGCGCGGCCGTCCGCAACGGCCTTACCAGGGACGAGATCAAAGAGGTTCTGCTGCAGACCGCCATCTACTGCGGGGTGCCGGCGGCGAACTCCGCCTTCGAGGTCGCCAACCGCACACTCGCCGACCTCGACCTCGACCTCGACCCCGGAGCCACCACCGGCACC
>NZ_CADDZT010000034.1:66597-67930 GCF_902812655.1 Candidatus Frankia meridionalis | reverse complement strand
CCCGCCGGCCTTTTGCTCTCCCATCTCCTTCACCTCGAAGGCATCGACTCGGTTGTCCTGGAAAGCCGCAGCCGCGACCGCGTCGAGCAGCGCCAGCGTGCCGGAATCCTCGAGCAGGGGACCGTCGACGTACTGCGCGCAAGCGGCGTCGGCGACCGGATGGACCGCCAGGGGCTCGTCCACGAGGGCATCGAACTGCGCTTCGACCGGGAGTGCCACCGTATCGACTTCCCGTCCCTGACCGGGGGACGCGCCGTGATGGTCTACGCGCAGACCGAGGTCGTGAAGGACCTGATCGCCCGCCGGCTGGCCGATGGCGGGCATGTCCTGTTCGAGGCCGAGGCCACCGCGGTGGAGGGCATCTCGGCGGACGGCACGTCAGCGGACAAGATGGACGGCGGGCGTCCCACCATCACCTTCCGCCATGGCGACGCCGAGCACACGCTGCGCTGCGACGTCGTGGTCGCATGTGACGGCTTCCACGGGATGGGGCGTCGATGCGTCCCCGCCGGCACGCTGCACACCTGGACCCGGACCTACCCGTTCGCCTGGCTCGGCATCCTCGCCGACGTGCCACCGTCCTGCGACGAGCTGATCTATGCCCGGCACGAGCGGGGCTTCGCCCTGCACAGCATGCGCTCCCCCACTGTCAGCCGGCTCTACCTGCAGGTCACCCCTGACGCCGACCTCGCCGACTGGTCGGACGAACGGATCTGGGACGAGCTCGAAGCCCGCTTCGCGGTCCACTCCGACTGGAACCTCGAACGTGGGCCGATCACCGAGAAGGGCATCACCCCGATGCGCAGCTTCGTCGCGGAACCGATGCGCCATGGGCGGCTCTTCCTCGCCGGCGACGCCGCCCACATCGTGCCGCCTACCGGAGCAAAGGGCCTGAACCTCGCCGTCGCCGACGTGACGCTGCTGGCCCGAGCCCTCACCCGGTGGTTCGCAGACGGGGACCACGCGGCCGTGGACGCCTACTCGCAGACGGCGCTGCGCCGGGTCTGGCGGGCGGAGCACTTCTCCTATCTCATGACCACGATGCTGCATCCCGACCCGGAAGCCGGCGACTTCGAGTGCCGCCTACAGCTCGCGAACCTGCGTTACACCGTCGCCTCGACCGCCGCGGCCACTGTTGTCGCCGAGAACTACGTCGGGGCCGCCTCCGCCTGACAACCATCCGACAACAGCCCGACAACAGCCCGACAACAGGCCCTCCGGTCCGCTGCCCTACCGAACCAATCGCCCGTCCGAACTCGCTCCCTCCCACGAAAGGGGATCCGCACGCCATGGACAAGGTTGTGGCCTCCGCCGCCGATGCGGTGGCTGACAT
>NZ_CADDZT010000034.1:48497-66539 GCF_902812655.1 Candidatus Frankia meridionalis | reverse complement strand
CGGCCTCGGCATCCTGCTCGCGCAGGGGCGGATCGTGTGCGTCACCGGGTCCTACGTGGGCGAGAACAAGGAGTTCGCCCGCCAGTACCTGGCCGGTGAGCTGGAGGTCGAACTCATCCCCCAGGGCACCCTGGCCGAGCGGTTGCGCGCCGGCGGCTGCGGCATCCCGGCCTTCTACACCCCGGCAGGGGTCGGTACCCAGGTCGCGGACGGCGGCATGCCGCGCCGCTACCGCTCCGACGGCACAGTGGCACTCACCTCGCCGGCCAAGGAGGTCAGGACCTTCGCCGGTCGCGAGTACGTCCTCGAGGAAGGCATCGTCACCGACTTCGCCCTGGTCCGCGCCGCGCGGGGGGACCGCCACGGCAACCTCGTGTTCTCCCGGGCGGCCCGTAACTTCAACCCGCTCGCCGCCATGGCCGGACGGATCACCCTCGCCGAGGTCGAACATCTCGTGGAGCCAGGCGAGCTCGACCCGGACGAGGTGCACCTGCCGGGCATCTTCGTACAGCGCGTCGTCGCGCTCACCGACGAGCAGTCCGTCACCAAAGGGATCGAGAAAAGGACGGTACGTGCCCGATGAGCTGGACCCGCGAGCAGATGGCCGCCCGCGCCGCCGCCGAACTGACCGACGGCCAGTACGTGAACCTCGGCATCGGGCTGCCGACACTCGTGCCCAACCACCTGCCCGGCGGGGTGGGCGTCGTCATGCAGTCCGAGAACGGGCTGCTCGGCGTCGGCCCGTACCCGTTCGACGACGAGGTGGACCCCGACCTCATCAACGCCGGCAAGGAAACCGTCACCCTGCTGTCCGGGGCGAGCACCTTCGACTCGTCACTGTCCTTCGGCATGATCCGCGGCGGGCATGTCGACGTCGCGATCCTCGGCGCGATGCAGGTGTCCGCAACCGGTGACCTGGCCAACTGGATGATCCCAGGGAAGATGGTCAAGGGGATGGGCGGTGCGATGGACCTCATCCACGGTGCCCGCCGTGTCCTCGTCCTCATGGAGCACACCGCCCGGGACGGCTCACCGAAGATCCTGCCCGCGTGCACCCTCCCGCTCACCGGGAAGGCCTGCGTCCACCGGATCATCACCGACCTTGCCGTCCTCGACGTCACCGCGGACGGTCTGACCCTCGTCGAGACCGCGCCCGGTGTGACCGTGCCCGACGTCCTGACCAACACCGCCGCCGAGGTCGCCGTCGCCGGTTGAGGTCGCCGCCGCCGGCCGGAATTGTCCTGCCCGCGGGTGGGCCTCGCCACTGGTCCGCGCGTCCGACCCGCTCCGCCACGTAGGCTCGATGTCCCACTCACGACTGCGGATGTTGGCGAGTGGAGCCGTTACCACCCGAAACCGGAGCACCGCATACATCCTCGCGCGGCCCGCACCGGAGTTCGTCACCGAAGCAGGTGGTAACCGGAGTAGTGCGTGACCGAGCATGGAGGGACCGCAAGTGCCGACGACGTACGAGCAGGAACTCACATCCGAGCAGACATACGTCGACACCCTGTACAACCGGTTGGACGAGCTGCGTGACCGGATCCGCGGGCAGCTGCGCGCCGTCCTGTTGGACTCGGGTACCGGCACGCCGCAGTCCCGGGTGGAGCGAGATGCCTTCGCCACCGCGTACTCCGACCGGATCGGCCAGCTCGACGCGGCGGAGGGACGGCTGTGTTTCGGCGCCATGGACCACACCGACCACCGACGCGTCTACATCGGGCGGATCGGACTGTCCGACGACGAACACGATCCGATACTGATCGACTGGCGTGCCCCGGTGGCCACCGCCTTCTACCGGGCGACCCTCGCGGATCCGCACGGCCTGGTCCGGCGCCGTCACCTGCGGACCAAGGGACGGGAGGTCAGAGGGTTCACCGACGACGTCCTCGACCCCGCGGGCGCCTCGGACGGTCCGGTGGTCGCCTCGAGCAGTGACGCGCCGCTGTTGGAGGCCCTGTCCGCGCCCCGCTCCGGCCACATGCACGACATCGTCGCGACCCTGCAGGCCGAACAGGACAGGGTGATCCGTGCCGACGCCACGTCCGTCCTGGTCGTCGACGGCGGGCCCGGTACCGGGAAGACCGCGGTAGCCCTGCACCGGGCCGCCTACCTGCTCTACACCGACCGGGAGCGGCTCGCCCGGTCGGGGGTGCTGGTGATCGGCCCGAGTCCGGTGTTCCTGCGTTACATCGAACAGGTGCTGCCGTCCCTCGGGGAGACCGGGGTCGTCTTCGCGACCCCGGGCCGGTTGTTCCCCGGTGTCGACGCCGTCGCCGGGGAGGACGACCGGGTCGTCGCGCTCAAGGGCGACCTGCGGATGGCGAGACTCGTGGCCGCGGCGGTGAAGGACCGGCAGGAGGTTCCCCCCAACGGGGTGGACGTCCCCTACGACGGCGCGGTCCTGTGCCTGGAGCGCCGCACGGTCGAGAACGCCCGCGCCCGGGCGCGGCGTAGCCGCCGACCGCACAACGCAGCCCGGCGGGTCTTCGTCCGTGAACTGGTGACGGCGCTGACCAGACAGGTGATCGGGCACCTTGCCGGTGGCCTGCTCGACGACGACGAAACCGACGAGATCGCGGGGTATCTGCGCGCCGACCCGGATGTGCGGGCGGTCATCGACGCGATGTGGCCGCAGCTGACCCCGCAGGGCCTGCTCGCCGAGCTGTTCGCCACGCCCGCCCGGCTTGCCGCCGCCGGTACGGCGGTCCGGTTGACCAACGCCGAGCGGCACCTGCTGCATCGGCCGGCGGGCTCCCCGTGGACACCGGCCGACGTGCCGCTGCTCGACGAGGCCGCCGAACTGCTGGGCGATCCTGACGACGAGTCCGCCGAGTTGGCGGCGTGGGAGGCCGAGCAGGAGCGGCGCGCCGAACGGGAGTACGCCCGCGAGGTCCTCGACGGGCTGGGCCTGTCGGAGATGGTCGACGCGGACATGATGGCCGAACGTTGGTCCGGATCGCGACGGCGGCGCAGCGCTGTCGAGCACGCAGGTGGCGACCGGTCATGGACCTTCGGTCATCTCATTGTCGACGAGGCCCAGGAGGTGTCGCCGATGCTGTGGCGCCTGCTGTGGCGGCGCTGCCCGATGCGGTCGGCGACCCTGGTGGGTGATCTCGCGCAGGCCGCGAATCCGGCGGCGGCGCGTTCCTGGGCTGATGCGCTGACCCCGCATATCGGGAACAGATGGCGGGTGGAACGACTCAGCGTGAGCTACCGGACCCCATCCGAGATCATGGATGTTGCGGCTGACGTGCTCGCCGCGCAGGACCCGGACGCCGAGCCGCCACGGTCCGTCCGCGCCACCGGCCGGCTCCCGGTAGCGGTGCGCGTCGACGGGAGTGTCGACGCGGTCGTCCGCAGGGCTGCCGACACGGCGTTGCAGGCGGCCGAGGACGTCGGTGAGGGAAAGGTCGCGGTGATCTGCTCGGAGGGCCTGCGCGAGCGGGTCCGCGCGGCGCTGGCGGCCGTGCCGGGATACCCCGCATCGGGATATCCGACGACGGCAGACACCGCGACGGACGCGGCGGACCTGCTGGCCGCCCCGATCGCGGTGCTCACCGTCGCCGAGTCCAAGGGCCTGGAGTTCGACGCGGTCATCCTGGCCGAGCCGGGCGCCATCCTCGGCAGTTCCCGGCGTGGGCTCGCCGACCTGTACGTGGCGATGACCAGGGCCACCCAGACCCTGACCGTCGTCCACTGCGGGGAGCTGCCGACGGTGTTGCACCGGCTGGGGGACCGACCGGCGATGACAACATAGCCCGTTCGTCACAACGTGTACTCGGATGCGGGTGCGGGAACAGACCGGACATGAACTACGGACCCACCAGGACCCCTACGGCCCGCCGGGACGGCACCATCAGTCTGGCCTCCGGAGTCGTCGGCCTGTTCATTCTCCCGATCCTGCTCGGCATCGTCGCGATCGTCTTCGGGATGCGTGGACGGCGCGGCGGAGGCGGCGGCAGGGCGACCGCCGGGTTCGTTCTCGGCGTCATCGACGTCGCACTGTGGATCATCGGCCTGGCCGCCTGGCATTCGCACCTGTACTCCCGGTACTGATCCGGGTCCGATATCGATCCGGCGCCGTGACACCAACCGAAAACGATTCCCCGCCCGGCTCCGTCGCCGTTCGACCCGATTTCCGTCCGCACCCGACCGTCCGATACGGGGACCATCTTCTCTGGCCGTTGCGTGTCGCCGTTATTACGGTGGGCAATAAGAATTTCGACTCGGCGAGGTGATGATGAGCATTTCACCCACAGTGGACCATGCGGGTCTCTCGGTGCTGACCTTCGAAGAGTGCCTGACACTGCTGCGGACAACACCGGTCGGTCGGATTGCCTTTGCCTCGGACGGCGAGGTGGAGATCCTGCCGGTGAACTACACGGTGGACGGAACCATTGTGGCCTTTCGCACGGCGGACGGTTCGAAGTTGATGGCGGCGCTGTCCAACGCTGCGGTCGCGTTCGAGATCGACGGGTACCACGCCGGTTCGCGCCAGGGCTGGAGCGTGGTGGTGAAGGGAACCTGTGACCTGGTGAGCGACCCGTGGCTGGCCCGGTTGGAGGCAACGAGCCTGGAGCCCTGGGCGGACACCATCGCCCGCGAGCGGTGGGTGGGCATCCGCGCGCACTCGATTACCGGACGCCGCATCACCGCCCCCTGAACAGGCGCACGGATCGTGGACCTCGCCGCTGCCGACGGCACAGCTCCGGACAGCTATGCCGTTCGCACGCCCACCGGCTCATTCCGGCCGGAAGAACGGACGAATGCGGCGAGAACCACGAGCAGAAGCAGGCCTTCGACCACGAGGCTCACGACACCGAGAGGTTCGCCCCAGGTACCTTTGTCATCGGTGTAGTCGGTGTAGTCGGTGTAGTCGGGCAGGCCCGGTCCACGGGACAGGATGTAGCCGACAAGTGGGCCGAGACCGACACCAGCGGCGAGCAGTCATCCCACCCGGTCGGGTCGGACCAGCAGAAGACGTGAGCCCGGCACGGTGGAGAGGTGACCGCCGTACCGCTCATCGAGGACGATCCCTCGATCGCCGAGCCGTTGATCCGGTCGCTGTGCCGCGAGGGGTACGAGGTGGACGTCGCCACCGATGGTCCGGGCGGGCTCGAGACCGGGCTGACCGGCCGTCACGACATCGCGATCGTCGACGTCGGCCTGCCGTTCATGAACGGCCTCGAGGTGTGCCGGCGACTCCGGGAGAGATTCCCGGCGTTGCAGATACTGCTGCTGACCGCCCGCTCCCTGGTCGAGGCCGACGGGGGCCGGATCACACTGACCTCACACCGGCCGGCCGTGTTCGCCATCGGCGTGCCCTCGGTGCAAGGTGGTGAGTACCGTTCCTGGCAGCATGGAGGTGACGGCACGCGGTAGGAATGGATCGATGTCGACGCGGCTTCCTCTTCGGTGAAGCCACTTGACAGACCCTGCAAGGAGGTCTCCACCAGTGCTCGACCCGCATGAACTGTACGAGGTCGTCGAGGACCTGCCCGAACTGGGCCGGCCCGTGATGGTGGAGGCCCTCACCGGCGTCGTGGACGCGGGAGGCGCCGTACGCCTTGCCAGCGACCACCTGCTGACCGCTCTCGACCACCGCCTCATCGCGACCTTCGACGTGGACCGGCTACTCGACTACCGGTCCCGCCGGCCCACTATGACATTCCTCCGGGACCGCTGGGAGCACTACGACGAGCCGGTACTCGGGCTGCACATGGTGAACGACAACGCCGGCACACCGTTCCTGCTGCTGGCCGGTCTGGAGCCGGACCTGCTGTGGAAGCGGTTCACCGCCGCCGTGCGTGCCCTCGTCGGGCAGCTGGGCGTTCAGTTGACGGTGGGCCTCAACGCGATCCCGATGGCCGTCCCGCACACCCGCCCGTGTGGCATCACCGCTCACGCCACCAGGCAGGACCTGATCGTCGGCTACGAACCGTGGTTGCAACGGGTGCAGGTCCCGGGCAGCGCCGGCCATCTCCTGGAATACGAGCTGGGACGGGCCGGCCAGGACGCGATGGGCTTCGCCGCCCACGTCCCGCACTATCTGTCCCAGACCGACTACCCCGCCGCCACCGAGGCACTCCTCACGTCGCTGTCACGGGCGACCGGCCTGCTGCTTCCGCTGGACGGGCTGCGATCCGCGGCGGCGGTCGTCCGTGAGAACGTCGACCGCCAGCTGGCACAGGGCGGTGATGCCGCGGTGCTCGTCGGAGCGCTGGAGGAACAGTACGACGCGTACGTGCGCGGCAGGGAGGGCACGAGCCTTCCGACAGCCACCACCGGGCCGCTGCCGACAGCCGACGAGCTCGGTGCAGCCCTCGAGCGGTTTCTCGCCGAGCAGACCGAGCCCGGCGGACCGCCGACCACCTCCTGACCCGTTCTCTTCCTTACCCTTCCCCGATGTCGTCGTGAGGGCGTCCGCTTCTCATGAAAGTGTCCGCTCGCCGTAGATGTCGGTCTGTCCGGCGGCGTTGATCGAGGACTTGGCCGGCGGCAGGAACCCGAGCTGGACGATCTGACGTGGGGCGAAGGCGTCGAGGCACCCTCACCCCGCCGGGCGCGGGCACGGTCTCGCCAGAGGCGAGAGGATGTTGTTGCTCACGGTAGCCTCCAGTGCGTTGCGGGAGCGGTCGGGCTCGGTCGTCTCCCGCGAAACGTTCCAGCTACAGGCGCAGGTAAACCGCAACCGTCATGCCGATGACCGCTACCGCCCTTGGCCCGGGGAACGGATCAGGTGTAGCGTTTTGTCCGTATAGCCGGATGCGAGGATGCGGTCGGCAGGCCGCGGGTGGGGCGGGTCGAGCGATATCAATGCACGACCACAGCCGCGCAAGCATCGAGATGATCGACGGATACGGACCGCTGGAACCGATTGGGCACGGGGGCTTCAGCACCGTCTACCTGGCACATCAGAAAATCTTCGATCGCCAGGTCGCACTGAAGATCATACATGCCGACCTTCGTGATGCCGACGCGCAACGCCGTTTCCTGCGGGAGTGTCGGGCCACCGGACGACTGACCGGTCATCCGAACATCATCACTGTTTTCGCCGCCGGGACCACCCGTGACCGGCGGCCCTACATCGCCATGGAGTACCTGCCGGGCGGGTCACTCGCCGGCCGCGTCAGGGAATCCGGCCCGCTCGGCGTGAGCGAAGCGTTGAAAGCCGCCACGGAGATTGCCGACGCGCTGGCCGTCGCGCACCGACACGGCGTCCTCCACCGTGACCTCAAACCGGCGAACATTCTTGTTCGTGAGCCCATGACCGCCGTGCTCAGCGATTTCGGTATCGCCGCTCTGGATGCCGGAGCGGACGGTCTGACCGTCTCCGCGGCGTTCACCGCCGGGTATGCCGCTCCCGAGGTGATGCGCGGTGACAACCACAGCGTCGCGTCCGACATCTTCGCATTCGGCGCCACCCTGTTCGCGTTGCTGACCGGCAACCGACCCTTTCCCGGCCGGGTTCCGGCGCAGGTGCTGCAACAGGTCCTCGACGGCCCGGTGCCGGTCATTAACCGCGACGACGTGCCGGAAGACCTCGCCCTGCTCGTCCAGCGGATGTTGGCCGTCGAACCGGCGCGGCGTCCAAAGACCGCCACGGACGTCCTCGGTGAACTCGTCGCACTCAAACGGTCGCCGGGTCGCGGGGCCCCGAGTCGGCCACCCACGGTCATCACGACCCATATCGCCATGCCGATGCAGCCGGCACCCGTCCAGGCTGCAACCGAAAAGCCGGAAAAGCCTGCTGTAACACCGGAAGAACCGACCCGGCATCCCGTTGAGGAACCTGCCCGACCCGATGCCGCGTTTTCCGCCGGCACCGAAGATTCCGCCGCTGCACGGAACCCGGACGCAGCATCCTCCGCCGAGGGGCCGGACGACGGCCGGCCGGCCAGGCGGACAGGCTCCCGTCGCCGGCGGTGGGCGCTCCTGTTCGTCCCGGTGGGATGCGTCGCGGTCGCAGGCGGTCTACTTGCCCTTCTCGGTGTACGTGGCCTGCCGTTCCTCACGCCGGGCACAGCGGTCGTCGCGGCCCCGGCATCGACCGGGTCCGGACCCGGGCATGCGGCGGCGGCTGCGGCAGCAGCAGCAGCAGCAGCAAATCCGGACGCGCTCCGGTCGCCGACGCCGTCCTCCTTCGACACGATGTCCGCCGCACCGACGGCACCGGTCGCCGCGGGGATGGCGAGCCCGATGCCCGAGGCTGGTGGGGTGGCCGGTCCGGCCCCCGCGGGTACCGGTGTCCCATCCCGCTCGTCCCAGACGTCTTCTCCCGCATCCCCCGTGCCGTCCTCGTCCCCCGGGGCCGCCTCCCCGCAACCGGCTTCCGTCGACAGTTGCTCGGCGCGCAGTGAGGCGACCACCGACTACGCCGGACGGCGCTTCTCGACCCGCTACTACTGCGGTACCTATGTGGGTTCGGCCGTCTACGCGAACGTCCGGTCCAATCAGACGTCGGAGGCACTCGACGACAGTGGATACATGAACGCAGCCAAGAGCGTGTGGGTGATGTGCCAGTACCAGGGCCGCTCGAACCCCGTTATCCAGGGCAACACCAACACCTGGTGGCTTTACACCCAGGCCGACGACTCACGGTCCAACACCCATGGATACGGCTCCGCCTGGGGGTACCTGCCGGCGACCGCGGTGTCCCAGGGCGGGCAGAACGAAGCCGTTCCCGGCGTGCCCACCTGCTCGTCCTACTTCTGATGATCCGAGGATTCACTCCTCCGCCACGAGCCGCGCCGCCAGCTCAGCCGCGATCTCCTCCGAGTCACGTCCGTCGGTGTCAACCACATGATCGACACTGCGAAAGGCGCGGTCACGGGCGGCGAACATCGACTCAAGCAAGGGCAGCGGATCGTCCGCCAGCCACGGCCGGCCCTCCCCGCCTCCCACCCGCTGGGCCAGGGTCGCCGGAGTTGCGCGAAGGTAGACGACCCGTCCAGCCGCGACCATGAGCGCCATGTCGTCGGCACGGTCCGCGACACTCGCGGCAACACCGGCGACGAACGGTCCTGATATGTCGAACAACGCCCGGAGCTGACGGGACTCCTGTTCGTGCAGAGCCTGGCGCCCGGCGGTGGCCAGTTCCTGCAGGCTGGCGCGGGCCTGTTGTTCGAGCAGCACATCATTGTCCAGGTACTTGCAGCCCAGCAGGGCTGCCAGCGCGATACCCACCGTGGACTTGCCCGCCCCCATGAGCCCGACGAGAAAGACCCGTTTCGGCCGGGGCTCAGTAGCCGACATGAGCGTTGACCACGTTGCGTAGCCTCCCGCCGGCAAACCATCGCTCGAGATTCTCAGCGAACAGTTGCACGATCCGATCGTCCTCATCAACGGTCAGCGCGGCCGTGTGCGGGCTGATGATGACATTCGGACGCCGCCACAGCGGCGACGCGGAAGGCAACGGCTCGGGGTCGGTGACGTCGAGCACGGCCCCGCGTAGCCGGCCCGCGTCCAGGGCTGCGACCAGCGCCGCGGCGTCGACCACGCTGCCGCGCCCGACATTGACGACAACCGCGTGCGACGGCAGCATGGCGAGCCGTTTCCCGTCGAACAGACCCTCGGTCTCGGGAGTTCCGGGTAACGCCGCCACGACGGCGTCGCATGTTCGCAGAACGTCGTCAAGCTCGTCCATGCCGACCACCCGTTCGACTCCGGGTATCTCGGGGCCGTCAAGCATGTCACCGGCCGACGGCCGCCGCCGCAGACCGGTGACCCGGGCACCGAATGCGGCACACAGTCGGGCCGTCTCACGCCCTATCCCGCCAAGGCCGGCTACCAGGACGTGGCTGCGGGCAAGCTGGCGCATGGGCCAGCGCGGTGGCCACCGCGCCTGGTCCCTGGCCTCCAACAACCGGTCGACGTCCTTGGCGAAAGCAAGCAGCCCGAACATCGCGAACTCGGCGAGCGGCCGGGCATGCACCCCCGCGGCGGAGGTGACCGTGAGCAGACGCGCAACGTCGGCCGGCAGATCGGCACGGCGCAGTTGCTCCCCCGTGCCGGCCGCGGTGCCCTGCACCCACTTCAGGCGGGCAGCGGTGGCGACCAAGGCCCGCAGTCCGTCGGGCGAGTCCCCCGGGATACCGAACGCCACTTCGGTTTCGGCCAGCAGCTTCTGCCACCGCTGCTCGGCCTGGGTTGGGCGCCGCCATGCCGGGTCACCGGTGTGATCGGCGGGGAAACGCTGCGGTGGCAACAGCGCCGGCTCGTAGCGCACCTCGGCCGCGCCACCAGCACGCCGGACAGCCATCGCGATCGCCTCTGTCGGGTCGAGCGACAGCGGAGCGCAGATCGTCACCACGGTCACTGTGCCCGCCCCGGGACAATGACAGCTTTGATCACACGGCGGGCGGCGACGTCGTCGAAGGCCTCGGACCAGTCCGCGAGCGGATAGCTCCGAACAAGCGGCGACGGGTCATACCCGGCCGCCATCAGCCGCAGCGCCCGGTCCCAGGTCGAGTACTCGCTCGACATGCTGAAATGGATCGACAGCGACCTGGTCATCGCCTCAGCGAGCCCTGCCTGATCGACCCCCTGCCCACCGATGCCGAGACAGACGATGCGGCCGAGGGACCGGCAGACGCGGATCGCCGTGTCCAGAGCGGCGGCGGCACCGGATGTCTCGATCACCGCGTCGACCCCGAGCCCTCCGGTGGCCGCAAGGATCGTCGTGACAGCGTCGACGCGATCGCTCACGACCGTGGTGAAGCCGAACCGCTCGGCGGCGGCGATCCGGTGCGCGCTCGAGGAACGACCCACCACAAAGACCTCTGCCGCGCCGGCATGCCGGGCCAGCAACGCCGAGACAAGGCCGATCGGCCCGGGCCCGACCACGGCGACCCGCTCGCCGGCACGCAGATCGAGCCGGTCGATGCCGGTGAGGCAGATCGCGCTCGGCTCGGTCGTCACCGCGGCGAGGTCGGCAACACTGTCGGGTACCCGGTGCAGGAGCGCCGCCGGCAGCGCCACCCTGTCGGCGAAGGCCCCGTCGATTCCCCAGCCGGGCGAACGCTTGTGCGAGCACAGATGGATCGCTCCACGCCGGCACACGTCGCAACGTCCGCAGGCGAGGGTGTGCTGTTCGCACACGACACGGTCCCCGACCGCGAAGCCTTCGACATCCTCGCCAAGCCGCGCGATCCGTCCTACGTATTCGTGTCCGAGCACAACCGGCGGCCAGTTCTTGTGCTCGTCGTGGAGGATGTGCAGATCCGTGCCGCACAGTCCGCAGGCGATGACCTCGACGACGACCCAGCCTGGTGCTGGCCGAGGGTCCGGCCAGTCATCGACCAGACCGACATGTCCCGTCCCGGGCGCGGTCTTGACCAGTGCCCTCATCGGACGCTCCCGAGGCGTGACGGAACTGGCATGCTCAGCGGAGCCACCGGAAAAATCACCGTTACTTCCCCCAGACTGCCTGGTAGGCCTCGCGGTAGCCCCTGGGGTCCCATGAGGATGTGTCACCGACGTTCTCGGTGGTGGTCAGGTGGACCGGTGCGACGAAACCGCTGGCTTTCTGGCCGGCAAAGGCCCGGTTGAGTTCATCGACGATCTGCCAGCCCTGGGCACCGAGCGGTTCGGGCACCGTGGCCGACTGGTGCTGCTTGTCGCGGATGCGCTGGAAGGCCGACGGGTCGCCGTCACCCGCTCCGATGTTGAACGGCGCGGCGTCGCCCTTCTTGCCACCGGAACGCAGCGCGGCGGCGGCGTCGGCGAAGTAGAGGTCGTTGATGGCGTCGGAATAGGTCCACTGGTCACCGAACCGTGACAGCAACGACGACACCTGTTGCGGCGTACGGCTGCTCGCGTCCGAGATCGGGATGTTCTCGTAGGACAGCAGCTTGACCGTCGAGCAGGTCGCAAGCTCGGACTTGATGAGTTGGGACTTGTTCTCGGCGAACGGGATGGAGGAGTCAGTGAAGATCACCACACCCGCGTTGCCGTTCGACCGGGCGATGATCCAGTCTGCGCTGATCTTCGCAACGTCCTCGACCCAGGTGGTGACGTTCGAGAAGAGCTTGGGGCTTTCACTCGGGCCAGGCTTGGCCACGGCATGCCAGCCGACAAGCGGGATCCCTGCGTCGTTTGCCTGCGCGACCTGCTGCGCGGTCGCGTTCGGGTCGAATCCGCCGAGGACGATACCGCTCGGCTTGAGCGCGACCGCCTGGCTGAACGCGGCCTGGATGCCGGCGGGGGTGCCCTGACCGTCGATCACTCGGACGTTCCAGCCGATCGTCTGCGCGGCATCCTGAACGCCCTTGGCTGCACCGGCCACACCGGGGTTGGTCATCGTCTGCGCGACATAGACGACCGTCCTTCCCGCCACCGCCTTCGGCCCGGTGATGGGCCCGGTCCAGGGCGCATTGACATCCTGGGCCTGTTGCACGGCCTGCTTGGCAGTGGCAAGCGCGGCGGGGCATCCACTGGCTGCCGGGGAACTGGATGAGACGGGGCTGCTCGACGAGGTGGACGAACCCCGCGAACAACCGGCCAAGGTCGCCGCGGCCACCGATAACAGCACCGCTACGTACGCTCCGCGGTTCCTGATGACAGACACGGTGGCTCCTTCAGGCTGAATGGTGGGAGTGGTCGGCGGGTGCGGCACCGAGAAGGGGTGTTTGGGCTCCGGCCGGTGAAATCGGGGCCGCATCGACGGCGGTCCGCCCGGACGCTTCGGGTGACGAGGGTGGCGACGCAGGCCCTCCGGTCACGCCTGCGGACATCGACTGACGGGTGGCGGCGGCCCCGGCGCGTAGCCGGCGGCGCGCCGAGTAGCCCGCGAGACCGACCGCGACGATCAGGGTCAGGCCGTTGAACAGCGGGGTGACCCAGAACTGCGCACCGAGCTGGCCGATACCGGACAGCCCGATCGCGAGGATCGCGACCGCGACGACGGTGCCGAGCGCGTTGGCACGGCCGGGTTTGATCGCGGTCGACCCGAGCAGTGCCCCGACGAACGCGGGCAGCAGGTAGTCCAGGCCAACGCTGGGGTTACCGATCTGCTGCTGCGCGGCGAGCAGTACTCCGGCGAAGCCGCTGACCATGCCCGAGCCGACGAAGGCGTAGATGACGTAGCGGCGGGTCGGGATGCCGACGAGGTCGGCTGCGCGAGCGTTGGATCCGATGACATAGAGGTACCGACCCAACGGCAGGCGTTCGAGCAGCAGCCACAGGAGGATCGCGAGTACGACGACGTAGGTCGCCGAGACCGGCAGGCCGAGGAACTTCGAGTCGTAGATGTCGGTAAACGACGCCGGCAGGCCGTCCGGACCGGGGATGACACGCGCTCCGTGGGTGATCCAACCGGTGATCGCGTACAGCACGCTGCCCGTGCCGAGGGTTGCGATGAACGAGTCGATCTGCGCGAATTCGACGAGCATGCCGTTGGCCACCCCGACGAGCGCGCCGCCCAGGATGACGACGAGCGCGGCGACCGGCCACGGCCAGCCGTTGTGGACGATGAGCTGCATAGTCAGGACGTGGGCGAGTCCGAGACCGTAGCCGATCGAGAGATCGAACTTGGCGGTGACGACGGGGATCATCGCGCCGAGCGCGAGGATCGCGGGAATCGACTGGTTGGACAGGATGGACGTGATGTTCGTCAGCGTCGGGAAGGTGTCCGGCAGCACCAGAGCAAAGATCAGGAAAAGCAGCGCCGTCAACCCGAGCAGGCCGTAGTTGCCTGCTAAGTGGCCGCCATGCCGGCCTACCGAGGGCTCCCGCGACGGCCGCGACGCGGCGCCCATCACGCCCCCACCGTCTCGGTCACGACGGGAGCACCCGATGCGGTGCGGGTAAGTTCGGTGACGGAAATAGCGTCTCCGGTCAACTCCGCTGTTACAGCACCGCGGACGAACACCAGGGCCCGATGGCACACGTTGGCCACCTCTTCGAAGTCGGTGGAGATGAGCAGGACAGCGAGCCCGGCGGCGAGCGCGTCGTCGAGCAGGCGGTAGATCTCGGCCTTGGCGCCCACGTCGACCCCGGCCGTCGGTTCCTCGAGAATCACCAGCCGCCGGTGCACTCCGAGCCAACGGCCGATCATGATCTTTTGCTGGTTCCCGCCCGACAGCGTCGCGATCGTGGCTTCGCTGTCGGGCGGCCGCACGGCGAAGCGCTCCACGAGTTTCTCGGCCATGATCCGCTCGCTGTGGGGGCGGACCCATCGCAGCGGCGGGATGCCCCGCGCCCGGGGGTTGGCCAGCAGGTTCTCGCGGATGGTCAGGTCAAGGGCACAGCCCTCCTCCTGCCGGTTGCTGGTCACAAAACCCACCCCGGCATCGACCGCGGCGGCGACCGTACGCGGACGGTAAGGCCGGCCGTCGAGACTGATCCGGCCGGCCCGGACAGTGCCCGCGCCGGCCAGGGCACGCCCGAGGTCCATGTGACCGGCGCCGGTGAGACCGACCATGCCGAGAACCTCACCTGGGTGCAGGTTGAGGCTGACCGGCCCACAAGCGTCGGTGTACACCTGCTCAAGGGCAAGCACCGGGGCACCGCCTGCGGCGGCGGTGCCGGCGCGGTAGCTCACGGGTTCGTGGCCCACGATGTCGCGGACCAGCCGCGCAGCGGTGTACTCGGCGAGCCGGCCGCGGGCCACCAGGTGCCCGTCCCGCAGCACCACGACGGTGTCGGCGACCTCGTAGACCTCGTCAAGGCGGTGACTCACGTAGACGATCCCGTGGCCCCGGTCACGCAGTACGCGAAGCACTGAGAACAGCCTGGCGCAGTCGGCCGCGGGCAGGCTCGCAGTCGGCTCGTCAAGTACGAGGACCGCGGCCTGCGCCGACAGCGCCCGGGCGATGGCGACGAGGGAGCGGTCCGCGCGGGTGAGATCGCCGACACGCGCATCGGGGTCCAGGTGGTCGGCGACCACCTTCAACGCCTCGGTGCAGCGCCTGCGCAGGTTCCGCCAGGAGATGAGGCCACCCCGACGCGGGTAGCCGGCACCGAGCGCGATGTTCTCCGCGACCGTCATCCACTCCACCAGCCCGAGGTCCTGGTGGATGAAGGACATGCTGCGCGTCGCGGCCTCGCTGCCCAGCGGATGGCCCGCTACGCTCACCTCACCCCGGTCGGCCTGGTAGACGCGGGCAAGAATTTTGATCAGCGTCGACTTGCCTGCGCCGTTCTGGCCGAGGAGCGCAAGGATGCTGCCCCCGTGCAGATCGAGGTCGACGTCGGCGAGCGCGAGGGTTCCACCGAACCGCTTACGCAGACCCCGTACCCAGACAAGGGGCACCGGTTCACCGTCCGTCGCCGGGCGAAGGGAGTCCGAGACAGCATTGGGGAAAGCGTTGTACACAGACCCCTCCGAAAAATGGTCATCAGCCCGCAGACCAACTACCGCGAGCCCGTGCAGCATGCTGGACGCAAAACAGCATGCTGGTCAAGTGCTGATGACACATTTGTTTCCGACCAGACGCGACCGGTGCGCGCGGAGCACTCAGCCCGAGTACGCGAGTCCCGAACCCCGCGGCAGCATCGGGTTCGCAAGCCCCGCAGCGACGCCGCGCAGGTCCGCGAGCAGCGCGTCACGCAACTCGTCGTCGACACGTGCCCCGAGAACGGTGACGCTGATCGCGAACGCCACGGACTCGGTGTGGAAGCCCGCCACAGGCACGGCGAAGCACACGACCCCGACGGTCGTCTCCTCGTCGTCGACCGCATAACCACGCAATCGCGTGGCCCGCAGCTCCTCGAGCAGCGCCGGTACCGTCGTGATCGAGCGCTCGGTGAGCGCGGGCAACGCCGGGCGGCCCCGCAGCCGGTCCTCGACGACGGCCGGGTCCAGCGTCGACAGAATCGCCTTACCGGTGGCCGTGCACACCGCGGGGAAACGGTCCCCGATGTTCGCGGTCAACCGCAACGGCTGAGTACCGTCGTAACGCGCGAGGTAGAGCACGTCGAGCCCGTCGAGGACGGCGACGCGGGCCGTCTCCCGAGACAGCCGGGGCGCACGGCGGCACAACTCGTAGAACTCGCGGATCTGGTCGATGGTCGACAGGTAACGGCCACCGAGTTCAACCAGTTTACGCCCCAAAGTGAATCCAGCATCACTACGAGTAACCAATCGAGTTGCCTCGAGAGAGGCGCACAGGTTCGCCGTCGAGGACTTCGGCAGCCCGAGCATTCTGGCGATCTCACTGACCGACAGCGGTCGCCCCTCAGCCGCCGCCAGCGCGTCCAGGATCGCGACAGCGCGGGTGACCGCGGGGACGAGACTGCCTGGGTCACTTGCGCTCACAGCCAACTCCCGTCCATTATTCTGACTGTCGTCCAGAATACTGGTTGTTCCTATCGAGCGGGAAACCTCTCGACCATGCGCGGGCACTACCGGACGACAGCCACGACCGTAGCGCAGCAGATGGGCGACAACCGCCGATCCCTCACCGGAGATGGAACGCTGATGACTGAGAGTCTCACCACCGCGCGGGCAGCGGATCCCGACAACGGACCGCCGGTTTCCCGCGAGGAGTTCGAAGCCATCTTCGAGCAGGTGAGTGCCTGGGGCCGCTGGTCAACGCCTGAACGCGGCGCGTGGAACCGGCTTACGCCGGCGCACGCACACGCTGCGGCCCAGCTCGTCCGCAGCGGGGTGGTGGTTCCCATGGCCCTGCCGTGGAACACGGTTCCGGGTCCGGACAACGCCAAGCCCGCGCTGCACTACATGTCGGACCTCGGGGACGTCGAAGCGCCCGAGCCCTCGACCCACAAGGACTTCATCGCGGTCGACTACCACGGGAAGGCGGTCAGCCACCTCGACGCGCTGTCGCACATCGCCTACCGCGGGCAGCTGTTCGACGGCCGGCGGGCACGCGATGTGGTGGATGCCGGCGGCGCCCGCTACGGCTCCGTGGACAAGCTGGGTGTGATCGCGACGAGGGGCGTGCTGCTCGACATCCCGCTCGTGCAGAACGTCGACTGGCTCGAGCCCGGACAGGCGGTGCATGCCGACGACGTACTCGCCGCGGAGGAGCGGCTCGGGATCGAGATCACCGACGGGGACGCCGTACTGCTGCGCTCAGGGCATTTCAAACGCCGTCGAAATGTCGGCGCCTGGAACACCTCCGAGGCGAGTGCCGGTTTTCACGTCGACGCCCTCCCGCTGCTTGCCCAACGCGACATCGCGCTGCTGGGTGGTGACGGCGACAGCGACGTGCGCCCCTCGCCGGTGCCCGGCGTCCACTCCCCCATCCACGCCCTTGCCATCACCGCGATGGGTGTGCCCCTGCTGGACAACCTCGATCTGGAGGCTCTGTCGCAGGCATGCGCCGACGCCGGCAGGTACGAGTTCCTCCTCGTTGTCGCACCTCTCAACGTGCCGGGCGGGACAGGCTCTCCCGTCAATCCGGTCGCGGTTCTGTAGTTGGCCCAAGGCGGCTCGCTCATAGATCTTCTCGTGCCGTCCCACAGATTTCCACCGGCCAAAGGGCGTGCGATCATAGCTCCTTTCGCGCGCCCGGAGGCCCCAAGGATCGTTAGGAGGTGCCGTGGACGAATTCCGGGTCGGCGTCAGCCGGGACTTCCTCGATGCTGATGGCCGCAACGTGTGGGGCGACATCGGCCTTGACGCTCTTGGAAGCGCGGGTGTCCTGTGGCGCTATCTTGATCGCAACACCGATGAGCTGCTCGCCCAGGACGTCGCCGGTCTCGACGCCGTGATATTCGCCGGGCCCGCGGTGACCCGGCGCACGTTCGACGAAGGTCAGCCCGCTCCCGCCGTCTTCGCCCGCTTCGGCGTCGGCTACGACACGGTCGACCTCAACGCCTGCACCGAACACGACGCGGTCGTGACGATCACCCCGGATGGTGCACGCAGGCCAGTTGCCACAGCGACGCTGACCTTGTTACTTGCAACGCTGCACCATCTTGTCGTCAAGGACCGGCTGACGAGGGAGAGCCGGTGGGCGGACAAGACCGGCTGGATGGGCAGGGGACTCACCGGCCGGTGCATCGGGCTACTGGGGCTCGGGAACACCGCGACCGATCTTGTCGAGCTCCTGCGCCCGTTCCATGTCGACGTCG
>NZ_CADDZT010000034.1:41200-48472 GCF_902812655.1 Candidatus Frankia meridionalis | reverse complement strand
TACGACCCCTATCGCAGCCCCGAGTCCGCGGGGGCCCTCGGCGTACGGCTGGCCGACGTCGACTCGGTGATGACCCAGGCGGATGCCGTGATCGTCATGGCGGCTCTCACTGCGCAGACCCGTCATCTTGTCGACGCCCGACGGCTTGCGCTGATGAAACCGTCCGCGGTGCTCGTCAACGTGGCCCGAGGCCCGATCGTCGACGAGAACGCACTCGTGGCTGCGCTGCGCGAGGGGCGGATCGCCGGGGCGGGTCTTGACGTGTTCGAGACCGAGCCGCCGTCGCCCGACAACCCGCTGCTCACCCTGGAGCGGACGGTACTCAGCCCACACTGCCTGGCCTGGACCGACGAGATGGCGGTTGGTAACGGCGGCAGTGCCGTGCGGACCGTGCTCGACGTACTCGCCGGGCGGGTGCCCAGGTTCGTCGTGAACGGCGCCGTGCTGGAACGGCCCACCTTCCGCGAGCGGATGGCAAAACTCGGGGGACGGCTGTGACCGACCCGTCGGCACCCGGTGACACAACGCCCGACACAACGGTCGGCTTCATCGGGCTCGGCAAAATGGGCCTTCCGATGGCGGTCAACCTCGCCCGCCGCGGATTCGACGTCCTTGCCTGGAACCGCGGTCAGGCTGCGAGCCGGGCTGCAGCTGCGGCCGGCCTCGAACTCGCGGCCGACCCCGCCGCGGTCGGCACGGCTGCCCGCACCGTCATCACGATGCTGCCGGACCTGCCTCAGGTGCGGCAGGTCCTTGACGGCCCACGTGGGCTGCTCGCCCCTGGCAGCGCCGTCGACGCGCTCGTCGTCATGGGGACGGTGTCACCGGTCGCGGTGCGCGATCTCGCGAACCGGCTCGCCGAGCGCGGCGTGGTCGTGGTCGACGCGCCGGTCAGCGGCGGGGAGAAGGGCGCCCAGGACGCCAGTCTTTCGATCATGATTGGAGGTGCGGAGGAGGCCTGTACCCGGCTGCTGCCGTACTTCGAGGCGATGGGCCGGGCCATCCGCCGCATGGGGCCGGTCGGGTCCGGCTCCCTGGCCAAGGCGTGTAACCAACTCGTCGTCGCCGCGACCATAACCGCGCTCGCCGAGGCCCTGCTGCTCGCCGAGCGCGGTGGGCTCGACACCGAGACGCTGCTCGACATCCTCGGCAACGGCCTGGCACGGTCGGAGGTCCTGTCCCAGAAGCGGCAGCACTTCATCAGCGGCGATTTCCATGGCACCGGACCAGCGGGCTACCTGGTCAAGGATCTCGGTTTTGTGCTCGCCAGTGCCGGGGCCGAACATGTCACGCTCCCGGTGGCCGACGCGGTCGCGCAGCTGTACGCGGATGTGGTCGAGCAGGGCCTCGTCGACTTTGACAACAGCATCGTCCTGGAGGTCCTGCGCCGACGGTTCCCGAGGGCCGCCTGAACCACTGCGCAGTCCCGGGCCGCCTCCCCGCATCCGCCCACCGGGGTCGGTCGTCCGGTGAGAATCCCGGCCAGGCGGATCAGCAGCACGATGGTGCGATGGGCACTGACTGACCGGACTCGATGATTTCCCGCCGCCGCCGTTCGGCGGTGTGCCCGTCGAGCTGGGTAAGCAGCTCGACGATGTTACCGTCCGGATCGGCGCAATATATCTGTTCGACGTCGTCCCCGCGCACCCGAGGGCCACCGACGAGCGGCACACCGTGCTCGGCGAGCCGTTTCCGGTACTCATCCAGATCATCGACTCGGAACGCGAAGTGGCTGCAGTAGCCGGAACGTAACTCCTCCTCACTCCACCCCTGGCGCAGCGAGGCTGTCCGGCCGACCGTGGTCTCCACGAAGATATGCACCTCCGCGCCACCGCCCCGGTAATAGACACCGGGAAGGTGAAGTCCGACGGGCGAGGTATCTCCGACATTCCCAGGACCGTGCAGTAGAACCATTGAGACCGCCCAAGGTCCGACACGTACAGCCCGACGTGGTCCAGTCTCATCTCCAACGGGTCCTCCCAGTCAACGTCCGAGCCAGCTGCCTCACCTGAGCGCCCGCTCCAGAACGGCGGTTACGCGGCGGACAGCGACACGTGCCGCGGCCGGACGCCGACCGGCAGGTCCGCGATGCTGGGCAGGACAAGGGACGGGCGGTAGGGAAACCTGTCGATCTCAACCTCGGAAGTGATACCGGACAGGACCAGGACCGTCTCCATCCCGGCCTCCATGCCGGCGATCACGTCGGTGTCCATCCGGTCGCCGATCATGATCGTCGTCTCGCTGTGCGCCTCGAGGGTGTTGAGTGCGCTGCGCATCATCAGCGGGTTCGGTTTGCCGACGAAATACGGTGTCACCCCGGTCGCCCTGGTGATCAGTGCCGCCACGGCGCCGGTGGCCGGGAGCAGGCCCTCGGCGGACGGTCCGGTCGGGTCGGGGTTCGTCGCGATGAACCGCGAGCCGTCGCGGACCAGCCGGATCGCCCGGGTGATCGCCTCGAAGCTGTAGGTCCGGGTCTCACCAAGCACCACGTACTCGGGCGAACGGTCGGTGAGCACGTATCCGATATCGTGCAAGGCTGTTGTCAGGCCGGCCTCACCGACAGCGTGCGCGGTGCCGCCGGGGCGTTGCGAGTGCAGGAACTGCGCGGTGGCCAGCGCGGAGGTCCAGATCCGGTCGGCCGGTATGTGCAGGCCCGCGTCACGCAGCCGGACCTGAAGATCGCGGGCGGTGAAAATCGAGTTGTTGGTGAGAACGAGATAGCCGAGGCCGGCAGCGGCGACCTTCTGCAGGAAGGCGTCCGCTCCCGGCACCGGCTGGGCCTCGTGCATCAGAACCCCGTCCATGTCGATCAGATAGTTCTCGACGGACGTGCGCTCGGTCGTCATCGTCGCTCCTGGTTCTCCCTGAGGCATCCGAAGGCGGGACATCCGAAGACGCGAAGCGGTGCGAGCGAACCGCATCGGGGTCCGGACCAGTGGCACTCCCGGTCCGGAGTGTCGCTGAAACCAGAGCTCGGCGCAAACAGGTGGAAAAGAGGTCAGGTCAGACCTGTACCTCCTGGCCGTTCCCGGCCCATGAGACGTGGAACGATCCCTCCCGGTCGACCCGACGGTAGGTGTGCGCTCCGAAGAGGTCGCGCATCCCCTGGACCAACGCCGCGGGCAACCGGTCCCGACGGAGCGCGTCATAGTAGGCGAGCGACGAGGTGAAACCTGGCGCGGGAATCCCCAGGGATGCCGATGTGGCGATGACCCGCCGCCACGCCTCCTGCGCCTCGCCGACAGCGGCCGTGAAGTAACTGTCGACGAGCAGCGACGGCAGCCCACGTTCCTTCTCGTATGCCTCGCGGACCCGGTCGAGGAAACGCGCTCGAATGATGCAGCCGCCGCGCCAGATCGCGGCCATCATGCCGAGGTCGACATCCCAGGCGTACTGCGTGCTTGCCACTGCCATCTGGTCGAAGCCCTGGGCGTAGGCAACCATCTTGGATGCGTAGAGTGCCTGGCGGACGTCCTCAACGAGGCGGTCGGCGTCCACGCCGGTGAGACGGCGACCGACGGGGCCGGGCAGGGCGCGTGCGGCGGCACGCTGCCCGACATGACCGGACAACGACCTCGCGAAGACAGCCTCCGCGATGCCTGTGATCGGCACACCGAGGTCCAGCGCGCTCTGCACCGTCCACCGGCCGGTGCCCTTCTGTTCGGCCTGGTCGAGAACCACGTCGACGAACGGCCTGCCGGTGGCTGTGTCGACATGGGCGAGGACCGTCGCGGTGATCTCAACGAGGAACGACTCAAGGTCACCGGAGTTCCAGCCGCGGAAAACCTCGGCGACATCGGCCACAGACATCTCGAGACCGTGTCGCAGCAGGTCGTAGGCCTCCGCGATGAGCTGCATGTCGGCGTACTCGATGCCGTTGTGCACCATCTTGACGAAGTGCCCGGCACCGTCGGGGCCGACGTGCACGCAGCAGGACGTGCCGTCGACCTTGACCGAGACGTCCTCGAGGATCGGGCCAAGACGGGCGTAGGCGTGTTCCGAGCCACCGGGCATGATGCTCGGTCCGAGCAGCGCGCCCTCCTCACCTCCGGAGATACCCGTGCCGACGAAGTGGATGCTCCGCTCCCGCAGCTCAGCCTCTCGTCGACGAGTATCGATGAAGTGCGCGTTGCCACCGTCGACGAGGATGTCGTCAGGATCCAGCAGCGGCACGAGTTCATTGATCACGGATTCGGTCGACGCCCCCGCCTTAATCATGATCACAATGCGGCGCGGACGTTCCAGCGAGGCGACGAGGTCCTCCAGGGACTCCGCCGCGATGAACGTGCCCTCGTCGCCGTGGTTGTCGACAAGGGCGGCGGTCCGGGCCGTACTGCGGTTGTGGACCGCGACGGAGTAACCGTGCCGCGCGAAGTTACGTGCCAGGTTGCGCCCCATCACCGCAAGCCCGGTCACGCCGATCTGCGCCTGGTCTGTCACTGCTACCTCCTTCAGTTCTGGCCGACATCAGTTCTGGCCGACCTGCCTTGCCGGACGCGGCTCGCACCTGCTCCCAGGCAACACGGACGAGGACCTCCGGGGTGAAGCCGAACCTGGTGAGCAGCGCCCCCAGCGGCGCGGAGGCGCCGAAGGTCTGCATGCCCAGCACCGCGCCACCGACACCGACATACCGCTCCCAGCCGAACGTCGCCGCCTGCTCGACCGCGACGCGCGCGGTGACAGAAGGGGGTAGTACGAGGTCCCGGTAGTCGGCCGACTGTTGCTCGAACAGCTCCCAGCAGGGCATGCTCACGACCCTTACGCGGATGCCCCCGGCGCTCAGCCGCTCGTACGCCGATACAGCGAGGTGAACCTCGCTGCCGGTACCGATGAGAATGACCTCCGGATGATCGCCATCGGCCGGGTCGGCAAGAACGTAACCGCCGCGGGCAAGGCCCTGCGCGGGGGCATACACGGTGCGGTCGAGGGTGGGTACGGCCTGCCGGGTGAGCACCAGCGCGACCGGCTCACGGCGAAGCCGCATGATGACCCGCCACGCCTCGGCCACCTCATTGGCATCGGCGGGACGGATGACGAGCAACCCCGGGATGGCGCGCAACGAGGCGAGCTGCTCGACCGGTTGGTGGGTGGGACCGTCCTCACCGACCCCGATCGAGTCGTGGGTGAAGATGTGGACGACCGGTAGCTCCATGAGCGCGGACAGGCGGATAGCACCCCGCGCGAAGTCGGAGAAAACAAGAAACGTCGACCAGTAGGGCCGTGCCTTCGCCAGTGACAGGCCGCTGGCCACGGCGGCAGCGGTGAATTCCCGTACCCCGAAATGCAGATTGCGGCCCTGTGAGTTGCCGAGCTGAAAATCGCCGGCGCCGGTGAAAGTAAGCGCGGTCTTCGTCGACGGGGCCAGGTCCGCGGCCCCGCCGAGCAGCCACGAGACGTTGCGCGCGACCGAGTTGAGCACCCGTCCGGACGAGTCGCGGGTGGCCATGCCTCCGGCGTCGGCGGGAAAGGTCGGGATGTCTGCGTCCCAGTCGTCGGGCAACCGCCGGTGCTGCATCTGGACGAGCGCCTCGGCGAGTCGCGGGTAGTCGCCGCGGTAACGCTCGAAGGTCTGCGTCCACTCGTCGCGCAACGCCCTGCCTCGAGCGCCGATGCCGTCCGCGACGTGCTTGTATACCCCGTCTGGGACGAGGAAGGAGGAGTCGGGCGGCCAGCCGTAGAACTGCTTGGCCGCGCGTACCTCGGTCTCGCCGAGTGGCTCGCCGTGTGCGGCTGCGGTGCCCTGCTTGGTCGGCGCCCCGTAGCCGATGTGGCTGTTCACGATGACAAGCGTGGGTCGGTGCCGCTCCCCGCGGAAGCTGTCGAACGTGTCGCCGAGCACTGCCATGTCGTTGGCGTCGTCGACCTGGATGATCTTCCATCCGTAGCCGACGAACCGGGTCGCGACGTCCTCGGTGAACGCCAGGTCCGTGCTGCCCTCGATGCTGATCCGGTTGCTGTCGTAGATCCAGCACAGGTTGGCCAGGCCCAGGTGGCCGGCCAGGGATGCCGCCTCCGCCGCCACGCCCTCCATCAGGTCGCCGTCGCCGCACAGCGCGAACACGTCGAAGTCGAACAGCATGTACCCGGGCCGGTTGAAATACGCCGCCAACCACCGGGACGCGACGGCAAGGCCGACCGACGTCGCGGCTCCGGTACCCAGCGGCCCGGTGGTGGCCTCCACGCCGGAGGTCCACCGGTATTCCGGGTGACCTGGGCAACGGGAGTCCATCTGGCGGAACCGGCGCAGATCGTCCAGGGAGACCGCGGGGTCGGCGAGCGACTCGTACGCCCGGTTCACCGCCTTGACGTCCGCGAGATGCAACAGCGCGTACAGCAACGTGGACGCGTGCCCGGACGAAAGTACGAATCTGTCCCGGTTCGGCCAGATGGGGTCGGCTGGGTCGAACCGAAGGAAGCGCTGCCACAGGGTGTACGCCACCGGCGCCATCGCCATCGGTGTGCCAGGATGACCGGAGCCGGCCGCCTGCACCGCGTCCATGCACAGCGTGCGGATCGTTGCCACGGACAACGCGTCGAGGGCTGTCGGGAACCGCGTGGCCGCGGTCACCGTCTGCTCGCTCACCCGTCGGCTCCGCGATGCCCCAGGGCGACGGCGACCGATTCCAGGAGAGCGTTCCAGGAGGCGACGAACTTGTGCACGCCCTCGACCTCGAGGGTCCGAACGACGTCGTCGTAGTCGACGCCGACATGGGTGAGGGCCGCGAGGACGTGCTCCGCTTCGGCGTGGTATTCGCTCATCGTGTCGCCGCGAACGACGCCGTGGTCGGCAACGGCGTTGAGCGTTGCTTCGGGCATGGTGTTCACCACGCCTGGCGTGACAAGGTCGAGGACGTAGCGCGTGTCGTCGTACGCGGGATCCTTCACGCCGGTCGAGGCCCACAGGGGACGTTGCGAGCGAGCGCCCTCGACTTCGAGGGCCCGCCACCGCTCGGAGCCGAAGACACGCAGATGCCGCTGGTAGGCGAGCCGGGCGTTGGCGATCGCGGCGCGCCCACGCAGCGCGACCGCCTCAGCTGTCCCGATCTTGTCCAGCTGCCGGTCGACCTCGGTATCCACCCGGCTGATGAAGAACGACGCCACCGAGGCGATGCGGGAAAGGGTTCGGCCGGCCTGGCGGGCCTGCTCAAGCCCACTCAGGAACGCGTTCATCACCGCGTCGTAACGGTCCAGCGAGAAGATCAGAGTCGCGTTGACGCTGATCCCCTCGGCGAGCGTGCGTCTGATTGCCGGCACCCCGCGTTCCGTCGCCGG
>NZ_CADDZT010000034.1:18560-40705 GCF_902812655.1 Candidatus Frankia meridionalis | reverse complement strand
TCCGCTCGGTGTCGTTCGCCAGGCGTGGGTCGACCTCGATGGAGACGAACCCGTCCCGACCCTCGGTCATGTCGTGGATCGGGCGCAACAGGTCGCATGCCGCCCGCACGTCGTGGCTCGTGATGAGCCTGAGCGCCTCTGTGGGCCGGACCTCCAGCCAGGCGAGATCGCGCAGCTGCCCGTCGTAGGCATGTCCGTCCGAGATCGCCGAGTGAAAGATCGTCGGGTTGGTGGTGACTCCGACGACATGCCTGTCGCGGACGAGCGCCGCCAGGCTGGAAGCGCGATACCCCGGCGTCTGCGATCTGAGCCGGTCCCGGCTCAGATCGTCCAACCAGACAGCCACTCCCGCCTCGGCGAGCGCGCGTAACGGATCAGATAGATCAGACATGAGATGCCTCCAGGTAAGGCCAACCGTCAGGCAGGAGAAGGCACTTTGATCATCGATCCGCAACCAGATCGAGGAGCACCTTGCACGCGCGGCTGCGGTCGGCGGCCAGCGCGAACGCGGATGGCGCATCGGCGAGTGGGAGCGTGGCACTGACCACGGGACCAACGGGAAGTCCGTCGGCGAGCAGCGCCAGCGCCGTGTCGAACTCGTGGTCGAAGCGGAAGGCGCCGCGCAGGGTCAGCTCGCGGGTGACGACGATGTTGCCCAACAGGGGCACCTCCCCGGGAGGCAGTAGCCCGAGGAGTACGACGGTGCCGCCGCGTCTGACCTGACCGACACAGGTATGCAGCGCCGCCGCGGCGCCGGAGGCTTCGATCGCGACGTCGAAGTCCCCCGGCCAGTCACTCCTGTCGCTCGCGCTCGTGCCATCGACGGGGATCGTGGCAGTGGCACCCACCTCCGTGGCGATGGCAAGGGCCTCGGGCAGCAGATCGGTCACCACCACCTCTTCGGCGCCGGCAGCCGCGACGGCGGCCACGACAAGACAGCCGATGGGCCCGGCGCCGGTGATCAGAACACGCCGGCCAGCAAGATTGCCGGCGCGGGCTGCCGCATGCACTGCCACCGACAGCGGCTCGGCGAGCACCGCACGCCTGGCTGCGAGGCCCGGTGGGAGCCTGCGTACCTGCCGTGCCGGCACGATGAGCCGGTCGGAGAATCCGCCCTGCACGTGCGGCGTTTGCGCGGCACTGCCGAGGTAGCGGCTGTGCCTGCAGACATTGGCGCGTTCGGCCCGGCATTCGGCGCAGGCTCCGCAGGGCGTCGCAGGGTGCACGGCCACCGATGTGCCCACCGCAAGGGCTGTGACGCCGGGGCCGACGTCGACAACAGTCCCGATGACCTCATGCCCGAGGATCAGCGGCTCCCGCAGGCGGAAGTCACCGACGCGGCCATGCCGCCAGTAGTGCAGGTCGGAGCCGCAGATGCCGGCGAGCTCTACCGCGACCGACACCTCGCCGAGCCCGGGTGCCCGGTCGGGGACCTCCTCCACGCGCAGGTCACCGGCGGCGTGGACCACGCAAGCACGCATTGGAGTCTCTCCTCAATGTTGGAGTCCGGCGCGGTGGCAGCGAGTGGGACGAGCCGGGGGCGACTCGGTCGACTGTGACGAACCACGCTGACCACTACAGGAGAATAACAGCATTATGTTTGATGTCCAGTATACTGGCCAACTTGGCGGCAACCTTGTCGCCCGGGATCGGATGGTAGCCTGCTACCAGGCATTGTTCGGCGACATCGAGCGCAGAGCGCATCCACAAGCCGGCACAACTATGACCACCGTCCAAAATACTGGACGGTGGTTCATCGGGCTGGTCGTGGTAGCTCCCGATCGATCAGCCTCATAGCAGGCTTTCTCGTCCACCAGGGCTCGGCGGACGAACCGTCGTTCCTGTGCGAGAAGACCGTGTTGGCCAGAACCGGGTGGATGTCTAGGTTGTCGCCATGCACACCGTCGCCGTTCTCGCCCTGGACAGGGTCCTACCCTTCGACCTGTCGACCCCGGTCGAGGTGTTCGGGCGCACCCGTCTGCCCGGCGGGCGCGTCGCCTACCAGCTCCTGGTCTGCGGGGTGACCGAGGAGGTCGACGCGGGGACCTTCGCCCTTCGAGCCCCTTGGGGGCTGGATGCGCTGGCCGGAGCGGACACGGTGATCAAGGTTGACCCGGTACGGCGAACCTGCACATGATCAGACGGGACCATGGCTGCGCGGTGGCGGCGGACGCCGCCCGGTTGCGCCGGGCGCAGTACCTGCTGGAGACCACCCGCCACCCGGTCGAGATGATCGCCGGACAGGTCGGGTTCGGATCGGCGAATACCTTCCGTGACCGCTTCAGGCGGCTCGTCGGGACCAGTCCCCACGCCTACCGCCGCGCATTCCAAGGGTCATCGTCCGGGTGACAGCCGCTGGCTGCCGGGCAGGGTTCTCCGGCCCGGATCAGAGATCCATTTCGGCCCGACCCGGCTGCATGCCGCAGGGTGCACGGTGTGCCTCCACCATCGAGGCAAGCCGAAGCAGGGGCGGGTTTGTCTGTCCACTCGAAGCCGTCGAACAGCACGCGGAACCTTTTCTCGCTCAGGCGCGGCGTCAGACCGGAACCTCCAGGCTACCGCGATGGACGATCTCCAACAGTGACTCGACTGCCATAAGCTTGATTTTTAACCTCGGGCCTGGGGTGCGTGCATCGCGAGGCGGAGGAGGGAGTCACCCTGGTTGTGGGTGTCGACCGACGAGCCGGGGTACCCGTGCCTCCCGAAGCGATGGACGGGGAGCGATGCGGCGAGGTGCGTGCCCCAGCCCCGCCCCGTCGGCCGGTCAGGAGGTCCCGGTGGAACCCTCATCGTTCAGTTCCCCGGCAAGCAGGCCGGCGCACAACGCGCGCACGCCGGCTCACTTCTGGGGCTGGGTGACGGCGAACGGCTGTCCGGGCGCATAGACGGTCACGGTGCTCGGGATCGCCTTTAGCTGGTCGATGGAGGCACAGGCAGGGCACTGGCTGTAGCCGGCCTGCCGCTGCTGGTTGGCCTCGGCGTCGGCCTTCGCCTGCGCCACCCGGGCCTGGGCCGCGCTGACGTTGGCGAACTCGGCCTGGGCTTTGTTCACCGCGTCCTGCACCTGACCGGGGAGGGTGATCCGCACGAGGTTGAACCGCAGGCCGGTGAGGAACTCCGCGCCCAGGGTCTCCCGCAGGTCGGCGGCCAGGGATCTGTTGATCGACTCCTGGACCTTACTGATGTTGCCATTGTTGGACGAGAAGACGACTGCCGCGCCCCGGGTCGCGGTCGGGTCCGCGCCGATCTGCACGAGCGCACAGCTGGAGACCAGTTCCGCACAGGTAAAATTGTTGATCTGTTCACGCAGGTCGTTCCCGATGACCGGCCGGATGATCGAGTCGAGGAAGGCCGACCAGCCGGCACCACCGTCGTACGGGTGGTACTCGCTCTTGCCGTCGACCGATCGGAAGGTACGGGTGCCGAACTTGTCGTCGAACAGCCTGAGCACCTCGTGATCGGTGTTCAGCGTGAAGTACAGGGTGCCCTCGATACCCATCTCGACACCGTCCTTGGACGGGACCTGCACCACGTCCACACCACCGCGGTCGCCTTTCCCGGCATCCGCGGTGATTGTGTAGAAACGCTGCTGGGATGGGTACTTGTGGACGTCGGAGAAGAAACCCACCCAGGTCCGGGTCGACGCCGGTCCGATCACGCCACGGATCCGGTGGTTATCGAAGGGGCCGCCGTTACGTACCACCGCCACCTCCCCGCCCGAGGTCCGGTCGAACGAGCCGAGCGCCGCGATGCCGGCGCCCAGCCCGTAGAGGAGCAGGATCGCGGCTACGCCGAAGGCTGCGGCCCTGACGGGTCTGAAGTTCACGGGACTCCTCCGGGAGGTGGGGTGATGACCCCGGCCTTCCATCACACGCACACCAAACAGGACAATCGTTATGATGTGAGGACAGACGGAAGTTTTCCACAGGATGTCACAGGGGAGACAGCGGCAGGCACCAGCCGGGAATCCTGAGCCCTGAATCCGTGGAGCCGACAAGGACTCCACGGCTCCGTACAGCCTCGTCTCCGGCGATGAGGAGTACCGTGCGGCGTTCGGGATCGAAGATGAACAGGATGCGAACCTCGTATACGGTTGATCACTGGGCAGAAGGGACTGGACGATGCCGAAGACAACTCCATGGCTGTGGTTCGACACCCAGGCAGAAGAGGCCGCCGACTTCTATACCTCGATCTTCCCGAACTCCACGATCGTGGACGTCACCCGTTACGGCCCGGCCGGACCCCGCCCGCAGGGCACGGTCATGACCGTCACCTTCGTGCTGGACGGGCAGGAGTACGTCGCCCTGAACGGCGGACCGGAGTTCACGTTCTCCGAGGCGATCTCGTTCCAGATCAGCTGCGGTTCCCAACAGGAGGTCGACGAGTACTGGAGCAGGCTGAGCGACGGCGGGCAGGAGGGACCCTGTGGCTGGATCAAGGACCGGTACGGGCTGTCGTGGCAGATCGTTCCGACCGCGCTGGGCGAACTGCTCGCCGACCCCGACCCCGGACGGTCCCAGCGCGCCATGCAGGCGATGCTGCAGATGAAAAAGATCGACATTGCGGAGCTGCGGCAAGCCGCCGACCAGGCATAGGTACCGCGAGAAAGACCACGTCTGCACCGACAGACCGCTGCTCGTCTCCGAACGGCATCTGACCGGAGTCCTCAACCGCATATGCGGAGCATTTCAACTTCCGCAGACGGTCGCATCAACCGCAAAAGCCGACTCACGGGCCAAAACCCGAATTTTGGAGTCCCACACGGTCTATGTCGCGATGGGCGGCACCGTCGACGGCGACCGTGATGCGCTCGGACTCTGGGTCGGCCTGTCCGGTGGTGAAGGCGCCAAGCAGTATATGACCATGCTCGCTGGACGCGCCTGGGCATCGTCCGTGTGCGCAAACCGTAAGGGGCTGGCTATCGATCGTGCCCAAGTGTCCGTAACCTGCTCGTCATGACCAGTGTAAACACTGATTTCTCGGGCCTGACCACGCTGTTCATCAACACAACCCTGACTCGATCACCGGAGATCAGTCACACCCAGCTACTAATCGACATAAGCGCATCGATCATGGCGAAACACGGGGTGCGTGTCGACCAGTTCCGTGCCGTCGACCATCCGATCGCGACCGGTGTCTACCCGGATATGCGCGAGCACGGCTGGGAGATCGACGCGTGGCCGGACCTGTTCGAACAGGTGCTTGCCGCGGACATCCTCGTGATCGCCGGGCCGATCTGGCTCGGCGACAACAGCAGCGAGACAAAGAAGATCATCGAGCGGTTGTACGCACACTCCGGGGAACTCAACGACAAGGGGCAGTGGCTCTATTACGGCAAGGTCGGCGGATGCTTGATCACGGGTAACGAAGACGGAATCAAACACTGCGCATCCAACATTTTGTACAGCTTGCAGCACATCGGCTACAGCGTGGCCCCTCAGTCCGATGCCGGCTGGATCGGCGAGGCCGGACCAGGGCCGAGCTACGGAGATGTGCTCGAGGACGGCTCGCGAGTCGGTCTGGACAATGAGTTCACGAACCGAAACACGACTTTTATGACCTGGAACCTGATGCACCTGGCCCAGCTGCTTCGCTCTGCCGGCGGGTTTCCCGAATACGGCAACCAGCGAAAAGAATGGGACGCCGGCGCTCGCTTCGACTTCGCAAATCCCGAGTACCGTGCCTAACCGTTCTGACCGTATTGACGACACGAGCCGGTACCACGCCAGAACTGGCGCTATCTGATCAGAAAAATTGATCGGAACGTGCGCAGGCTGGCGCCTACCCCGTGCCGCCGACCGCCGACCGCCGACCGCCGACTGGTGACTGGTGACTGGTGACTGTGGGTGAGAGGAAATGATGCTCCGCCTGCCGGCGCGACTGCTCGACCTGGACACGGCCCAGCGGTATTGCCGGACGGACGTGGCGGCCGCATGGGCGGACGGCCACCACGTCACGGTCACCGTCGTCGTCCTCGGGGTCGTCGGGCAGGCCGGATCTCATGCGCTTCGCCACCACCATCTGGCGGGTACTGCGGGGCGAACGGCTGGTCCGCGAGGTCACCGACTCCTACGGCTGGCACGCCCTCGACACCGCGCTGCTGGCGCAGGGGTTCCAGATGACCGGCCGGTGGGTTTCCCGGGTCGAGGGCGAGCTCCTCTCCAAGGTCGCGCTCCTCTCCGGGCGACTGCCCGGCCATCCCACAAACCGAAACGGTAACGACAACGGTTTCTGTTAAGATGCGCATCGGCTTCGGGTGAACCATCCGGGACGACAGGGAGGAGTCAGGTGGAGCACGCCAACGACGGCCCTCGAGGGCTCGGGGTGCCAGTGTCTGGACTACCGGTGCACCGGCCGCGAGTGCTGGCCCGACGTGGCACTCCGCGCCCGTGCAACGGGCAGGAATACGCCCACCGGTTCGCGCTGTGGCGCTCGAACGGCCCGCTCGAGCGGCGCCCCTGGAAACTCCCGACCATCCGCCGACCAGGAGAACCCTCTCTGTCAGAGTTGACTTGACACCTACCGCCGCGCAGGCGTTGGCCGAGCTGTTCGGGGTGCCGCTGTCCGCGGACGCGGTGACCCACGCGGGCTCCTGCGATCAGACTCGAATCCCGTGGCTTCCGACCCGACGAACATTTCAGTAACGCCGGGAACCACTTAGTGCATCAACACTGGCGGCGAGCGCGAGCACGGATCCGGTCACGACATATTTGATGCCGGCGCTGTAGCCCATCAGACCCATGCCGTTGTCGATGACAGCGATGACCGCACCGCCGAGCACGGCATCAAGAATTCGGCCCTTGCCACCGAAGAGGCTGGTTCCGCCGATGACTGCGGCGCCGACCGCGTAGAGCAGGGTGTTACTGCCGCCTGCGTTGGGATCGACGGACGTGGCTCGGGAGGCTGCGACGATACCGCCCATCGCGGCCATGGTCGAACAGATGACGAAGCCAACGACACGGATCCGGATGATGTCTATGCCGGCGCGGCGGGCGGCTTCGGCGTTGCCGCCGACGGCATAGACATGGCGTCCGAAACGGGTGCTGGTCAGGACATAGGTCCAGAACACAAGCAGCGCGACGATCATCGGCACGATGACCGGCACGCCGCGCAGGGAGACGATCGCGCTGTTACGTGAGCGTTGGAGGTTGAGGAAGTAGACGGCGGCCCCACCCACTAGGGCAAGCGCGGCGATCCGCGCCGCGACCACGGAGTAAGTGGTGTGGCTGAGGCCATGGGCACGGCGCGTGACAATTCTGGCTGTCTGAACGGATCCGTAGCCGATGACAGCTATGGCGAAGAGTGCCCATCCCAGGGCCGGGGGAAGATTCTTATTCGCGATTGCAATGATCGTCTTATCCCGGATGGATATATTGCCGCCGTTCCCGATGATGAGTAGGACGACGCCCTGGAGGGCGAGGAACGCGGCCAGGGTAATGACGAATGAGGGTATGCCGATGCGAGCGACCGCGAAGCCGAGGACCAGACCGATGATCGCGCCAGTGGCCAATGCAGCCAGCATGGCCACCCACCAGGATTGGCCGTTATTGGTCAGGAGGGTAGCCATGACCGCCGCGCACACCCCGGAGGCGAAGCCAGCGGATAAGTCTATTTCGCCAAGGAGGAGAACGAAGACGAGACCCATGGCAATGATGGTGATCGCGGCGCCCTGGGTAAACAGATTCGCAAAGTTGGTCTTTGAGATGAATGACGGCCGCAACACGGCGAAGACCACGCACAGGACGATCAGGCCGAGGATAGCCGGCAGGGCACCCATGTTCCCGCCACGGACTCGTACGACATAGCTGCGGGCATGGCCGCCGAGCCCGAAACGCTCCCCCGCGGCAGGTGCTCGGGCCGCGGTCGGCGGCATCTCCCCGTTCAGAGGGACTGGCTGATCGACAAGCTGGACGCTTTTCATCCCGGTTCTCCGTTCGACGACGAGGCGGCTGACGCGGCCGGCGGTAGGATGTCTGCCACTACCGGAGCTGCGGCAGTCGGTGTCGCCACGTCGGCATGGTGTGGTGACAGCGGCGGCCCTTTTTGGCTCGTGCCCGACTGGCCGGTCGTGATCAGTTCGACTATCTGGGAGTGCGTTGTCTCGGCAGTCCGTACCTCTGCCGCTACTCGCCCGAGGTAGAGCGCACAGACCCGGTCGGATACGGCCAGGACGTCGTTCATGTTGTGGGAGATGAGCACTACGGCAAGTCCGGCCCGGGCGAGCCGTCGCACCAGTTCGAGCACCTGGGCGGTCTGCGCCACGCCCAGCGCGGCGGTCGGCTCATCCAGGATCACCACCTTGCTGTTCCACAGGACCGCCTTGGCGATCGCGATCGTCTGTCGTTGACCACCGGAAAGGCTGGCGACCTTCTGACGAAATGATGTGACTGTACGCACTGAAAGGTTAGTGAGCGTCCTGGCTGTGAGTTCCTCCATTCCTGGCTCGTCAAGGACGAACCGTCCCCGCTTCTCCCGGCCGAGGAACAGATTCTGGACGATGTCGAGGTTGTTGCACAACGCAAGATCCTGGTAGACGATCTCGACACCGAGCGCCGATGCGTCCCGGGGACTGTGCACGTTCACCGGCCCGCCGTTGAACAGGTAGGTGCCGGAGTCGATGGGGTGGATGCCAGCGATGCATTTCACCAGCGTGGACTTGCCGGCACCATTGTCGCCGACCAGAGCGGTCACCTCGCCGGAGTAGGCGGCGAAATGCACATCATGCAGGACCTGCACCGCCCCGAAGCTCTTGTTCACCCCACGTAACTCGAGGATAGGATCCCGGTCCAAACTATCAGTCATCGTTGCTCCTTGTGGTACGAAGCCTCCCTGCGGTCCGAACGAAGACCCCGCGCCCGATCGCCGATGGCGCGCCGCTGCGCCGCCAGCGTGTCCGCACTGTCATGAATCCCGGACTCGCCGATCATCGACCGTGCGCGGGGTCGCTCCGAACCGGGAGCGCTATTCAGAATGCATGCCGTGATTGGCATCGGCTCAGATCGACACCGGTTCAACTCTTCCGATCAACGTATTCTGAATTCTGAATAACGCGCCGGGTACCCGTGTCACAAACCTGCGGCGGTACACTGGGTCGTGAGAGATTCGATGCACACCTGCGCTCGGGAAACATAACCGTCGGCGATGACATCCTTGATATTCGATTTAGTGATCGTAACCGGAGTCAGCAGGACTGACGGGACGTCCCGCTTTCCAAGCGGGTCCTGGAGGCTGCCAGGCACGCTCGGCTTTCGGCCACTGGCCAGGTCGATCGCCAGGGATGCCGCGGCCTCCGCCTCCTTCTTGACAGCCTTGTAGACGGTCATGCACTGGTCACCGGCAACGATGTGCTGCAGGCCCTGCACCGTGGCATCCTGGCCGGTGACAGGAACCTTGCCGTTGAGGTGGTTCTTCGCCAGGATTGCGATCGCGGCGTTGCCGAGTCCGTCATTGGCCGCCAGCACACCAGCTATCTTCGGCTGCTGGGTCAGCATCTGCTCGAAGATCGTTCCAGCCTGTTGGTTGTCCCATTCCGGCACCGCTTGGTCTGGTCCCTTCACCAGAGTCCCATTGTCATACAACGGCTTCAACACCGAGTCGTAGCCCTGCTTGAACAAGGTCGCGTTGTTATCGGTCGGTGAGCCGTTCAACTCGGCTACGATCGGCTTGTCCACACCCTGTGCCTTCAGGCAGTCCACCAGGCCCTGGCCCTGCAGCTTCCCGACCGCCACATTGTCGAAACTGACGTAATACTGAGCGGACCCACCCAGCGTGAGCCGGTCGTAGTCAATAGTCGCCACACCCTGGGCCCGGGCTTTCTCCTGGATCGCCTTACCCGAACCGGAGTCCAGGTTCGTCATCATGAGCACCGTGACACCCGACGTGATCATCTGATCTGCGATCGTCTGCATCTGGGTCACGTCGCCCTGTGCATTCTGAATCTGGTACTGAACTCCGGCGGCCTTGAAGGCCGTCTCCAGCAGCGGCTGGTCCGCGGTCGTCCAGCGGGCCGAGCTCTTCGTGTCCGGCAGGATTACGCCGATCTTTCCTGCTTTCTGGGTGGCGGTCGATGACCTTGACTCAGAAGAAGATGACCCTGGTCCGGAAGACGAGCTGCCGCAGGCGGCCAGAAGCGGGAAGGCGATCGCGATCGTCGCCGTTATTCCTAAAATCTTTTTGCACATCAACGTGTATACCTTTCCTGGGTGTCCAGATCGCCTGTAATCATCGGGTCGTCAATGACGGAACACATAACACGCCTCGCTATTTGTCAACAATGAGTGGCCGGCGACCGCCGATCCGAGAATTGGGTTCGAAATCGGGCCGGATGAGCCACGGAATGTTATTCAGAACCCCTTGATCGAAAGAGTCGAATCGACCCTGACCTGCGGCGATACCGATCGTGACCCGGGTTGACCAGAATTCCGAATAACGCTCACGCCCTCAGCTCTCGCCGACAATTCGAACCATACCCGTTTGCCCTCGGGTAGAGCCTCAACGCCCCATGCGTCCGCGAGCGCGTCAAGCAGGATGAGACCACGCCCGCCTTCGTCGTCATCGTCCCGGTGGGAGCGGGGTGGGTTGCCGCCGCCGTCGTCCACGCTCACGTACAGCCGCCGCCCGTCGATCCGCGCCCGGAGAAGCAGGTCGCCGTCGGCGTGCATCAGAGCGTTGGTGACGATTTCACTGACGAGCAACGTGGCGTCGTCACACAGATCTTCCAGACGCTCCCGTTTCAGCAGCGCGGAGAGCGCCTGTCGCGTCCTCGATACCGATAGCGGTTCCGATGGCATCCAGACATGCAGTGCCGGTGGCTGTGTCGGGATGGTCCGGGCCATCCGACCCGGCACGGGAGGCGTCCGGGAGGGAAAGAACGAGTCCGAATTCCCCTGAGGGTTTGCCATTTCTCCTCCGAATGCGCCGGTCGCTGGAACTCAGGTCTGGAAGCCGGAGTCTCGGCGGAGACCGTGGAACATCCATACGAATCTTGACGCGTGGCGCAGACTTCGCGCCCATCTCTCCTCGTCCCGGCGACGCCGACGTCCCGTCAGGCACAAAGTTTCTAGGCCGCTCCCGGTTTTCTGCCCGGCCTTCTGCCCGGCCTTCTGCCCGGCACTCCGGCCGGGGAAGGCGTTCGATCACCGTCCTTTCGCATTCTCCTGAAGGGCCGAAGACGGCGTGATCCGTCGGATACTTTCTTCCGCACCGCCGGACTCCCAAATCCCCAGAGCACCCGGAGGTAATTCTTATTAACGGCCTAAAATACCACGATGGAAAGTGGAATGAACATATCGATTATCGATCTCCGCCGCGCCATTTTTTGGCTCGTTCCGTATTAATGACCATATGGAGAAAGATGTTAACTATGCATTAATTTTCCAATATTTACTGTAAAAAATCAGTAAACAGGCCGCTCGGCCAATTTAATGATCTTGCAGCATGGTACTGTGCGGCGCTGAGGGTATGCGTGACCGGCCGGTGAAGCTCCACGAGACACGCACGAGGCCAGGGCCTGGCTCATAAGTCATCATAGAGCGTGTTTGAGAAGTCTGTCAGAGTAGCCATTCGTTGATCGTGGCGATGGTGACCGTTGCTTCGTAGCGGACGGCGAGTTTGTCGTACCGGGTCGCGACGGCGCGGTGGCGTTTGAGCCCGCGTTCCACTGCGTGCCGCTGCTTGTAGATCTCCCGGACGAATGCTGATCACAAGCGGAACGCGCGACGATCACATGGCTACCCATTTCTGAAACACGGCCTAATCGTCGCGGGGGGTCGCGAGCCGGTAACCAGCCCGGGGTTCAGTGATAATCAGCGGCGGCCCGCCCGGCTCCTCCAGCTTCGCGCGCAGCCGGCGCACATAGACCCGGGTGTACTCGGTCTTGCTGGCGTAGCCGGGGCCCCACACTCGACGCAACAGGGTCGCATGGCTGAGCAGCTGGCCCGGCTGGAGGGCGAGCTCCCGCAGGATCGCGAACTCGGTCGGCGTCACGCGTACCTGCTCGGCGCCCTTGGCGACCGTCCGTGCTTCAAGATCGATAACGACATCCCCGATCGCGAAGCGTGATCCGTAAACACTTTGCGCTACCGGAGCCGGCCTACTACGTCGCAGTGTGGCATTGATGCGCGCAAGCAGCTCGTCGATGCCGAACGGTTTTGTCAGGTAGTCGTCCGCTCCCAGGTTCAGCGCACGGACCTTGTCCGTCTCGGCTCTCCGTGCAGACACGACGATAATGCCGAGAGCGGAGCGCTGGCGTAGTTGCCGGCATAGCTCGAAGCCGTCCGACTGAGGGAGAAGGAGATCCACCAGAGCCAGATCGGGCTGCTCGCGTTCCTGCAGCGCGAGCGCATCGGAACCGTTGGTGGACACGAGCACGGAGAAGCCTCGGACCAGCAGGTTCGAACGGATGAGATCGATGATGTTTCGGTCGTCCTCCACCAGAAGCGCGCAGGTACGCTGGTCCATGGACAGACTCTATGCTTCCTCGGTGGGGACGGTCACCAACGGCAACATAACCCGTATCGTAGCGCCGACCGGGACGTCCACCACCTCGATGCGTCCATTGTGTGCTTCTACGAGGCCACGGCATATCGACAGTCCCAGCCCGGCACCGGGCGAATCCGTCGCCCCGCGGGTGTAGGGCTCGAAAATACTGGCGCGTTGCTCCGGCGCTATGCCCGGTCCGTCGTCGGCGACTTCCAGCACCAGGTGCTGCGGTGGGTTCCCGACGAAAGCACGTAGCACCGCAGTCGTCCCACCGTGACACAACGCATTGTCGAGAAGATTGACGAGCACCTGCTCGAGTCGATCATGATCTGCCCATATCGCGGGAAGGAGCCCGGTTTCAATGGAGATCCTGTCATCGTGGCCGCAGACGGCGTAGGCCGCCGCCGCCAGAACCGTCGGGACGTCACACCAGTCCGGGGTGACCGGCAGCACTCCGGCCGAGATAGCGGAGGAATCGAGAAGATCTGTAACCAGGCGTATCATCCGCGCCGACTCGGTCGCGATCGCGTCCAGGAACCGTTTCCTGGACTCCTCATCCCAGGTGACATCGGTCTGCCTGAGGGTCGACGCATACCCGGTGATCGCCGTCAGCGGCGTGCGTAACTCGTGGCTGAGCCGGTGGATGAACTCGCGCTGCAGGTCGCCGGTGCGGCGTAGCGCGACCGCCTCGGACTGGCCAGCCTGGGCGATCTCCCTCTCCGCCGCCACCTGCAGCGACCGGGCAGCGTTGCCGATCAGCTCCAGCGCGTCCGGAGTGATCGCGGACCCATCATGCCACCAAGCGGCCAGCAGTAGCCGGCGCCCGTCAACGACGAGCGGAACAGCCACCACGTGGTTGTCGGGCCGCCGCAATCCCTGACGCCAGCCGGTGTCCGTCGCCGCCTGCTCAGTTGCCTTTACCAGCCTGGTTCGACCCACTGAGCCGTATAGCGCAATTACATCAGGCGACTCATCGCCTACATCCTGCGGTTCGTCTGTCACGGGGTCGGTCCGGAACAGCCCGGTGGCGTCGGCACGTAAGCCCCTCCGAAGCGTGTCTACCGCAACACCCAGCCCGGCGTGGACCTGTTCCGGCCCGGCCAGGACGTCGAGCATGTCCCGCAGTGCTTCGAGGATGCTGTTGCGGCGGGTCAGATCTCGAAGCAGGCGCTCTCGCTCTATCGCGGTCGCCGCCAGGCTGGCGTAGACCGAGGCAAGCGCCAGCAGATCATCCTGCGGTCGACCCGACACCTCTGCCAGGCCAGACAGCACCCCAAACGTCTCATCTTTTCCGATGATCGGAACCGACCACATACTGGCGGTACCTTCCGGCCAGCATGTGATCGTCCCCGTGCCTCGAACGTCTTCGATCACGACCGGCACGCCGGATCCGGCCGCCTGTCCGATGCAGCCGCCCTGCGGTCCGACCGGGACACGCGCCAACTGCACACGTGCCTCGGATGCGATCCCGACCGACGCACCCAGCAGGAGGCTCCCCGGTTGCGAATCGTCGTGCAGATGTACGCACAACTGCTGCTGTCCGACCGCGGTGCTCAGCGCTGAAACAATCATCGGGATCGACGCCGAGGGCTCCACCTCGGCAAGCTGGTCAACCAGGCTGGAAAGCCGGGCAAGGTGCCTGCGAGCGACCGAGTCGACCTTCAGCCCGGACATCAGCGTGACCACGTCGTCGGCATGGGCCTCGACTGTGCTGAGGTCCGCCACCAGGCGACCCTGACGTAATACGACGGCCCGATCAGCAAGATCGAAAACCTGTTCAACGCGGTGCGACACGAGCAGGACGGCAATGCCGTCCGAACGCAAAGACCGCAGCAGGCGCTCCACCCGGCGGGTCTCGCCAAGTCCCAGCGCGGACATCGGTTCGTCAAGCACCAAGACCCGTGGCCGGCCCATAAGCGCTCGCGCAATCGCGACAGCCTGACGCTCGCCGCCGGACAGCTCCCCGCACCTGCGGCAGGTATCCCCGACATCCAGGCCGAAGCGCTCCATCACGGCCATCGCCTCGGCGTACATCCTGTCCTGGGCCAGGAACGCACGGCCTCGCTCGCGTCCCAGGAACAGGTTCGCGGTGATGCTCAAGTTGTCGCACAGCCCCAGGTCCTGCCACACGACCGCCATCTCGCCACTGCGTAGCGCCGCAGCAGGTTCCCGGCCACACACCCGCATCCGGCCGGAACTAGGAGTCAACGACCCGGTGACGCACCCGACCAGAGTCGTCTTCCCCGCGCCGTTCTCCCCGACGAGAGCAACCAGTTCACCTGGGTAGACCTCGAGGTCGACCAGGTTCAGAACCCGACGGAGCCCAAACGACACCGACACACCGCTGACACTGATCACAGGCTGAACACCATCGGACCGCACAGTTTTACCCTACCGACATCGTGGCTTTACCCTACCGACATCGTGGCGACGGCGCGACATACCACTGGATACTACCTGTCCTGCGGACGGGCCCGCCACCTTCGACATCCCGCTCCGGCTTGACGCATGTGCATTTCACAGGCATGTGGGCCGACTCCAGCGCTCACCACAACATAAACGACCTATGATCATTCAACCTGCCCGACACCGCCCCTGTCCCGCAGGCAAACATGCAGGTCAACACCCAGACCGGGGTTCTGGAGCCCCACGGGGTCTCATGGAAGTAGGTTTGTGGTCTCGTTGGTCAGCTGGCTCGCCCAGGGCGGATCGGCGCCGGGTGCGGCGCAGGTCAGTGCCGCGACGCGGGCACCGAAGGCCAGCGCGCGTCGTACGGTCTCGATGTCGAGATGGTCGATACGACCGCCGAGATGACCGGCTCGATGCAGCCAGTGAAGGATACCGGCGGAAAACGCGTCGCCCGCGCCGATGGTGTCGACGGTACGCACCGCGACGGCGGGAATCTCCACTACATCCTGTCGGAATGAGGCTATGACGCCCCGCTCCCCGCGCGTGATGATGACCAGTGGCACATCGGCCAGACTCGGGGCCATGAGTAGATCATCCGGGGAGACGCCTGGGAAGAGCTCGGCGGCATCATCCTCACTCATCCGGATGATGTCAGCGAGGCGAGACCACTCCGCGATTCTCGACCGGTACCTCTGCGGACTCACCAGGGCGGCCCGGACATTGGGGTCGATCGACACCGTCGCGCGTTCCCGGACAGTGTCGAGCAGCTTTTCGACCAGGTTCCCGCCCGGCTCCATCACCAGCGCGAGTGACCCCGCGTGCACACACTCCACGCCGTCGAAATGAGACGGGGCCAGTTCCTGCGCATTCCACTGCCAGTCCGCCGTTCCGGCCGCGTAGAACGCATAACTGGCCTGACCGTCATCCGCCACCGACGCAATGGTGAGCGTTGCCGGTTCACTGGCGGTGACAGCGAACGACAGGTCGACCGCAGACTTCTGTAGACGCTCGACAAAAAGATCACCGAACGCGCCCTGCGGCAACCTACCGAGGAACCTGGTCGGTGTGCCGAGTCTTCCGAGAGCGACCGCCGTGTTCGCCGGGCCACCCCCCGGGAAGACCCGCAACCGCAAAGCGGTGTCGTTCTTGGCCGCCGGCTCGACAACAGCGTCCGCGACGTTCTCGCCGATCACCGCGACATAACCGGTGTCCGGTGGAATCATGACTTTCCGATCGTGTCGGTCAGGCTCCTGGTGGACTTCCGTACCTGGCGCGTCGGCATCGCCGATGCGACGGGAACCCCGACCGTGGAAACCCCGGACGCGGGAGCAGCCGTGATCGTGCCCGCGCCGTCGTCTGCTGTGGCCACCGGTTCCTTCTCCGCCCTTCCAGGCATGGCACCCGTCATGATTGCCACCGCCTCGGCCATGGTGTGCTCTTTGGGAGTGATGAGGGCAACCCGCCGTCCGAGTCGCTGAATGTGTATCCGGTCAGAAACCTCGAACACCTGCGGCATGTTGTGGCTGATGAGGATCACCGGCAGACCGCGGTCACGGATACGCCGTATGAGATCGAGTACCTGGCCGGACTCCCGCACGCCCAGTGCCGCGGTCGGCTCGTCCATGATGACGAGCTTGCGTGCGAACGCGGCGGCCCGGGCCACAGCCACGCCTTGGCGTTGACCGCCGGAAAGCTCCTCGACCGGGTTCGTCATCGACCGCAGACCGATCTTGAGTTCGCTCATCTGTTGCGCGGCCTGACGCTTCATCGCCGGTTTGTCGAGCATCCGCAACACGCTGCCGAGCGGTCCGCGACGGCGTATCTCACGACCGAGGAACATGTTACTGGCGATATCCAGTGCCGGCGCCACGGCAAGATCCTGGTAGACCGTCTCAATCCCGTGCGCGCGGGCGTCAGCCGGGCTATGGAAACGGACCGGGTGGCCATCGAGCAGAAACCCGCCCAGGTCCGGCGTCACCGCGCCGGACAATGCTTTGATCAGGGTCGACTTTCCCGCTCCGTTGTCCCCGATGATGGCAAGTACCTCGCCGGCCCGTAGCTCGAAATCGCAGCCGTCCAGCGCGGTGACGTGACCGTACCGTTTGACCAGGCCACGTGCCTCGAAAACGATGTCCTCCCGACCAGCCTTCGTGGTCTCGTCCGCCGTTACACTCACTGGTTCCTCCTTCGGACGATCTGGTCGACGGAGACAGCGGCGATCACAAGTATGCCGGTGATCAAAACCTGGTAAATCGACTTGGTCCCGATGAGCTGGAGGCCGTTACGGATGACCCCGACGATCAGTGCGCCGATGAGAGTCCCGACGACGTTGCCCCGCCCGCCGAACAGGCTGGTTCCACCGAGGACGACAGCGGTGATGCTGTCGAGGTTGTCCGTCTGTCCGGCATTCGGGTCACCGACGCCCGTCCGGGATACCAGGAGCAGTGCCGCGATGCCATAGATCAGACCCGCGGCCGCATATACGGTCAGCAGCAGGCGGCGGGTCTGGATACCGGTCCGCCGGGCCGCCTCAGGATTATCCCCCACAGCGTAGACGTGCCGACCGGCCGCGGTCTGGCTCAACACATACCAGATCAGGGCGAACAGCAGCAGCATCAGCACCGATCCATACGTGACGTCCGTCTGGCCGATGCTGAACGTCTTCCCGAAGTAGGTCAGTTCTGACGGTAGACCGGACACCGTCTGCTCGTCCGAGTAGATATGCGTCAGCGCAAAGGCGATGTTCAACGTGCCCAGTGTGACGATGAACGGCGGCAGCCGGAGAGAGGTCACCAGACCCCCGTTGAGAAGGCCGAAGCCGGCGCAGGCCAGCAGTCCGAGGGCGATCGCCAGATACGGGTTGAGCCCGGACTCGACCGCCAGGCTGGTCATCATGATGTTTCCCAGCGCCATGATGGCGCCGTTGGACAGATCGATTCCCGCGGTGAGGATCACCAGCGTCTGCCCGATCGCCAGCGTGCCGACGACCATGACCTGCTGGACAACAAGGGACAGGTTTGTGCCGGTCAGGAAGCGGTCGGATTTGATCGAGAAGAAGATACCGGCCAGAAACAGCGCGGCCAGCGGGCCAAGGGTGGATATGCCGAGCACCTGCCGCAGGACCGCACGAGTGTTCGCGCGGCGCACTGTATCCGGCTCGACGACCGTCGTTGTCATCATACGCATTCCAATGTTTCGTGAACCCCAGGTGCCGTGAACAAGAAAAAGAACGGGTCCATACGGGCCTTTGCCAGAAGAACCCTGTGCGGTGGGCCCGCTGTCGCGGACCCACCGCACAAAAGATTAACCCCAGCAGTTGGCGAGACCGAAGTCGAGATCCTTCGAGTCGACACCGGCCGCAGCCTTGGCAGTGATCAGAGTGACGCCGGTGTCGGTGTACCCGGACGCCTTGGTACCGCTTGCCGCATATTCGACGACAGCGTTCACACCCTGTTCAGCCATCTTCAGCGGGTACTGCTGAGAAGTAGCAGCGATCTTGCCGTCCCGGACGGCCTGAACGCCGGTGCAACCGCCGTCAACCGAGACGATGAGAACGTTCTTCTCCTTGCCCGCGGCCTTCAGTGCAGTGTAAGCGCCAAGCGCGGCCGGCTCGTTGATCGTGTAAAGAAGGTTGATGTCCGGGGCCTTCTGCAGACAGTTCTCCATCGCAGTCTGGCCCTTGGCCTGGTCCCCCTGGGTATCCTGGCTGCACACGACACTCGGCGAGGTGGCCAGGGAGGTCGCACTCGCGTCGACGGTGGCGGCACCGAAGCCCGACAGGAAGCCGTTGTGGCGCAGCACGCCGACCGTGACGCCAGGAGAAAGATCCAACGTAGCAATCTTGGCTGGCGTGCTACCCAGAACAGACTTGGCGTACTTGCCGATGAGCACGCCGGCGGTGAAGTTGTCGGTCGCGAACAGGGCATCCACGGCAGATTGCGGATCTGTGGGGGTGTCGAGGGCGATGACCAGCACACCCTTGGCCCGCGCCTTCTCGACCGCCGGGACAATCGCCTTGGTGTCGCTCGGAGTGATCAGAATACCCTTCGCTCCGGCTGCAACCATGTTCTCGATCGCGGTGACCTGGCTGGCGTTGTCACCGTCGAACTTGCCGGCGGCGGTCATCAACTTGGCCCCCTTGGCCTTCGCCGCCGTCTCCGCACCCTCCTTCATCTTCACGAAGAACGGGTTGGTGTCTGTCTTCGTGATCAGCCCAACGGTTACGGTGCCGCCGGAGGCGGCACTCGAGGCGGCGCTGGAGGAGCTGGCCGCGGGGGTGCCCGTGTCGCTCGACGAGCCGCCACACGCGGAAAGAACGAGCGCGGCTAAAGCCGGCAGAGCCGCGATACGTACACCACGCCGCCACCAGACGGCGCCTGCGAGTCCGCGGCGGGAACGGTCCGCCCAGCCGCCGCCGGCGTCCCCCATCGCCGCCCGCGCCACGACGCGGTGTGACGGTAGCCGTCCGGCCTCTATGTGATCAACCATCCCTTGTCCCCTTCTGACCGGCAACCGGAAGCTCCGGGTTGCTCTGGACTGGGCGGAATGTTACACGCATCACAAGGATGCGCAAGCGTTTGCGCGAGCGCTTGCGTCCCGCGTCTACACTTCACTTCAGTGCAGGATGGAGGACTGACAGTCAGGAGATCAGCTTGGTGACGATGGCGGACGTCGCGCGGGCCGCGGGCGTCTCGGTCTCCACGGTCTCCCATGTGATCAACGACACCCGGGTGGTACGGGAACAGACCCGCGAATCGGTGCTACAAGCGATCGAGCGGACCGGGTACACGCACAACACAATCGCCCGGGCACTGGTGACGGCAAGCACCCGCACCATCGGCCTGACGATCCCGGTTGTCACGAACCCGTTCTTCACCGACGTCGTCCACGCGATCGAAACGGAGACGTCGACTGCGAGCTACACACTGCTCCTGGTGGACTCCAGCGACGACCCGGACCACGAGCTGCGGGCGGTGCGAGCACTGCACGGACGGCGGGTCGACGGGATGATCATCGCTCCGACGTCCAGCGCGCCGGGTTCAGCCCTGGCCTACCTGGCCGCCAACTCCGTGCCAACGGTACTTGTCGACCGTCTGGCCTCGGAGGACTTCGACCAGGTCGGACCCGATAACGAGGAGCCGACCGCAGCTCTGGTCCAGCACTTCGCCGAGCTCGGTCACCGCCGAATCGGCATGGTCGCCGGTCTGCCCGGCCTGACCACCACGAAGGAACGGTTACGTGGATACCGCCTCGGGCTCGCCCGATGCGAACTCCCCTATGATGCCGGGCTGCTCGTCCAGGGCGCATCCCAGGCCGAGCCGGCGCGCCAGGCCGTTCACGACCTGCTGGCACGACCGAACCCGCCGAGCGCACTGGTCGTCGCCAACAACCTCATGACGATCGGAGCTCTGCGGGCGTTGCGTGAGGCGGGCAAACGCGTGCCGGACGACGTCGGGCTCGCGTCGTTCGACGACGTCGAGTGGGCCGATCTGATCTCGCCTCGACTGACCACCATGGCCCCGCCCCGCCTCGAACTGGGCAGGACGGCGGTTCAACTACTGATGTGCCGGCTCGCCGACCCCACTCGATCACCACGGACCGTGCGGCTGGAACCCACGTTCATCCACCGGGAATCATGCGGCTGCAACCCAACACGCGCAGGATCCCCGGAGCCGCCGGCCGCGCGGGAAAAACCATGATCACACTCTTTGGTCTGCTAGCCGAAAACAACCTTCGGTGCCCTAATCCCATCTGGATGTGTTGGTCCATAGACGGCGTGATCAGCCCCCGAAACCAGCGCCCAGTACCGGTCCCCGAAGGACCAGTGCCACCACTCAGTCGGATAGTTCACCATTCCGACTCCGGTCAGGGCACCGCGGAGTATTGCTCTGTTTTCCCGAGCACTGGCGCTGAGGCCGGATGCCTCCATGTAGCAGGCACCAGCGCTCTCCTCAGGCGTTGCCCCCTCCTCGCATCCCATGTCCAGTTCGACCATGTTCGAGTCGCACAGGGTCAGGTCGACAGCCGCTCCGCAGGTGTGCGGGGCCAAGCCCACGGGTGCCACGTACCGGGTGGCCATAATGTCGGCCTCCGTCAGTTCCATTCCCGGGTAGGACTGGAGCAGTCCGTCTCGATACAACTCGTAGATCTTGCGCTGGAGAGAGATCGACCGGAAGGCTTCGACCACCAGCAGGTGGATACCTCTCGGCAACGACTTCTCCGCCTCGTCCAGGCGGTCGCGTACCGAACGGACCAGGGTGAACATTCCCTGCGGATCGCCGCGCCTGGTGTCGACGGACAGAAGTCCACGAAGGTCAACCAGGGGATCTTCACAGTCGTGGACAGGGATGGCGGCGACTGCAGGATCGGCGATCAGAGTGATGTCCGCGTCGTGGCGCGGCACCCGGGTGTCAGGATTCACGCTTCGGCCACTTCGGTCAGTTGGACCCGGAATGTCTCGATCACGGAGTTGGCGACTTCGTCGCTGACCGCACTCGGGCAGTAGGAGAGCACTGCAGTGTCGTGGTTCTCCGAGTAACCAGTTCCTGGCACCCAGACCTCGAGCATCGTGACGAAGTTCCCGACGATCTGGGCGAGCGGCAGGCCCATCCTCCGGTTCACGGGGACTCCGAAAACCACGTCCGATGAGCCGGTGCAGGTCCGGATCGTGCGAGCGTAAGCAGTCGCGAGCAGTGTGAAGTCTTCAGTTTCGTGAATCCATTGCTTGTGCTGCCCCCAACAAAAGGGTCCGTCTCTTTCAGGGCCAGCTACCATCCAGTCTGTCGACACTACCGAGATCATCTCGGCGTGAGGTCGCTATGACCGTTTGACCCCGCCCAGCTATCGAACTCGTTGGCCTTCACTCCCCTGACGAAGCATGTCCACTCGTCCGCGGAGAAGGCGACGGCCACTTCTCCGGACATCTTCAGGTTACGGACGAGAACCGTGCCGTCGTCCAGCCATGCGGCCTGGACGCACATGCCGCCGGCGCCGTTGCTGTAGCTCGACTTCCGCCACGAGAGTTCATCCAGGTCGATGTTCGCGAGGTCCGGCATGGTGACTGACGCTGTGATCGACGCCGTGGCCGCCGGGGTGGTTGTCGGAGTGGGCATGGTTGTTCCTCCTTCGGGCGGGTCATGCCGGTAGGTTGTTGTTCTCGTCGGTGACCCATGATTGGTAAGATCTAACAGATCGTGCTTATCGCCCAAGTCGGATGCCGGTCGTCGGGTCGAAAAAATGCACTTCGGCCGGGTCGA